>NZ_JBFTIA010000001.1:0-570070 GCF_056394525.1 Arthrobacter sp. 10N43 | reverse complement strand
GAAGTCCGCTACGGCGGGATCTGCGGTTCGGACCTGCATTACTGGCTGCACGGCGCGGCGGGGGAGTCCATCCTGAGGGCGCCCCTGGTGCTCGGGCACGAGGTCTCCGGCACGGTGGTCCGGGCCGCGGCGGACGGCACCGGGCCCGGTCCGGGCACGGCCGTGGCGGTCCATCCGGCCACGCCCGGCCCGGGCGCCGCCCGGTATCCGGCGGACCGGCCCAACCTCTCCCCGGGCTGCACCTACCTGGGCAGCGCGGCCCGGTTCCCGCACACCGACGGCGCGTTCAGCCGGTACGTGAACCTGCCGGCGCGGATGCTCCGGGCGCTGCCCGCGGGCCTTGACCTGCGCACCGCGGCGCTGATCGAGCCGGCGGCCGTCGCATGGCACGCCGTTGCCCGCGCCGGGGACGTGGCCGGCAAGACCGCCCTGGTGATCGGCAGCGGCCCCATCGGGGCCCTGGCCGTTGCCGTGCTCAAGCGGGCCGGCGCCGCCCGGATCGTGGCCGTCGACATGCATGCCAAGCCGCTGGACATCGCCCGTGCCGTGGGAGCGGACGCCGTCCTCAAGGCGGACGAAGCGGAGGCGATCGCCGCCGTCGAGGCCGACGTCGTGATCGAATCCTCCGGCAACCACCACGGCCTGGCCTCGGCCATCCGGGGTGCGACCCGCGGCGGCACCGTGGTGATGGTGGGCCTGCTGCCCACCGGCCCGCAGCCGGTCCTGATCTCCCTGGCCATCACCCGGGAACTCGAACTCAGGGGCTCCTTCCGCTTTAACGACGAAATCGATGACGTCATCGCCGCCCTCGCCGACGGATCCCTGCAGATCGATCCCGTCATCACGCACACTTTTTCGCTGGACCGGGGACTGGAAGCGTTCGAGACTGCCGGGAATGCGGCGGTGTCCGGGAAGGTCCTGCTCGACTTCAGGCCGGCCCCGGAGTGAGGCGGTCCGCCGGCGGTGCGCTACCGGCGCTCGAGCGGAACGAACACCCGCGGCTGGTTCTTCCAGCTCGGCTCCATCTCGGAAATGGTGTCGCGCATGATCCGGTTCGAGGCCTCGCGGGCGGCGGCGGCCTCGCCGGCGGCGATGGCTTCGGCGACCTCCACGTGCCACTGCAGCGCCGTCTCGCGCGGGTGGTCCGGCATGAGGCCGTGGATGGTGCGCCCGGTCAGGGTCTCGGTGACCTGCCCCACCATGTTGGCGAACATCTCGTTGCCGGAGCCGGTCAGCAGCAGGGAATGGAACAGGATGTCCAGCTCCAGGAACCGGGGCACATCTCCGGCCTGCCCGGCGTCCCGCATGGCGTGCGAGACCTCCACAAGTTCCCTGCGGAGCTCCTCGGGGGCGTTGGCAGCTGCCAGCTCGGCGGCCACGGGCTCGACGGCGGTGCGGAGCTCGGCCAGGGAGCGCAGCTGGGCCCCACGGCCCTCGCCGGCCAGGCGCCAGCGGATCACGAGCGGATCGAAGGGATTCCACCGGTTGGAGGGCAGTACCCGGATTCCGACGCGCTTGATGGTCTCAACCAGGCCCAGGGACTGCAGGACGCGGACCGCCTCCCTGACCACCGAGCGGGAGACCTTGAGTTCGTCCTCAAGATGCTCGGCAAGCATGACGTGCCCGGCCGGAAGCTCGCCGGCCACGATCCGGGTCCCGAGGTGCTCAATGGCACGATGGTGGAGGCTCGTTGACATAGTCGTAAGCATAATGCTGCAAGCCTCTCCCGGGCCGATCGGCGGCCCGGGCGCAGGTGATCATAGACTGTTTGTGACGCGCAGTATTCCGCTACGTGGGCGCTGCTTTCCCGCAGCCCGCGGAAATACATATGGTTTATGTACAGCCACAAAAATCCCAAGGGCGGGTCCGCCCTCTGCGGTGCACCTTCCCGAGTCCTAGTTGAACGTCGCACATGAATCGCCGTACATAGATGGCGTACAGAAATGAATTGGAGTTTTGATGTCAGCACACATCGGTGTCACCGGCCTCGCGGTGATGGGGGCCAACCTCGCACGCAACCTGGCCCGGAATGGCTTCACCGTTGCCCTGCACAACCGGTCCGTGGAGAAGACAGACGCCCTGCTCGCAAAGCACGGCGACGAGGGCGACTTCGTCCGCACGGAAACCCTCCAGGAACTCGTTGATTCGCTGGAGAAGCCGCGCCGCGTGCTGATCATGGTCAAGGCCGGCAAGCCGGTCGATTCCGTGATCGAGCAGCTCGAGCCGCTCCTGGAAGCGGGCGACATCATCATCGACGCCGGCAACTCGCACTACGAGGACACCCGCCGCCGCGAGGCCGCCCTCGCCAAGAAGGACCTGCACTTCGTCGGCATCGGCGTCTCCGGCGGTGAAGAAGGCGCCCTCAACGGCCCCTCGATCATGCCCGGCGGCTCCAAGGAGTCCTACGACGCCCTCGGCCCGCTGCTGGAAAAGATCGCCGCCCACGTCGACGGCCAGCCCTGCTGCGCCTGGATCGGCACCGACGGCGCCGGCCACTTCGTCAAGATGGTCCACAACGGCATCGAATACGCCGACATGCAGGTCATCGGCGAGGCCTTCGACCTCCTGCGCTCCGGCGCCGGGATCGAACCGGCCGAGCAGGCCAAGATCTTCGAAGAGTGGAACAAGGGCGACCTCGCCTCCTTCCTGATCGAAATCTCCGCAGAGGTCCTCGGCCACGTCGATGCCAAGACCGGCAAGCCGTTCGTCGACGTCGTGGTGGATGCCGCCGGCCAGAAGGGCACCGGCCGCTGGACGGTCATCTCCGCGCTCGAGCTCGGCTCCCCGACGTCGGGCATCGCCGAGTCCGTCTTCGCCCGTGCCCTGTCCTCGCAGGCCGAGCAGCGAGTCCTGGCCCAGGAACTGCTGGCCGGCGGCGAGGCCGCCGTCGAGGTCCCCGAGAGCTTCGTCGAAGACGTCCGCCAGGCTTTGTACGCCTCCAAGCTGGTTTCCTACGCCCAGGGTCTGGACATGCTCACTTCCGCGGCCAAGGAATACGGCTGGGACCTGAAGCTGGATGAGATCGCCTCGCTGTGGCGCGGCGGCTGCATCATCCGCGCCGAACTGCTCAAGGAGATCACCAAGGCCTACGCCGCGGCGGAAAAGCCGGCCAACCTGCTCTTCGCACCGGCGTTCACCAAGGCGATCGCCGACGTCCTCCCGGCCTGGCGCCGCGTGGTGGCTACCGCGGTGCAGCTCGGCATCCCCGTACCGGTCTTCTCCTCCTCGCTGGCCTACTACGACGGCCTGCGCCGCAAGCGCCTGCCGGCCGCCGTGATTCAGGGCCAGCGCGACCTCTTCGGTGCGCACACCTACGGCCGGGTCGACGCCGAGGGCACCTTCCACACCCTCTGGGGCGAGGACAAGTCCGAGATCGAGGCAGTGGACACGCACTAGTCCGCACCGCGAACGGCCGGCGCTTCCCGATACTGTGGGAGGCTCCGGCCGTTCGTGTTTCCGCACCGCACCCGCCCCAGACGTTCAGCACCGAGTTCAGCGCCCAAGGAGTTCTGCCCATGCCCCAGCCCGTAGCGTTTGTCACCGGTGCGTCCACCGGGATCGGCTTCGAAACCGCGAGGAAGCTGGCCGCGGCCGGCTTCACCGTCTACGCCGGTGCCCGCCGGGTGGAGAAAATGGAGCCGCTGAAGGCCTCCGGCGTCAACGTGGTGTCCCTGGACGTGACGGATGAGGAGTCCATGTGCACCGCCGTCGGGGAGGTGCTGGCCGCGCACGGCCGGATCGACGTCCTGGTCAACAACGCCGGCTACGGGACGTACGGCTCGCTCGAGGAAGTGGAGCTCGCCGAGGGGCGGCGGCAGTTCGACGTCAACGTCTTCGGCCTCGCCCGCATGACCCAGCTCGTGATCCCCGCAATGCGGGCCGCGCGGGCGGGCCGGATCATCAACATCTCATCGATCGGCGGCAAGATGTACGAGCCGCTGGGCGCTTGGTACCACGCGACGAAGTTTGCCGTGGAGGGCCTGAGCGATTCGCTGCGGCTCGAACTCAAGCCGCACGGCATCGACGTGGCCATCATTGAGCCTGCCGGGACGCAGTCGGAGTGGGGCACCATTGCGGCGCAGGGGCTGCTGGCCGGCTCCGGGAGCGGCCCCTACGCCGGCCAGGCCAAGGTGGTCGCGGCCGCTCTGGCCACCACGGACAACGCCGCGACGTCGGCGCGGCCGGAACTCGCGGCCGAGGCCATCCTGCACGCGGCCACAGCGCGGCGGCCCAAGACACGGTACCCGGTGGGAGCCAGCGCCCGGGGGATCCTGCTGCTGCGCCACCTGCTGCCGGACCGGGCGTTCGACGCCGTCCTGTGGAACATCTACAAGCGGTTCCCCGGCTAAAGTTTCGATGCGGCGCAGCGGAACCCGACGTGGCTCATCCCGGTGTCGATCATCTGCGGCCGCCGCGCGGCGGGCCGGTACCGCCGGCAATAGTTGTCGGCGCAGAGGAATGAACCTCCCTTGATGACCTTGCGCGGAACCGGAGCCTGACGCGGGTCGATGCTGGAGTCGCGCTCTCCGCCCCGGGGATTGCGCGGGGCACAGCATCCGGGGCCGGCGTCGTGCTGCTGGTACCAGTCACTGGTCCACTCCCACACGTTGCCGGCCATGTCATAGAGCCCGTACCCGTTCGGCGGGAAGGAACCCACGGGCGTGGTCGAGCCGTAGCCGCGGCGTGCCCTCCAGGGGAAGTCGCCGTGCCAGTAGTTCGCTCGCGGCGTGTGCGCGTCCTCCGGGTCCTCGCCCCACGTGAACCGCGCACCATCGAGGCCGCCCCGGGCGGCGTATTCCCATTCCGCCTCGGTTGGCAGACGGCATCCGGCCCACTCGGCGTAGGCTTCGGCGTCCTCGTAGGCGACATGCACCACCGGATGGTCCGCGCGGTCGGCGATGGTGGTGCCGGGCCCGAATGGCCGTCTCCAGTTCGCGCCCGGCGTCCACGCCCACCACTGGCTGAGGTGCCGCAGGTCGACGGGGCCCGGTGTTCCCGTGAAGACCATCGACCCCGGGACGAGGTTCTCGGCCGGCGCGCCCGGAAACATCTCCGGGTCCAGCGGCCGCTCCGCGACCGTGCGGTACCCGGTCGCCCGCACGAAGCTCGCGAACTCGCGGTTGGTCACCGTTGCCGGGCTGATCCAGAACCCGCCGACCCGCACCCGGTGCGCCGGGGCCTCCTCCTGGTAGTGCTCATCCGAGCCCATAGCGAACTCTCCGGCGTCGATGCGCACGAACCCCTGGGGAGCGACGGGCGGCGTGGCGGGGTGGGGAATCAATCGCCACCGGCCAGGAACGCCTGCAGCTTCTCCACGGCCTGGTCGATGCTGAAGGTCGCTGCACGCTGGCGTGGCGGGAACTCCTCGAACGTGGCGAGGAACTCTGCCATGAGTGCCTGGGCGGCGAAGATGAGGTAGTCGTTCTCGAAGAGCCAGTCGAAGTACGTGTTCGAGGTGACGTCCGCCCGTTCGAAGGGGTCGGTGCGCAAGTTGAACAGTTTCGGGATCCGCAACTGCACGAAGGGTTCGAACCACACCTGGAGCGTGCCCTGCACACGCTGCTCCATGAACACGACCTTCCAGTTGTCGTACCTCAAGGCGAGCACGTCGCCGTCGTCGGAGAAGTACACGAGTCCCTTCCGGGGGCTCACGGTGACTTCGCCCGTGAGGTATGGGAGGAGGTCGTAGCCGTCGATGTGGACTTTGTAGGTGCGGTCGCCGATCGACTTGCCCTGCTTGAGTTCTTCGACCGTGGTCGTGTCGCCGGCGGCGGCGAGGAACGTCGGCAGCCAGTCATGGTGCTGGATGATCTCGTTAGACACGACCCCCGCCGGGATGTGGCCCGGCCACCGTATGATCTCGGGGACGCGGAACGCGCCCTCCCAGTTGGTGTTCTTCTCGCTGCGGAACGGGGTCATTCCGCCGTCGGGCCAGGTGTTCATGTGCGGGCCGTTATCGGTGGAGTAGATCACGATCGTATCCTCGGCGATGCCCAGTTCGTCGAGGTGGTCCAGGAGCCCGCCGACGAGTTTGTCGTGGTCGATCATGGTGTCGTGGTATTCAGACTGCCAGCGGCCGGCCTGGCCGATGCTCTCGGGCTTCGGGTGCGTGCGGAAGTGCATGTGCGTGGTGTTCATCCACACGAAGAACGGGTTGCCGGCGCCATGCGCGCGCCCGATGAAGTCCTTCGCCGCGGCGCCGAACTCCTCGTCGATCGTCTCCATGCGCTTTTTGGTGAGCGGGCCGGTGTCCTCGATGCGCTGTCTGCCGCGCGGGCCGAACCGCCCGTCCACTGTGTCGTCCTCGTCCTCGGTGGCCCAGGAGCGGATGACCCCGCGCGGCCGTGCCCGGTCGTTGAAACCGGGGAAGTCCTGGACACTGGGCCAGTTGGGCGATTCCGGCTCCTCCTCGGCGTTGAGGTGGTACAGGTTGCCGTAAAACTCGTCGAAGCCGTGGGCGGTCGGCAGGAATTCGTTCTTGTCGCCCAGATGGTTCTTGCCGAACTGTCCGGTCACGTAGCCGTGCGGTTTGAGGACCTCGGCGATGGTGGGGTCCTCGGCGCGCAGGCCGAGGTCCGCGCCCGGCATGCCGACCTTGCTGAGCCCGGTACGGAACACGCTCTGCCCGGTGATGAACGAGGCACGCCCTGCGGTGCAGCTTTGTTCGCCGTAGGAGTCCGTGAACCGCATGCCTTCCTCGGCAAGGCGGTCAATGTTGGGTGTGCGGTACCCCATTAGCCCGTCGCTGTAGCAGCTCAGGTTGGTGATGCCAATGTCATCACCCCAGATGACCAGGATGTTCGGCTTACCGTTGGGCATGGCGCGTCTCCTCGCAGGCTCGGACGGCGCCAATTCAAGGACATTCCTAAGGGACACTGCACACTAGGACACTGCACGGACGGACGCGCCGCTGTGCTCGACATCCTAGTGATACGGGGAGCAGGTGAAAAGACTTCCGTCGCCCCGAAGCGGCCCTAGATCCGGTATTCGATCAGGTATTCGGCTGGGTCGACGGCGGGTTTGGTCTCGCGCTGCGCGTCGCGGTGCCGCCAGGTCGCAGGCACGCCGGTGACGATTGATTCGGCCGGGGCATCCTTGACCACGACGGCGTTGGCCCCGACGGCGCTGTCCCGTCCGATCGTAATGGGGCCCAGGATCTTGGCTCCGGCGCCGATCACCACGCGGTCTTCGATGGTGGGGTGACGTTTGATCTTGGCCAGCGAGCGGCCACCGAGGGTCACCCCGTGGTAGATCATGACGTCCTCGCCGATCTCGGCGGTCTCACCGATGACCACGCCCATGCCGTGGTCGATGAAGAAGCGCCGGCCAATGGTCGCGCCGGGGTGGATCTCGATCCCGGTGAGGAACCGGGCGAGCTGGGAGATGAGCCGGGCCGGGAACCGCAGGGCCGGGTTTTGCCACAGCCGGTGCGTCAGACGGTGGAACCAGATGGCGTGCAGGCCGGAGTAGGCGAAGAAGTTCTCAAAAGAACCTCGAGCCGCCGGGTCGTGGGACCGGGCGGCGTCGAGGTCTTCCTTCAGTCTTGCGAAGAAGCTCACAAAGACCTTTCTGGGGAATCGTGGGACGGCGGCAGTGACTTTAGCCGCGGATGTCGTCGTACAGCACGGTGGAGATGTAGCGCTCACCAAAGTCGCAAACCACAGCAACAATGAGTTTACCGGCGTTCTCGGGGCGTTTGGCGAGCTCCAGGGCCGCCCAGACGATCGCGCCGGAGGAGATGCCGCCCAGGATGCCTTCCTTGATGCCGAGATCGCGGGCGACCCGGACGGAGTCTTCCAGGGTGGCGTCGATGACCTCGTCGTAGACGTTGGTGTCCAGGATTTCGGGGACGAAGTTCGCTCCGAGGCCCTGGATCTTGTGCGGGCCCGGGGCGCCGCCATTGAGGATGGGGGAGTCCTTCGGCTCCACGGCGACGATCTGGACGCCCGGCTTGCGTTCCTTCAGGACCTGCCCGACGCCGGTGACGGTGCCGCCGGTGCCGACGCCGGCGACGAAGATATCCACCTTGCCGTCGGTGTCGGCCCAGACTTCCTCGGCCGTGGTGCGGCGGTGGATCTCCGGGTTGGCCTCGTTGGCGAACTGCTGGGCCCAGATGGAGTTCTCCGTGTTGGCCACGATCTCCTGGGCCTTCTCCACGGCTCCGCGCATGCCCTCGGAACCGGGGGTCAGGACGATTTCGGCGCCGTAGGCGCGCAGCATGACTCGGCGCTCGGTGGACATGGTTTCCGGCATGGTCAGGATGACCTTGTAGCCGCGGGCCGCGCCCACCATGGCCAGGGCGATTCCGGTGTTGCCGGAGGTGCCTTCGACGATGGTGCCGCCGGGCTTGAGGGCACCGGCCTTCTCGGCAGCGTCAATGATGGCGACGCCGATCCGGTCCTTGACGCTGTTGGCCGGGTTGTAGAACTCCAGCTTGACGGCCACTGTGGCGTCAAGGCCTTCGGTCAGCCGGTTCAGCCGGACCAGCGGAGTTCCGCCGACCAGCTGGGTTACATCGTCATAGATCGGTGCCATGTATGTATGCCTGTCTTTGAAGAGGGTTGACTGAGGTCAGCCTAACGAGCGCGTACAGGCCCTAGCTAAGCATTAAGCCACGCAGAGTAATATTTCCTCGCCTTGGCCAGCTTCGGGTTGATGATGACCTGGCAGTAACCCTGCTCGGGGTACTTGGCGAAGTAGTCCTGGTGAATTTGCTCCGCCACATGGAACTGCGGCAGCCGGCTGACCTCGGTCACGATCGGATGCCGCCACAGGGCCTGGTTCCGCTCGATCGCCTCCTCGAACAGGATTTTTTCCTCGGTGGTTTCGTAGAACATGGAGGAACGGTACTGCGTCCCGACGTCGTAGCCCTGCCGGTTCAGGGTGGTGGGGTCGTGGAGGACGAAGAACATGTCCAGGATGACTTCGGCGGGGATGACGTCCTCGTCGAACGTCACAGCCACCACCTCGGCGTGGCCGGTGGTCCCGGAGCACACAGAATAATAGTCGGGGTCGCGGTCATGGCCTCCGGTGTAGCCCGAGACGACCGAACTGACACCCTTGGTTTTCTGGTAGACGGCGTCGAGGCACCAAAAGCAGCCTCCGCCGAGGACAAAAGTTCTCATGACCTCTTCAATGGTTCGACGGTCCAGATGATTCCCCGCCCACCTTACGAGACCCTTACGAGTGTCAGGGGCGCCCGCGGATAGGGTAAAAATGGGGGTATGGAACCTGTGAACACCGATGTTTCAGCGGAGTCCGACGGCACTGCTGCCGCCGACGACGGCGCTACCGGCCACGGCGAGGCCCCCGGCGCCGCGACGCTGGGCATGATCCAGCTGGCGGTGGAGGAGCTCTGGCCCGAATCCTTGGCCGAGGACTGGGATGAGGTGGGCCTCGTGGCGGGCCATCCGAACGCCGAGGTGCACAGGGTCATGTTCGCCGTCGATCCGACCACGGACGTGATCGAGGAAGCCATTGAATTCGGCGCCGAACTGCTCATCACGCACCATCCGCTCCTGCTCAGGGGCGTGACGTCGGTCGCCGCGAATACGGCCAAGGGCAAGGCTGTGCACCGCCTCATCGAGTCCGGGACCGCGCTGATGACCGTGCACACCAACGGGGACTCCGCCGTCGGGGGAGTCTCCGATGTCCTGGCCGATGCCCTGGGCCTGCTGAATGTCGCCCCCCTGACCCCCGCCGCGAACGGGCTCCCCGAAGAAGGCATCGGCCGGGTCGGGGACCTCGAGGAGGTCCTGACGCTGGGTGATTTCGCTGCCCGGGTGTTCGGCATCCTGCCCTCGGTGGCAGGCGGCGTCCGGGTCTCCGGGGACCGGGACGGTCTGATCCGGCGGGTTGCTGTCTGCGGCGGCGCCGGCGATTCCCTCTTCGGGGAGGTGCGGGCCAGCAACGCGGACGTCTACGTGACGGCTGACCTGCGGCACCACCCGGCATCGGAAGCCCGGGAGGCGGCGGTCAACGACCGGCCCTACCTGATCGATGTGTCCCACTTCGCCAGCGAGTGGCTGTGGCTGCCCGCCGCCGCCGAAGCGCTGGGCAACGTGCTCAGCGACCAGGGCCACGACGTCGAGATCCGGGTCAGCACCACCAACAGTGATCCGTGGGACTTCATTCTGACTCCGGCCGGGGACTAGAGTCTAGGGAGCGCCGATACGGTGCCCGGCTTCGGCCGGATTGGATTTAGCGGAGGTAAATAGTGGCCAAGGCAGCACCGGCGGAACAGTTGAAGTTGCTCGAATTGCAGGGACTCGATGCCAAGCTCAAGTCCTTGTCCAACCGCCGGCGAAGCCTTGAAAGTGACTCCCGGATCACCGATCTTGAAGCTGCACTCAGTGTGGCCAACGGTGAACTGGGCGCAGCGAAGGTGGCCGTCCACGACGCCGAGCTCGAGCTCAAGCGCTCAGAGGCCGACGTCGAGCAGGTTGCCTCCCGGATCGAACGCGACGAGGCGAGGCTCAACAGCGGAACGGGCCTGTCCAAGGACCTCGTTGCCTTGCAGCGGGACCTTGTTTCCCTGAACAAGCGCCGCTCGGACCTCGAGGACGTTGAGCTCGAAGTCCTCGAACGGCTCGACTCGCTCCGTGCCCGCCAAGTGGCCCAGCAGCAGATCGTGGACGACATCCAGGGCTCCTTCGGCTCCATCCGCGCCGAGCTGGACGAACAGCTGGCCGAGATCGCAGCCGAGGCCACCGTGGTGCGCGGGCAGCGGGCCGAGTTCGCCGCTGCCCTCGACGCCGGCATGCTGGCCATCTACGAGAAGACGCTGGCTAAGCGCGGCGTCGGCGCTGCCCGGCTCTTCCACGGCACCTCGGAAGGCTCGGGCATGCACCTGAGCCCGGGCGACCTCGCGGAGATCAAGGCCGCCGCCGAGGACGACATCGTCTTTTGCCCGGATTCCGGCTGCATCCTGGTCCGCTCCGCCGAGTGGGCCTAACCACCCAACTGACTAACAGCAGGGGCCGTTCTGAGTGTTCAGAACGGCCCCTGCTGCGAGCTAGTTGGGCAGGATGATGTTCAGGGTGTGCGGCTTCCGGGCCGTGCCCTCGACCAGTTCGGCAACCCACTTCTCGGCCGCCGCCTTCTGCAGCTGCGCCGGGGTGGTCGGCGCCTTTCCCCGGCGGGTGAGCAAATGGCGTGCCAGCTCGCCCCGGGTGTGCTTGGCAAAATGACTGACCACCTTGCGCACGCCGCCTGTCTCGGTGAAGACGTTCACGGCCACCGTCTGTTCCGGCGGGGGAGTCCAGGCCGCGGCGTAGGTGCTGGACCGGCAGTCCACCAGGAGCTCGCCCGCGGCGGCCACCGCCAGGGCCTCGCCCAGTTGCGGCTTCCAGAACGAGGCGAGCCGCCCGACGTCGGGCAGTGAGATCCCCATCGACAGCCGGTAGGCCGGCACACGGTCGGCGAAGCGGATGGCGCCCCACAGGGCGGAGACCACCAGCACCGACGCGTCGGCCTTCTTCCGCTGCGCCGGGGTCAGGGAGTCATAGCCCAGGGCATCGAAGAGCACGCCGGAATAGACCTGGTGGGCCGGCGCAGCAGGTTCCGCGTGCAGGCGGGTGTTGCGTTCGACGTCGGCACTCAGCGAGGCGCCGACGCCCAGCAGCGCCAAGGCGTCCTCATGGGCGCTGACTGTGCCCAGCGCGTCCAGAACCCTGGCCCGGGAGCTGTTGAGGGCGGGAAAGCTTAAGGCGGTCCAGTCGGCGGCGTTCCCGCGCGTTGCGGGAGTCTTGCCCTCGGAGGGCGGCAACAGAATTAGCACCGTACGATCCTACCGGCGCCGGGTTCAGGCGAGGTTGTAGCCCAAGAAGGACAACACATCGGGCAGGACGGACCGCCAGTAGCTGTAGTCGTGGCCGCCGGGCCGGAAACCACCCTCGACCTCGCCCGGGAGTCCTGAACGGTAGGCACGAACCGAGGCGGCAAGCTCGTCGCCGGTGCCGCAGTCGATCCGCTTGGGCAGCGCCGCGAGTCGGGGTCGGAGCGCGAACACGTCATGGGCTGCGAAGTCGGCCGGGCCGTCGAAGGCCGATTCCTGGCGAGGGTCGTAGTGGTCCCAGACCGCTGGGCTCATGGCCGCGACGGCGCGGACTCCGGGCAGCCGGCCCTGCGAGGCGAGCAGCAGGGAACCGAAGCCTCCCATGGAGAGGCCAAAGAGGCCGATCCTGCCCAGGTCGCAGCCCTGGCTGCCCAGGAACGGTACAAATTCCTTCACCAGCATCGACTGGGTGTCGCTGCCGTCGGCGCGCGGGTGCCACCAGGTGTTTCCGCCGTCCACAGCAGCGATCGCGAAGGGCGTGCCGCCGGCGTCGAGGTGCCGTTGGAGGGCCTCCTGGGCGGCCAGGTCCTCGAGCAGGACGGTGTGGCTGCCGTTGAGTCCGTGAAGAAAGACAGCCAGGGGCAATTCCGGCTGTGTGCCGCCGGGCGGCAATTCGGGGGCGGCCAGGGACCAGTGGCTGGCGATCCCGGGGCGGTAAGCCGAGACGAATGAGCCTGAGCTGGTCCGGACTGTCAACGGGGCGGCGGGCGCCGGGGGCGCTGTCGCCGTCGGGCCTGCTGGTACGGCCGGAGCGGCTGGTGCTGGCGGAGTCATTTCGGCGGGCGCGATGCGGGCAGTGCAGCCCGTGAACGCGGCCGCGCCCAGGCCGATTCCGGCCAGCTCCAGCAGGCGTCGCCGGGTCAGGGCAGACTCGTCCATCTTCCGATAATAGGCCCGGGGGGTCCGGCCCGGTCCGGACGTGTCACCGGAGGCCCCCCCGCTGACCTTAGAATGGACAGCGGATGGGTTGACCAGGCGGCCGCGCGTCACGCAAGTGGCTCGAGGAACGTCCGGGCTCCGCAGAGCAGGGTGGTGGGTAACGCCCACTCGGGGTAACCCGCAGGCCAGTGCCACAGAGAACAGACCGCCTGCGTGCGGCGTGTGTTTTGCACAGGCCGCAGGGCAGGTAAGGGTGAAACGGTGGTGTAAGAGACCACCAGCTTCCCGGGTGACCGGGAAGGCTAGGTAAACCCCACCCGGAGCAAGGCCAGACAGGGCACGTTTGAGGGCTGCTCGCCCGAGTGTCCGGGTAGGCTGCTGGAGGGCGTCGGCAACGGCGTCCGTAGATGGATGGCCGCTACTCCCGCGCCGGCAACAGCGCGGGAACACAGAACCCGGCGTATCGGTCAACCCATCCACTTACTTAGGCCTTTGCCCCCGTGATCTAGGGAAAATTCGGCTATATGACGGCGTTTCCAGCCCCTCATTCTCGATCCGATTTGATTCGATTTGATGGGGTCTGGCCGGGGCGTTTGCCCCTCGTTTGCCCCTCGGGTCCGGCTGCTGCGGACGCGCTCAGCTAGTGGCAGTATGAGCCCATGGCGGACATCATCGAGTTTCTGGAAGCACGGCTGGACGAAGAAGAAGCCGAATCCCTGGATTCCCTGGAGCACGAACCATACCCCGATAGCTGGGCCGAGCGGCTAGGCCAGCGGTTGCGGTGGACTCTCAGAGACTCCAGCATGGTTACGCGCTACTTAGCCACCTTGGTGCCGACGGAGGTCCTGGAGCTGCTAGTGTAACCGGCTCTGGAGCCGGTGACCTTCACGGTGATGGTCCGTCCTAGATCGCCGGAGAGGACCGTATAGGTGGCAGCGGTGGCGCCAAAGATCGCAGTCCCGGAGTGGTACCACTGGTAGCTCACGGTAACCGGAGCCAGGGCCCAAGTGCCGGGCACGGCGGTGAGGGTGGCCCCGATCTTCGCGGTACCGGTGATGGCCGGTACCGGACCGTAGGTGATTTTGGCGGCCCGCCAATAGGCGGTGAGGTACGTTCTCCCCAGGTACTCGACGCCGGTCCGGGAGAAGTGGAACGCGTCGCCGTCGTTCACGCCCCCGGCCGTGGACGGTGCGAACGCGGTGTAGGCGACTCGTGAGGGTGTTGCCTTGTGGGACTTGTCCACGTTGGCTAAACCGGGTTGGGCCGCGATTCCCTCCGGTGCCAGACCCCCCACCACAAAGGGCAGTCGAGGGGCAGCCAGTTGGGATCGGAAGTACCCTATGAGCTCGTCAAGCTTCGCGCTGTATGCGGAGGTGGACATCCACCAGTTGCCTTCGCCCTGGTGCCAGAGGATGCCTTTGAGCTTCACGGTGTAGCCCGCCGCCACGGCCGCCGCGATCCCTTCGCGGGCTTGTGTGACTGCCAGCCAGGGGAGATCGAATTCCGGGGCGGAGGCTGTGCCTACATTCCAAGTCGGGGTTGCCACGCTGTTGGTAAATGCGGTGGCGCCTCGCGCCGCGGGGATAATGAGAACTCCGACGTTGGCGGGCTGGTATTTCACGTACTCGCGGGCAAACGTCGTGGCCGGGGAGATTCCTTTGGCGGTGTCGAGCATGTCCAAAGGGATGGTGGCCTCGCGGAGCGTGCGTAGCTTCGCGCCGTACTGGAATATCCTTGGGTCTCGCGGATCATTTGTGGTGCCGCTGGGGAGGCCGCGGCCAGACATATTCGACTGCCCCGCAGCTACGAACACATGCAGGACGGTGATCTTCTCCGCTGCCTTCGCGGGCGTAACGCCCGCGAGCATCAGGACAGAAACTGTCAGGCCGACCAGTAGCCCTTGAGCCCATGCCGTAAGTCTCTTCACGGATCCCACCTCCCACCCTAAAGCAGGGACAGCCGGCACCGGCAACAGTGCCCCGTTCGGAGACAGCGAGGCTTCCCGAGCCAGCCAGGAAGGCTATGGTTGCCTACGCACCTTGGACTTTCCTTGAGCTGCGGCAAGGCCGCGCATAGAGACGGCGGCCGAACGAGCTAGGTCAGCAGGAACCCGGGGAGCCGTTTGCCCCACCTGATCGAACGCAGTTTCTCCGGGCAGCGGCGGTACTCCTCGATGTCCCACTCGGAGCCGGTGACGCGGCGGACGTTCCCGGCGGGGACCCAGGCCCAGTGCTTGTGGTCCTCATCGTCTCCCCAGGCGACGAGGACGTAGGAGGGGTTCCAGCGTTCGGCGACGGCGTAGACGTCCACCGTGAGGCCGCCCGCCAGCGGCACGGACACCATGACCTTCGGGAGCTTGCCGTAGTCCCAACAGCGCGTCTCCTCCGGCGGGTGCCCCGGGTCGAGCCACCGTGACTGAGCACGACCAGGGAATCCTGCGCCTCGCCGTGGCGCCGTTCAAATACCCGGCCGCCCGGGAACGCCGGGCCCGGGAGGAGTTCGACCTCTCCGGCGTCCGGTTCTGGCAGGAAGTAGACCGGATCCTGGATATGCCCGAAGCTCATGCCTGGGACCCGCACACCGTTGCCCGGCTCAAAGAGCAGAGGATCCAGCGCCGGCGGCCTGCCCTCGCGGGAAGGATGCTGTAGTGGCCCGCGTCGAAGACAGGTGTATCCGGAAGGACAAGACCCGCACCCCGCTATATGGGAAGGGTTTGCGGTGGCGGGCGGAGTGGACGCCGACGGGGGAATCGAAGCAGCGGCAGAGCTTCGCCACAAAGGAAGCGGCCAAGGCGTTCCTCGCCGAGCAGGTGTCGGCCATGAACCAGGGCACCTATGTGCGGACGCGGACGAAAGTCCTCCTCTCGGATTATGCGGAGCAGTGGAAGAAGGACCAGCTGCACCACCGGGCTTCATCCAGGGCGCAGGTCGAGGCGAAGATGAAGCTCTACATCGTCCCCAGCCTCGGAAAGATGGCCCTCGACTCGGTGCGCCGCGAAGACGTGCAGGCCGCGGTGGGGGACTGGGCAGAGTCGCTGGCACCATCGACCGTCAAAGTCACCTATGGGTACTTGGCGGCGATGTTCAAGGCTGCCGTGCTCGATGGGAAGGTACAGAAGACTCCGTGCCTATCTATACGGCTCCCGAAGATCGAGCCTGAGGCGGTCGTGCCGCTCCGCACCGAGGTGGTGCAGCGGCTCGCCGCTGAGATCTGGCGGCCGTACCGTCCGATGGTAGTGTTCTGCGCCGCGACCGGGCTGCGTTCCTCCGAGCTCCGCGGCCTGACCTGGGACCGGGTCGACTTCGACAACTCCATGATCAGCATCGACCGGCAACTGATCGGGAACAACTCGAGCGATCCCTCATGGGGGCCGCCCAAAACAAAGGCCAGCCGCCGGCGCATCCACATCGGCGATCACTCCATGCAGATCCTCAAGAACCTCCGGGAAGGGCCGCAGGGCGTCGGCGGAATCATCTTCCACTCGGCCGGCCGGGCCATCACCAGGCACACGGCGGGGGAGGCGTGGCGTCACATCCGAGACATCGTCCCGGGCTCCGGTACGGGGTGGCACGAGCTCCGGCACTACCACGCCTCGCAGCTCATCGCCGGGGGCATGTCCCCGGTGGCTGTGGCCCACCGGCTGGGGCACAACGACGCCACTGAAACCCTCAAGACCTATGCCCACTTGTGGCCGGACGACGACACCAAGGCGGCGGCCCTAACGGATGGTCTCGTGAAGCTCGATGCCCCTGATTTGCCCCTGACCTAGCCCGCATCCCAGTACCCGCAACGAATCGGCCAGAACCCGGCGTATCGGTCAACCCATCCATCCAAACCGCCGGGAAGTCCTGCCCGGCAGGATTCGGCCGTCACAGGCTGCCGGCCGGGGGTCGCGTGACTGCAGGGTTGCAAGCTTGGGAAAACCTTGAGGCGTGGTTGACATCATCCCCGCGAGCCCCGACACTTCAATGAACGCTTCAGGTAACGGTGCATGAGCGATGGTCGAGGAGTCATAGTGCCGGACGACGCAGCATACGACTATGTCATCGCCGGCGGTGGCACAGGCGGCAGCGTCTTGGCCGGCAGACTTAGCGAAGACCCTTCCATACGCGTGTTGCTGCTCGAAGCAGGAAAATCCGACCGCCATCCGTTCATTCACATGCCCGCGGGCTTCCCCAGACTCAAGGGGGGCCCGTATCAGTGGGCCTACAACAGCGTTCCGCAAAAGCACAGCAACGGCCGCAGCATCGCGCTTCCCCAGGGCCGGGGACTCGGCGGCGGCGGCTCCATCAACTCCCAGGTCTTCACGCGGGGCGTGGACGAGGACTACGACGGGTGGGTCGCGGACTACGGCTGCGAGGGCTGGTCCGCCGCTGAGGTGTCCAGGTATTTTGTCCGTTCGGAGTGCAACTCCAGACTCGCAGGACCCCACCACGGAACCCAGGGGCCGCTTGGCGTCTCGGATCCCCGGCGTCCGCACACGCTCTCGGCGGCGTTCGTGCAGGCCGGACAGGAGTTCGGGCTGCCGTACAACAACGATTTCAACGGCGCCGAACAGCACGGCGTCGGTTTCTACCAGACCACCACGAAGAACGGCCGCCGGTGCAGCGCGGCCGTGGCCTACCTCAAACCCGCGCGCAAGCGCCGCAATCTCACGGTCCGCGTCAACGTAACCGTTTCCAAAGTGGTCATCAGGAACGGCCGTGCCGTCGGCGTGCAGGCAGTCGAAGACGGGGTGGTGAGAACCTACGCCGCGCGGCGGGAGGTCATTGTCGCCAGCGGCGCCTTTGGATCGCCGAAGTTGCTGCAGCTTTCGGGGGTCGGCGACCCGGCGGACCTCGCCGCCGCCGGGATCGACGTCCTCCATGCCCTCCCAGGCGTCGGGAAGAACCTCCAGGATCACCTGGACCTGGACATCATCTACGAACTCACCGACGACCACAGCCTGGACCGCTTCAACCGCGTGCGCCCGGCGACGGTCCTGGCCGGCCTCGAGTACCTGGCCTTCCGCTCGGGACCGTTCGCGTCCAACCTTGTCGAGGCCGGCGGTTTCAGTTACGCCAACAAGGATGAGAAAACCCCTGACCTGCAGTTCCACTTCCTGCCCGCCGCGCGTTCAGAGCCGGGCATAGCGTCGCTGCAGCCCGGGTTCGGCATGACGTTGAACTCCTATTTCCTGCGACCCCGCAGCCGCGGGACGGTCAGGGTCGCATCCTCAGACCCCACACAGTCGCCGCTCATCGATCCGAATTTCCTAGCGGACGACTATGACCTGGAGATGACGATCGCCGGCGTGCAACAGAGCCGCCAGATCATGGAACAGACATCGATCGCAGCCTTCATCAAAAAGGAGCACATCGGTGACGGCTCACGGGTGAAGACCCGCGACGAGTACGTGAAGTTCGTGCGCTCCCACGGAAGGACTTCGTACCACCCGGTCGGCACCTGCGCCATGGGGACCACCGATGATTCGGTCGTCTCGCCCCGGCTGAAGGTCCACGGGCTGGAGGGATTGCGGGTGGTTGACTCCTCGATCATGCCCCGCCTGATCAGCGCCAACACGCAGGCGCCGACCATCATGATCGCGGAAAAGGCCGTCGACATGATCCTGGAGGACGCAGCCCGGCTGGCGCCAGGAGTGAGTGGTTTTGCCGGCTCCTCTAAGGCCCCGGACGGTGTGTGAGTCATTTCACGCGCTACAGGGCACCGGAGCATGCCGGGCCGCCCTTAGAATTGATGGTGAACGTAGAAGTTCTGCCGCCGGGTCTGCGTTCGCAGCCGGCGGTTTTTCTTTGCGCTCGATGAGGCGCCCGGGGTGGACCGAATCCCTGCCGGTGCCCGGTACCGGACACCCTCCGGCGGCCGACTTCCCCCTACGAGGACGTAGGGGGTGGATTCTAGGAAGGTAGTTCTGTGAGCCAGACGTCAGATTCTTGTCTTGATACGTGGATGGGCCGCGAGGCGCTCGCCGAGGCCATGATCCCCGTGATCGGCCGGCTGTACCGCGAGAACAACGTGGTGACCTCCATCCACGGACGCAGCCTGATCAACAAGTCCACCATGAATATCCTCAAGGCCCACCGCTTCGCCCGCCGGATGAGCAAGGAAGAACTGCGCCTCGAGGAGACGGCCCCGCTGTTGGAGGCCCTGACCAAGCTGGACCTTGGCGCCGCGGCGATCGATATTGCCCGCCTCACCGAAAAGTACCGAGCAGAGGGCGACGGCGCCAGCCTGGATGAGTTCCTCCGCGGGGAACTTGCCGAGATTGTCGGCAAGCGCGGCGGCGACGACCGCACCAGCACCGACGTCGTACTCTACGGCTTCGGCCGCATCGGCCGGCTCCTGGCCCGGCTCCTGATTGAAAAGGCGGGCGGCGGCCACGGCCTGCGCCTGCGCGCCATCGTGGTCCGCCGCGGTTCCGACAACGACCTCGCCAAGCGCGCCAGCCTGCTGCGCCGCGACTCCGTCCACGGCTCTTTCGAAGGCACCATCAAGGTGGACCTCGAAAACGACACCATCACCGCCAACGGCGTCCAGATCCAGGTCATCTACTCGGACAACCCCGCCACGATCGACTACACCGCTTACGGCATCCACGACGCCCTGGTCGTGGACAACACGGGCCGCTGGCGCGACGCCGAAGGCCTGTCCCAGCACCTGAAGAGCAAGGGTGTGTCCCGGGTTCTCCTGACCGCCCCGGGCAAGGGCGAGCTGAAGAACATCGTGCACGGCATCAACCACGGCACCATCGCCGACTCGGACACGATCGTCTCGGCGGCCTCCTGTACCACCAACGCCATCACTCCCGTGCTCAAGGCCATCAACGACCGCTACGGCGTGGTGCACGGGCACGTGGAGACGGTCCACTCTTTCACCAACGACCAGAACCTGATCGACAACTTCCACAAGGGTGACCGCCGTGGCCGCTCCGCCGCGCTGAACATGGTGATCACCGAGACCGGTGCCGCCAAAGCCGTCGCCAAGGCCCTCCCGGAACTGCTCGGCAAGCTCACGGGCAGCTCCATCCGCGTCCCCACCCCGGACGTGTCGCTGGCCATCCTGAACCTTAACCTGGAGAACGGCACCACCAAGGACGAGGTCAACGACTACTTGCGGGAAATGTCGCTGCACTCCGAGCTGCGCAAGCAGATCGACTACATCGATTCGCCCGAGGTTGTCTCCACGGACTTCGTCGGTTCGCGCCGGGCAGGCATCGTGGACGGCCTGGCCACGATCTCCAACGAGAAAAACCTCGTGCTGTACGTCTGGTACGACAACGAGTTCGGCTACAGCTGCCAGGTGGTCCGCGTCATGGAGGAAATGGCCGGGGTCAATCCGCCGTCCTTCCCCGCCAAGGACGCGGCCTCCATCCTCGAGGCCGCCGGTCTGCCCGTCGGCCTCTAGCCACCGGACTAAAAGTCCCTGACCGGGACTTATTCCCCTTTTCCCGGCCGGTTCACTGGAATCGGTCGGGAAAGGGAACCACAATGGTGCCATGGAACAGAACCCGGCTGTTGAACACGAGACCACCCTGGAACACGCGCTGGACGTCGCGCGGAGCAACGCGAAGGAAGCCAAGCGGCTGCTGGACGACGCCATGGTCAAACGCGAGGCCGGTGAAGTCAACGACGACCGGGTGAACCAGCTCCAGTCACTGCTGGACCTGGCCAACCAGGACCTGAAACGGGTCACACGGGAGCAATAGCCGACGGCGTTTTCCGCCACCGCTCCCCAACACTGTGGACAGCCTCCCGGATGTCAGAGCACCCGCGTAGGCTCGGGTCGTGAAGCCAGAACGCCGCCTGCGGCCGCCCTCATGACCGTCACCTGGACGGAATTCCGCCGCGCCCGGCGCAGATCGCGCCAGGCGTGGCTTCTCCTCGCCGTGGCCGCACTGGCCCTGCTCGGCGGCCTGTTCTGGTTCTTCACTGCCGGTCAGTTTGCCGCCGCCGAGCCACGGACCCCGGGTCCCAGCGAGGCCCCGGTGCTTGCCCGCGAGTGGATGAAGCCGGTGGAGGCTGTCCGGCCCGTACCGGCGGGCAGCGCCGCCGGCGTGCTCGACACTCTTGCGGTCAAGGGACGGTCGGCAAAGGACAATTACGACCGGAGCGCCTTCGGCCAGGCCTGGCTCGACGTGGACCGCAACGGCTGCGATACGCGCAACGACATCCTCCGGCGGGACCTGGCGGCCGCGGAATTCGTCAGCGGTTCCCGGTGCCAGGTGGCCGGCGGCACGTTCCAGGAACCGTACACCGGCCGCATGATCGTGTTCCGGCGCGGCCCCGACACCAGCGCGGAAGTGCAGATCGACCACGTCGTGGCGCTGGGCGACGCGTGGCAAAAGGGCGCCCAGCAGCTCACCGCGCAGCAGCGGGAGCACCTGGCCAACGACCCCCTCAACCTGATCGCCGTCGACGGCCTCGCAAACCAGGACAAGAGCGCCTCCGACGCCGCCACCTGGCTGCCGCCCAACAAGGCTTTCCGCTGCCACTACGTTGCCCGCCAGATTTCGGTCAAGGCGGCCTACCAGCTGTGGGTCACAGCCGCAGAGAAGGAGGCGATGAAACGGATCCTCGCGTCGTGCCCCGGGCAACAGAGCATCGTTCCGGGTTGACGGCAATGTGTGTCCTGTCCTGGCGTGCCCAGCGCCAGTCTTCATGCCCCGGGCATGGGAGTTCCGCCCGTCACGGCTTCCGCGCTGGAGGACCCTTGTAGCCGTTCTGCTAACGGGCCAAAATGGGCGCGGCGGGACAAGGCGCCCGCCGGAATACAGGAACGGAACCATGGCACATCGCACGGACGAGTCCGGCAAGGGGCACGCCGGTCACAAGAAGGGCTCCGCACGGCGGCGGGCCCGGCTGGATACCGGAATCTACGAGGCCGAACTTCTCCGGCTCCAAGGAGAACTGGTTGCCCTCCAGGAGTGGGTCAGGAGCAGCGGGGCGAGGGTCCTCATCATTTTTGAGGGTCGGGACGCCGCCGGCAAGGGGAGTGCGATCAAGCGGGTCACCGAATACCTGAATCCGCGGTTTGCCCGGATAGTCGCATTGCCGGCGCCGACGGAACGCGAACGCGGTGAATGGTATTTCCAGCGCTATGTGGCGCATCTCCCCGCCGCAGGGGAAATCGTCCTGATGGACCGCTCCTGGTACAACCGTGCCGGCGTCGAACACGTTATGGGCTTTTGCACCCCGGCGGAACACAAGCGCTTCATGGCACAGTGCCCGGTTTTTGAACGGCTCCTCATCGACGACGGCATCCTGCTCTTCAAGTACTGGTTCTCGATCAGCCATGCGGAACAGGAGCGGAGGTTCAAGTCCCGTCTGGACGATCCCTTGCGGCAATGGAAGCTCTCGCCGATGGACCGCGAGGCAATCTTGCGGTGGGAAGACTACTCGCGGGCCAAGGACGACATGTTCGTGCAGACGGACACCGCGGAATCACCGTGGTACGTGGTGGAAGCAGAAGACAAGCGCCGGGCAAGGATCAACGTTATCGCCCACCTGCTCTCCAGCATCGAATACACCGAAGTGCGGACAGAGCCGGTGACTTTGCCGGAGCGGCCTAAGGCCGTCAACTACACACGCCCGCCGCGGGAACTGTTCCACTACGTCCCGGACTTCGCGGCGAGCCTGGGAAAACCGGCCGACGGCTGAGAGGCACGTGGACCCCGCCGGGGAGGCCTGCCGGCTTGCGGGCTCGCCCGCGGAGAAGGGAGGCGCAATTGAGCCTGCTTTGTAGACTGCAGCATGGACATTGTGAAATACGTGACGCCGCTGCTGGGCAGCTGGCAGGGAAAAAACCGCCTCCGGATCATGCCCACGGACGACTACAAGGATTCGGCGGCCACGGCCACCGTCGAGGTGACCGCGGCGCACTTCGTGAGCGTCGCCTACACCTGGTCAGACGGCGCGAGCCCCCAGGAGGGTCTGCTGCTCCTGGCCGGTGGTGCGTCCGACGAGGACCCGGCCACCGCCGTGTGGGTGGACTCCTGGCACACCGGCAAGGCACTGATGCAGTTCTCCGGGACCGTGGACGGGGACGGATTCCTCCGGCTCAACGGCTCCTACGCGGCGCCCAGCGGCCCGGATTGGGGCTGGCAGATCCACATCCACCCGGGCGAGACCGCACGCATCACCATGCACAACATCGTCCCAGGTGAAGACCCCTATCAAGTGGTGGACCTGGCACTCGACCGGTAGGGTACCGGCATGGACATTATCCTCGTACCCGGATTCTGGTTGGACGCCTCATCGTGGGAGGACGTCACCCCGCCGCTCACCGCGGCCGGGCACAAGGTCTACTCGCTGACCCTGCCCGGCCTGGAGTCGGTCGATGCGCCCCGCGCAGGCATCGGCCTGCGCACGCACATCGACGCCGTCGTGGCGAAGATCGACTCCTTCGACGCGCCGGTGGTCCTGGTGGGCCACTCCGGCGGCGGCGCCATCATCCACGGCGCCGTCGATGCCCGCCCGGACCGGGTGGCCCGCGCAATCTACGTGGACAGCGGCCCGCTGGGCGAGGGCGGGGTCATCAACGATGAACTCCCGGCCGACGGCGATGACGTGCCGCTGCCGCCGTGGGAGCTCTTCGAGGACGCGGACCTCACCGACCTGACCGACGAGCTGCGCGCGATGTTCCGCGCCCGCGCCATCCCGCAGCCCCGAGGCGTGGCCCAGGACCGGCAGCAGCTCAAGGATGAACGCCGGTTCGAGGTCCCGGCCACCGTCATCGCCTGCGAATTCCCGTCCTCGATGCTCACGGAAATGATCGCCGGGGGCCACCCGTTCGTGGCGGAGCTCGCGCGGGTCCGCGACGTCGACTACGTGGACCTGCCCACCGGCCACTGGCCGCAGTTCACCAAGCCGGCCGAGCTCGCCGCCGCCATCCTGGCCGCCGTCGACCGCACTGCGGGGAGCTAGCCGGCCGCGTCACTGCTGCGCTAGTGAAATTTCTGAGCCGGGAAATTTTTGAACCGGTGAAATTTCTGGGCTGGGAAATATTCTGAATTAGGAAATTTTCAGGCCACGAAGTCAGTGGCCGAACGGGTCCGGATCCACGCCCGGCATCCAGGTCAGGCCGGGAACACCCCAGCCGCTGCGCTTGGCCTGCTTCATGGCCTTGCGCGAATAGCGGTCGATCAGCCGGTTGACGTAGAGCTTGCCGTCGAGGTGGTCGTACTCGTGCTGGATGACCCGGGCGAACCAGCCGGTCGCCTCGAATTCCACCGGATTTCCGTCGCCGTCGAAGCCCTGGACCCTCGCCCATTCGGCCCGCTTGAGCGGGTACTGGCCGCCCGGGAAGGACAGGCAGCCCTCCTCTTCCTCGTCGGGGTCCGGCAAAGCGCCGGAGACCTTGGACAGGGTCAGGACGGGGTTGACGACCACGCCGGTGGGCGGGGCGCCGTCGTCGTTTTCGTACTTGTACACGAAGAGCCGCTTGCCGACCCCCACCTGGGGTGCGGCGAGCCCGACGCCGTTGGCGGCGTCATTGGTCTCGAACATGTCGGCGATCAGGGTGCGGAGCTCGTCGTCGAATACTTCGACTTCCGCGGCCCGGCGGTGCAATACGGGCTCGCCCCAGATCGTGATGGGCAGGACGGTCATGTCAGGAAATTTCCTCAGGCTGTTGGAGTCGCGGCAGCTCAGCCGGCGATGGTGCGGCCGACGACGTCGCGCATGATTTCGTTGGTGCCGCCGAAAATCGTCAGCAGCCGGGCGGCCAGGAAGGCCTGTGCCACCGGGTACTCGAGGATGTAGCCGTAGCCGCCGTGCAGCTGCAGGCAGCGGTCCGTGACGGACTTGGCGCGCTCGGAAGCCCACAGCTTGGCGCGGGCAGCGCCGGCGGCGTCGAGCTCCCCGGCGTTGAAGGCCAGGATGGCCTGGTCCACGTACGCTTCGGTGACCTCGACCTCGGTGAGGATGTCGGCCAGCTGGAAGCGGCTGTTCTGGAAATCGATGATCCGCTCGCCGAACGCGTTGCGGTCCTTCGTGTAGCGGACGGTCTCCTCGTACATGGCGCGCACGACGGCGGAGCTCGCCACGGCGATCGCCAGGCGGCCCTGGGGGAGCTGCTCGGCGGCGTACTGCAGGCCCTTGCCTTCCTCGCCCACGAGATCGGCATGCGGGACGCGGACATTGTCGAAGAACAGTTCGGCGGTGTCGGAGGCTTTCAGGCCCATCTTGTCCAGCTGCTTGCCGGTGTTGTAGCCCTCGCCCTTCTCGACCATGAACAGCGAGAACGAGTCGTGGTTCCCGCGTCCGGTGCCGCCGTCGGTGCGGGCCAGGACCAGCGACGCGTCGCCGGAGATGCCGTTGCCGATGAACGTTTTCTGGCCGCTGATCAGCCAGTCGTCGCCGTCGCGCACGGCTTTGGTGCGGATGCCGCGCAGGTCCGAGCCGGCACCCGGTTCGGTCCAGGCGATCGAGGTGACCTTCTCGCCGGAGACCATGCCCGGCAGCCAGCGGGACTTCAGGTCATCGGAGCCGTAAGCCAGCAGGTGGGGGAGGACCATGTCGTCGTGCAGGTGGAACGCCAGGCCCACGGCGAGGTGGTTGCTCTTGGCGAATTCTTCGTCGAGCACTGCGCGGAAGCGGTAATCGGACATCCCCATGCCGCCGAAATCTTCCGGCACGGCGAGGCCCAGCAGGCCCTGTTCGCCGGCCGTGGACCACAGGTCCCGGGACATCATGTGGTCCTCGTCCCACTTGGCGTAGTGAGGGGCAACCGCGCGGACGTTGAACTCGGCGGCCATCTCACGGAACATCTCGTGGTCTTCTTCAAAGAGCTTGCGCTTCACTGCGTTTCCTTCCAACGACAGATCCCGGGACGACTGCACGGACAAAAAAACAAAAAACCAGAAAACACCGTACAGACAACAAAGGCCGCACCGGATATCCGGTGCGGCCTTTGGAAAAGGTCGGACAATCACTGCCGTCCTTCATGAGGGTGAGCGACGGGGGTTGAACCCGCGACCTCCTGGACCACAACCAGGCGCTCTGCCAACTGAGCTACGCCCACCATGTGCCGTATCAGGCCCTCCGGCGAACCGGCTGGCTGGAAAGGCAACGACAAATAGCTTACCTGTTGTTCGGGGGTGCTTTTGCCACTTTTGCGGTTTTCACCAAAATTTCGTCAAAAAGTGGTGCAGATTACTTTCCGGCAGGCTCGTTTTTCGAAGGATCGGCTTCGTCGCCGCCCATGACGCGCTTGGCGATCCGCTGCGCCGTGGCGCTGTCCGGGCCCGGTGCGGGGACGAAGACGGCCTCGCGGTAGTACCGGAGTTCGTCGATCGAGTCCTTGATGTCGCCGAGGGCACGGTGCCCGCCCATTTTGGCGGGGGACTGGAAGTAGGCCCGGGCAAACCACCGGCGGGAGAGCTCCTTGATGGTGCTTACGTCGATGACCCGGTAATGCAGGTGCTCCACAACGTCGGGCATGTCGCGTACGAGGAACACGCGGTCGGTGCCCACGGAGTTGCCGCCGAGCGGAGCTTTCTTCGGGTCCGGCACCCACTTTTTGATGTACTCGAGAACGGCGGCCTGTGCCTCAGCCATGGTCTTGCCGTGCGGCAACTCCGCCAGGAGGCCGGACCGGGTGTGCATGTCGCGGACAAAGTCGTTCATCTGGGCCAGCGCGGCGTCGTCGGGCTTGATGACGACGTCGACGCCGTCACCGAGAATGTTGAGCTCCGAATCGGTCACCAGGGCGGCCACCTCGATGAGGGCGTCATTCTTGGTGTCCAGGCCGGTCATTTCGCAGTCGATCCAGACGATGCGTTCGTTAGTAATAGGCACCCGCCCAGCCTACCGTTCCGACGCCGCAGAGCCGTCCGGTGCTAGGATTTCGGATACGCGGCCGTCGAATTAATTCGTCAACTCATTTCGTGAACGCGGCGCCCCGGGCCGGACAATGCGGCTGGCTGTGGGCGGAAACATGGCCCACAACAGATTGGACGATCCTGACATGACGGCGCCTGTGCCAGCGGCGGGGGAAACGGCAGTCGGTACGTCCCTCACGTCCCCGTCCCGCCCCTCGGAATCCGGCCAGCCTGGGTTCGCCCGGCGTGGGCTGGGCTCGCTTGTGCCGCGCCCGGCACGGGACGATTCTGCTGGCGACGTCGACAACCCGCGGTCCCCGATCCTTGCCGGGTTCCTGGGATCGCTGTTCATGACGATCGGCTCGATCGGGGTCGGCTGGCTCGCCCCCGCGTCAGAGCTCCGCCGCGTTCCGCTGTTCATCTGGATGCGCACCGAGGCGTTTGGTGTCGCCCTGTCCATTGTCCTGCTGGCCTTTGGCGGCATGCTGCTGGTCCGCGCCTGGCTGCGGCTCGGCCAGCGCGTCCGGGTCTGGGGAGATGGCGCCCGGAAGGCCACGCTCCAGGCGACGGTGGCCTGGGGCCTGCCCCTGATGTTCTCAGTGCCGCTGTTCAGCCGTGACGTCTACGCGTACATCGGCCAGGGCCGGCTCATGGTGGAGGGCTTCAACCCCTACGAAAACGGCATCTCGGCGCTGTCCAACTACTTCCAGCTCGGCGCCGACCGGATGTGGACCGAAGCCCCGGTCCCCTACGGGCAGCTGTTCCTGTGGATCGAACAGTTCGTCGTCTGGGCCACCAACGTCCACCCCGAGGGCAGCATCATGCTGTTCCGGATGGCCGCGCTGGTGGGCGTGGTCCTGTGCGTGATCTACGTGCCAAAACTGGCCGAACTGCACGGCGTGAACCCCAACCGGGCCCTGTGGCTGACGGCAGCGAATCCGCTGTTCCTCACCAACTTCATCGCCAGCGTCCACAACGACTCCCTCATGATCGGCCTTGCCCTGGCCGGTCTCTATTACTGCGCCACGCGTCGGGTCATCCTCGGCATCGTGCTGGTCACGCTGTCCATCTCGGTCAAGCCGATCACGGTGGTCTTCCTGCCCTTCATCGGCCTGCTCTGGGCGGGCAAGGGCGCCAGCTGGCCGCGCAAGGTCCTCTTCTGGGCGCTTACGGCAGGGCTCAGCCTGGCCCTGTTGTACGCCATGAGCCGGGTCAATGGCTTCGGCTTTGGCTGGATCAACGGGCTGTCCGCCCCGGGCAGCATCTGGATCTGGTACGCGCCCGTCGGCCTGGTGGGCCTGATGGTAGCCTCCATCTCCAACGCGTTCGGCCTCGACGGCTGGGGGCTGGCCAAATGGGCTTTCGACGCCGGCAAGCTGCTCGCCGTCGGGATCGTCGCCTGGCAGATCTTCCGCGGTGACTACGACCGCCTGATGCGCCGCCTCACCCTGGCGTTCGCCGCCGTCGTGCTGCTGTCCCCGATGATCCAGTCCTGGTACATCGTCTGGCTCATCCCGCTCTTTGCCGTCACGGGCATCCGCGACGACTGGCAGGTCAAGGCGCTGTACTTCATCGTGTCCTTCTTCATGGTGTACGCGATCTCGGACCAGCTCGATGTCTTCCCGTACCTGCAGACCGCGGACCTTGGCCTGGCGCTGGCTCTGGCCCGCAACGCCGCGGCCATCATCGCCCTGCTGTTTGCCCTGTACCTGATCTTCCTGGACCCGAAGACCAAGCAGCTCTTCAGCAAGTCGGACGAGCCGGTCACGACGCGGCCCATCATCTAGCGCTGATTCTGGCTAGGCGGGCAGGTTCCTGAGCGCTTCCGTGCGCGACAACGGGCTGAGGTCCACCCAGTGCTGCTGCACGAACGCCCGCACCCAGTCCGGATCCGTCCTGGCGTACTGGCGCAGGGCCCACCCAATCGCCTTCCTGATGAAGAACTCAGGATCCTTGAGGTTGGCCTCGATCACGGCGGCCAGGAGGGCCGTGTCAGTGGCTGATTTGGCCCCCAATTGAGCGGTGATGGCGGCCCGCCGGACCCAGAAGTCCTGGTCCCTGCTCCAGCGCCCCAGTACCGGCGTCAGCTCTGCCCGGTGGGCCAGCAAGAGCGCGCCCAGCCGGTGCGCCACCCCGTCCACAAGGTCCCACCAGGCCCCGGTGCGGATGATTTCCTCGTAGACGGCGAGCATGCTGAGCTCCCCGGCGGCGAGCTTGAGCCCGGTGAGGTCGATCGCGGCGTAGCGCTCCTCACGGCAGACGGCGTTCCGCCACAGCGCGAGCACGGTTGACTGCAGTTCCGCCAGGCCGCCCGGAGGGTGCGCCGCGGCCACGGTTTTGACGATCCTGCGGACCTCGGGCACCCGCACGCCCAGGGACGGCATCTGCGATTTCATGTAGGCCTGCGCCCCCGCGGCGCGGCTTGGGTCAGCCGCAGCCTGCAGTTGGCGGCGGATCGCGTCAATCAGTTCCGTGGTGACTTCAGTGGTGGCCATGAGGCCACTGTAGACATCCTGCGGCGGGCTCTAGAGTTGATGCCAGCAAGCCGCGGCTCCGCGTCGGAAGGAAAACCATGTCCATGATCAAGAGTCCCGAAGAGATTGCACTGATGCGGGAGGCGGGCCGGGTGGTGGCCAATACGCTCGCGCGGGTCCGGGAGGCCGCCGTCGTCGGCGTCTCGCTCAAGGAGCTCGACGAGGTCGCCGCGGCGTCAATCGCCGACGCCGGTGCCACGCCGGCGTTCCTGAACTACCGGCCGCGCTGGGCGTCCGTCCCGTTTCCCGGGGTCATTTGCACGTCCGTCAACGACGCCGTCGTGCACGGCATCCCTAACGGGTACCGGCTGCAGGACGGGGACCTCCTGAGCGTGGACTGCGGCGCGTTCCTGGCGGGCTGGTGCGGCGATGCGGCCATCAGCTTCATCGTGGGGACGGTCGACCCGGTGGACCAGGCCCTCATCGACGCCACGGACGCTGCCCTGGCGCGGGGGATCGAGGCAGCAAGGATCGGGAACAAGATGGGAGACCTCGCCTACGCGATCGGTGGAGCGGCGCGCCGGGCAGGCTATGGGCTGCTCGCCGATCACGGCGGCCACGGGATCGGCCGGACCATGCACGCCGAGCCGCCCGTGCCCAACGACGGGCGTCCCGGCCGGGGCATCAAACTCACCGAGGGCCTGGTCATCGCCATCGAGCCGATGCTGATTCTGGGGCGCAAGGACGACTACTACCATGACGAGGACGAGTGGACCCTCCGCTCGGCGAACGGCCGCCGCGCCGCGCACAGCGAGCACACCGTGGCCATCACGGCTGACGGGCCCGTGATCCTGACACTGCCCTAGGTCGTGGCTTAGGACTCGGCTTCAGCGACCGAGGGCGGTGCCGTGAGGCGGACGACGGCGCGTCCCGGCACCGCGTCGCTGACCACCGTGAAGCCGGCGGCCACGAAGAGCTCCAACGTCCCGTGATAAAGGTCAGCCGGGCCCGCCTTGGGCCGCTGCGCGGGGTCCACCGGGTAGCCCTCCACCACCGTGGCGCCGTGGGCGAAGGCGTGTTCGACGGCGGCTGCCAGAAGGGCGCCGGCCACGCCGGTTCGGCGATGGCCGGGGGCCACGACGAAACAACTGACCGACCACGGATGGTCAGCTGCCGGGGTTTCAGACGCCGCGGCGTCCGGCGCCGTTTTTGCGGCGGCCAGCACCTTCGAGCGCAGGATCCTCGGATAGCACTCACGCGGCTCCACGGCACACCACCCCACGGGCGCCCCTTCGCGGAAGGCCAGCACGCCGGGAGCCGGCCGGCCGCCGTCGAACTTGTCCCGCAACTGGGCCTTACGCTGGTCCGGGGTGGTCGCGGACCACTCGCTGCCGGTCACCGCGAAGAACTGGCACCAGCAGCGTGACGGTTCGCCGCGGACGCCAAAGAGGCGTTCGACGTCGGGCCAGTCCGCGGCCGCGGTGGTGATGGCTGCCTGGCCCCCGGATTCTGCTGTGCTCATGGAAAGAGGGTAGCGCCTGCCGTTTAGCGCGTGCGCGTCCCCGGGCTGGCCTGTCGCCGGACACGATGTGCGGCGAGCCTCAGCTGAATGATGCGGGCGGCTCCGGCGATCGCGACAAGCACGCCGCCGCCGACTGCCGCGATGAACAAGGCAATGCCGAGCGGGACGGAGCCTTCGAGGCCAAAGAACTTCACCTGCACATATTCCTGGTTCTGCAGGATGAAGGCGATGAGCACGATCAGCACCACCAGCGCGCTGGCAACCGCTGCCCAGACCATTCCCGCTCGGGTGGCCTGGCGCGTCTCCGGGGCCGGGGCTGCGGGTGGCTGGCGAGTTTCCGGGGCCGGTGCTGCGGGAACCTCTGCACGGGAGGTGCCAACTTCGGAGGTCCCTGGCCCGGACGCGGCGTCAGCGGTCCCCGTGTACTGTGCGGTTGGGGCATCGTCGGGAGTGTCGGGGTCGAATCTGCGAGGTGTCTCGGTCATGGCGGCCGTGCCTTTCGATTGCGGACAGGGCGCACAGGCTTTCCCTGACGGCCTGCCTGTCAACTCAATACTAAGCCTGCTGATGGCTGCCGGGGTGTCCGGGCAGCTGGGCGGGGTCCGGGCCAACCGCGCATACCGGTGACATTGCGTGCGCAGCCCCGGGGAGCGCTGTTGGCACCGGCCCGGGCACGGTATAACGTCACAGCCAAGGGAAAGCCTTGAAGAGGAGGCGCGGCCGTGACCATTATTGACAACGCCGTTTACGTGGACGGTCGCCGGACCGCGGACCCGGAAGACCTCGAGGAGACGTATTTCCTCCTGCGGCAGCGCCAGGGCATGGCTTGGATCGGGCTCTACCGACCGGACCCCGATGAGTTGCGTTCGGTGGCAGAGGAATTCGACCTGAGCCACCTTGCCGTCGAGGACGCGCTCGCCGGCCACCAACGCGCAAAGCTGGAACACTACGGCGAGACGTTGTTCCTGGTGCTGCGGCCCGCCCGATACCTGGACGACGTGGAGAAGGTCGAGTTCGGCGAGATCCACGTGTTCGCCGGCCCGGATTTCGTGGTGACTGTCCGCCGGGCCGAGTCGCCCGACCTCGCCCGCGTACGCCGGCGCATGGAGTCCGAGCCGGAATTCCTGGCGCTGGGACCGGACGCGGTGCTGTACGCGATTCTGGACCAGGTGGTGGACGAGTACGAGCCGGTTGCCGCGGGGCTGGAAAACGACATCGATGAGATCGAAGATGACTTGTTCGCCGCCGATCCCGGGGTATCGCGACGGATCTATGAGCTCTCCCGCCAGGTCATTACGTTCCAGCGGGCGACGGCCCCCCTGGCCGGAATCCTGCAGACCCTCATGGGCAGCGGACCGGACGGGGTGCCGGACCCCGAACTGCAGGACCATTTCCGCGACGTACTGGACCACGCCATCAGGCTGGGGGAGCGGGTGGCTGCCTTCCGGGCACTCCTGCAAAACGCGCTGGCCGTCAACGCGGCCCTCGTGGCCCAGCGGCAGAACGACGAAATGCGCCTCCTGACGGAGTCCAGCTTCGCCCAGAACGAGCAGGTCAAACGGATCTCGTCGTGGGCGGCCATCCTGTTCGCACCGACACTGATCGCGTCGATCTACGGCATGAACTTCCACGACATGCCCGAACTCAACTGGATTTTCGGTTACCCGATGGCACTGGCGCTCATGATCGGCATGGGCGGGATCCTGTACCTGACGTTCAAACACAACAAGTGGATCTGACGTTCTGGTTGGAATGGAAGCGGCTCGCGGCCGCCGTCAGGGCAGGACAGCAGGAGGTGTGAACGGTTCCAGCGTTCGGCGACGGCGTCGACGTCGACGCCGCGGTTGGTGCAGACTCGTACGGTGGAAACTATCGGCAACATATCGGAAGGAATCCGTAAGAGTAAGAATCCGTCCATCCCTGGGCTGGTCGCAGGAATCTTCATGCTCATCTGGGCGGCGATCTTCCTCACATGGATGCCGGTCGACCCGCTGCGGCTCGTTACTGGCATCGTGCTTGTTCCCATTGGGGTGTGGCTGATCGCCGTGTACATCACGGCCCGGCGCCGACCGCGGCGAGCGACAACGGCTGTGCCGCCTGGCGTGTAGCAGTCAGCAACTTCAGGACGGCCCTCGCGGATGAGCCCGCGGGGGCCTTCTGTGTTCGTCCGGCCGATGTGCGGGTGCGGGCATCTCGGATGGTGACGGTTTGCGAGTGGCGCTCCGGCCCCGTATGTCACCCCTGTACGGCGCGATGACGATGTCGCGCTTTCAGTTGCTGGCCGACGATGCACCGGATATCGACATGCGGAACCTGAGTCCGGTGGTAAGCGGCGGATTCGCGCCGCGCCAGTAAAACAAAAGCGGCTCTGACCTTACATGTGCAGGTCAGAGCCGCTGCTCTTGTGCCCCAGGAGGGAATCGAACCCCCGACCGGCGGATTAGAAGGCCGCTGCTCTATCCCCTGAGCTACTGGGGCACGCTGGTGCCCACCGGCTGCTGCCGGGGACGCCTCAAAAAGTTTACAGTGCCGGACGGCCGGTGGGGGTCAATGTGGCCGGTGGCCTGTCCTGCAGCCAGGACCACTCCCCAACAAAGGCCCCGGCGCTGCCGCCGGACGTGGGTTTTCCACATGGCACAGTTCGCCCCTGCCTGCCCGCGGGCCCCGGCGGGATGCTGGAACTGCCCGGCTGGGCACGACAATTCGAGACAGGACATGAGAATGAGTGACAACATTACGGTCCGTGGCTTCGTCGCCTCGGAGATCAGAAGTGCGACCACCCCCGGCGGCGTGGCCACGGCGAACTTCCGGCTCGGCGCCACGGAGCGACGCTACGACCGCGGATCCAGCACCTGGGTGGATGGCAACACCAACTGGTTCACCGTCCAGGGCTACCGCCAGCTGGCGGGCAACATCGGCTGCAGCATCAAGAAGGGACAGCGGGTCATTGTGGTGGGCAGGCTGAAGATGCGCAGCTGGGAGAAGGACGGCAGGGTCTACCACGACGCCGAAATTAATGCGGAGTCAGTCGGCCACGACCTCATGTGGGGCTCTGCCAACTTCACCCGCTCCGCCGCCGCCGGAAGCCAGACGGCCGCCGTGCCCGGCGCCCCGGGCGCCGCCGGCAGCAGTGACGGCGGCCAACACGCAGGCGCCGGAGAACAAGGGGACAGCGCCGGGGACGGTGCCGAGCAGGAGGCGACGTACATCGATGACGCGAGCGGTGAGGAGGATGAGGAGGTGGACCAGGAGACCGGCGAACTGAAAGGGGCCGCGGCCTGATTCCCGGGCCGGAGGCTACCGGACTCAGCGTGCTGCCGGGCCGGCCTCCGTGGCTGCCTCGTGGGCGTCCGGAAACTGAGCCGAACAGTTCCGGCCGGGCAGTGCCGCGGGGGCAGCCCGGGACCCTGAGGCAAGGGCAGGGGCGGCCCGCAGGGCCAGGGCGGCGGCAAGGGCTCCGGCAGCAGGCCCGTCAACAGCCGCGTCGGGCGCCGACGGAATGTGAGTTATCCCGGCCGAACCACTAGATTTGTAGGCATGGCGGAATTTATCTACACAATGACCAAGGCCCGTAAGGCTGTCGGCGAAAAACTCATCCTCGATGACGTGAGCATGTCCTTCTTCCCGGGGGCCAAGATTGGCGTTGTCGGCCCGAATGGTGCCGGTAAGTCCACCATTCTCAAGATCATGGCAGGCTTGGACACTCCCTCCAACGGTGAGGCCCGGCTCAGCCCCGGCTACACGGTAGGCATCCTGCTGCAGGAGCCGCCGCTGAACGAAGACAAGACCGTCCTGGGCAACGTCCAGGAAGGCGTCGGCGAAATCTACGGCAAGATCCAGCGCTTCAACGAGATCTCCGAGGAAATGGCCAGCCCCGACGCTGACTACGATGCCCTCCTCGAGGAAATGGGACAGCTGCAGGAAGCGATCGACGCGGCCGATGCCTGGGACATCGATTCCCAGCTGGAACAGGCCATGGACGCCCTGCGCTGCCCGCCGGCCGATGCCGACGTCACGCTCCTCTCCGGTGGTGAGCGCCGCCGCGTCGCCCTGTGCAAGCTCCTGCTGCAGAAGCCGGACCTGCTGCTGCTCGACGAGCCCACCAACCACCTCGACGCCGAGAGTGTGCTGTGGCTCGAACAGCACCTCTCCAGCTACGCCGGCGCCGTCCTGGCCGTCACCCACGACCGCTACTTCCTGGACCACGTGGCCGAGTGGATCGCCGAAGTTGACCGCGGGCACCTCTACCCGTACGAGGGCAACTACTCCACGTACCTGGAGAAGAAGCGCGCCCGCCTGGAAGTCCAGGGCAAGAAGGATGCCAAGCAGGCCAAGCGCCTCACCGAAGAACTCGAGTGGGTCCGCTCCAACGCCAAGGGACGCCAGACCAAGTCCAAGGCCCGTCTGGCCCGCTACGAGGAAATGGCCGCCGAGGCGGACCGCACCCGCAAGCTCGACTTCGAAGAGATCCAGATCCCGCCGGGACCGCGCCTCGGCGGACTCGTGCTGGAAGCCAAGGAGCTCCAGAAGGGCTTCGATGACCGTACGCTGATCGACGGGCTGTCCTTCAGCCTGCCCCGCAACGGCATCGTCGGCGTCATCGGCCCCAACGGCGTCGGCAAGTCCACGCTGTTCAAGACCATCGTGGGCCTGGAACCGCTGGACGGCGGCGAACTGAAGATCGGCGATTCCGTCAAGATCTCCTACGCCGACCAGAGCCGCGGCGGCATCGACCCGAACAAGACGCTGTGGGAAGTCGTGTCCGACGGGCTGGATTACATCCAGGTCGGCCACGTCGAAATGCCGTCCCGCGCCTATGTGGCCGCCTTCGGCTTCAAGGGCCCGGACCAGCAGAAGAAGGCCGGGGTGCTCTCCGGCGGTGAGCGCAACCGCCTCAACCTTGCCCTGACCCTCAAGCAGGGCGGCAACCTGCTGCTCCTCGACGAACCGACTAACGACCTCGACGTCGAAACCCTCAGTAGCCTCGAGAACGCACTGCTGGAATTCCCGGGCTGCGCCGTCGTCGTCTCGCACGACCGCTGGTTCCTGGACCGGGTGGCCACCCACATCCTCGCCTACGAAGGCGACGAGGAGAACCCGTCCAAGTGGTACTGGTTCGAGGGCAACTTCGAGTCCTACGAGGAGAACAAGGTGGAGCGCCTGGGCCCGGACGCGGCCAAGCCGCACCGCGTCACGCACCGCCGCCTCACCCGCGACTAAGCCCGCCAGGCTTACAGCGCCGCTGGCACACAAAAAGCCGGTTCCCCGGGGGGAGCCGGCTTTTTGCGTGCCGCGGGACTTTGTGCCGGGCAGGGCGACTGGCGCGGCGTCCGGCAGGGGCGGGAGTCCTAGCTGCGCTCGGCCCTGCGCATCTGGTGCTGCAGCACTCTGGACTGACGGCGGACTAGATGTACTACTAGACGGCGGCCTGGACGGCGCCGTTCACCGTGTTCTTCAGATCGTCCGGGACGCGGACCATGCCTTCCTGCGCCACCGTGGCCACGTGCAGGCCGTCCCGGCTGAAGATCTTGCCGGTCGCCAGTCCCCGCGCGCCCTGGGCACTGGGGGACTCCTGGACGTACAGGAGCCATTCGTCCACCCGGACCGGCCGGTGCCACCACATGGCGTGGTCCAGGCTGGCCACGGACATCCCGGGTGTAATCCAGCTCATCCCGTGCTTGCGGAGGATGGATTCGAGCAGGGTGTAATCGCTCGCGTAGGCCAGGGCGGCCCGGTGCACGCCGGCGTCGTCGGGCATCGGCCCGAACGTCTTCATCCAGACGGCGTTGCGCGCCTCCTTGGGCCCCTTCGCCGAGACGTACAGCGCCGGGTCGACGTGGCGGATATCGAAGGGCCGTTCAAACGCCCAGTGCCGCGCCACGGGGTGATCGAACTTGCCCAGCAGGTCGGCAGTGCTGGGCAGAGATTCCGGGTCCGGGATCCCGGTGGGCATTTCGGACTGGTGCTCGATCCCCTCGTCCTCGGCCTGGAAGGACGCAATCATCGACAGGATGGGCATGCCCTCCTGATAGGCGTGGACCCGGCGGGCCGAGAAGGACCGGCCATCACGCAACCGCTGCACCCCGAAGGTGATCGGCTTGTTGGCGTCACCGGGCCGCAGGAAGTAGCCGTGCATGGAGTGCACACTGCGGTCCGGATCGACGGTGCGGCTGCCGGCGATCAGGGACTGCGCCAGCACCTGGCCGCCGAAGACGCGGTGCCTGGGCTGTTGCTGGGAGGGCCCCATGAAGATGTCCTCGTCCGTCCGCGCGCCCTCGAGCTCGCCGAGGTTGAGCAGTTGGATGAGCGAGGAGGTGGGGTCCTGGGTCGGGAGCCCCAGCAGTCCGGCTTCGGCTTCAGTCATGGTCTGACTCTAGACGGCAGCGCGCGCCGCTCCAAAGAAGCGCAGCCGGTAGAGTCGGTAGTGTGTCTGATGTCCTAACCCAGCCCCTGCAGTTCACCGATCCCCGCGACCTCGCCGACCTGCGCACCTTCGCCACGCGCGCCAGATCCATAGACGACGGCGCCATCCGGCTCCAGGCCGCGGGCCCGGTCCTGGCCGCCTACGTCTGCGTCCTGCGGCCCCGGCTCCTCGGCGAATCCACCCCCACCATCCTGGGACTGCGGACCATGGCGCTGGCACAGCCGGCGGACACTGACGTGACGGTGCCGCTGTCCGCCGTGCTGGACCGTCTGGCCCGGGCGGGGGAGCACGACGTCGAGCTCCCCGTTCCGCCGGTGACCGTCAGCGAGTCGTGGGCCGGGATCGGGGCGCCGCGGACCGGCTGGGAACTGCTTGGCACCCTCCAGGACCCCGTCCTGAGGGACGCTGCCGAGGCCGGCATCAGGGAAATCGCCGCGATCATCCCGGACAAGCCGGGTGCACTGATCGTCAACAACGCCCGCGCGAGCGTCTGGGGCCGGGAACTGCCCGACGCCGGCGGCCTGCCGGCGGGTGCCGCTTTCGCCGCGCTGACCCTGGGCTTCCTGGCCGAGGGCGAACAAAAGCTCTTCCGCGCCGGGCGCTGGTTCCGCCTCAGCGGCACCCGCGGACACGTGCTGGTCCGGACCGGCACCGGGCTGTAGGCAGCGTCCGCGCTCAGGCCTCCGAGGGGCTGTTCACCATGGACAGGGCTGCCCGGTCCATGTAGTCCCAGAGCGTGCCCTCATACAAGGGCGGAAGCTCCAGGGAGTCCACGGCGGCGCGCATGTGGAACAGCCAGCGTTCCTTGGCCTCCGGCGTCACGCGGAACGGCATGTGGCGCATCCGCAGCCGCGGGTGCCCGCGCTCCTCGCCATACGTGCTGGGCCCGCCCCAGTACTGTTCCAGGAACATCAGGAAGCGCCGCTTGGCCGGGCCGAGGTCCTCTTCCGGGTACATGGCCCGCAGCAGCGGATCGGTCGCGACGCCGTCGTAGAAGACGTCGATGAGCTTCACGAAGGTCTCGTGGCCGCCCACGGCGTCATAGAAGTTGTCGGTGTAGCCGGGCTGGCTGAACGGATCGTTCTGCAGCAGCTGCCTGGGCTGGCTTGGTTCGCCGGCGCTGGGAATCGTCATGGCTCTATTCTCCGGCCTGCTGCTGCGGCGCGGAATCGGCCTCTTCGGCCGGCGGGGAAGACGGCGCGATGTAATGGCCCTGGGAACGGTTGCCCACGCGCAGGATTTCGCCGTTGCGCAGGTACCAGATGGTGCCGTCGTCGGCCCGGACGCGCGTGATCCGCAGGTTCATGGCCTCGACAATGCCCACCACCTCGGAGGTTTCGATGACATCGCCGATCCCGTACTGGTCCTCGAGCGTGATGAAGATGCCGGCCAGGAAGTCGCGGATCAGTTGCTGGGCGCCGAAGCCGATGGCGATACCGAGGATACCGACGCTGGTCAGCAGCGGTGCAATGTCCACGTTCAGGTATTTGAGCACGTACACGATGGTGAGGACGGCCACCAGGACGCCGACAACGCTGTTGAGCAGTGCGCCAATGGTGTGGGCCCGCTGGACCCGGCGCTCGTGGTCCAGTGCCCGCAGAGCGGGAGACACCCAGCGGAAATGCCGCTTCTTGAAGAATGTGCTGCCCTCGGCGACACGCTTGGTGATTCCGGCGATCACGAAGGACGCCACCAGCCACACGGCGACGCCGATCCCCAGGGCTATCAGGGCGCCCGGCAGATTGACGGCGGCGATTTGTTGGGCGGTGATTGGTTCGATGGTGGTCAGGCTGATCATCGGTGGGGGAAAACTCCTTGTTGCTTCGTCCCAGCCGGCCGGCAGCAGGGCTGGGCGTCCGGGTAGCGGCCGGCGTTCGCCGGTCGCATAACACTCTGGTCTCCTTCAACATTAGCGCCGTAGCGTTGCCCCATGCGCATCCTGGTCCTTGGCGGCACCGCCTTCCTCTCAGCCGAAATAGCCCGACAGGCCCTGACTTCCGGGCATGATGTGACCTGCCTGGCCCGTGGGACTATTTCTTCACCGCCTGACGGAGCCACGTGGGTTCGGGCGGACCGCTCGGAGGGGAAGGCCGCCTACGCGCCGGTGGCGGGCCGTTCAGACCCGGACGGATGGGATGCCGTGATCGATGTCTCCCGGGACCCCGTGCAGGCGCGTGAGGCCCTTGAGGCGCTGGCCGGCTCGACCCGGCATTGGACCTTCGTCTCCAGCTGCTCGGTCTACGCCGATCATTCCGTGGCCGGTGCCTCCGAAGACGCCCAGGTGCTCCCGCCGCTGGCTCCGGGCACGGAACTGAGCATGGAGAACTACGGCGAGGCCAAGTCCGCGATTGAGTCCTGGACCTGGGAGCTGGCCGGGGCCAAGGCACACCTGTGCCGCGCCGGCCTGATCGGCGGACCCGGGGACGGCTCTGACCGTTACGGGTACTGGCCTGCCCGTTTTGCCCGGGACGACGATCCGGTCCTGGTCCCGGACATCCCCGCCGACGCCACCCAGATCATCGACGTCCGCGACCTCGCGGCCTGGATCCTCACCGCCGCCGAAAAGGGAACCGTCGGCGCCCTGAACGCCGTCGGCGAACCGGTCCCGTTTGCCGCCTACCTTGAGGAATCGCGTCAGCTCGCCGACGCCGACTCCGAGGTGGTTGTCGCTCCCGAGGACTGGCTGGCGTCCCACGGCGCGAACTATTGGGCCGGCCCGGACTCGCTGCCGCTGTGGCTGCCGGCCGGCCACGATGGCTTCGCGGCCCGCAGCAATGACGCTGCCAGAGCCGCCGGGCTGCGCCTCCGGCCCTGGATGGACACGCTGCGTGACACCCTGACGGATGAACGCCGCCGCGGGCTCGGCCGCGAACGCAAGGCCGGGATGAGCGCGGAGACCGAACGCCGGATCGTGTCCGAGTACAGGGCGGAGGCTTCAGTCGGGCAGGCTGACGGTGCCGCCTGACCTTGCCACCTGACGGTGCCACCTGGCCGGGTTCAGTCCGTCGGGCCCTCCACCACAGCCGTGGGCTCGTGCAGCACCGGAAAGTTGACGCTGCGGGCGATGAAACAGACCTTGTTGGCCTCGACGTGGAGCTCTTCCAGGAGTTCCGGGGCCGCCGGCTCCGCCACCGTCACCGTGGGTTTCAGCGTGACGGATTCGAATTGGCCGCTGCCGTCCCGGTTGGTCCGCATGAGGCCCTCGGCCCGGTCCTCGTAGGCGGTCACCACCACGCCGTGCTTCACGGCCACGTGCAGGAAGGAGAGCATGTGGCACTGGGACAGCGCGGCCAGAAGCAGCTGTTCGGGATTGTAGCGCTCGCGGTCGCCGTGAAAGGTCGGATCGGCCGAGCCATGCAACACCGGCAATCCCGGGATCTCGACGTCATGGTCCCGTGAATAGCCGCGGTAGGAGGACGTCCCCTCCCCGAGGTTCCCGGTCCAGCGGACAGTCAGCGCGTAGCGGTGTTCGTCAAGGCTCATGACTCCAGCCTAGAACGAGGGAACCCCGGCGCCGCACGTGGGCGGCACCGGGGCTCCAGGATTGCCGGGGTTCGGGGCGGCTTTCCTAGCCGACGTCGGCCTGGCGGGCCCGCAGCGAGCGGACAACGCCGTCGCGGTTCTCCAGCATCATCCGGCGCAGCGCGGAGCTGCCTTCCGGCAGTGACGCCAGGAACTCATCGGTGCGGTCCACGGTGGCCTGCGTGGTCAGCTGGGCCGGGTAGAGCCCGACGACGATCTGCGAGGCCAGCGCGTGGGTGCGGTTGGCCACGATGCCCGGGACGGCCTCGAAGTACTTCTCGGCGTACGGCTCGAGCAGGGACGTGTCCAGGACCCGGGTAAAGCCGGCCACCGCGGAACCCTGCAGGGCGTTGGACAGATCGCCCTTGACCACAATCGATTCCCAGGCTGCGGCCTTGGCCTCCGGCGTGGGGATCGCGGCCTTGGCAAGGGCCGCCGCGTTCTGGCCGTTGGAGGTGTTGTCGTGCTCCAGTTCCTCGTCGATCCGCTCCTGCCCGGCGCGGCCGCCTGCCACGAGGGACGCCAGCAGTTCCCAGCGCAGGTCCTGGTCCACGCTCAGCCCATCCAGGGTGAGCGAGCCGTCCAGCAGCCCGGACACCGTGTCCAGCTGCCCGGCGCTGCTGGCCAGCAGGGCGTAGGACTTCACGAACTGCAGCTGGGCGTCCGAGCCCGCAGGCACGGCCGAGGCGAGATCCCACAGCTTGTCGGTCGCGGCCACGGTGGTGGCCTCCTTGTGCTCCTCGGCCACGTAGAACGTCAGCGTGGTGGCGAGCTGCCTGAGCTGGACCAGGATCACGGAGGAATCGGATTCCTCGGCGATGTTGGCCAGGATCAGGTCCACATACCCGCGGGCAGGGGATTCGCCGTCGCGCGCCGCATCCCAAGCCGAGCCCCACACGAGGGTGCGGGGGAGGCTCTGGCTGAAGTCCTTCAGGTGGGCCGTGGCGGTGGCGAGGGACTTCGGATCGAGGCGGACCTTGGCGTAGGCGAGGTCGTCGTCGTTGAGCAGGATCAGGTCAGGCTGGGCCAGGCCGGCCAGGGCCGGAACCTCGGTGCGCTCGCCGTCGACGTCGAGCTCAACGCGGTGTACGCGCTCCAGCTTGCCGGCGCCGTTGAGGTTGTAGAAGCCCACGGCGAGCCGGTGCGGGCGGAGCGTCGGCTGGCTCTCGATCGCCGACTGCACGATGGCGAAGGAGCCGATGGTGCCCTCGGCGTCGGCCGAGATCTCCGGCGTCAGTGTGTTGACGCCGGCGGTCTCCAGCCAGAGCTGCCCCCACTTTTCGAGGTCGCGGCCGCTGGCCTTTTCGAGTTCTGCCATGAGGTCGCTGAGCTCGGTGTTCTGCCAGGCGTGCTTGCTGAAGTACTCGCGCACGCCGGCCATGAACTCCTCCGGGCCGACCCAGGCGACGAGCTGGCGCAGCACCGAGGCGCCCTTGGCGTAGGTGATGCCGTCGAAGTTCACCTCGACGTCCTGGAGGTCGTTGATCTCGGCGAAGATCGGGTGCGTGGTGGGCAGCTGGTCCTGCCGGTACGCCCAGGACTTCTCCACCGAGGCGAACGTGGTCCAGGCGTGGTCGAACTCGGTGTTTTCCACGGCGGCCAGGTGGGACATGTATTCGGCGAAGGACTCGTTGAGCCAGAGGTCGTTCCACCAGCGCATCGTCACGAGGTCGCCGAACCACATGTGCGCGAGCTCGTGCAGCACGGTGATGGCGCGGCGCTCCACCTGGGCGTCAGTGACCTTGCCTCGGAAGACGTAGCCTTCCAGGATGGTGACGGCCCCGGCGTTTTCCATGGCGCCGGCGTTGAACTCCGGCACGAAGAGCTGGTCGTACTTCTCGAACGGGTAAGGGCAGCCGAACTGCGCCTCGAAGAACTCGAAACCCTGACGGGTGAGCTCAAAGATGTTGTCCGCATCGAGGTACTGCATGAGGGACTTGCGGGCGAAGATGCCCAGCGGCGTGACCCGGCCCTCCGCCGAGACGACCTCGCTGCGCACCGACTGGTATGGCCCGGCGATCAGGGCGGTGACGTAGGAGGAGAGCCGCGGCGTGGGCGTGAACTCCCAGACGGAGCGGGCGCCCCCGTCCGCGCCGGGGATGGTCTCCACCGGCGCCGGGGTGGGGGAGTTGGAGACCACGTCCCAGTGCGAGGGGGCGGTGACCGTGAAGGTGAAGCTGGCCTTGAGGTCGGGCTGTTCGAACACGGCAAACATGCGCCGCGAATCAGGGACCTCGAACTGGGTGTAGAGGTAGACCTCGTTGTCCACCGGGTCCACGAAGCGGTGCAGGCCCTCGCCGGTGTTCATGTATGGGGCATCGGCGACCACGAGCAAGTGGTTCTCGGCTTCCAGGTCCGGGAGCTGGATCCGGACGCCGTCGGAGACCTCGGCCGGGTCGAGTTCGCGGCCGTTGAGGCTCACGCTGTGCACCGTGTGGGTCACGGCGTCGATGAAGGTCGAGGACCCAGGCTTGGCCGCGAACTTCACGGCCGTGGTGGACCCGAAGACTTTTTCGCCGCGGGTCAGGTCCAGGCTGACCTCGTAGGACTCGACGTCGATCAGGGTGGCGCGCTCGCGGGCTTCGGCGCGGGTGAGGTTCATACCGGGCAAAGGGGCCTCCAGAAGAAGATGGATACTGCCGGCCGGCCGCAGCCGCCGGCGATACTGTGAAATCATTCTTTCACGTCAGCCGCCCGTGGCAAGTTAGCCCGCTCACAATGTCTTTCCCGGCGCTCCAGCCGCAACGCATCCGTTCCTCCGTTTCGCTTCCTGTTGGCCGCCTGACCTGCGGGCATGTCTCTGGATCTCTCCATGCCCAGCCGGGGTAGCGTTGGGTCATGGGAAAGATCCGGGACTCAGTCGATGCCAGGGCCTTGCGCTTTGCCATCGGTTTCCCCCTCATGCTGGCCGCCGGATTCGTGGTGTGTGCGCTGCTGGTGCGGCCGGAGCTCCCCGAGCCGCTGGCCATCCGCTGGACCGACGCCGGTGCCGTCGACTTTGCGCCGTTCACCGCCTTCGTGGGCGCCGGTGCCGCGCTGATCGTAGTTGTGGGCTGGGCCGTGCTGCTGCAGGCCGTGCCGCTGTCCCGGCCTGTGATGATGCGCCGGATCATGATGGGCGCCGGATTTGCCATGAGCCTCTTCCTCACCACCGTCCTCGCCGCCGCCCTCGTGGGACAGTTGGGACTGCCCGACGCGCGGGGCTCCCATGTGGACGCCTCGGTCCTGGCCCTGGGAAGCGGCGCAGCCCTCGCCATGGGCTTCGTCATGGGCATGGTCTTCAAGGCAGACGAACGCTGGTCTGTCGATGACGACCTCGCCGTCCGCCAGGCCCTCCAACGCGAACAGGATCCTGAATTGGCCAGGGACCGGGTCAGTCTCTGGGTCCATGCCCGCAGTTCGATCTTCGTCATGCTTGGCATCGCGACGCTCTTGCCCGCGGCCCTCTTCACCATTGCCGTGCCGTGGGTCTCTGCCCTCCTGGTGGCCGCAGCCCTGGTGGCGGCGGCGTTCCTGGTGGCCCGGATCCGGGTTGACCGGAGCGGCCTGCGGGTCTTCGTGGCAGGTTTCGTCCGTGTCATGAATGTTCCAGCCGCGGCTATCGACGCCGCCACGCCCAGGGACGTCAGGGCGGCGGACTACGGCGGCTGGGGCTACCGCATCCACGGCAACACCACAGCGCTGCTGGTCAGCAGTGGCCCCGCGGTGGTCATCGACCGCTCGGACGGGCACCGGCTCGCGGTGAGTGGCGGTAGCGCCGCCACGGCGGACAACATTGCCCAAACGCTTTCCCGGGTGGCGGACAGGGCGCGGCGGAACGGCGGGGCCCCGGCCACGTAACACGGCGGCCCGATCCAGCCCCCGGCCCGCCACAGCACCGTCCCGGAAGACGCGGCCTAGTAGGCTTGGACGAGACCTCGACCGCCCCGGCCGCCGCCCCGCGCCGCAACTGAACGGAACAGCCGTGACCATTTCTGACTTCCCCCGCGTGCACATTGCCACCGACCACGCCGGTATGGAGCTCAGTGCCCACCTCGTCAGCCACCTCAGCGCCAAAGGTTACGACGTGGTGGACCACGGCCCCGTGGAATACGACGCCCTGGATGACTACCCGTCGTTCTGCATCAACGCCGCCCTCGCGGTGGTCGCGGACCAGGAAGCCGGAACCCACGCCCTGGGCATCGTGCTCGGCGGATCCGGCAACGGCGAGCAGATTGCCGCCAACAAGGTCAAGGGCGTGCGCGCGGCACTGGCGTGGAACCTCTCCACGGCCCAGCTCGCCCGCGAACACAATGACGCCAACGTCGTCGCCGTCGGCGGCCGCCAGCACAGCGTCGATGAGGCAACGGCCATCATCGAGGCCTTCCTGACCGAGCCGTTCAGCAACGACGAGCGCCACGTCCGCCGGATCGGCAAGATCGCCACCTACGAGCGCACCGGCGAAGTCGTCCTGTAGTGCCGGAGGGGCACTCCGTCCACCGGCTGGCCCGCCAGTTCGGTGACGTTTTCGCGGGCCAGAGGCTTTCGGTCTCCAGCCCGCAAGGCAGGTTCGCGCCCGGCGCCGCCCTGCTGGACGGCCATGTCCTGACGTCCGCGACCGCCCACGGCAAGCATCTGTTCCTCGGGTTCGACCACGGCCTGGTCCTGCACGTCCACCTGGGCCTCTACGGTGCCTGGAATTTCGGCGGGGATGCCACCTTCCGTGGTGCGTCCAGCATCGGGGCGCCCCGGAAGGTGGGGGAGCGGGAGGTGTACGACGCCGATGACGCCGGCAGCGCGGCGGGGCCGGCCGTCGTTTGGTGCAGCGTCGCCTGCCTACACAGGGCCACCAGAACCGGTGGGCGCGGTCCGCGTCCGGCTGGTGAGCGGGCACGGCTGGGCGGACCTGCGCGGCGCCACTACCTGCGAGGCGATCATCGCGGCCGAAGCCGCGGCCGTCGTCGCCCGCCTGGGTCCGGACCCGCTGGGCAACCGACCAGGGGACCGGGACGCATTTGCCGCCAGCGTGACGGCCAAACGGGCCCCGCTGGCGGGGCTGCTCATGGACCAAAAGGTGATCGCCGGCGTCGGGAACGTCTACCGGGCGGAACTGCTGTTCCGGCAGCGCCTCAACCCCTGGCTGCCCGGGACCGGACTGACGCCGGAGGCGGCACGCCGGCTCTGGGACGACACCGCCGCCATGATGTCCGACGGCGTCCGGGACGGCCGGATCATCACAACGCCGCCGCAGTACTGGGACACTCCGCCCCGGGACGGGCACGGCGACGCCGTGCCGAACACCGAGGCCGGCGCGCTGCCGGACGCACTGCCGGACCCGGACCGGGCGCACTTCGTCTACCGCCGGCACGGCCTGGACTGCCGTGACTGCGGCACGTCCGTGGCGCTCACGGAGCTCGGTGCCCGGAAACTGTACTGGTGCCCGCAGTGCCAGCAAGCCTGAACAGCCCCTGAACACAACTGAGTAGTCCCCATCCGGCATATGCGCCGCAAGGCATGAAACAGGCATGAAAAAAGCCCCTCCGTGGAGGGGCTTTTTTCGTCATATTTCAGAGGGGACGACGGGAATCGAACCCGCGTAATCAGTTTGGAAGACTGAGGCTTTACCATTAAGCTACGTCCCCGGGGGCGATGCTGGATTTCCAGCAAAACTTCCGGGCGGCTGTTCAAGCCGGATACAACTAAACCCAATTCAGGGCCCCGGTGTCAAATGTGCAAATCGGCGCAGTATGACCGTAGACTGTTCTGTGCACTTACGGGGTGTAGCTCAGCTTGGCTAGAGCGCCTGCTTTGGGAGCAGGAAGTCGCAGGTTCAAATCCTGTCACCCCGACTCTGCAAGCACTGCCAGCACGTGGCAATGCAGAACCCTATTCCCCCCACACCAGGAGTACTTAGACTGTGAAGAGCGCTGTCGAGAACCTCACCCCCACCCGGGTCAAGCTCAATGTTGAGGTCCCCTTTGAGGAATTGAAGCCCAGCATCGCAGAGGCATACAAGACTGTTGCTTCGCAGATCCAGGTTCCCGGTTTCCGCAAGGGCAAGGTCCCCTCCAAGCTCATTGACCAGCGCGTCGGCCGCGGCTACGTCTTGGAGACGGCCATCAACGAAGGCCTCAACGGCTGGTACCAGGCTGCCGTGCAGGAAACCGGCATTCGTCCCCTGAGCCGTCCCGAAGTTGAGATCACCGAGGTTCCGGACCCGTCCGCCACCGACGGCGAGCTCAAGTTCCACGCCGAGGTTGACGTCCGCCCCGAGATCGAACTGCCGGACTACGCCGGCATCAAGGTTGAGGTTGCCGCCGCCGAGTCTTCGGACGCCGACGTCGACAAGGCCATGGACGAGCTTCGTGGCCGCTTCGGCACCCTGAAGTCCGTGGACCGCCCGGCAGCCGACAGCGACTTCCTGACGATCGACATCGCAGCCTCGATCGACGGCGCCGAGGTTGACTCCGCCTCCGGCCTGTCCTACCAGGTTGGCGCCGGCACCATGCTCGAAGGCCTCGACGAGGCCGTCACCGGCCTCAGCGCCGACGAGGACGCCATCTTCGACACCACGCTGGTCGGCGGCGAGCACGCCGGCGAGTCCGCTCAGGTCAAGGTCACCGTCAAGGCCGTCAAGGAGCGCGAGCTCCCCGTCGCCGACGACGACTTCGCCCAGCTCGCCAGCGAATTCGACACCCTGGCCGAACTCCGCGAGGACCTGGCCAAGCAGGCTGCCGAGTCCAAGGTTGTTGAGCAGGGCGTCGAGGCCCGCGACAAGGTCCTGGACAAGCTCGTTGAGCTCGTCGCCGTCCCCGTCCCGGAATCAATCGTCGAAGAGCAGCTCGAGCAGCACTTCAACGCCGAGAACGCCCACGGTGAAGGCGAGCACGACACCGAGGAGCACCGCGCCGAGGTCAAGGCCAACACCGAGCGTGCCTTCCAGAACGAGATCATCCTTGACGCCATCGCCGAAAAGGAAGAAGTCAACGTCAGCCAGAACGAGCTGATCGACTACATCGTCACCACCGCCAGCCAGTACGGCATGGACCCGAACCAGTTCGCCCAGATCATCGATCAGAGCGGCCAGGTTCCCATGATGGTTTCCGAGGTCCGCCGCCGCAAGGCACTGGCCGTCGTCCTGGGCCAGGCCGAGGTCACCGACTCCGAGGGCAACAAGGTTGACCTGAGCGATTTCGTCCGCCCCGGCGACGAAGCCGCACCGGCCGCTGAGTCCGTCGAGGAAGAAGCCCCCGCGGCAGAAACCGCCGCCGAGGCCACCCCGAGCGATGACCCCGCAGCAGTGAAGTTCTAGCATTAGCGCTGACGGCCCCCCGGATCACCGATCCGGGGGGCCGTCTGTTTTAACCGGCGCCCGTTTAACCCCGCGACGGCGGACGTGCGCCGTCAGCGAACAGCCCGCCGCCAGCGAACAAAGCGGGCGTGAAAACGGTTAGTGTCGCTGTAGGAAAGTTCAGTGATGTCGTCCAATGACGTCACCGTCGCCAGCGAGAGGTAAGTACATATGTCACAGCAAGCAGGGGCGCCCCGGATGGCCACGGTCGATCCGGCAGCCCAGGATAACTACATTTACAACCGCCTGCTGAAAGAGCGCATCATCTGGCTCGGCTCCGAGGTCCGTGACGATAACGCCAACGCGATCTGCTCCCAGCTGCTGCTGCTCTCGGCGGAGAATCCTGAACGGGACATCTACCTTTACATCAACTCACCCGGCGGTTCCGTCACCGCCGGCATGGCCATCTACGACACCATGCAGTTCATCCCGAACGACGTCGTCACGGTGGCCACCGGGCTCGCCGCCTCCATGGGGCAGTTCCTGCTCTCCTCGGGCACCAAGGGCAAGCGCTACGCCACCCCCAACGCCCGCATCCTCATGCACCAGCCCTCCGGCGGCATCGGCGGAACGGCGTCGGACATCAAGATCCAGGCCGAGCTGATCCTGCACATGAAGAAGGTCATGGCCGAGCTGACCGCAGACCAGACCGGACAGACCGTGGACACCATCCTCAAGGACAACGACCGCGACAAGTGGTTCACGGCCCCGGAGGCCCTCGAGTACGGCTTCTTCGACAAGATCGCGGCGCACGCAGGATCCGTGGCCGGCGGCGGCGGAACCAACGCCAACGGCTCCGGCAACAGCGGCGCTGCGACAGCCACCGAGAACTGACCGGCACGTAGACAGTAATGAATTCAGGAGCAATGAACATGAACTACAACTTCGGTTCGACTGCCGGCAACCTGCCGAGCAGCCGCTACGTGCTGCCCCAGTTCGAAGAGCGCACACCCTACGGCTTCAAGCGCCAGGACCCGTACACCAAGCTGTTCGAGGACCGCATCATCTTCCTGGGCGTCCAGGTCGACGACGCCTCGGCGGACGACGTCATGGCCCAGCTGCTGGTGCTCGAGTCCACCGACCCGGACCGGGACATCACGCTCTACATCAACTCTCCGGGTGGCTCCTTCACCGCCATGACCGCGATCTACGACACCATGACGTACATCCGGCCGGAGATCCAGACCGTCTGCCTCGGCCAGGCGGCCAGCGCAGCAGCCGTGCTGCTCGCGGCCGGCACGCCGGGCAAGCGACTGGCACTGCCGAACGCCCGTGTCCTGATCCACCAGCCTTCACTCTCCGGTGGACAGGGCGGGCAGGCCTCCGACCTGGAGATCCAGGCCGCCGAGGTCATGCGCATGCGCTCCTGGCTCGAGGACACGCTGGCCAAGCATTCCGGCCGGACGCCGGAACAGGTCAACAACGACATCGAGCGGGACAAGATCCTCACCGCCGCCGAGGCCATGCAGTACGGCCTGATCGACCAGGTCCTGGATTCCCGCAAGATCAAGCCCCAGGCGATCGCGCGCTAACCAGCAATTCGCGACGCGCCGGTGCGGCACTTTACTTGGCCGCACCGGCGTCCGCTTTCCACCCAACGGGCCCAAAGTGACCTAGAGTGGAACATGTCACAGCCAGCAGCAAGCTACTAAAGGGGTTCACACATGGCTCGGATTGGCGAGAGCACTGATCTGCTGAAGTGTTCTTTCTGCGGAAAGAGCCAGAAGCAGGTTCGCAAGCTCATTGCCGGGCCCGGCGTCTACATCTGCGACGAGTGCATCGAACTCTGCAACGAGATCATCGAAGAAGAACTCGCGGAAGTAGCTGACCTGGGCAGTTTCGAACTGCCCAAGCCCCGCGAGATCTTTGACTTCCTGCAGGAATATGTGATCGGCCAGGAGCCGGCCAAGCGGTCGCTCGCCGTCGCGGTCTACAACCACTACAAGCGGATCCAGGCCGGCCACGCCCCGAAGAGCGGCAGCCTCGCGGACGGCGTGCACCACGACGACGTCGAGATCGCCAAGTCCAACATCCTGCTGATCGGTCCCACCGGCTGCGGCAAAACCTATCTGGCCCAGACCCTGGCCCGCCGCCTCAACGTCCCGTTCGCTGTGGCCGACGCCACGGCCCTGACCGAGGCCGGCTACGTCGGCGAGGACGTCGAGAACATCCTCCTCAAGCTCATCCAGGCCGCCGACTACGACGTCAAGAAGGCCGAACAGGGCATCATCTACATCGATGAGATCGACAAGATCTCGCGCAAGAGCGAAAACCCGTCCATCACCCGGGACGTCTCGGGCGAGGGCGTGCAGCAGGCGCTCCTGAAAATCCTCGAGGGCACGGTGGCCTCCGTCCCGCCGCAGGGCGGCCGCAAACACCCGCACCAGGAATTCATCCAGATCGACACCACCAACGTGCTGTTCATCGTGGCCGGCGCCTTCGCCGGGCTCGAGGACATCATCGGTTCTCGTTCCGGACGCAAGGGCATCGGCTTCGGCGCGCCCCTCAACGAGGTCAAGAACACCACGGATTCCTACGGCGAGGTCATGCCCGAGGACCTGCTCAAATTCGGGCTGATCCCGGAATTCATCGGCCGGCTGCCGGTCATCACCACGGTCTCGAACCTGGACCGGGCAGCGCTCATCCAGATCCTCTCCACGCCCAAGAATGCCCTCGTCAAGCAGTACCAGAAGATGTTCCAGCTCGACGGCGTCGAACTCATCTTCGAGGACGAGGCACTGAACACCATCGCCGACCAGGCGCTGGAGCGGGGCACAGGGGCGCGCGGGCTCCGCGCCATCATGGAGGAAGTCCTGCTTCCGGTTATGTTCGATCTCCCCAGCCGCGACGACGTCGCGAGCGTCGTGATCACAGAAGAGGTCGTGACCAAGAAGGCGGCGCCCACGATGATCGCCCACGACGTCAAGCGCCGCAAGTCCGCCTGACCGTCCTGACGCCCGGAATAAATCAGGCCCAGCGATAGCTGTCACCTTTGGCGCGCCCTGCGTCTGATGTACGACTGGCATCTGACCTGACCTGATCTCATCCGACCTGCCTGCCGCAGCGCGCTTACCCGCAGACTTCCATCCCGCAGACTTCCATAAGGAGAACACCTGTGCCTGAAACCCTGACCAATAAAGCCGACTTCTGGTTCGACCCCATGTGCCCCTTCGCCTGGGTCACTTCGCGTTGGATCGGCGAAGTCGAAGAAGTCCGCGACATCCAGACCGAGTGGCATGTGATGAGCCTTGCCGTACTCAATGAGGGCCGCGAGGAACTGCCCGAGCAGTACAAGGAGTTCATGAAGAAGGCGTGGGCTCCGGTCCGCGTCATCATTGCCGCCTCGGAACAGCATGGCGCGGAGTACATCAAGCCGCTCTACGACTCCATGGGCACCAAAATCCACAACGAAGGCAACAAGGACATTGACGAGGTCATCGCCAAGTCCCTGGCCGAGGCAGGACTGCCCGCCGAACTGGCCGCAGCCGGCCAAAGCGATGAATTCGACGCCCAGCTGCGCACCAGCCACGAGGCCGGCATCTCCCTGGTCGGACAGGACGTGGGCACCCCGGTGGTGGCATTCAACGGCACGGCCTTCTTCGGCCCGGTCCTGACCCGCATCCCTCGCGGCGAGGACGCCGGGAAGATCTGGGACGCCACAGTGACCCTGGCATCCTTCCCGTACTTCTTTGAAATCAAGCGCAGCCGGTCCGAAAGCCCGGCCTTCAACTAGGCCTCCGGGCACCGCGCGGATACCTCTAGGAGCCCCGAAAGAATTACTCTGATGTAGTTCTTTCGGGGCTCTTGTGTATGGCAAACAGGAGGATAACAATGGAACTTACCCACTTCGAAAGAAGAGGGACGCAGGAACCAAAGATTCAGTGACACTCATCCGACGCAGCCTTCGGCAAAGTCAGATGATGGCTACCAGTGACGAGGTAGGAAGACCTGGAAATCCAAGGATCCCGCCAGATTGTCTAAGACGTCACGTGACAATCGAAAAGTCGAAGCCCCACCAACGGCTAACGCTGATGGGGCTTCCCCTTTGCCCAAAAACTGGCAGGGTCCAAAAACTGGCAGGGTCCAAAAACTGGCAGGGTCCAAAATCTGGTGATTGCCCAAAAACTGGTCAGAGGGTGGGGTCCTGACCTTGCAACGACAGGCGAGCACCCCGGCCTGCGGATCAGGGCCGAAGGAACAAGCCCGATTGCACCGCTGTTGCTTCCAATGGCAGGGCCGCGGTTCCGTGATGTCCATACATCCGGCCGGTGCTGTCCTGTGTCCTGTCCGCCCGCGACCATTGGAGCGCCATGCCTATCACTGCCCACCTTGATTTGAACCTTAAAGCGGAATCCCTGCCCACGGCGCCTGACGTGCTCCGCGACATCCTCTCCGATACACGGGCGTTTGACGGCTGCCTCGGCGTCCATGTGCTGGTCGACAGCAATGATCCGGCGCACTTTCTTGTGGTGGAACAGTGGGCATCGCTGGAGCACGATTCCGCCTACCGCGCCTGGCGGGCAGGGCCCGGCGCGAGCGGGCTGGGAGAGCTCCTGGCGGCCCCGCCCGTGCTGACACGCTTCGAGACCTCCTTCGAGATTTAGGGCGCCCGGAAGGCAAAGACCCGAAAAACAAAAGGGGCCTCCGCCCGGCCTAAGCCGGGCGGAGGCCCCCTTTTGGTTGTCGCAGCCTGCTAGGACTGCGCGGGCGGCTCGGCCGGTGCCAGCACGACGTCGCTGACGGTCAGTTCGCCCTCGCCGGCAACCAGCGCCAGTTCCCGTGCGTTGGCGGCGGCCTTGAGGTCGGCGAGGCCGGCCTTCAGCTGCGTGGTGAGGGATTCCGAGGCCGTGATCGTCGCGGACAGCACCTCGGTGCGCTGCTTGACCTTGGCCTCGGACTTGGCCTTGCGGATGCCGCTGAGCGCGGTGCCGACCGTGGCGAGGAGGGTCGTATCGCCGTCGACCGCGATGGCGGACGGCCACTGGGCGCGGTGCACGGAACCGGTGCGCCACCAGCTCCAGACTTCCTCCGTGGCGAACGGCAGGAACGGCGCGAAGAGCCGCAGGAGGGTGTCCAGGCTCGTCGCGAGGGCGGCCAGCACGGACGCCTGCTGCTCCTCGCCGGCCGCACCATAGGCGCGGTCCTTGATGAGCTCCACGTAGTCGTCCGTGAAGTTCCAGAAGAAGCTCTCGGTGATCTGCAGGGCCCGGGCGTAGTCATAGCCCTCGAACGCCTTGGTGGCCTGCGCCACGACGTCGGCGAGCTGGGCCAGGACAGCCCGGTCCAGCGGGTTGCTCAGCACCGAAAGGTCACCGGAAACCACCGAGTCCTCGGTGGCGCCCAGGTTCAGGACAAACTTGGAGGCGTTGAGCAGCTTGATCGCCAGGCGGCGGCCGATCTTCATCTGGGCGATCTCGTAGGCCGTGTCCGCGCCGAGCCTGGCCGAGGCAGCCCAGTAGCGGACTGCGTCGGAGCCGTACTCGTCGAGCACATCCGTGGGCACAATGACGTTGCCCTTGGACTTGGACATCTTCTTCCGGTCCGGGTCCAGGATCCAGCCGGAGATGGCCGCGTGCTTCCACGGCGCCGTCTTCTGCAGCGCGTCGGCGCGGACGGCGGAGGAGAACAGCCACGTGCGGATGATGTCGTGCCCCTGCGGGCGGACGTCGAACGGGTAGACCTTGGCGAAGAGCGCCTCGTCGGTGCTCCAGCCGCCCACAATCTGCGGCGTCAGCGAGGACGTTGCCCACGTGTCGAGAACGTCCGCGTCGCCGGTGAAGCCGCCCGGCACATCGCGCTGGGCTTCCTCGTAGCCGGGAGCCGCATCCGCCGCGGGGTCCACCGGGAGCTGCGCGTCGGACGGGACGATCGGGGCGTCGTATACGGGGTTGCCGTCGGCATCCAGCGGGTACCAGACGGGCACCGGCACGCCGAAGAAGCGCTGGCGGGACACGAGCCAGTCGCCGTTGAGTCCCGAGATCCAGTTCTCGTAGCGGGAGCGCATGAAGGATGGGTGGAACTCGATCTCGTTGCCGCGGCCGATCAGCCGTTCGCGGCGGTCCTCGTCGCGGCCGCCGTTGCGGATGTACCACTGGCGGGAGGTGACGACCTCGAGGGGCTTGTCACCCTTCTCGAAGAAGTTCACCGGGTGCATGATCTTCTTCGGTTCGCCGTCGAGCAGGTCCGCGGCGGCCAGGAGCTCCACCACGCCCTCTTTGGCGCTGAACACCGTCTTGCCGGCGATGGCCGCGAAGTTGGCGCGGCCTTCCTCGGTGGTGATCCACTCCGGGGTCTCGCCGAGGATGCGGCCGTCACGGCCCACGATCGCCCGGGTCGGCAGCTGCAGCTCGCGCCACCACGTGACGTCGGTAAGGTCGCCGAAGGTGCAGACCATGGCGACGCCGGAGCCCTTGTCCGCCTTGGCGAGCGGGTGGGCCTTGACCTCTACCTCGACGCCGAACAGGGGAGAGGTGACCTTCTTGCCGAACAGCGGCTTGTAGCGCTCGTCGTCGGGGTTCGCCACCAGCGCGGCGCAGGCGGCCAGCAGTTCGGGGCGGGTGGTCTCGATGTAAATCTTCTCGCCGTCTTCGGTGAAGAACGGGTAGCGGTAGTAGGCGCCCGCGACTTCGCGGTCCTCAAGCTCGGCCTGGGCCACCGCCGTGCGGAAGGTGACATCCCACAGCGTGGGCGCCTCGGCCATGTAGGCGTCGCCGGCGGCCAGGTTGGCCAGGAAGGCGCGCTGGGAGATCGCGCGGGACTTATCATCGATGGTCCGGTAGGTCAGGTCCCAGTCCACGGACAAGCCCAGGGTCTGGAAGAGGTGCTCGAACACCTTCTCGTCCTCGACCGCGAGCTCTTCGCACAGCTCGATGAAGTTCCGCCGTGAAATGACGTCGAAGTCGCGCTGGTTCTTGGCGGGCTCCGCCGGGGGCCGGTAGGCGGCGTCGTAGGCGATCGCCGGATCGCAGCGCACGCCGTAGTAGTTCTGCACGCGGCGCTCGGTAGGCAGGCCGTTGTCGTCCCAGCCCATGGGGTAGAAGACGTTCTTGCCGGTCATGCGCTGGTAGCGCGCCAGGACGTCGGTCTGCGTGTAGGAGAACATGTGTCCGACGTGGAGGGATCCCGACGCCGTGGGCGGGGGGGTGTCGATCGAGTAGACCTGTTCCCGCGTGGTGTCCTGGTTGAACTTGTAGGTCCCTTCGTCAAGCCAGCGCTGCGTGAGCGTGTCTTCCAGCCCCTCCAGGGCGGGCTTGTCCGGAACGTTGATGGGGGCGGTGGTGGGCGTGTCTGTACCCTGTTTGTCTTCAGCCATGGGCTCAATTCTCCATTATTTCTGCCCTCGAAGACACCGGACCGTACTTTGGGCACGCGGCGCGGGGTCCCCGTCGTTGCCGCTAGGGTGGTGCCATGACTGAGGGAACCGATAACGCAGGAACTGCAAATACGGCAGCAGCCGACGCAAAAACAGCAAAAGCAGCACTGGTCACCGGCGCGAGCACCGGAATCGGCGAGGCCACCGTGCGGGCGCTCCGCAGCGAAGGCTGGACCGTGTTCGCCGTCGCCCGCCGTGCCGACCGGCTCGAGGCGCTCGCCGCCGAAACCGGCGCCGTCGCGCTTCCGGCCGATGTGACCGACGACGCCGACGTGGCCCGGCTGCTCGACGAGGTGACCCGGGCCGGCGGCATCGACACGCTGATCAACATCGCCGGCGGAGCCCGCGGCGCCGACAGGATCGCCGGTGCCAAGACCGAGGACTGGGAATGGATGTTCCAGGTCAACGTGCTGGGCAGCATGAAGCTGATCCGGGCGTTCCTGCCGATGCTGCGTGCCGGCGGCGAGGGAACCGTGCTGAACCTGACCTCCACCGCCGGGCTCGGGGCCTACGAGGGCGGCGGCGGCTACAACGCGGCCAAGTTCGCCCAGCACGCCCTGACCGGGGCACTGCGGCTCGAAGAGGCCGAGCACAACGTCCGCGTGATCGAGGTGGCCCCCGGCCTGGTCCAGACCGAGGAATTCGCCCTGAACCGCCTCGGCGACCAGGACGCGGCGGCCAAGGTCTACGCGGGCGTCGAGAAGCCGCTCACCGCCGAGGACGTCGCGGACGTGGTCCGTTACGCCGTCGTCGCGCCGCACCACATCAACCTGGACCAGATCGTGATCCGCCCGGTGGCGCAGGCGGCGAATTACAAGCTGATCCGCAAAGCCTGACGCCGGGCGCTTATCCACCGGCCGGTACGTAGAGCGTGGCGAGGACCGCCGCGTGGTCGGACCCGGCGACCGGCAGCACGGTGTAGCCACGGCTGCGCACCTGCGGGCCGGTCACGATGTGGTCAATCACCACGCCGGGCAGCGGCGGGCCGGCCATGGGCCACGTCGGCACCAGACGGGCCAGGGCCGCGGCGCCGGCGTCGACGAGGGTTCCGTCCTGGCCGTCGCCGGCGGAACCTGCTCCGGCGGCCCCCGCCAGTATCTGGCGGAACTCGGCGTGGTCGAGCGTGGCATTGAAGTCGCCCAGGAGCAGCACGTTGCCGGGACGGGCGGCAACGCGGCCCAGGGCGGCCAGTTCGCTCCGCCACTGTCCTGCCCGGCCCCACACGGGAGCCTTGGCGTGCACGTTGGTGACGTTGAGGGATACGGCCCGGCCGCCGGCGTCGAGCTCCAGCTGCACCGTGGGCATGTGGAAGGCTGAACCGTCCACGGAGTCCACCGGACGGAGCGGGCGGGAGGAGTACACGGCCCCGCCGCCCGCGCCGTCCCTCGTGCGGCTGATCCGGTACGGAAGCAGCGCGCCCAGCCCCGCCTCATCCATCCGGCTTTCCAAGGCCGGGGAGAGCTCCTGGACGGCAAGGAGCCCGACGCCGTTCTCGCGCACCAGCCGCACCACCTCCGCGGCGTCCGCCTGGCCCTTCCAGGCGTTGAGGCTCATGACTGTCAGTTCGGCCGCCGGCAGCGCTCCGCCGCCCCGGACGCTGCTGCCCTGTCCGGTGCCCTGTCCGGTGGACTGCTCCTGCGGCGGGTCCGCCTGGCGCGCCAGGAGTCGGTCGGCCACGCGGTCGGGCGGGAACAGCCACAGCAGCTGCAGGGCCAGGAGGGCGCCGGCCGGGACGGCCAGCCAGGGACGGCGCGCGCGCAGCGCCAGCACGACGGCAGCGCCGGCGGGGAGCACGAACCAGGGAGTGAAGGCCACGAGCTGCACCACGGGGGCCGGCCATGGCACCGGGATCGCCCGGAAGAGGGACACTGCCGCGACGGGTGCGGCGCAGAGCACAGAAGAGAGCTGCCAGCGGTGGCTCGAGCTGCGGCTCTTCACTGATCGGCCTGCGGCGGCCCAGGGGCGGTCATGGCACGAGTCTATGCAGTCGGGCCGCCGGCGTCGCCCCTCCCGGCAGAGTTTGCCGCGCTGTGAAACGCCGTATTTTCTCCGGTACCATCGTCTTAGCAGCTTTGACCCGGCCATCACCGGTGAGCTTCCGGAAGAACGCCCCCGCGAGGCATGCGATCGCTTAGCTTGAAATCGCTGGGGCCAGTAGAACCGGACGGGTAAGCCCGTCACAGCAGTAATGAGCGGCCGACGCCGGTGCAGCCCTTTCTTGAAAAGGCGCACCCCGGTGGCGGTAAGTGAGGTGGTACCGCGGTGCCGGTGTTGTCGAAAGACAGTGCAGGGCCGTCCTCGCATCCTGAATGAATACATGTGTTCGCCGCTCAACCCAGGATGTCGAGATGACTTATTACCCCAAGGCCTCCGCCGCACCCGCAGGCGCCGGTTCCACCAAAGCAGGCGTGTCCGCCTCCGTGAAGTTCCCGGAGATCGAAGAGCGCATCCTCAAGTACTGGGACCAGGACGGCACCTTCCAGGCCAGCATCGACCAGCGGGACTCTGACCTTCCCGGCGGGAAGCCCGGCAGCAACGAATTCGTCTTCTACGACGGCCCGCCTTTCGCCAACGGCCTGCCCCACTACGGCCACCTCCTGACCGGCTACGCCAAAGACCTCGTGGGCCGCTATCAGACCCAGCGCGGCCGCCGCGTCGAGCGGCGCTTCGGCTGGGACACGCACGGCCTGCCCGCCGAGCTGGAAGCCATGAAGCAGCTGGGCATGACGGACAAGACACAGATCGAGGCCATGGGCATCGACAAGTTCAACGACGCCTGCCGTGCCTCCGTCATGAAGTACGCCGACGAGTGGAAGAGCTACGTCACCCGCCAGGCGCGCTGGGTGGACTTCGAGAACGACTACAAGACCCTCAACGTCGAGTACATGGAGTCCGTGCTGTGGGCCTTCAAGCAGCTGCACGAAAAGGGCCTGACCTACAACGGCTACCGTGTGCTGCCTTACTGCTGGAAGGACGAGACGCCGCTGTCCAACCATGAGCTGCGCATGGACGACGACGTCTACAAGAACCGCCAGGACCAGACCGTCACGGTGACCTTCCCGATCACGGCGGGGGAGTCGGAGCTGTCCAAGCAGCTCGCCGGGGTGCAGGCGCTCGCCTGGACCACCACGCCCTGGACGCTGCCCACCAACGCGGCGCTCGCCGTCGGGCCTTCCATCACCTACGTGATCCTGCCAGCCGGACCGCACGGGATCAAGGCCGCCGCTGCCGAGGCCCCGGTCACGGGCAGCTTCCTGCTCGCCGCGGACCTCCTGGGCGCCTACGCCAAGGACCTTGGCTACGGCGATGGCGCCGAGGGAGTCGCCGCCGCGGAAGCCGCCATCACCTCCCGCCACACCGGCGCCGAGCTCGACGGGCTGGCCTACGAGCCGCTCTGGGACTACTTCCACGACAACGAGAAGTACGGCAACCAGAACGCCTGGCGCTTCCTCGAGGCCGACTACGTCACCACCACCGACGGCACCGGCATCGTCCACCAGTCGCCCGCCTACGGTGAGGACGACCAGAAAATCTGTGAAGAGGCCGGCATCCCCGTGGTCCTCTCCGTGGACGAGGGCGCCAAATTCCTGCCGCTGTTCAGCCACGGCCCGCTGGCCGAAATCGCCGGACTGCAGGTGTTCGAGGCCAACAAGCCCATCACCCAGGTGCTCCGCGCCCAGGGCCGGCTGGTCCGCCAGGCCAGCTACGAGCACAGCTACCCGCACTGCTGGCGCTGCCGCAACCCGCTGATCTACCGCGCCGTGTCCTCCTGGTACGTCGAGGTCACCAAGTTCAAGGACCGCATGTCCGAACTGAACCAGGACATCAACTGGATCCCGGGCAACGTCAAGGACGGCCAGTTCGGCAAGTGGCTCGCCAACGCCCGCGACTGGTCCATCAGCCGCAACCGCTACTGGGGCAGCCCCATCCCGGTCTGGCAGTCCACCGACCCCGACTACCCGCGCACCGACGTCTACGGCTCCCTGGCCGAGATCGAGGCCGACTTCGGCCGCCTGCCGCTGAACAAGGCCGGCGAGGTGGACCTGCACCGGCCGTTCATCGACGATCTCACCCGCCCGAACCCGGATGACCCCCGCACCCCGGAAGAGGGCCAGTCCGTCATGCGCCGGGTCGAGGACGTCCTGGACGTCTGGTTCGACTCCGGCTCCATGCCCTACGGCCAGGTGCACTACCCGTTCCAGAACGAGGAATGGTTCGACACCCACAACCCGGCGGACTTCATCGTCGAGTACATCGGCCAGACCCGCGGCTGGTTCTACATGCTGCATATCCTCTCCACCGCGCTGTTCGACCGGCCGGCCTTCCGCAACGTCATCAGCCACGGCATCGTGCTGGGCTCGGACGGGCAGAAGATGTCCAAGAGCCTGCGCAACTACCCGGACGTCTCCGAGGTCCTGGACCGCGACGGCTCCGACGCCATGCGCTGGTTCCTGATGTCCAGCCCCATCCTGCGCGGCGGCAACCTCGTGGTCACCGAGCAGGGAATCCGCGACGGCGTCCGCCAGGTCATCCTGCCGCTGTGGAACGTCTACAGCTTCTTCACCCTGTACACGAACGCTGCTGCTAACGGGAACGGCTATGACGCGAAGCTCCGCTACGACGGCTACGCCGACACCCTTGACCAGTACCTGATGGCCAACACCGGGGACCTGGCCCGGAACATGACCGCCCAGCTGGACAGCTACGACATCTCCGGAGCCTGCGACGAACTGCGCAGCTACCTGGACATGCTCACCAACTGGTACGTCCGCCGCAGCCGCCAGCGCTTCTTCGACGAGAACGTGGACGCCTTCGACGCGCTCTACACGGCGCTGGAGACGGTCTGCCGCGTGGCCGCGTCCCTGCTGCCGCTGGTCTCCGAGGAGATCTGGCGAGGCCTCACCGGCGGCCGCTCCGTGCACCTGGCCGACTGGCCGGACGCCGGACTGTTCCCGGCCAACGCCGAACTGGTCGAGGCGATGGACCGGGTCCAGCAGATCTGCTCCACCGGCTCCTCGCTGCGCAAGGCAGCGAACCTGCGCGTGCGCCTGCCGCTGCAGGAGCTCACCGTCGTGGCACCCGGCGCGGACGCGCTGGGAGGCTTCGCCGCCGTCGTCGCCGATGAACTGAACCTGCGCTCGGTCCGCCTGCTCGACGCCGAGAGCGCTTCCCCGGAGGAGTTCGGCATCGAACAGAAGCTCGTGGTCAACGCCCGCGCCGCCGGCCCGCGCTTGGGCAAGAACGTCCAGCAGGCCATCAAGGGCTCCAAGTCCGGCGACTGGTCGGTCAGCGACGCGGGGGTGGTCACCGCCGGCGGCCTCGAGCTCGAACCGCAGGAGTACACGCTGGAAACCGTCGTGGCCGAAGCCGCGGAAGGCGAAGGATCCCGCGCGGCGGCTGTCCTGCCCGGCGGCGGGTTCGTGGTCCTCAACACCGAGGTCACACCCGAACTCGAGGCCGAGGGGACGGCGCGTGACATGGTCCGCGCCATCCAGCAGGCCCGCAAGGACGCCGGACTCAATGTCAGCGACCGGATCAGCACCTCCGTCACCGCCAAACCTGACGTCGTCGAGGCGCTGCTGGCCAACGCCGAGCTCGTCAAGACCGAAACCCTCACCATCGAGCTGGAAACCGTGACGGCCGACATCAAGGACCCGCAGGTCAGTGTTGCCAAGAAAGTTGGGGCCTAAGCCATGACCGACGAATTCTCCGTAGAGAGCGTCTACGCCGAGCTGCTGGGCCGGGCGCCGGAAAACAAGATGGAACCAAGGCTCGCCCCGCTGTTCCGTGCCATGGAAATCCTGGGGGAGCCGAACAAGGCGTTCCCGATCATCCACGTCACCGGCACCAACGGCAAGACCTCCACGGCCCGGATGATCGAGGCCGGGCTGCGCGCCCACGGCCTGAGCACCGGCCGCTACACGAGCCCGCACCTGTCCAAGGTCACCGAGCGGATCAGCATCGACGGCGCCCCTGTGCCGGACGAGACGTTTGTCCGGATCTGGGACGAGATCCGGCCCTACCTGCAGATCGTGGACAGCGAACTCGAGGCCGAGGGCCAGCCGCGGCTGACCTACTTCGAGTGCCTGACCATCCTGGGCTTCGCGGTCTTCGCCGACCAGCCGGTCAATGTCGCCGTGATCGAGGTGGGCCTGGGCGGGATCACCGACGCCACGAACGTCGGCGACGGCCAGGTATCCGTGATCACCCCGATCTCCCTGGACCACACCGACCTGCTCGGCGACACCACCGGTGACATCGCCTACGAGAAGGCCGGCATCATCAAGCCCGGCGGCTTCCTGGTCAGCGCGGCGCAGCCCGTCGACGCGGCCCAGGTCCTGCTGGAGAAGGCCAAGGAGGTCAACGTCCCGTTCCGTTTCGAGGGCGTGGAGTTCGGCGTCGAAGCCCGCACCGTCGCGGTGGGCGGCCAGATGGTCACCATCCAGGGCCTTGCCGGCCGCTACGAGGACCTGCTGGTGCCGCTGCACGGCGCCCACCAGGCCGAGAACGCCGCCGTCGCGATCGCCGCCCTGGAAGCGTTCTTCGGCGGGGAAAAGCCGATCGACGCCGAGATCCTGCAGGAAGCGTTCGCCTCCGTCACCTCCCCGGGGCGGCTCGAGGTGGTCCGCACGTCGCCGACCATCATCGTGGACGCGGCCCACAACCCCGAAGGCATCCGGGTTTCCGCCGAGGCCATCCACGAGGCCTTCAACTTCACCAAGCTGGTGGTGGTGGTGGGCGTCCTGCGGGAAAAGGACGCCGAGGAAATCCTCCGCCAGCTCAAGGAATCCCTGGGCGGCCTCGCCACCGAATACTGCTTCACCGAGTCCAACTCGCCCCGGGCCGTCCCGGCCGAGGATCTCGCCGAGATTGCTGTTGACCTCGGCTTCGGCGAGGACAACATCCACATCGCGGCGAAGCTGGACGACGCCCTCGAATGGGCCGTGGAACGCGCCGAAGCCGACGACGAACTCGCCGGCGGGGTCCTGGTGACCGGCTCCATCACGCTCGTCGCGGACGCCCGGATCCTGCTCGGAAAGGCGGATGCGTAAGCGATGGCAAAACTCACCAAAGCCCAGCGCGAGTGGCGCCCGGGCATGCCCAAAAAGCGGCGTTCCACGAAAGTCATGTTCGCCTCCACAGTCCTGCTGCTGGAAGCCTTCGTCGTGCTCTTCGGGACCCTGGCCGTCTTTGGGCTGCACCGCAACGAATACCCGGCCGGACTGGTCTTCTCCGTGGGGATCGGCCTGTGCCTGGTGTTCATCTTCACCTGCGCGGTCCTCTCCAAGCCCTGGGGAGTGGCCCTGGGCTGGGTCCTGCAGCTCGTCCTGATCCTGGGCGGCCTCGTGGAACCAGCCATGTACCTGGTCGGCGCGCTCTTTGCCGTGTCCTGGTGGTACGGGATCCGGACCGGCATCCGGATTGACCGGGAAGCCACCCAGCGGGAACGCGAGCAGGCTGAATGGGACGCGGCCCACCCCGCTGGCTCCGGGCCGGAACAAACGCCCGGCACCGCGAGCCCCTAGCCCGCACCCCTTAGACTTGATCCGAATCCCACCCAACACATTGGAGCAACTGTGAGCATTGAGCGCACCCTCGTCCTGATCAAGCCCGATGGCGTCGCCCGCAACCTGTCCGGCGCCATCCTGAGCCGGATCGAAGCCAAGGGCTACACCCTGGCCGAGCTCAAGAAAGTGGACGCGAGCCGCGAGCTGCTGGAACAGCACTACGAGGAGCACATCGGCAAGCCGTTCTACGAGCCGCTGGTTGAGTTCATGCTCAGCGGCCCGGTGGTTGCCGCGATCTTCGAAGGACACCGCGTGATCGAGGGCTTCCGCGTCCTCGCCGGCACCACGGACCCGACGACGGCGGCGCCCGGCACCATCCGCGGCGACTTCGGCCGTGACTGGGGCCTGAAGGTACAGCAGAACCTGGTCCACGGCTCGGACTCAGTGGAGTCTGCCGAGCGCGAAATCAAGATCTGGTTCTAACACCCAGCGACAGATCGAAAAAACAGATAAGGCCAATGTTCACTGTGAACATTGGCCTTATCTGTTATCTGGGTGCGTCTGGTGCCTTGTGTCTGGGTGGGTTGCGGGGCGCCTAGTATCCGGAAGTCCCGATGAAGACCTGGATGAAGGCGAAGAAGATCGTGGCGATCACGGCGACGTACAGCAGCGCCGTGATGATCCAGCCGGAGTCGCCGAGGACCTTGGTGGGGCCCGCCGGCAGGGCGATCACGCCGTGGGAAATGTTGCGGACGCTCACCCAGACGAACAAGGGGATCATCACGGCCCAGACCACCATGCAGAACGGGCAGAGGATGTGGATGGAATACAGGGCCTGAGACCAGAGCCAGACCACGAAGGCGAAGCCCAGCGTCACGCCGGCCTGAAGCCCCAGCCAGTACCACCGGGCGAATTTTGCGCCGGCCAGGATGCCCATGGCTGTGGTGATGATCACGGCGAAGGCGACGATGCCGATGAACATGTTCGGGAAACCGAACACCGAACTCTGCGGTGTCTGCATGACCTGCCCGCAGGAGATCCACGGGTTCACGTCGCAGACCGTGACGTGGTTCGGATCCTTCAGGACTTCCAGCTTCTCCAGCACCAGGGCCCCGGACGCGAGCCAGCCGATGGCGCCGGTGATCAGCAGGAGCCAGGCGAACGGACGGTCGCGGGTCATCGGAGGGAGAGACCGGTCCGCAGGAGCCGGACCGGAGCCTGGCTGGTGCACGGTCGCGTCGCCGGCGGTGCTGGAGATGCTGGGCATGGAATATGAGTCCCTTTAGTCGTGGTGGTCGAGTGCTTCTGGCCCGATTGTAACGCCGCAGACTGGACGGTGCCGGAGAACAGCCCGGCCGCCGCTCCCCGTGGCGGCCGAAGCACTTCCGGCCTTGCCTACGCCAGCTTTGACGCCTCCTGTGAGACAATGATCGTGGCTGGAACCCGATCCACATCCGGATTCCGGTCCGGCGATTTTGTTTCAAGACCGCCAATGATGAGCAGGGAGCTGCGGATCCTCTGATTCCAGCTGTCCCGCAATGCCATTGGACGGCACCTGGTTGTGGCATGTAGGTCAACGGGTTCCAAAACAATCTCGCCGGCCTTCCAGGGCTGCCGCACCCCACTGCCGGTGCGAACCTGAGGGTATTCAATTGACTTCTGTCAATGCCTGCGGGTGTTGACGCATATTTGCCCCAACGGGCGCCGAATGTGGCGGCGCATCAGGGGCAGGAGTGTCGCCACATATGGATAATGACCAGGTTGTAACCGGTAACGAAAACGTAGTAGCCGGGGAAGTAGAACTAACTGCGGAAGCAGAGGCTCCGGTAGCGCCGAAGAGGGCCGTCCGGACCCGCCGGAAGGCCCCGGTACCAAAGATGGACGCCGCAGCTGCCGCGGAGGCGGTGGCTGAAGCCGCAGCCCTGGCCGAGGCGGCCGGCTCGGATGAGCCCGTCGCCGCTCGCGGCAAAGCAGCTGGCGCCAAAACCTCCGAGGCCGCAGCTGCCGAAGCTGCTGCTCCCGAAACTGCAGTCAAGGCGCCTGCTCGGCGCACCCGTGCCCGCAAGAGCGTGGCCGCCCCGGAACCGCTCCCTGCCTTCGCCGATGAGTCCGAGGCCAGCGCGACGGCCGCCGCAGAGGCTCCCGCCGCAGAAGCTTCTGAGGCATCGTCCGCAGACGAGAAGACAGCCGAGAAGGCAGTAGAGAAGCCGGTCCGTCGCCGGGCCAGCCGGGCAAAGGCTGCACCGAAAACCGAAGAAGTACCCGCAGTAGCCGTCCCGGCCGAAGAAGCCGCCCCGGCTGAAGCTCAGCAGGCCGAAGCCACCGCCGAAGCCTCGGCGGAAACCCAGCCCGCCGTGGCCGCGCCCGAAGAAACCCCGGCCGACGAGCCGCAGGCCCGGCCCGAGGAAAGCCCGGCCGCCTCGCTGTTCATGGAACCCGGTGCCCTGACGTCCGTGATCTTCCAGGCCCCCGACCTCAGCACCGTGGTGCGCCCGGCCCCCGTTGCCGCAGCGGAGCCCGAAGACGAGGAAGGCGACGAGGACGAGGACGCCGGCAGCCGCCGTCGACGCCGCAGCCGCGGGCGGCGCGGGCGCACCCGCACCTCCGGCGAGTCCGAGACTGATTCAGAAGGCACCGACGAAGAGGGCGAGGAAGGCTCCGAAGCAACCCTCGAAGACGGCGTGACCTCCCGCCGCCGTCGTCGCCGCCGCCGCGGTGACCAGGACCTGGAGCTGACCGGCGGGGAAGGCGACGACCCGCCCAACACGGTGACCCGGGTCCGCGCGCCGCGGGCCATGGCCGAGGCGCCGGTGAACAACCGCGTCACCTCCGTCAAGGGCTCCACCCGCCTGGAAGCCAAGAAGCAGCGCCGCCGCGAATCCCGCGACACCGGCCGCCGCCGCACCGTCATCACCGAGGCCGAGTTCCTGGCCCGCCGCGAGTCCGTGGACCGGCAGATGATCGTCCGCCAGCGCGACGACAGAATCCAGATCGGTGTCCTCGAAGACGGCGTCCTGGCCGAGCACTTCGTGTCCAAGACCCAGCAGGATTCCCTGATCGGCAACGTCTACCTGGGCAAGGTCCAGAACGTTCTCCCGTCCATGGAAGCCGCTTTCGTGGACATCGGCCGCGGCCGCAACGCTGTGCTGTACGCCGGCGAAGTGAACTGGGAGTCCGTCAACCTCGAAGGCAAGCAGCGCCGGATCGAGAACGCGCTCAAGTCCGGCGACTCCGTACTGGTCCAGGTCACCAAGGACCCGGTCGGCCACAAGGGCGCCCGCCTCACCAGCCAGATCTCGCTGCCCGGCCGCTACCTCGTGTACGTGCCCGGCGGTTCCATGACCGGCATCTCCCGCAAGCTGCCCGACGTCGAACGCAACCGCCTCAAGCGGATCCTCAAGGACCGCCTGCCCGAGGACGCGGGCGTCATTGTCCGCACCGCGGCCGAGGGCGCTTCCGAGGAAGAGCTCACCCACGACATCAACCGGCTCCGCGCGCAGTGGGAAGGCATCGAGAGCCAGTCGACGTCCACCAAGATCCTCGCCCCCGAGCTGCTCTACGGCGAACCTGACCTGACCATCAAGGTGGTCCGCGACGTCTTCAACGAGGACTTCTCCAAGCTGATCGTCTCCGGCGAGGAAGCCTGGGACACCATCGAGGCCTACGTCACCTACGTGGCTCCGGACCTGGTGGGCCGGCTCGAGAAGTGGACCAAGGACACGGACATCTTCGCGGCCTGGCGCATCGACGAGCAGATCCACAAGGCCCTGGACCGCAAGGTCTTCCTGCCCTCTGGCGGGTCCCTGGTGATCGACCGCACCGAAGCCATGACCGTGGTGGACGTCAACACCGGCAAGTTCACGGGCTCCGGCGGCAACCTCGAGGAAACCGTCACCAAGAACAACCTGGAAGCGGCCGAGGAAGTGGTCCGGCAGCTGCGCCTGCGCGACATCGGCGGCATCATCGTGATCGACTTCATCGACATGGTGCTCGAATCCAACCGCGACCTCGTGCTGCGCCGCATGGTGGAGTGCCTGGGCCGGGACCGGACCAAGCACCAGGTGGCTGAGGTGACGTCGCTGGGCCTCGTGCAGATGACCCGCAAGCGGATGGGCACTGGGCTGCTGGAAGTCTTCGGCGAGCAGTGCGAGGCGTGCGCGGGCCGCGGCATCGTCACCCATGACGAGCCCGTGGAACACCGCCGCGCCAACACGGTCGCCGCGGAGCACTATGTGCCGCGCACCGAGGCGGCCCAGCCGGCTGCCCGCACCGAGCGCAAGAGCCGCCGCCGCGGCAGGGGAGGCCAGGGCCCCGAGTCCGCGCCGTCCACGCCCGCGGCCGTCCACGCCGAGCCCACCGAAGCTGAACGCCACGCCAAGGCTGAAGCCACCCGGGCTGCGCTGGCGAACATTGCCGCCGCGGCGCACGCCGCGCACCTGCACGATGGGGAGGCAGCCGCGGCCAGCGACGCCGGGGCCCGGCAGGCCGCCGTCGACGCCGTTACGCACCTCGCCGCCGCGGACGAAGCAGCCGGGCGTCCCGCGACCGTGCTGACGTTTGGCGGCGAGCAGGTTGCCCTGCCCTTCGTCGAGCACGCCGAGGACACCCAGGCACCGGCCCTGACCCTGGACCTGCTGACCGAGGCCTTCGCCAACCTGGGCGAGGCCGACGCCGGTGAGCAGGCCGACAAGCAGGCCGACAAGCAAGCCGCAGCCCAGGCACCCGCGGCCCCCGAGGCGCCGGCAGCCGCGCCCGCCTCGGAAGCCCCGGCTTCACCGGCAGCGGACACGACTCGTGGCCGCCGCGGACGCCGCAACCGCAGCGCCAGCCGTGCCCAGGGCGCAGCCAACGAGACCTCCGTGGAACACCGCGAGGCCACACGTCCGGCCGCGGCCGGGTCGGTTCACGAGGCCAAGGCGCCCGCCGCGGCCCAGCGGGCGTCCATCCCTGCCGGCAACGAGCCGATCATCCTCGGCGTCGGAGTACCGGCCTCGGAGCTGTAGTCCTCCGCGGCTGATCACGTCCCCGGCCGGTCACTTCGACTGGTTGGGGTGCGGGTCCGGGCCGAGCGGGCGTAACAATACGTCCGCTCGGCCCGGGCCCGCACGTGCGTTAACGGGGCAGCCCGGTGGCAACGGCTAGGCTGGAACACTGACACGGGGTGCCGCGCATCGGGCCGGCTGAGATCCAGACCCGTTGAACCTGTCCGGTTAGCACCGGCGAAGGGATGTCTGACTTGTCCGCGAAATCCAATCCGTCCGAATTGCCGCCCAGTGATTTTCAGCCGGGCAGTTTTCTGCCCGGCGGTTTCTTGCCCTCCGGTTTCTTGCCCTCTGGGGTCCGCCCGCCCGCGCCGCCGCGCATTCCCCGCGTGCTGGCGATTGCGGGGTCCGATCCGTCCGGCGGGGCCGGGATCCAGGCCGACCTCAAGAGCATCGCGGCGAATGGCGGCTACGGGATGGCCGCCATCACGGCCCTGACCGCCCAAAACACCCAGGGCGTGCGCGCCGTCCACGTACCCCCGGCGGCGTTCCTCACGGCCCAGCTGGAGGCCATCAGCGAGGACATCGGCATTGACGCAGTCAAGATCGGCATGCTCGGCGACGCCGGTGTGATCGACGCCGTCCGCACCTGGCTGGAGAAGGTGCGCCCCGCAGTCGTCGTCCTGGACCCCGTCATGGTCGCCACGAGCGGTGACCGGCTCCTGCAGGAATCGGCCGAGGCCGCCCTGCAGGCCCTCCTGCCGCTGGCGGACCTCATCACCCCGAACCTCGCCGAACTCGGAATCCTGCTCAAGGAACCCGTCGCGGCCGACTGGGCCGAGGCCCTGGCGCAGGGCAAACGGCTGGCCGCGCTGACCGGCGCCACCGTCCTGGTCAAGGGCGGGCACCTCCAGGGCGGGCTCGGGAATGACGGCGACGCCGGCTGCCCGGATGCGCTGGTCAACACCGGGGGCCTGCTCGGCACCGAAACGGTGGTGGTGCCGGGGGAGCGGATCGCGACGCGCAACAGCCACGGCACAGGCTGCTCCCTGTCCTCGGCCATGGCCACCGTGCAGGCCCGGGTGGGGGACTGGGAAGCGGCGCTGCGGGTGGTCAAGCCGTGGCTGCTGGGCGCACTCCGCGAAGCCTCGGTTCTGGACGTCGGCAACGGCAACGGCCCGGTCCATCACTTCCACCACGTCGGCCACAGTCATGTGGGCGACGCCGATGCGGGCCACGCTCCGGGGGAGGGCGAGTTCGCCGCGGCCCTGCGCGCGGGGGCCACCGCCGATCTTGACGCCATCTACGCCCTGGACTTCATCCGCGGCCTGGCCGACGGGACCCTGCCCGAGCACGAATTCGCCTACTACCTCGCCCAGGACGCCATCTACCTCAACGGCTACTCCCGGGTCCTGGCACGCGCCGCCGCGATCGCCCCCACCGAGGCCGAGCAGCTGTTCTGGGCCAGGTCCGCGCAGACCTGCCTGGAAGTCGAGTCCGAGCTGCACCGTACCTGGCTCAGCACCCGCCCCACGGGGGCCACCTTGGGCCCGGTAACGAAGTCCTACGTCGATCACCTGTTGGCCGCCTCGGTGTCCGGCAGCTACGGGGTCCTCGTGGCAGCGGCCCTCCCATGCTTCTGGCTCTACGCTGAGGTCGGCGCCACGCTGCACCGGGAGTTCCTTTCCGGCGGCGCACCCGCCGGGCATCCCTACGCCGACTGGCTGCGGACCTACGCCGATGAGGACTTCGCCGCAGCCACCCGGCAGGCCATCGCGTACATGGACACGGCGGCCCGGCAGGCATCCGGGCGCGAGCGGGAAGCCATGGCCCTGGCCTTCCGGCAGTCCTCACGCTACGAAGTGGACTTCTTCGACGCGCCGCGGTTGCACGCCTGACGCGAGCTGGCCTGTGCAGCCGGTAGGATGGTGGGGCACGGTTCCGGAAGTCGTTGCGGCAACACAACATCAAGAACGCAGAGTCTAGGCGTTGTGGCGCCTGTCACGGACTGCCCCCGGAACCAGCCTCATTTGCGGCCGAAGGCAAAATTAGCGTATTCTAGATCTTCGGTGCTTACGCCAACACTTGGGTTATGACCCTGAGAACTGTCCGTTTGGAATTTCAACTGGATTTGTTCCGGGGATAGCTCATGGGTTCCCCCGGGGAATCCACCGGCGTTGAGGCACAGCGTGAGCCGGTCCAAACAATTTGGCCCCAGGTTCCGCACGCAAATCTAGTAATAAACGTCGAGAGAAGTGAGTTCCCCAGTGGTGTACGCGATTGTCCGCGCAGGCGGCCGCCAAGAGAAGGTTTCCGTTGGAGACTTCGTTACCCTGAACCGCGTCCCCGGTGGAGCCGGCAGCACCTTTGAGTTGCCCGCACTGCTCCTGGTGGACGGTGACAAAGTCACGTCTGCTGCTGCGGACCTGGCCAAGGTAACGGTTACGGCTGAGATCCTCGAAGACCTCCGTGGTCCGAAGATCGTCATCCAGAAGTTCAAGAACAAGACCGGTTACAAGAAGCGCCAGGGTCACCGTCAGGAATTGACCAAGGTCAAGATCACCGGTATCAAGTAACCCTTCGTTACTGTTCAGGTTCCAGCAGATTTCCCAGAATTTTTGAAGGCAGGCATTTCAAATGGCACATAAAAAAGGCGCGAGTTCCACTCGCAACGGTCGTGACTCCAACGCCCAGTACCTCGGCGTCAAGCGCTTCGGTGGCCAGGTAGTTTCCGCAGGCGAGATCATCGTCCGCCAGCGCGGCACCCACTTCCACCCGGGCGCCGGCGTCGGCCGCGGCGGGGACGACACCCTGTTCGCCCTGACCCCCGGTGCTGTCGAGTTCGGCACCCGCCGTGGTCGTCGCGTTGTGAACATCGTGGCTGCTGCAGCTGCAGAGTAGCAATAAGTTCTAAATCGGTGGAGCGGGCCATTAGGTCCGCTCCACCGGTGTTTTAACCGCATTACAATCATCTTGGGCCTCTTGGGGGTCCGGGGAACAGCACTGAGGAGATTTACGTGGCGAGCTTTGTAGACCGGGTAGTACTGCACGTATCCGGCGGTACCGGCGGCCACGGCTGTGTCTCCGTTCACCGGGAGAAGTTCAAGCCCCTCGGCGGTCCCGACGGCGGCAACGGCGGCAACGGCGGCGACGTCATCCTGCGCGTCGACTCGCAGACCACCACCCTGCTCGACTACCACCACGCCCCCCACCGGCACGCCACCAATGGCGGCCCCGGCATGGGTGACTGGCGCGGAGGCAAGAACGGCGAAACCCTGATCCTTCCGGTGCCTGTGGGCACCGTGGTGAAGTCCAAGTCCGGCGAAGTCCTCGCCGACCTCGTGGGAGAAGGCGACGAATACATCGCGGCGGCCGGCGGCATCGGTGGCCTCGGCAACGCGGCACTGTCCTCCCAGAAGCGCCGCGCCCCCGGCTTCGCGCTGCTCGGCATCGAGGGCGAATCCAGCGACGTCGTCCTGGAACTGAAGTCCATCGCTGACATCGCGCTCGTGGGCTTCCCCTCCGCCGGCAAGTCGAGCCTGATCGCCGCGATGTCGGCGGCCCGGCCCAAGATCGCCGATTACCCCTTCACCACCCTGATCCCGAACCTGGGCGTCGTCCAGGCCGGCGAGATCCGCTTCACCATTGCCGACGTCCCGGGCCTGATCGAGGGCGCCAGCGAGGGCAAGGGCCTGGGCCACCACTTCCTGCGCCACGTAGAGCGCTGCGCCGCACTCGTGCACGTGCTGGACTGCGGCACGCTCGAATCGGACCGCGATCCCCTCTCCGACCTCTCCATCATCGAGGCCGAGCTGGAGAAGTACGCCGTGGACATGAGCTACAGCGGCGCCGACGGCGAAGTCGTTCCGCTGAACCACCGCCCCCGGCTGGTCGCCCTGAACAAGGTGGACCTGCCCGACGGCAAGGACATGGCCGAGTTCGTCCGTCCGGAACTGGAATCCCGCGGCTACAAGGTCTTCGAAATCTCCGCGACGAGCCACGAGGGCCTCCGCCAGCTCGGCTTCGCCATGGCCGAAATCGTCCAGGCCGCCCGCGACGCCGTCGCCGCGACCCCGCCGAAGGTGGCGGCCCCCGTCCTGCGCCCCCGCGCCGTCAACGAGACCGGCTTCACTATCCGCCGCGAGGAAAAGGGCCTCGAGCCGCTCTTCCGCGTCCAGGGCGAGAAGCCCGTGCGCTGGGTCAAGCAGACCGACTTCACCAACGAGGAAGCGATCGGCTACCTCGCCGATCGGCTGGCCAAGCTGGGCGTCGAGAATGAGCTGTTCAAGCAGGGCGCCAAGCCCGGCGACATGGTGGTCATCGGCGATGACGACGGCGTCGTCTTCGACTGGGAGCCGACCATGATGGCCGGCGCCGAACTGCTCGCCTCGCCGCGCGGCACCGACGTGCGCTTCGCCGACATCGGCGACCGCCCGACGCGTGGCCAGAAGCGCGACGAACAGCAGGAGCGCCGCGACGCCAAGGCAGCCGCCCGCGCCGAGCTCGAAGCCGAACGCAAAGCCGGCATCTGGACCGAATCCGTCAGCGGCCGCCGGGTTCGGCAGCCGCTCAAGGAGAGTGGACTGGGCGCAGAAGATGACGAGTAAGACCGTCGTCGAGCACCGGTCACAGCCGCTCAAGGCCCAAAACATCAGCGCCCACACGCGCAGCGCCCCCGACCGCACCGCGCTGTCCGGGGCCCGCAGGATCGTCGTCAAAGTCGGCTCGTCCTCGCTGACCTCCATCAAGGGCGGAATCTCCGAAGAGGCCCTGACCGGCCTCGCGGACGCGCTGGCGCACAAACGCAACGCCGGCACGGAAATCATCCTGGTGTCCTCCGGTGCGATCGCCGCCGGCCTGGCCCCGCTGGGGCTCGAGAAGCGCCCCCGCGACCTCGCCACCCAGCAGGCCGCGGCGAGCGTCGGCCAGGGCCTGCTGATGGCCCGCTACACCCACGCCTTCGGGGCGCACGGGGTCACCGTCAGCCAGGTGCTCCTGACCGCGGATGACTTCATGCGCCGCAGCCAGCACACCAACGCGTTCCGCGCCCTGGACCGCCTGCTGAACCTCGGCGTCGTTCCAGTGGTCAACGAAAACGACACCGTGGCCACCCATGAGATCCGCTTTGGCGACAACGACCGCCTCGCGGCCCTTGTGGCCCACCTGGTCCGCGCCGACGCGCTCGTGCTGCTCTCCGACGTCGACTCCCTGTACGACGGCCCGCCGTCGCACGGGGCCAAACGGATCCCGCACGTCTCGGGTCCCCACGACCTCGACGGCGTCTCGATCGGCAGCACCGGAAAAGCCGGGGTGGGCACCGGCGGAATGGTCACCAAGGTCGAAGCCGCCACCATCGCCGCGGGTTCGGGCATCCACGCCCTGGTCACGTCCACGGCCAACGCGGCTGCTGCGCTGGCGGGCGAGGACGTGGGCACGTGGTTTTCCGTCAACGGCGCCCGCAAGCCGATCCGGCTCCTGTGGCTGGCCCACCTGGCGTCCGTCCGGGGCACGCTGGTGCTCGACGACGGCGCGGTCCAGGCCGTCCGTGACCGCCGCACCTCGCTGCTGCCGGCCGGGATTGCCGAGGTGAAGGGCGACTTCGAGGCCGGCGACGCCGTGGAGATGGTCTCGCTGGACAACACCGTGATTGCGCGCGGGTTGGTCAACTATTCCGCCGCCGAGCTGCCCCAGATGCTGGGCCGTTCCACGCGGGAGCTGGGCAAAGCACTGGGCCGCGGATATGACCGCGAAGTTGTTCATGTTGACGATCTGGTGCTGGTCTAGGTCCACTGGACGCCTAAACTGGAAGCATGACTGAGGCCCTGACTTCCGCTGCCGTGCCCGCTGACGCTATCCCCGCTGGCAATCCTGTGCCCGCCGAGGGTTTCGCGGCGCCGGATCCGGCGCAAACGCCGGCCACGGCCACGGACATCGAAGCTGCCGTCCATGCGATCGCTGACCGCTCGCGCCACGCAGCCCGAAAGATGGCGCACGCGAACCGGGCCTGGAAGGACCGTGGCCTGCGCGCCATCGGCAAGGCGCTCGTGGAGCACAAGCACCAGATCCTGGCCGCCAACGCCAAGGACGTCGAAGCCGGCCGGGCCGCCGGAACCAGCGCCGCCCTCCTGGACCGCCTGACGCTGACCGATCCGCGCATCACGGCCCTCGCCGCGGCCCTGGAAAACCTTGCCACCCTGCCGGACCCCGTCGGGAACGTCGTGCGGGGCCAGACCCTGCCCAACGGGCTGCGCCTCCGCCAGATCAACGTGCCCATGGGCGTGGTGGCCGCGATCTACGAGGCACGCCCGAATGTCACGGTCGACATTGCCGGCCTGGCCCTCAAGAGCGGCAACGCCGTCATCCTGCGCGGCGGATCCGCCGCCGCGGCCACCAACGCCGCCCTCATCACCATCCTCCGGGACGCCCTGGAATCGGTGGGCCTGCCCGCCGACGCCGTCCAGACCGTTGACCAGTACGGCCGCGAGGGCGCCAACGCCCTGATGCGGGCGCGCGGCCGGGTGGACGTGCTCATTCCCCGCGGCGGGCGCGACCTGATCCAGACCGTGGTGACGAACTCCTCCGTACCGGTCATCGAAACCGGCGAGGGCAATGTCCACATCTTCGTGGACGCGTCCGCCAGCGAGGACATGGCCGTCGACATCCTCCTCAACGCCAAGACCCAGCGGCCCAGCGTCTGCAACACGGTCGAAACGCTGCTGGTGCACTCCAAGTCCACCGTCCTGCCCGCCATCGCCGCCGCGCTGCGGGCTGCCGGGGTCACCCTGCACGTGGACCAGCGCGTCCGCGCCGCGCTGCCGGCCTCGATCCCCTCGGTGCCGGCCACCGACGAAGACTGGGCCACCGAATACATGAACCTGGACCTGGCCGTGGCCATGGTGGACAGCCTGGACGAGGCCGTCCGGCACATCCGCAAGTGGTCCACGGGCCACACCGAGGCGATCCTGACCAACGACCTCGCCAACGCAGAGCGCTTCATCGCCGAGATCGATTCGGCCGCCGTGATCGTGAACGCCTCCACCCGCTTCACCGACGGCGGCGAGCTCGGACTCGGCGCCGAGGTGGGGATTTCCACCCAAAAACTTCACGCCCGCGGCCCCATGGGGCTGACGGAACTGACCACGACCAAGTGGATCGTGCAGGGCGAGGGCCAGATCCGGGGCTAGCAACGCTGTAACATGGAACGGAAGACCGGAACGGCGGACACCTCCGCCGTCGTCAAATTTTGAACTCATTAGGGGAGAACATGCTGTCGCAGCAGATCGCCACTTTCGTCGCCGCCGCCGGCGAATCGGGCCACGAGGAACTCGCGCCGCTCATTGCACCGCCGTTTGTCATTGGCGGAACCATGTTCGCGATCCTGGTGGTCCTGTTGTTGATCACGCTGTCCTACTCCAACCTGGGCAGGCGCCACGTGGCCGTCGAGGAACACTCGGATCCGCACCGCCAGCACCCGAACAAGCACGATCACAGCCAAGGTCACTAATATTTCCGCCACCATGAGGCAGCGCGGCGCCCAGCGCCGCCTGCGTCTGGGTGTGATGGGCGGCACGTTCGATCCCATCCACCACGGACACCTTGTCGCGGCCAGTGAGGTCGCGGCCAAGTTCGACCTCGACGAAGTCGTGTTTGTGCCCACCGGCCAGCCCTGGCAGAAGTCGGCCAAGAAAGTCAGCGAAGCCGAGCACCGGTATCTGATGACCGTCATTGCCACGGCTTCGAACCCCCGCTTTACCGTCAGCAGGGTGGACGTGGACCGGCCGGGACCGACCTACACGATCGACACGCTGCGCGACCTCCGCACGCTGCGCCCGGACGCCGACCTCTTCTTCATCACCGGCGCGGACGCGCTGGCACAGATTTTGTCCTGGAAAGACATCGACGAACTGTGGTCGCTCGCGCACTTTGTGGGCGTCACCCGGCCAGGCCACGTCCTGGACGGTATGGGCCGCAAGGATGTCAGCCTCCTGGAGGTCCCGGCCATGGCCATTTCCTCCACGGACTGCCGCACCAGGGTGGCCGAAGGCAATCCTGTCTGGTACCTCGTTCCGGACGGAGTGGTCCAGTACATCGCAAAGTACGGCCTGTACCACTCGAGCCCCGACGCGGCAGGATTTGACCCGGCACAGCACGATCCAGCCTTCGAGATTACCCAACCAGCCAGCACTGAATGAGTTTGCCATGAGTCAGGAACAGCCTCCCATCCGCAGCCGCCGCGAATTGCGACAGGCCAGAGATGAACGCCTGGATACTGCGGGACCGGGCGAGCCGACCGAGGCCGAAATCACCGGCCGGAGCCGTCGTGTTGCCGACGCTCCCGTGGATTCTGTGCCTGGCGGTGCCGAGCGGTCCTCCCAGGTCCGCGCGCGGGACCGGGCCACGCTGCGCACCATCAAGGAGCTCGCTGAGAAGGAAGGCCAACTGGCGCAGGGAGGGCCGCCCACCCGTCGCCAGCTGCGGCTTCTGGAGCTGGCGACCGAAACCGCCCCCGCCACCCAGGCCAACACCATTGTCCCGGTGTCCCCGCGGACCAGGGCCAACCCGGTGGTTTCCCCAGCCCAAAATAACCCGGCCCAAAAGGACTCAGCCCCTGCCCCGGCCGTGTCAGGCGCCGCGGCAGCAAAGGCTCCCACGGCGGGTCCCGACGGCGTCGGCCCGGGCGGGAAGACGCCCGAGGGCATGAGCGTGGAGCAGGCACTGGCCGCGCGGGAACTGCTCGCCGAGCAGGCCAAGAACCAAGTGGCCAAGATGGAGCACATCGCGGCGACGGATCCCGACGCCGTCGATCCGGCCGTCCTGGCCGAGCAGATCGCCCTGGCCGAGCGCGCCGCGGTGCTGAACCGCCGCGCGGCCGCCAAGCAGAAGCTCGCCGAGCAAAACAGCCAGCCCGCAGTGCCCCGCAATGATCCCACCACGGCCAATAACCTGGCCATGGTCACACCCCTGGAATTTGAGAAGGTTCCCGGCGTGGAGCGGCCCGTCATGAAGCGCCCTGCCACGTCGTATGTTCCGGTCGTCACCAACCCGGGTCCCCGGGTGGATACGACACGGAAACCCGGCGGACGGCGCCCCGGCCTGTCCCGCCAGCGGCCCGCAGGTCCTGCTGCGGGTTCAGCCGCCGGTTCTGCAACGGGTTCTGCCTTCGGCAAGAGCGGTGTCCTGGCCCGGGCGGAAGCAGCCGCCAAAGCCGGAAAGGCGCGGCCAACCGGCGTTCCGGCGATTTCCGCGAGCGGGACCGACGAGGCCCTCGTTGGCGGGGAACCCGTTGCAGCGAATTCCGCGTATGGACTGGATCCCCTGGACGCCGCTACCGCCGGACTGGGCCGGGCACGGCGCCTGCGCTTGCTCCAGCTCGGCGTCCTGGCGTTGGGGGTCGTCGCCCTCATCGCCGGCATCACACTGATCGTCACCGGGCTGGCCCGCTAGGCCACCACATGGGCGTCGAATCTTCACCGTCGAATAGCACGGGAAGTGGCACCCCAGCCGTTGGGCCGATACCTGGCGGAGCATTTCACCTACGGCTTGCCAGCCCAGGTTTTAGTTTCATGACCATGAATTTTCATCACTAGGTTTTTCATTACCAGGTTTTCATCACTACAAGGAGTCCCGTGTCTGCAACCGATTCATCCATCATTACCGCCCGCCACGCAGCCCGCGCTGCCTCGGAGAAGCTCGCCGAAGACATCGTGGCCCTGGACGTCAGCGAACGGCTGGCACTGGCCGACGTCTTCCTGATCGCCTCGGCGCCGAGCGAACGCCAGGTCAACGCGATCGTGGACGGCATCGAGGACGAACTCTCCAAGTTTGACCAGAAGCCCGTCCGCCGCGAGGGCCGTTCCGGCGGCCGCTGGGTGCTGCTGGACTACTCGAACGTGGTCATCCACGTCCAGCACGAGGAAGACCGCGTCTTCTACGCCCTCGAGCGACTCTGGAAAGACTGCCCCGTCGTTGACCTGCAGCTCGGTGACGACGCCCCCGCCAAGGCCACCGCCAGCACCGACACCGAGTAGCAACGCGGCGCTCTGGCCAGCCCGATCGGGGCGAATATGCCCGATTTGGAATTTTCGGAATGGCTGGTCTAAGATATTTGAGTTGCTTCGGAGAGATCCGAATGAAAGACCGGAACTTTGCGCGTCAGTAGACGTGCTCGGAGCAGCGAAAATTCGGGGCTGTGGCGCAGCTGGTAGCGCACCTGCATGGCATGCAGGGGGTCAGGGGTTCGAGTCCCCTCAGCTCCACCGGATGATCCGCCGGAATCGAAAGATTCCGGCGGATTTTTTTCTGTCCGGATCGGGGGAGCGGGTTGCCCGGGGGCGTACCGGCCACAAATTTGACCGGCCGGCGCGCCGATTAGCGCGAACGCGGTTTGTGGTTTAAGCTAGACAGGTTGCTTCAGGGAAGACAAACTTCCAGGGCAAATGAGGGGCTGTGGCGCAGCTGGTAGCGCACCTGCATGGCATGCAGGGGGTCAGGGGTTCGAGTCCCCTCAGCTCCACCACGAAAGGGAATCACCGCTTGGCGGTGGTTCCCTTTTTCGTGCCCTGCGCAGGAGCGCGGGACTGCGGATGGCGCAGCCGTCAAGACTGTCTCATGACTGGACGTCACAAACTGTCATTTAAGCTCTGCACCCCGGGCGGGACCTTGCTATCGTCGCTAGGAGAGAGCCGCCACGCGGCTTAGCTGGAAGGCCATTTCCGGCTCCACGACTAAGGACCATCATGAAGCGCACTCGACTTTCCGTTATCGGCCTCATTGCGGCAGCAGGACTCGCCCTGGCAGGCTGCGGCTCCGCGTCCACCACACCTGCCAGTTCGGCGCCCGCCGCCGGCGCGGACACGTCCCTCAGCGACGTCAAGAGTGCGGGTGTGCTCAAGGTCGGCACGGAAGGCACCTACCGGCCGTTCACGTTCCACGCCAACGGCAGCGGTGAACTGACCGGCTACGACGTGGAGATCATCAACGCCGTGGCCGAGAAGCTGGGCGTCAAGCCGTCCTTCCAGGAAACGCAGTTCGACGCCATCTTCGCCGGCCTCGACGCCAAACGCTTCGACGTCGTCGCAAACCAGGTATCCATCACGGACGAGCGCAAGGCGAAGTACGACTTCTCCACCCCCTACACGGTGAGCACCGGCGTCGTCGTCACCAAGGCTGACAACAACGACATCAGCTCCTTCGACAGCCTGAAGGGCAAGACCACCGCACAGTCCCTGACCAGCAACTGGTACAAACTGGCGCAGCAGAGCGGCGCAAACGTCGAGGCCGTGGAGGGCTGGGCGCAGGCGATCACGCTGCTCAAGCAGGGCCGTGTGGATGCAACCATCAATGACAAGCTGACGTACCTGGACTACCAGAAGACGGACCACGACACCGGCATCAAGATTGCCGCCGAAACCACTGACAAGTCGCTGAGCGCGTTCGCCCTGCGCAAGGGCTCGACCAGCCTCACCGACGCCATCAACAAGGCCCTCGGCGAGCTGGCGGCCGACGGCACGCTGACGAAGATCTCGCAGAAGTACTTCGACGCCGACGTCTCGAAGTAGCCCTGTGGAAGCCGCCGAGGGACGCAGCGTCCCGGCATGAATATCAACTGGGAACTCGTGTGGTCCTCACTGGGCCCCCTCCTGGCGGGTGCGATCACCGGCACCATCCCTTTGGCGCTGGCATCCTTCGGCCTGGGCCTGCTGCTGGCCCTGGTGGTCGCCCTCATGCGGCTGAGCCGCAACCGCCTGGTCTCCGCGGTGGCGCGGATCTACATCTCCGTCATCCGGGGGACCCCGCTGCTGGTCCAGCTGTTCGTCATCTTCTACGGGCTGCCGTCCATCGGCATCACCATCAGCCCCTGGCCCAGCGCCATCATCGCCTTCTCCCTGAATGTGGGCGGCTATGCCGCAGAGGTCATCCGGGCGGCCATCCTGTCCGTGCCCAAGGGGCAATGGGAGGCCGGCCACACCATCGGGATGTCCCGCCACCAGACCCTGGTGCGGATCATCCTGCCGCAGGCCGCACGGGTCTCAGTCCCGCCGCTGTCCAACACCTTCATCAGCCTGGTCAAGGACACCTCGCTGGCGTCCCTGATCCTCGTCACGGAACTGTTCCGCGTGGCGCAGCAGGTGGCCGCGTTCAGCCAGGAATTCATGCTGCTGTACCTCGAGGCGGCAGTCATCTACTGGATCATCTGCCTCGTCCTTGCCAGCGGACAGTCCGCCCTGGAGAAGAGATTGGACCGCTATGTCGCCCACTGAGCTCCCTCCCACGCAGCCCCCGCTCCCTGGCGCCCCCGTTCCGGAGGCTGCTGTTCCGGCGGACGCACTGCTGACCGTCAGAGGCCTGAAAAAGGCCTTCGGCCAGCATGAAGTGCTGAAATCCATTGACCTCGAGGTCCGTCGCGGCGAGGTGGTCACGCTGATCGGGCCCTCCGGATCAGGCAAGACGACAGTCCTGCGGTGCCTGAACGGGCTCGAAGTGCCCGACGCCGGCGTCGCCGAATTCGCGGGGCAACTGACCGTCGACTTTTCCACGCCGGTGGCGAAGAAGCAGGTGCTCGCCCTGCGGGACCGCAGCGCCATGGTGTTCCAGCACTACAACCTCTTCCCGCACAAAACCGTCCTCGAGAACGTGATCGAAGGCCCGGTCCAGGTGCAGAAGCGGCCCAAGGCGGAGGCTGTCCAGGAGGCCCGGGACCTGCTGGCCCGCGTCGGCCTGGCCGGCAAGGAGAACAGCTATCCCTTCGAGCTCTCCGGCGGCCAGCAGCAGCGTGTGGGGATCGTGCGGGCCCTTGCCCTGCGCCCGCAACTGCTGCTGTTCGACGAGCCCACTTCGGCGCTGGACCCCGAACTGGTGGGCGAGGTCCTGGCCGTCATCAAGGAACTCGCTGACGAAGGCTGGACCATGGTGGTGGTCACCCACGAGCTGGCGTTCGCCCGCCAGGTGGCCGACGAAGTCATCTTCATGGACGGCGGCGTGGTGGTCGAACGCGGCCACCCGGACACCGTGCTGCGTGACCCCCGGGAGGAACGCACCCGGCAGTTCGTGGACCGCCTGCTGAACCCGTTCTAGGTCAACGGCCAGCGCCAAGCGAATACAGGGAAGCAAACGCGGCGACTAAACTTGGGCGGGTGAACGACACCCTGCCCCCGTGCCCCGAATGCTCCAGCGAATACACGTACGAAATGGGGGCCCTCCTGGTCTGCCCGGAGTGCGCGCACGAATGGTCCGCATCCGCGGAAACTGACAAAGACTCCGACGGCGACGGCCCGGATGCAGGAGCAGACGCCGACCCCGTTATTAAGGATGCCGTTGGAAACGTCCTCGCCGACGGCGACACCGTCACCGTGGTCAAGGACCTGAAAATCAAGGGCAGCTCCACGGTCATCAAGGTCGGCACCAAGGTCCGCGGCATCCGCCTGGTCAACGGCGTGGGCGACCACGACATCGACTGCAAGGTCGACGGCGTGGGCCCCATGCAGCTCAAGTCCAGCGTCGTCAAAAAGATCTGACCGGGGGCAGGCCGTGACTGCGGAGACGGCGACTGTGGAACCGGTGCGGCTGGCCGACGTCGTGGTGGTCGGCGCCGGCCAGGCAGGACTGTCGGCGGCCTACCACCTGCAGCGCCGCGGCTTCATCGCCGCCGGCACTATGCGGCCGGGCGCAGCAGGGCAGCCGGCCGCGGGGGACCGGCCAGCGGGGACGTACATCGTGCTCGACGCCGAGGACGGCCCCGGCGGGGCCTGGCGCCACCGCTGGAAGAGCCTGCTCATGGCCACGGTGAACGGCATCAGCGACCTCCCGGGAATCCCGCAGCCCGCCGTGGACCCCGCCGAGGCCAGCTCCAGTTTCCTCACCCGCTATTTCGGCGGATATGAACACGATCTTGGCCTCGCGATACAGCGGCCCGTGAAAGTTCGGTCGGTGAGCCGGGAGGACGGGAATCCCGCCGGGCGGCTGAACATCACAACGTCCGACGGCGGCTGGTCGGCCCGCGCCGTGATCAACGCGACCGGCACCTGGACCCGGCCGTTCTGGCCCATCTATCCGGGCCAGGCCAGCTTCCACGGCCGACAGCTGCACGTCGCCGACTACGTCTCCGCCGAGGAATTCCGTGGCCTGCATGTCGTCGTGGTCGGCGGCGGGATCTCGGCCGTCGGGCTGCTTGACGAAATCTCCCAGGTCACCAGCACCTCCTGGTTCACCCGCCGGGAACCGGCCTGGCGCGAGGCTGCCTTCGACCGGCAGGCGGGCCACGACGCCGTCGCCCTTGTCGAGGACCGGGTGCGCCAGGGCCTCCCGCCGCAAAGCGTCGTCTCGGTCACGGGGCTTGTCTGGACCCCGGCCCTGCGCGCCGCCGCGGCGCGCGGCGTCCTGGACCGGCACCCCATGTTCACCGCGATCGAGCCCGGCGGCGTCCGGTTGGCCGACGGCAGCTTCCTTCCAGCCGGGGCAATCCTGTGGGCCACGGGATTCCGGGCCGAACTCGAACACCTCGCCCCGTTGCACCTGCGCGGACCCGGCGGCGGCATCGCGATGGAAGGCACGCAGGTCGCGGCCGAGCCGCGGGTCCACCTGGTCGGCTACGGACCCTCATCCTCCACCATCGGCGCCAACCGTGCCGGCCGGGCCGCCGTCGCGGGGATCGTCGCGCTGCTGGCCGGTCCGGGATAACGTAGGAAAGCGTAAAACGCAGCACTGCAACACCGCTGAGTCCGGCCACCCGGCCTCCTCGGCCCATGAACCAAGCCCGAACAGAACGGCGGCACAACGCGCGTGGCGGACACCAGCTTCGATTCCCTCTTTGCCCGGCTGAGAAGATTCCCGGATGTCGAGGCCGCCAACCTGCAGGCCTGGGACGCCACCGACCGGCTCCTGCTGGAGACCGCCCTTGAGATGCACTCGGCCGGCCTGCTTCAGCCCGGCGGACGGCTCGCAGTGGTGGGGGACCGGTATGGTGCCCTGACGCTCGGAGCACTGACGCTGGGGGACGAGACGCTCGGGGCGCAGGCCGTCCGGGTCCACCAGGACCTCATCACCGGTGAACGGGCGCTGCGGGCCAACGCCGAGGCCCTGGCCATCGACACGGGCTATGAAAACCTCCCGCTGGGCGCCGGCCTGCTGGCGGGGGCCTCCCTGGTACTGCTCCAGTTGCCCCGCTCCCTGGCCGAACTGGAGGAAATCGCCGACGCCGTGGCCCGCTACGCGGCGCCCGACGTCGTCGTGCTGGCGGGCGGACGCGTCAAACACATGAGCCTGGGCATGAACGCCGTGCTGGCGCGCTACTTCGAGGACGTCCAGCCGCAACTGGCCCGGCAGAAATCACGGCTCCTGCTGGCCCGGCGCCCCAAGCAGGTCCCGACCGAACCTCCCTTCCCGGTCACGGAGGTCAATGAGGAACTGGGGCTCGCCGTCTGCGCCCGGGGCGCCGTCTTCGCCGGCACCGGGCTGGACATCGGGACCCGGTTCCTGCTCGACTTCCTGCCCCGGATGCCGCACGCCACCCATGCCGTGGACCTGGGCTGCGGCACCGGAATCCTCGCCGCGACGTACGCCCGCGCCAACCCCGGTGCCCGCGTCACCGCCACCGACCGGTCTGCGGCCGCCGTCGACTCGGCCCTCGCCACGGCCCGCGCGAACGGCCTGGACGGCCGGATCGGGGTGCTCCAGGACGACGCCATGAGCTCCCTGCCGGACGCCAGCGCGGACCTGATCCTGCTCAACCCGCCCTTCCATCTGGAGGCGGCCGTCCACTCCGGCGCCGGGATCAAGTTGATTGAAGCCGCCGGCAGGGTGCTTGCCCCCGGCGGGGAACTCTGGACCGTGTTCAACAGCCACCTGCACTACCGGCCGGCACTCGAACGCCTGATCGGGCCCACGCGCGAGGCCGGCAGGAATCCGAAATTCACCGTGACAACCAGCACCCGGCGGCCGTAAAAGGTGAAACATAGTGTCTGTAAAGCACAAGTGTGGGCGCACGCCTGCACGTAACGTACGATTCTGACAACTGCTGTGCGTGGCCAAAGACGTTTAGAGGTATCAGTGACCGAGTTCCGGCAACCCTCGCCGAGGCGAGGGACCAACCTACCGAAGATGGGTGATTTCAACCTCACCGTCATCCTGGACGCCATCCGCCGCACCCCGGGCGGCCTGAGCCGCGTGGAGCTCGCCCAGATCGTCGGACTTTCCCCGCAGACCATCTCCAATATTTCCCGCCGCCTGCTGGACCAGCGCCTGATCGTCGAGGCTGGCAAGGAAGGCACCGGCCCGGGCAAACCAAGGACCATGCTCCGGCTGAACCCGGCGGGGATGTATGCCGTAGGCGTCCACTTGGACCCCGCTGTACTGACGTTTGTCCTGCTGGACCTGCTCGGCGCCGTCGTCAGGCACTCGCGGATCTCCACTCCGCCCGGTACCGACCCCCGCACGGTCATCGACACCATCGCGGACGAAATCAAGAGGCTCATCACGGACTCCGGGGTGGACCCGGAACGGATCGCCGGGCTGGGGGTGGCGTCGCCGGGCCCCATCGACCTGAACGAGGGCGCCGTCGTGGACCCGCCGCTCCTGCCGGGGTGGGACCATGTGGGGCTGCGGGACGCCCTCGCGGAGGCCACGGGCCTGTCCACCCTGATGGACAAGGACGTGACCAGCGCAGCCGTGGCCGAAACCTGGGCCGGCGGCCCCAGCGGCGAGGGCAGCTTTGTCTTCATGTACATGGGGACCGGGATCGGCTGCGGGATCGTCCTCAACGACGAGGTGGTCCGCGGAACTTCGGGCAACGCCGGGGAAATCGGGCACATCATCGTGGACCCCGGCGGCGCCCTCTGTGACTGCGGGCAGCACGGCTGCGTGAAGTCCTCCGCCATTCCGCAGGTCCTCGTGGCGCAGGCCGAGGCGGCCGGGGTGCTGGACGGCTCGCTCCAGGACAGGAGCGCACCGGCGGTCCAGGAGCGCTTTGCCGAGCTGTGCCGCATCGCCGATGCCGGCAACGATGAGGCCAGGGAAATCATTCGCCGCTCCGCTGTTCTCGTTGCCCGTGCGGTCTCGGCCGTCACCAATGCCCTGGACGTGGACCGTGTGGTGTTCGGGGGCCCGTTCTGGACGTGCCTGTCAGAGGCCTATCTGGAACTGATCCCTGCCCTGGTGGAAGCGAACAGTGCCACGCGGAAGATCCACGGGATCGAAGTGGTGGGCACAGGCGTGGGCGAGGACGTGGGCGCCGTCGGTGCGGCCTGCCTGGTGCTCGAACACACGCTGGCGCCGAAGTCGCAGCGGCTGCTCCTGGGGGACTAGGCGGGGGACTAGGCCGGACCGGTAGGACCAGCCGGCGTCAGTCGATGTCCTCAACCACCGTCCCGTACGGGATGGTGTCATCCAGATGCGCCTGGTGGCCATGGGGAAGCACGAGGATCCGGACCCCGTGCAGCTGGTCTGCGGCCGACTGCATGAGGATGGGCCGGACTGTGTTGATGAAACTCTCGCTCTTGCCGGCGAGGTATTCCTGATAGCTGGCTGGAAGCTGGATCATTGCAACAGGATAGCCCTGACCGGGGGCGATGGGGAGAGCAGCCGGCACCGGCCAAAAAAGGCCCCGCCGGGCGAACATTATTCTGCCGGGCATCACAAACGGCCGTAAAGGTGCGTCTTAATTCGGGGACGGACTTGAAGGGCGCCGCGGCCGGGCCTTAGAGTTCTAAACAAGTTACCTCAGTAACGTGTCAGCGATCCTCCGCTGAAGGTCGCCCTTGGAAAATTCCACGGGCGGTCCAGGAGGGTGTGGGTGCCCCCATGTGGGCCTGACATTTGCTCACGGACAACTTCGCTTTTCGGCGTACCAGTCGCGGCTGCGCCCTGTTGAAGTTCCCTCCGTGTTCCCCAACTCAATTCACTGACGGCAGTGTTTCCGTTTCTGTTCCCGGTCATCCGGGTCCCGGTCACCTGAGATCAGTGTTCACAGCCAAGGACGCAAATGTCACCACCAAGTCTTATCGATACCCATCCCAATCTTGCCGGCGCGGCCCCTGTTGCGCTGTCCTATGAGCTGTTCCCGCCGCGGTCGCCCGCGGCCGCGGAATCCCTCTGGACCACCATTGGCGAACTGGAAGCCACCGACCCGGACTATGTGTCCGTGACCTACGGGTCCAACGGTTCCAACCGCAGCACCGCCGTCGACCTCATCAACAGGCTCGTGCAGGAAACGACGCTGCGGCCCCTGGCCCACCTGACCTGCGTCGGGAACTCCCCGGAGGAACTGGCGGAGATCATCGGTGAACTGCTCGACGTCGGCGTCCGCGGCATCCTCGCCCTGCGCGGCGACCTGCCCAAGGACGGCGCGACCCCGCCGCCGGGATCGCTCCGGTACGCCCAGGACCTGATCGAACTTATCCGCCGCGTGGAACAGCGCCGCTCGGCACTGCTGTGCGCCGGCCGGGTCGCGGTCGGCGTCGCCGCCTACCCCACCCGGCACCCGGAATCCCCGAGTGAGGCGCACGACGTCGAGGTCCTGCTGGCCAAACAGCGCTCCGGTGCCGACTTCGCCATCACTCAGGTCTTCTTCCACACCGAGCAGTACGCGGACCTCCTGACCCGGGCACGCCGGGCCGGGGTGACCATCCCGATCATTCCCGGGGTCATGCCGCTGACCAGCCTCCGGCGGCTCGCGCGGCTCGGCCAATTGACCGGTGTGGAACCGGCACCGGAACTCATCGAACGCCTCGCGGCCGCCGATACCGACGCCGAGCGGACCCGGATCGGCGTGAGCGCCACGGTTGACCTCGCCAACGCCGCACTGGCAGCCGGCGCCCCCGGCATCCACCTGTACACGTTCAACGAGCACGCCGCCGCCCTGGACGTGCTGGACAAACTTGCTTTGCCCCGGCCGCGCAGCGGCAACAAGAACAGCGGCAACCGGCACAGCGGCAACCGGCAGGGCGCCGGCCGCATCAACGCCTCCCGTCCTGCCGCCGGCGCCCAGCTCGCCAGCTGAGCACCCCCACCTTCGTCATCTGTCAACGACAACTCAAGGACTCCCCATGACTGAACAGCTCACCACCCCCTTCCCGTCCGCCTCGATCCTGGGCTACCCGCGCATCGGCCGCCGCCGCGAACTCAAGAAGGCCGTCGAAGCCTACTGGGCCGGCAAGATCGACGCCGCAGCCCTGGACGCCGCCGCCAAGGAAATCCAGCTCGGCACCGCCAAGCGCCTGCAGGGCCTGGGCCTGAGCGAGGCCGCCGCAGTTCCCGGCACCTTCTCCTACTATGACCAGGTCCTGGACGCCGCCGCCCACCTCGGCGCCGTGCCGGCCCGCTTCGGGAACCTCCTCAACGACCAGGGCCAGCTGGACATCGACGGATACTTCACGCTGGCCCGCGGCAACAAGGACCAGCAGCCGCTGGAAATGACCAAGTGGTTCGACACCAACTACCACTACCTCGTGCCGGAAATCGGCCCGGAGACCAACTTCGCGCTGACCTCCAACCGGATCGTCGAGGAATTCGCGTACGCCCTCGCCAACGGTGTGGAGACCCGCCCCTACATCGTCGGTCCGGTCACCTTCCTGCTGCTGAGCAAGGCCTCCGACGACGCCCCGGCCGGCTTCAGCCCGCTGTCCCGCCTCGAGGACATCCTCCCGGTCTACACCGCACTGCTTCAGAAGCTCGCCGCCGCCGGCGCCAGCTGGGTCCAGCTCGATGAGCCCGCCCTCGTGGTGGACCAGGACACCCCGGCCGTGGAAATCCAGGCCGCCGTCGCCCGCTCCTACGAGGCCCTCGCCGCCGCGGCCCAGCGCCCGCAGCTGTTCGTCTCCACCCCGTACGGCGCGCTCAACGGCCAGCTCGGCACCCTCGCCGCCACCGGCATCGACGCCCTGCACCTGGACGTCTTCAAGGGCGGTGTCCCCTCCGCCGCCGCCCTGGCCGCGCTGGGCAACAAGACCCTCGTCGCCGGCGTCGTGGACGGCCACAACATCTGGCGCAGCGACCTCGCCGCCTCCGCCGCCAAGATCGCCGAACTGAAGAAGTCGGTGGCCACGCTGGCCATCAGCACCTCGACCTCCACCCAGCACGTCCCGCACGACGTCGACGAGGAAGTCCAGCTCTCCGAGCAGCTGCGCAGCTGGCTCGCCTTCGCCGACCAGAAGGCCGTTGAGGTTGTCACCCTCGCCGGCCTGCTGACCGATCCGGCGGCCGTCCAGCCGGCCATCGACGAGGCCGCCCGCGTCATCGCCTCCCGCGCCGAGGCCGAGGGCGTCCGCCGCGGCGACGTCCGGGCCCGCACTGCCGCCCTGACCGACGCCGACTTCAACCGCTCCGCCTACGCGGTGCGCGAGGCAGCCCAGGAGAAGGCCCTGCACCTGCCGCCGCTGCCCACCACCACCATCGGGTCCTTCCCGCAGACCTCGGAAATCCGCACCGCCCGGGCCCGCGCCAACCGCGGCGACCTCACCACGGAGCAGTACGAACAGCTCATGAAGGATGAGATCAAGCGCGTCGTAGACCTCCAGGAAGAGCTCGGCTTTGACGTCCTGGTCCACGGCGAGCCCGAGCGCAACGACATGGTCCAGTACTTCGCCGAGAACCTCGAAGGCTTCGACGTCACCGTGCACGGCTGGGTCCAGTCCTACGGCTCGCGCTGCACACGCCCGTCCATCCTGTGGGGCGATGTCACCCGCAGCGCCCCGATCACGGTGGAATGGGCCAAGTACGCGCAGTCCCTGACCAACAAGCCGATGAAGGGCATGCTCACCGGCCCGGTCACCATCCTCGCCTGGTCCTTCGTCCGCGATGACCAGCCGCTCGGCGAGACCGCCAACCAGGTGGCCCTGGCTCTCCGCGACGAGATCGCCGACCTCGAAGCCGCCGGCATCAAGGTCATCCAGGTGGACGAGCCCGCCCTGCGCGAGCTCCTGCCGCTGCGCAAGGCAGACCAGGCCGCCTACCTGGACTGGTCCGTGAAGTCCTTCCGCCTCTCCACCGCCGGCGCCGCGGACGCCACCCAGGTCCACACGCACCTGTGCTACTCCGAGTTCGGCGCCATCATCGACGCGATCGACGGCCTCGACGCCGACGTCACCTCGATCGAGGCGGCACGCTCCCGCATGGAGGTTGTCCACGACCTCGAGTCCCACGGCTTCGGCCGCGGCGTGGGCCCGGGCGTCTACGACATCCACTCGCCCCGCGTCCCGGGCGAGCAGGAAGTCACCGAGCTGCTCAGCACCGCCGTCAAGCACGTCCCGTCCCGCCAGCTCTGGGTCAACCCGGACTGCGGCCTGAAGACCCGCGGCTACGCCGAGACCGAGGAGTCCCTGCGCAACCTGGTGACGGCCACCAGGACGGTCCGCGCCGAACTGCTCGAAGCCGCCAAGTAGCACGCAGCTGAACTAATCCGCTTCACCACAAACGACGCCGGCCGGTCACCTCGCAAGGTGGCCGGCCGGCGTCGTACGTTCTTAGTCATCGATTGCTGAGCAGGTGCCGTTTTGAGCGCTCAAAAGGGCACCTGTGGAGCAATCGATGGATTCCGAGTCAGGACTCCCAGAGGATTTCGTCGTCCACGACGCCGTCCTCATCCGCGGAAGCGACGAGCACCTCGTCAGTGAAGTGCTGTCCCAGCGTGAAGTCGAGGACGAAATAGCGTTCCGGCTGGCCGGGGTAGATGCCCACGTGGCCCAGCTTGAGCGCCTTGAGGAAGACCTCGTCGGTCAGCTGGCTCTTGTTCTCAACGCCGAAGACCTTCTTGAGGTGTTCTTCCTTGATCGCGTTGCAATGGAAGTGGCGGTACTCCTGCGGGCTGGTGCCTTCCTGGTCCAGTTCCTCGGCGATCATTTCGCGGACCTGGTCCACGAGTTCGGGCAGGAAGCGCAAGCGGTAGTCAACTTTATGCATGGCGGCTTCGTCGAAGTGGTCATGCGCGTTGACGTTCAGGTCAAGCTCCACGGTCTGGCCCGCCAGCTCATGCGTGGCGGTCAGATTATGGTCCCTTCCGTGGTTGAGCTCGACCTCGCCGAAGTGCTTGCTCGCTACCTTGTTCATACCTTCAACATAGTCCTGAAAACCGGACCATTCCAGCGTTGGAAAGGTTTTATCCGCTTCCGGACCGGCCAGGTGCGGTGTGACTGTACATTGATCGGATGCAGCATGTAACCTCACCCGTTCTCCGTGCCCGGGTCGTGTTCGACGCCGGGTCCACCCGTCCGCTGACCTGGCGGCTGGATCGATTGCGCGGCCTGCGGCGCATGCTTGCGGAACAGCAGGCGGCCCTCGCCGAGGCCCTGGCGCTCGACCTCGGCAAGCACCACACCGAGGCGCAACTGTCTGAGATCGGGTTTGTCGACGCCGAGGCGGCCCACATGGAGCGGCACCTGGAAGAGTGGCTGCGGCCCCGCCGCGTGCCGGTGCCGCTCACGGTGCAGCCGGCCCGGGCCTGGACAGAGCTCACCCCGCTGGGCGTGGTGCTGGTGATCGGGCCGTGGAATTACCCGGTGCAGCTGCTGCTCGCCCCGCTGGCCGGCGCCCTGGCCGCCGGGAACACCGTGGTGCTCAAGCCAAGTGAACACGCCCCGGCCACCTCGGCCGCGCTTGCCCGGTGGATTCCCGAATACCTCCCCGGCGCCGCCGAGGTGGTTGAGGGCGGCATCCCGGAGACTTCGGCGCTGCTGGCCGAACGCTTCGACCACATCTTCTTCACCGGGGGAGAGGCCGCGGCCAAGGTGGTGATGCGCGCCGCGGCCGAGCACCTGACCCCCGTGACGCTGGAGCTCGGCGGCAAGTCCCCGGCCTACGTCGATGTGTCCGCGGACCTGGCCGCGGCGGCCAAGCGGATCGCCTGGGGCCGGTTCATGAACGCCGGGCAAACCTGCGTGGCCCCGGACTACGTCCTGGCCCGGGAGGATGTCCTGGAGCCGCTGCAGGCCGAACTGGTCAAGGCCGTCGCAGCACTCTTCGGACCGGATCCGGCGGCGAGCCCCTCCTACGGCCGGATTGTCGATGACCGCCACTTCGCCCGGATCGCTGCGCTGGCGGACGGGAGCACGGTGGTGCACGGCGGACAGCGCGACGCTGCCAGCCGCTACTTTGCGCCGACCCTGCTCCGTCCGGCGCCCGGCGACGCCGTCATGGCCGAAGAAATCTTCGGTCCGCTGCTGCCGCTGGTACAGGTGGCCGGGCTCGAGGAGGCAATCGGGTACGTCAACGGCCGTGCCAAACCGCTGGCCCTGTACGTCTTCAGCAAGGATCAGCGGACGCGCCGGGCCTTCGCCGACCGGACCTCCTCCGGGGCCTTATGCTTCGACGTTCCGGCGGCCCACCTGTCCGTCCCGGGCCTTCCCTTCGGCGGGGTCGGCGGCAGCGGCCTGGGCGCCTACCACGGGGAGCATTCGGTGCGGACGTTTTCGCATGAGCGTCCCACCCTGGACAAGCCGTTGTGGCCTGACACGCTGGAACTGATCTACCCGCCGTACACGCGGATGAAGCACCGGCTCATCAGCACCCTGATCGCGCCCGTCGGGAAGCGGCTCCGACCCTAGCCGGCCTCCGGACCGTCCCACTCGACGTGTACCCAGCGCTGCCCCTCGTTGTCAAAGGACTCGGAGTGGCCCAGCAGGGCGATGTCCTCGAAGCTCGATTCGATACCCTGGCGCTGCAGGGTGTCCCGGAGTTCCTCGGTGGCGGCCCGGACGGCCGCGGCTACGTCCTCGGGGGTGTCGGCGGAGACGGGACGGGACGCTGAATAGGTTTTGCTCATGGACCCCATCCTTGTGGATCGGCACCGCCAAGGGAACCCCCGCCGTCGTCGTCCGGCTCAGTCCTTCCGGCTCAGTCCTTCCGCGCGGTCCCGAGCTTGTGCATGGTTTCGGCCAGCAGTTCCACGAACAGCTGGACCTGGGCGGTCCGCTTCTCGTTGAGCAGCAGGGCGAAGACGTTCCGTGCCAGCCGGATCTCCGGCACATCCAGGACCACCACGCCGGCTGGCCGGTGCCGCAGAGCGAGCTCGGGGACCAGGGCGGCGCCGAGCCCCGCGGCCGCCATCTCCAGGCTGGCGTGGAAGTCATCGCTGTACGCCACCACGCGGGGGTGCAGATTGCAGCTCGCGAAGAGACGCTCGATCACCGTGGCGTCGGAGGTGCCCGGGTGGTGCAGGATCCAGGGCATGTCCGAGAGATGGGAGGCGGCCACCTTGGATTCGGTGCCGATGCCCCAGGCCGCCGGCAGCACCACCCGGAAGTCGTCGTCGCCGATCCACTGCCGGTCCACAGTGTGCGGCCAGGCGAGGCCGGACTGGCCCACCTGGTACACCAGGGCGACGTCGAGTTCCCCGCCGGTCCGCAGCCCCTGGATGGTCTGGGCCGGTTCCGCGACCGAGACCCTCAGGTCGATGCCGAGCTTCTTCCAGGCCGGGTTCTGCAGGATCGGCGGCAGCACATAGGTGGCCAGGCTCGGGAAAATGCCCAGCCGCAGCTCCTGGCTGGGGCTCTCCTGCGCCCGCGACGCGGCGGCCATGAGCGTCTCGATATCGGTGAGCACCTTGGCGGCGTGCCGGGTCATGACGACGGCGGCTTCCGTCGGCTGGATGCTGCGCGCGGCCCGCTGGAACAACGTGACGCCGGTGTCGCGTTCCAGCGCCGACATTTGCTGGGAGACGGCCGAGGCCGTGTAGCCGAGCCGGGCAGCGGCGGCGGCAAACGATCCGAGCCGGATCACTTCCACGAGGGTCCGCAGATGGACGGGGTTGATCAAGGGCTGCCCTTCGCCTGGTAGCGGGTCCGCGGAGGCGGGACCGGAATTCCCGCTTCATTCTATCCGGCACCACCCGCTGGCCAGCCGAAGCCAAAATATTGCCAAAGTCAGACACATCCGGCCGCGCGGCGGCGACGAATTGTCCATAAGAGGTTTCGGACCAAGGAACATTTCGGGCTAAACAAGTCGGGCTAAACAACAGGAGCAGACCAGTGTCGCAAGCAGCAGGGATTCCGGCAGGCCGGCGGGTCGCAGTCATCGGCAGCGGCGTGGCGGGGCTGACGGCCGCGTACGTGCTGAACGGGCAGGACCGGGTGACCCTCTTCGAGGCCGACTCGCGGCTCGGCGGACACGCCCACACCCACGATGTCCCGCAGCAGGACGGGCCCACCCTGGGCGTGGACACCGGCTTCATCGTCCACAACGAGCGGACCTACCCCACGCTCCTGCGCCTGTTCGCCGAGCTCGGCGTCCAGACCCAGGACTCAGAAATGAGCATGTCCGTCCGCTGCGACGGCTGCGGCCTGGAATACGCCGGCGCCCGGCCCAAGGCGAGCGGCATCATTCCCCGCCCGTCCACCCTGCTGCGCGGCCGCTACCTGCGGATGCTGCTGGAAATCACCCGGTTCCACCGCCGGGCCCGCGCGCTGCTGGCGGAACGCCCCAGCGGCACGGAAACAGGGACCGACACCGAACTCACCCTGGGGGAGTTCCTGGCCCGGGAGAAGTTCAGCAGCTACTTCATCTCACACTTCATGACCCCCGTGGTCAGCGCCGTCTGGTCCTGCGACCCCACCACCGCGCTGGCCTATCCGGCCCGCTACCTCTTCACGTTCCTGGGCCACCACGGCCTGCTGGGCGTCAAAGGCTCCCCGCAGTGGCGGACGGTCACCGGCGGCTCGCGCAGCTACGTCGACAAAGTCGCCGCGACCCTGCCGGACATCCGGCTCGCCAGCCCTGTCACCGCCGTGCACCGGCACGCCGACGGCGTCGAGGTCACCTCCGCGCCGGGCAGCGGAACCGTGCGCGAAAAATTTGACGCCGTCGTCATCGCCACCCACCCGGCCCAGGCCCTGCGCATGCTGACCGACGCCACGGCCGCCGAGAGCGACGCCCTTCGCGGCATGCCTTACTCGGTGAACCAGACCATCTTCCACCGCGACCAGGCAGTGCTGCCCGCCAACCCCAACGCCCAGGCCTCCTGGAACTACCGCCTGCCCTCCTGCGACGCCCGGCCGGACAAGGTCCTGGTCAGCTACGACATGACACGGCTGCAGCGGCTGCAGCCGGTGGACGGCGGCCGGTACATCGTCAGTCTCGGCGAATCCGAGCTGATCGATGACGCCACGGTCCTGGACCGGATGGTCTATGAGCACCCGCAGTACACCCCGGACTCGCTCAAGGCCCAGGAACAGATCCTGGGGCTCGGCGACGATCGGCTGGCCTTCGCCGGCGCTTACCACGGCTGGGGATTCCATGAGGACGGTGCCCTGTCCGGCCTCAAGGCCGCCGCCAGGCTGGGCCGGGACTGGGAACAGCTGCCGGTCAACATCGGCACTGTTGCCGTGGACCCGGATCTCCAGCCGGCCACTGTTCAATTCAGCACAGCGGAGGCGCAATGAGTGCCCAGGACTCCAGCCACCGCACCGCGATCTACCGCACCGCGATTTCGCACGTGCGGCGCACGCCGCTGCGCAACGCCTTCACGTACCGCAGCTACAGCTGGTACGTCGACGTCGACCATCTACCGCAGCTGCCGCGCGTGCTCCGGCCGCTGGCCGGCTTCCGGGTGGAGGACCACCTCGGCGACCCGGACGGCACGCTGCGCGGCAACGTCGAACGCTACCTCGCGACCCGGGGGATCGGTCCCGACCAGGGGAACGGGCTCGACGGCGGCCGCATCACGATGCTCGCCAGCGCCCGGGTCTTCGGCCATGTGTTCAACCCGCTGAGCGTGTTCTGGTGCCATGACGGCGCCGGCGAGCTCCGCTGCGTCGTCGTCGAGGTCCACAACACCTACCGGGAGCGGCACTGCTACCTCCTGGAAACTGACGGAGCAGGCCGGGCGAGCGTCCCGAAAGCCTTCTACGTCTCGCCTTTCAACGACGTCGACGGCGAATACCGGATGAAGCTGCCCGAACCGGGCGAACGGCTCGCCGTCTCGATCGTCCTGGAACGGGAGGGCCACCAGCCCTTCATCGCCACCATGGACGGCATCCGCCACGAGGCCACCGTGCGGAACATCCTGTCCGCGGCGCTCGCCGTTCCGCTGGCCCCGCTGCGCGTCGCGGCGCAAATCCGCTGGCAAGGCATCAGACTGTGGGCGCGCCGCCTTCCGATCATCAAGAAACCACACCACCCTTCACAGGAGGCAGTTCAGTGACAATGACCGAAGCGACCGGATCCGGTACGGGACGGGCACAGGGCACCACGCGCAACAGCGCCGTAAACGGCAGTGCCGTAAATAGCAGTGTCGTCAGCAGTGGGGTGCCCTACACCGTTCCCCAGCCGCCCGCCACCATCGACGCCGCCATCTGGCCCAGCATCGCGACCGTACCCTCGAGCCTGAAGGCCCGGGTGGCCGGACGCGCCGCGGACGCCATTTTCAGGGCCGCCGTGCGCAGCCTGCCGCTGGCGGTCCGCTACCCGGACGGCACCGTATTGGGCAAGGCAGCTTCGGGTGGGGCAGCCTCGGGTGGGGCCGCCTCGGGCGACGCGCCTGCCGGCACCGCCTACCCCGTCATGACCATCAACCGGCCGGAGGCCTTCGCCGCCCGGCTCGGCGACGGCGGCCTGATCGGCCTGGGCGAGTCCTTCATGGCCGGCGACTGGGATGCCGATGACCTCACCGCCGTCATGGAGGTCTTCGCCGCACGGGTCGGCACGCTCGTGCCCGAGCCGCTGCAGAAGCTGCGCGGACTGTACCTGCCGCACCAGCCGCGCCGGGAACGGAACACCGAAAAGAACACCCGCTCCAACATCTCCCGGCACTATGACCTCTCCAACGAGCTCTTCGCCTCCTTCCTGGACAGCACCATGACGTACTCCAGCGCCCTCTTCCCGGAACGCGGAGACGCCCTGCGGAACGTGACCTGGGACGGGCTGGCCACCGCGCAGCAGGCCAAGATCGACCGCCTGCTGGACAAGGCCGGCGTCAAGGAAGGCACCCGTGTCCTGGAAATCGGCACCGGCTGGGGCGAGCTCGCCCTGCGCGCCGCCGCCCGCGGCGCCACGGTCTACTCCGTCACGCTCTCCAGCGAACAGCAGGAACTGGCCCGCCAGCGCGTGGCCGAGGCCGGCTACGCCGACGCCGTCACGATCGAGCTCAAGGACTACCGCGCAGTGGAGGGCGAGTACGACGCCGTCGTCTCGGTCGAAATGATCGAGGCCGTCGGTTTCCAGTACTGGGCCACCTACTTCCAGACCATCGAGCGGGTCCTGGCCCCCGGCGGCAAGGTGGCCATCCAGGCCATCACGATCGCCCACGACCGGCTCATGGCCACCCGCACCAGCTACACCTGGGTGCACAAGTACATCTTCCCTGGCGGAGTCATTCCGTCCGTCCGCGCCATCGAGGAAATCACCGAGAAGCAGACCGGACTGCGGGTCCGCGAACGCCTCGCCATGGGCGAACACTATGCCCAGACCCTGCGGCTCTGGGAGGAACGGTTCATGGCCAGTGCGGACGAGGTCGGGGCCATGGGCTTCGACGCCGTCTTCCAGCGGATGTGGCTGTTCTACCTGTGCTACTCCCGGGCCGGCTTCGAGACGGGCTACCTCGACGTGCAGCAGATCGTGCTCGACCACGCTTCCACGAAGAGCGCCGCCGGCAAGGCCGCCGCCGGCAAGAAGGGCGCCGCCGCATGACGGCGGCGCTCGCGGACACCATTGCCGAGGCCCTGCGACCGCTAGTGGGCGGGGAACTGCCCGTCCGGCTCGTCGTCTGGGACGGCAGCGAGGCAGGCCCGTCCGGCGCGCCGGTGGTCCGGCTGAACTCGCCGGACGCCATCCGCCGCCTGCTGTGGGCGCCGGGGGAGCTGGGTGCCGCCCAGGCCTACGTCACCGGTGAACTCGACGTCGACGGCGACCTCAACTCCGCGCTGGAGCACCTGTGGAAGGTGGCCCGCGACCGGGGCCTCTCCGGCATCCGCCCGACGCCGGCCCTGCTGGCCGGCGTCGCCCGGATCGCCACGTCCGCGGGCGCCCTGGGCACCCCGCCCCAGCCGCCGGCCAGCCAGGCACGGGTCCGGGGCCGGGTGAACAGCCTGCTCCGGGACCGGGCGGCCATCAGCCACCACTATGACCTCAGCAACGACTTCTACGCCCTGATCCTGGACCCGCAAATGGCCTACTCCAGCGGGTACTGGACCGATTCCGCACCCGGGTACGGGCTTCAGGACGCGCAACGGGACAAGCTGGACCTCGTGTGCCGCAAGATCGGCCTGGCGCCGGGGATGCGGATGCTCGACGTCGGCTGCGGCTGGGGCTCGCTGAGCCTGCACGCGGCACAGTACTACGGCGTCGACGTCGTCGGCGTCACCCTCTCCGTGGAGCAGAAGGCGTTCATCGACGCCCGCATCACGGAACGCGGGCTGGAAGGACACGTCGAGATCCGGGTCCAGGATTACCGCGAGATCCCGGACGGCCCCTTCGACGCCGTCGCCTCCCTGGAAATGGGCGAGCACGTCGGCCAGCGCAACTACCCCGTCTACACCGCTGCCCTGTTCGGCAACGTCAGCCCCGGCGGCCGGGTCCTGGTCCAGCAGATGTCACGGCAGGGCAAGCACCCCGGCGGCGGACCGTTCATTGAATCCTTCATTGCGCCGGACATGCACATGCGCCCGGTGGGGGAGACGCTGGGCTTCCTCGAGGATGCCGGGTTCGAGATCGAGGGCGTGCAGGGCATGCGCCGCGACTACGTGCGCACGCTGGAGGCCTGGTACGAGAGGTTCGAGCAGAACCACGACGCCGCCGTGGCCATGATGGGTGTGGAAATCGCCCGGGTCTGGCGGCTGTACGTCGTGGGTGCGCTGCGCAGCTTCGCCGAGGCCCGGATGGGCGTGGACCAGATCCTCTGCAGCCGCCCGGAGCAGCTCAGCTAAGTCCCCCGGTTCGGCATGCCGTGGCACCGGTCACGGAACAGATGGAACACCGGCTGTTAGAACAATCACGATTCCCTGAGGCGGGCACCACGGTGCCCGCCTCTTTCGTGTGCCCGGACACCACATGTAGTGGCCGGCGCCACCGTTTCGCCTCCCCGCAATCGGGCGCGACACGCCGTCTGCGGTGCGACACGCGGGGGTGATTAATGTGGCTAACTACTCCACAGGGTGTGGATTTCGTCCGCCAAAATGGCGGAAATCCGGACATTTGGAGGACCCCCTCCTGTGGATTAACGGTGGGTTAAATGACATACTTGTAATACATCATCTTGGGGTCCGCGTGAGGCTCTTGCACTACATGTAGTATCGACATACAGTTCCAGCAGAGCATTAGCGCGGGACAACCGGAGCCGGGACAGCGCTCCACAGAAGACTTCAACAAAGGGGACAGGACCATGACCGTTACGGTTTACACGAAGCCGGCCTGCGTTCAGTGCAACGCGACCTACCGCGCGCTGGACAAGAAGGGCATCGCCTACCAGAGCGTCGACATCTCCCAGGATGCCGAGGCCCTTGAGCGCCTGAAGTCCCTGGGCTACATGCAGGCCCCCGTCGTCGTCACCGACCAGGATCACTGGTCTGGTTTCCGCCCGGACAAGATCGAAGAACTGGCGCAGGCCGCCGCCGTCGCTGTAGCCTGAAACGCCCTAAAGCCTGAAACGTTCCGGGACGCCGCTACCAGGCAAGATTTTCACGGTAGATGAGGTGACCACCGTGGTTGTAACAACTGAAGATCGGGTAGCCGCTACGGCTGACAGCGGGGAAGCGGTCAGCACAGCAGTTCCCGAGCTAACCCACTGCCGCCTCATCTACTTTTCCTCCACCTCCGAAAACACTGCTCGCTTCGTTGCGAAGCTGGGCGTCGACGCCGCCAGGATCCCCCTCTACGCCAGGGACGCTCCGCTGGTGGCCGGGGAGCCGTACGTGCTGGTGGTGCCGACCTATGGCGGCACCGGGGGAGAGGGATCTGTTCCAAAGCAGGTCATCAGGTTTTTGAACGACCCGGGCAACCGGAAGCTGATCCGCGGAGTGATCGGCGCAGGAAACACCAATTTCGGGGACAACTACTGCATGGCCGGGGACATCATCGCCGCCAAGTGCAAGGTCCCGCACCTATATCGCTTCGAACTCATGGGGACGCCGGAAGACGTCAACCGCGTACAACAAGGATTGGAAGAGTTTTGGACACGACTGTCGCAGACACAGAAGTAACTAAGGGCGCAGGCCTGCCCGCCGGCACCGCCACCGCCGCTGAGAAGCCGGAGAAGAAGCACGAGATGCCGGCCGCCTATAAGGGCCTGGGCTACCACGAGCTCAACGCCATGCTGAACCTCTACGGCCCCAACGGAGAGATCCAGTTCGAGGCCGACCGCGAGGCCGCGCACCAGTACTTCCTGCAGCACGTGAACAACAACACCGTGTTCTTCCACGACCTCGAGGAAAAGCTCGACTACCTCGTCAAGAACGAGTACTACGAGCGCGAAACCCTCGACCAGTACACGATGAACTTCATCCGCGAGCTCTACAACCGCGCGTACAAGAAGAAGTTCCGCTTCGAGACCTTCCTCGGCGCGTTCAAGTTCTACACCTCCTACACGCTGAAGACGTTCGACGGAAAGCGCTTCCTGGAGCGTTACGAGGACCGCGTCTGCATGGTGGCCCTGCACCTGGCCCGCGGCGACGAGAAGCTCGCCACCCAGATGGTGGACGAGATCATCGAGGGCCGCTTCCAGCCGGCCACCCCGACGTTCCTGAACGCCGGCAAGAAGCAGCGCGGCGAGCTGGTCTCCTGCTTCCTGCTCCGCATCGAAGACAACATGGAGTCGATCGGCCGGTCCATCAACTCCGCGCTGCAGCTCTCCAAGCGCGGCGGCGGCGTGGCCTTCGCGCTGACCAACATCCGCGAGGTGGGCGCGCCGATCAAGCAGATCGAGAACCAGTCCTCCGGCGTCATCCCCGTGATGAAGCTCCTCGAGGACAGCTTCTCCTACGCCAACCAGCTTGGTGCCCGCCAGGGTGCCGGCGCGGTGTACCTGCACGCGCACCACCCGGACATCTACCGGTTCCTGGACACCAAACGCGAGAACGCGGACGAGAAGATCCGCATCAAGACCCTCTCGCTCGGCGTCGTCATCCCGGACATCACCTTCGAACTCGCCAAGCGGGACGAGGACATGTACCTGTTCTCCCCGTACGACGTCGAAAAGGTCTACGGCATGCCGTTCTCCGACGTCTCGGTCACCGAGAAGTACTACGAGATGGTGGACGATTCCCGGATCAAGAAGACCAAGATCAAGGCGCGCGAGTTCTTCCAGACCCTCGCCGAGATCCAGTTCGAATCCGGCTACCCGTACATCATGTTCGAGGACACCGTGAACCGGGAAAACCCGATCGACGGCAAGATCATCATGTCCAACCTGTGCTCGGAGATCCTCCAGGTCTCCCAGCCCACCACGTACCACGATGACCTGTCCTACGACCAGACCGGCAAGGACATCTCCTGCAACCTGGGCTCGCTGAACATCGCCAAGACCATGGACTCGCCGGACTTCGGCCTGACCATCGAGACGGCCATCCGGTCCCTCTCGGCCGTCTCGGACATGTCCAACATCACCTCGGTGCCCTCGATTGCCCGCGGTAACGACCAGAGCCACGCGATCGGCCTCGGCCAGATGAACCTGCACGGCTACCTGGCCCGCGAGCGGGTCCACTACGGCTCCGAAGAAGGCCTGGACTTCACCAACATCTACTTCTACTCGGTGGTGTACCACGCCGTCCGCGCCTCCAACCTGCTGTCCATCCAGACCGGCCAGACCTTCGGCGGCTTCGAGAAGTCCAAGTACGCCACCGGCGAGTTCTTCGACAAGTACACCGAGCAGGAATGGGTCCCGCAGACCGAGAAGGTCGCGGAGATGTTCAAGAACATCCACATCCCCACCCAGGATGACTGGCGCGAGCTGAAGGCCTCCGTCATGGAGCACGGCATCTACAACCAGAACCTGCAGGCCGTTCCGCCCACGGGCTCGATCTCCTACATCAACAACTCCACCTCCTCGATCCACCCGGTGGCGTCCAAGATCGAGATCCGCAAGGAAGGCAAGCTGGGTCGCGTGTACTACCCGGCGCCGTACCTGACGAACGACAACCTGGAGTACTACCAGGACGCGTACGAGATCGGCTACGAGAAGGTCATCGACACCTACGCCGCCGCCACGCAGCACGTGGACCAGGGCCTGTCCCTGACGCTGTTCTTCAAGGACACCGCCACCACGCGTGACATCAACAAGGCCCAGATCTACGCCTGGAAGAAGGGCATCAAGACCATCTACTACATCCGCCTCCGCCAGCTCGCGCTGGAAGGGACGGAGGTAGAGGGCTGTGTCTCATGTATGTTGTGATCAACTGATTTAGGTTGATTTAGAAATTCCGGTGGAAATGATGGAGGCGACGACGGCGACGGGCGGCTTGGTCTACGGCATCCGGCTTAGGCGGGAGGTCGAGTACCGCTATGTGGGCATCACGACCAAGACAGCCCACCGTCGTTTCCATCAACACCTGCGCGTGGCAGGCACGGGTCGCAAGACTCCGTTCTACGATTGGCTCCGAAAGCATGATGCGACTGATCTCATCGCCGACGAATTGGACTGGATTGAAGGTCTTCCCGAGCTGGGGCAGGCCGAGATTGAATGGATCAGCTACCTGCGAGGTGAAGGGGACCGTCTGCTGAACCTTGCGCATGGCGGTCTTGGGCCGACCGGCGTCGTGTGGACGAAAGAACAGCGTGAAGCTGCCCGGGTGAGGTCAACCGGACGAAAGGGGCTCAGCCGCCCCGGAGCGGAGAACCCGTTCCATGGTGGCAAGCACAGCCAGGAGCAGCGCAGGAAGTGGGCGGAAGACCGCAAGCGAACGTTTTTCGGTCCGGACAATCCGAACTTCGGCAAGTTCGGTCCCGAGCATCCAAGTTTCGGGCATTGGGTAAGTGAAGAAACCCGCAAAGGACTTTCAGAAGCCAAGAAGGGTGCCGGCAACCCGAACTTCGGGAAGAAGGCCAGCGCTGAAACCCGTGCGAAAATGTCAGCAGTACGGAAGGGCCGTCCGATGCCTTCCAGCCAGCGAAACGCCCACACCAGACATCACACCAACAAAGGCATAGAGAAAGCCGACTGCAAGTATTGCGTCGAGGACTCAGCCAAACCCAGTCTCTCTTCAGAAAGCGAGTCGGAGTCATGACAGAAAAAGTAAAGCTTCTCAGCCACGTCGAGGCGATCAACTGGAACCGCATCCAGGACGACAAGGACGTGGATGTCTGGAACCGCCTGGTCAACAACTTCTGGCTGCCGGAGAAGGTGCCGCTGTCCAACGACGTGCAGTCGTGGGCGACGCTGACCCCGGACGAGCAGCAGCTCACCATGCGCGTGTTCACGGGCCTGACCCTGCTGGACACCATCCAGGGCACCGTCGGCGCCGTCTCGCTGATCCCGGACGCGCTCACCCCGCATGAAGAGGCTGTCTACACGAACATCGCGTTCATGGAGTCAGTGCACGCCAAGAGCTACTCCTCCATCTTCTCCACGCTGGCCTCCACGAAGGAGATCGACGAGGCGTTCCGCTGGTCCACTGAGAACGAGAACCTTCAGAAGAAGGCCCAGATCGTCATGGACTACTACCAGGGCGACGACCCCCTCAAGCGCAAGGTGGCCTCCACGCTGCTGGAGAGCTTCCTGTTCTACTCCGGCTTCTACCTGCCGATGTACTGGTCCTCGCGGGCCAAGCTGACGAACACGGCAGACCTGATCCGCCTGATCATCCGCGATGAGGCCGTGCACGGCTACTACATCGGCTACAAGTTCCAGAAGGGCCTGGAAAAGGTCTCCGAGGAGCGCCGCCAGGAAATCAAGGACTACACCTTCGAGCTGCTCTTCGAGCTGTACGAGAACGAGGTCCAGTACACGCACGACCTCTACGACTCCGTCGGCCTGGCCGAAGACGTCAAGAAGTTCCTGCACTACAACGCCAACAAGGCCCTCATGAACCTGGGCTACGAGGCCATGTTCCCGGCCTCCGTCACAGACGTGAACCCGGCGATCCTCTCGGCCCTGTCGCCGAACGCTGACGAGAACCACGACTTCTTCTCGGGTTCGGGTTCGTCGTATGTCATTGGCAAGGCTGTCAACACTGAGGATGACGACTGGGACTTCTAGGTCCTCCTTAGTTGTTGAAAAAGGTTGATCGCCAGCACCCCACTCGTACGCCCCCTTTAGGGGCCGGCGACGGAGTGCACCAAATACAGTAAGCGGACAAACGTTGAGGAGTCGTCATCAGGGCTGAAACAGTAGCGGAGCAACTATTCTTTTGCACCGTAATGATTGGAAACCACTCGCCGAGCGGAAGTTCTACAGGCACCGGATTCATTGTCCAAGTGGCGACAAGCGGAGGAGATCTTCACTTTCTAGTCACCAACAAACACGTTATCGACGGCGCCGAGAACGTGGAGTTCCTGCTTCCGCGCGCGGACGCGAACGGCCAGCACTTGGGCGGCGTAAGGACGACTGTCACTAACTTCGATCAGTATCCTGTATTCCGTCACCCTGATGCTTCAGTCGATATCGCGGTGATTCCGTTTTCAGCAATTCTTAGCAATATGTCTGATGTTCCCTTCTTCCGGTCCATTGGACTGGATCTGTTTGCGACTCAAGATACCCTTGCCAGTCTCGACGCGGTCGAAGAAGTGACATTTATTGGCTACCCTGCCGGGATATTTGATGGCGTCAATGCGTTGCCTGTTGCACGACGCGGCACGACAGCTACATCCGCCGAAGTCGACTACAATGGACTTCCCACATTCTTGGTTGATGCGGCCGTCTACCCAGGGTCAAGCGGAAGTCCCGTGCTGCTCTTTGATTCTGGGCTGTATCGAGACAGAACTGGGAATGTTACCGTCGGAAGCCGTCTGTCACTACTCGGTATCATTGCTCAAGTTCACACCAGCGCTCTGATTTCACAACTAGTAAACACGTCGCCCTCCTTTGGTGTAGCCCAATCTCCGATTGGCTTAGGGATTGTTTTTAAAGCGACGGCGATACGCGAACTAATCGAATCGGCGACTCAAGCCTTGGGATTCAGTTTGATTGATAGCCAGTCGGCAGCGGTGGAGACTAGTGATGGGCCGAGCGAGGCTGATAAGGAGGCGATTGGCCAAACGAGTTCGAGCGACTGATCTTGCGCAGGCGAACTACACCGACTAGGCCAGTACTCGGCGACGAAGCCGCATGGGTGGGGGAAAAGGCCTGGCGCGCGGTTTCTGAATCGTGGTCATCAGCCAGTTGATTCCCAGAGCGGATGGCTTAAGGGCTCGACCGTACCGGTCGTGCGGGGTCGACGGGTTCGGTGGACGGGCGGCTAACCTGGCTCTTCAAGGCACGTGGGGAAATGGTCCCGGATGAGCGTAACGTGGCCGTCCGGAGGGCACTTCTTATGAGGAGAATCGATTTGTAGTTGCCGGGGTGCCGGTAGCCGCGGGCCGTGCGTTTGACGCGGCATTCGGGCAGGTTGACGATGCTGGGGCAGCGTCAGCCGCTACGACGGTAGTCTCAGCCCCGGCTCGCGGTCCTGTTCCTGGTTGAATGCTAGATCACTCATACCGGCAGGGCCCACTGGCCACTCGTTTAGCTACGACACGGAATCAATTCCCCACGAGCCGTACAGAGCCCGGAACGATCGAAGCATCGAAATCATGAGCAAGCAGCAATAAACCCGTGCAAGTGAATACCACCACCCTCCGCGAGAAGTTTTCGGATGTCACCCTGTGCAACCCGAGGCCCCGGATAAAGGCCGATAGATTCCTCGGCAATCCGCAGTCAGATCGCCCGTATCGCGGGAAGCCGGGTTCGCTGCCCCCGGGGCGGCTTCTGTCAGTGGAAAATGGTGGTTCGAGGGCGAATGTCTGCGCGGCGCAGCCTGGTCCGGATGGGTCCGGGTTCCGTGGTCTGTGGCGTCTGGGCCTCTGCAGATTCTGTGTGCGGCATCTTCGTCCTGCCGACGACCTTTGCCCTGGTTTTCCCGAAGAACTTTTTCATCAACCTGTATCGGTTGCGCTGGGCGACGCTACGCCTGCGGCGGGCCTTCAAACCGCTCCGCGGGGCCTGCGGCCGGCGAGTATGTGGGTGGCTGGTTTTCGCTGTCGGGTCACGGGGCTTTTGTCTGGCCGGGATATGCCGCTTGCGCGTCATGTGGTGCCGTGGCAGTTGGTGGGAGATCAAGACTTGTGATGCGTGGCGGGGTCCATGGACGGCACGTCGCCGTGACTGTGTGGCTGGGTTTGGCCTGCGGCCGGCGAGGAGTGCCTGGCTGGCGGCCGTTGAAAGGTCCAGTCTGTGGGGTGACTGGGTAATGCCGCTGGCGCGTCATGAATGCTGAGCTGCTGGAGGGGATCATCAGGCCGCACGCCGCGGGCGAGTCCACAGACGTCGGGCAGGGTCTCGTCGGAAGCCGTCAGCCACAAAAACAGGACCCGCCCTCAGAGACCTGGGTGTAGCAGTGCCGCGAAGCCGGTGGCCGAAAGAGTGGAACGATGTGTGTGCGTAACGATGGGCTGGTCCTCGAATCGAGTTCCGTCCTGGAAACCTTGCAGGTCATCGTTACGCCGACAAGGGTGCCGGGAGGCTCACTGCGGGTCACACCGCTGAGCCATCCCGCTTCAATGAGCGGAGCGTTCTCGCCGGCCGCAGGCCCAACCCCAGACCGAGTCACTCCGACACCATGAAGCCGCCCGCGACGCAACCCGCTCCCCGCAGGGGAAGCCAGCCACACGCAGAGCTCAGCGCAGAGGGAACCGGACCGGGAACCTTGGTGACACCGTCACCCGTCCAACGCACAGCACGTCCGGAAGGCAGACACCCAGGTCACCGCAACCAGCCAACGGCCGATGATCGGCACCCGCCCGCCGGCCGCAGGCCATCACCCCCGGTGAACGCAGCGCAAGATCATGACGCGGCACGCAAAGAACCCGGGCCCGAGCGCAGCGCAGGCAGACCGGACGCAGTCCGTGGCCGTGAAGCATCCAGCTCCCCGCAGCGGGTAGCTGTCCGCAGGACGAAGGTGTCGAGTGTGAAGGCGCGCAGCGCCGGGTAATCGTGTGGCTCCGGTGGCCGACGTGGCGCGGACGCAGTCCACAGCCTGCAGCCGTATGAGTGGCCGTTCAGGGAGCGGGAGTTTTCATCCGAAGAGTGCCGGGTGTGGTGCAGTGAGCGAAGACCGGGAACGGGAACCAGGGGCGGACGCCGCAGCAGCGGAGAGAGTCCGTGTGGGTTTTCAAGAAGAGAGCGTGAGGTTGGCCGGGCGCGCAGCGCCGGGGAAGAGGGTGAGCGTTTCAGTGATGGAGCCGAAGATCGGTGGAGGCCGCCGCCAGGCGGCAGGGAATCACAGAGAGAAGCAGAAGGGTTTCGAACAGCGAGAAGAGGTCAACGAGAAGGGATCCGGGAAGGAATCGAGTCGTGAAGAGAGCGCAGCGATCAGGTCAACGATGGCCGCGCAGCGGACATCCGGGAAACAAGAAGCGTCCGTAAAGGGGAACGAAAAGTTAGCTGGGGAGGCGCGCCAGCGCCGAGCCTTCTTTTAAATGCCTTCCCTCGACCCGGCTCAAATTTTTCGACCGCCGACATCAACCGCCAGCACATTCAGCTCGGTCACTTCGACCCCCGCAAAGCCCAGCGGCTTCGGCTATCGCCGGACCGGTCAACGCCGCTACGCGGTTCGGGGCGACGCCATCGAAGGTGTGTCGATGTTCAAGACGTGGGTGAACCTTGCGTGATTCCAATTCACAATTCGGTTGGTAGTGCATCGATCCGCACAATGGGCGAGGTTGTTCTAAGGGTCACCACGTGATCCGCTCGGACCTGAACCCAATATTGGGCGCTCGCGCCCACAGCGCACGACTCCAGAAGGAGCAGCTCTAGCGTCTCCCCGTCACGGCGCAGGGTCGAAAACCCCGAATCCAGGTAATCAACCAGTGGAGCAGCGGCGGCCGCTCGCCGCGTCACGGTGCGTGCAGTCAAGTCGAGCACATAACGGCTGCCCGTAGCGCTCGTCACCAAGTACCGGCCAGAATCCTCATTCCGAAGCTCCTGTGTCATGAGAAGAGCGTATGGGCGGCCTATGACCATACTGCCCTGTCTCCATGCCAGTCGATGGAGTTGCCGTTGTTTCAGCCCGAGCTGCATTTCGATTGGTCCGTGAGGTCCCCGCATTTCCTGCAAGAGGTGCCAATTGGTGCGGAGCGTCCCGACCCGCTGTGTCCTTTCGAGTTTCGGGATGGTGATTTGTCGAGCGGGGAGCTCTGCGCTCAGACCCCAGGATGCACAGGAACGGTGCGGGGCCGATAGATGGCCGTACGGCCGCGCATGGTGCCGAAGAACCGTGCCACATTGTCGGCTCCCACCGCCGCAGGCGTTGGGAGCCATTCTGCAGGGCGTTCTGCTGTCTGCCGTCGGCGACTCCGGTAGAGTCAGATGGCCTTATCTGAGCGCCCGCACCGAAGCCGAGACAGTGGTCTTGAATCCTGTTCGGGAGCCGGTCGCTCTCACCATGAGGGTCCTGCCGGCGTCAGCGGAGGTGAGCCGGTACGTTTTCGCCGTGGCTCCAGGGATCCTGACCCCGGATCGGTACCACTGATAAGCGAAGGAAGAGGGTGTCGGCTGCCAGCCGCCGACGTACACCGTCAGGGCGGATCCGGGCTTGGGCGTGCCTTTGATGATCGGGGTGGTCACCAGGGTGAACGTTCCAGGGCCGATTTTCGCGGACTGTACCGCCGGGTGAATGAGGCCCGGACCGGCTTTGAAGCTGAGTGCGGCGCCAGCATCGGCCGGGACGGGTTGATACCCCAGGGCTGTCGCCCCCTTGATCGGGGTTCCGTTCCGGTACCACTGAGGCGAGGCAATGTCATTGACGGCGTACTGGCTCAGGCTGGCCGGGACGGCAAGGGCTGCCGTCAGGTACCCGTATACCTTGGCAGTCCCCGTGATGGTGACGCCGGGGGAGGGGAGCTTCACGGCGGGAACGCTTACCCATGCCGACTTTGACTCTGTGTAGCCGAACTCGCCCCAGAGCGAGGCGCTGGCCACGACCCGAATCTGTGCGCCGACATCGTCTGCCGTGACGGTATACGTTTGGCCAGCGCCGATGCGCGCTGTTCCGCGGTACCAGATGTACTTCCACCCGAGCAGGGGCCGCGGAGACCAGGTACCGGGCAAGGCGAACAGCTGCTTGCCGTACTTCAACTCCCCGGCGACGGTCGGGGCAGCCGTGACACCGTATTTGGGCAGGGTGCCGAGGACGACCGTCGACGTGCCCAGGTTGATAATGCCGGGAGTCGAGATCACGATCTTCTTCGCGGAGTTGTAGCCGGCTTCATCGTCGAAATTGCTCTTGCCGCCGTACCACTTGTCGGCATAAGTCAGCGGATTCCGGACGGTCCCGGTACGGACGTCAGAAAACCCTTCAGTATCCGCGATGCGCACCTTGTAGACCGTCGAGCTGTCCGCCTTGAAGCTGTAGCTGCCGTCGGCCTGCGTGGACGTGTACTGGGCCCAATCCTGCCCGGACGATGCAAATGGCTGGTCGGCGTCGGTGTACGGGCTGACGAAAAGGCCGGGGACCGGTTTCCCGTCAGGTCCGACGACCTTCCCGGTAACGGTGGAGTCATAGGCCAGGGCCTGGGCCGGCGCCACCCCGGCGGCAACGGCGGACAGCGTGAGGGCTGCGGTAAGTAGCACGGCCGCGGGCCGCGTAAAGGTCAAAGCCTTCAATTTCCCCCCAGGAAAAAAGTCGAGTGATGCTCGAAGCTTAGCGCGGTTGACTATGACCTGAGCGGAGCCCACTGATTCAACCACGGAGGAAAGGAGGTCTGCTACAAACCTCCACGGCCGTGCGGCTCCAGCCGTCTCACGTAACGCCGGTGATAAACCAAGGGATGCCATGTTCAACGGTTCTCCCACCGGCTAGGATCACGCATGTCACGCACATCGCATCGAGTTATTTGGGGGACTCTTGTCGTACAAATCCGCGCACATCAGGAAATGGGTATCTGCTGCACTCGGTGCGGCACTTCTCGGCACCAGCCTCGTCACCGGCTACAACGCCGCCAATGCCTCGGTCCACTTCCCTGGTTACCTGACCGTGGCACCAAGCGCCACAGGCGGGTCAGGCACGGTGTCAATCGCGGCGGACGGTTACGGCTACTCAGTCACCAGCTACAGCGAACCGCGATGCGCCGGACAGGGCGGCAGCTTCTCCAACCCGAACATGACTGCTTCCATCACGATCGGCTCAAATGTCTACCAAGCGCCAAATGTGACGCGGTGGGACCGCCGACTGGGCAACGGCTACAACTTCACCAATGTGACGTGCAAGGACAACGCCGGGAACACAATCTCCGGGGTGACCTCTCATGTGTCGCTATACCGCCTTTCCTGGGGCATTGACTACTCCTGCCGCGCTCCGGGCACTCAAGTCGTAGGTACCATCTCATTGCAAGACACCTTTCCGCCGTCCACCACCATTCCTTCGAATGGGCCGCTCCAGGCCTCGTGCACGACTCTCTCCACTGCGGTTCCGTCCATTACCGGCACGGCGAAGGTCGGCTCCACCCTGACAGCTGTCCCGGGAACCTGGGGCCCGGCCCCGGTGACGTTGGCCTATCAGTGGAAGGCCAACGGCATCGCCATCCTTGGAGCGACAGCCGCGACCTACAAGCCCGGTGCAGCCCAGGTACGCAAGACCATCACGGTCACGGTCACCGGTACGAAGGCCGGGTACACGACCAAGTCAAAGACCTCCGCGGCCACGGCAGCGGTGGCACAGGGAACGCTCGGACCTGCACCGGTGCCTACGATCACGGGCAAAGCGAAGGTCGGCTCGACGCTGACGGCAGTCCCGGGAACCTGGGGGCCGGCGCCGGTGGCACTGACCTATCAGTGGAAGGCCAACGGCGTCGCCGTCCTTGGAGCGACAGCCGCGACGTACAAGCTCACGTCGGCCCGAGCGGGCAAGACCATCACCGTCACCGTCACCGGTGCGAAGGCCGGCTACACCACCAAGTCGAAGACCTCAGCAGCCACAGTCCAGGTCGTGTGACCACGGGCCTCGTGCCCGGCTTGTAACCGACGCGCCAGTCTCCTGAAATGTCAGGACGCGGCTTCCAGCCTGGCGAGGCGCCCCGCGATCCGGCTCCCGTCCCGGTGAGCCGCCGGGCATTTGGCCAGCCCTCCTCGTCCTTCTGGGGACGACAGCGGGGGAGAGTCGGGAATAGCGCAGCGGTCAGGAGTTCCGCGCCTCAGGATCGGTGGCGAGTTTCCGTCGCTTCATCTCGGCGGTGATGAACAGCCCGCGAAGTCCGGTCACCGCCCCGCCGCCGATGCGGTTGAGCAAATAGTCGGGCGGCAACGTCCTGACGAGTCTGGCCTCCAGAGCGTCGTAGTTGATGGTGCGCGCGGCGAAGATCCGGGTCGTGTCCAGCGCCCGGAACGAGTCAATCGACATCACCGACTCCTCGACCCCGCCCCACAGGAGCCGGTCGAACTGTTTGGTCCCGTTCCAGTGCTTCTTGATCCGTTTGCGCATGTCCCAGGAGGACTGGCCGATGTAGGCCTGCCGGTACTCATCCAGCACCAGCACGTAAACGCCCCATTCATCGTCCAGGGACTTCAGGTCGGTCACGGGCCGCAGTCGCTTGTTCTTGGCGAGCACGCCCTGCAGGGCGTCCTCAAAATCGGCCTGCTGGATCTGCGCGAAGAACGCCATATTCAAATCGAAGTTCTTCAGGGCAGCTTCACGCTGCCGGCGGCAGAAGTCGTCAGTGAAGCGCGTGTGGTCCTCGTCCTCGTAGGCCCACGCCTGAGCTTCCCAGACCTCGTCGCTGTACATCTCCCTGGGCACCCGGGTCGAGGACGTCTTGTTCACCAGTGCGTACATCTCGCGGGTCAGCCGGTGTCCGTACTTCCCGGGCCGCACCAGCTCCCCGAAATGCTCAACGGCGGAGCGCGCCGGAACGCTGGCTGCGTCCGCCAGACGGACCCGGTATTCGGTCATGGACGAATGCTATCCGTGCCCCGGCGCCTGGCGGACAACCGGCTCGCCGACCAGCACGCAGCCCACAGGGCCACCACCAGCAAGGCGGTTTCGGTTCCGTTCGGAGTCATGCCGAACGGCGCCAGGACGTAGGGTGCGACGAAGGCCAGGAACACGCTGCCTGCAAGCGCGACGACGACGGCCGTGGGTGTCACGACCCGAACCCTCTGCAGACCATCTCCATGCTTCAGCCTCCATTTGTTGAGGCAGAGCCTAGCTGACAGTGCCGCTGGAGTCAGGCTTCCAGTTTTGCCAGTCGCTCGGCGATCCGGCTCCCGTTTCGGTATGCCTTCGGACATTTGGCCAGCCACCGTTTCAGCACCGCGATCTCCTCATCCTTCTGGGAGAGCTTCCGGTGGACGATGGCCGCCTGCTCGGTGTACCAGGGCGCGGGTTCGCGGCCCTCGGCGTTGCCTTCGGCGGCTTCAATGGCCTTGTAGCAGAGGACGAGAGCTTCATCGAGCCGGCCCTCGCGCTTCAACTGCTTGATCGGCTCGACGAGCTCGAGATAATGGACGCCATCGACCATGCCGCGCTTGAACTGGGCTGCGCGCGATCCTCCGCCGGCCAGGGCGTCCTGGACCATGTCGCTCCGTTCCCGGTGCGACGCGTTGGCACGCTCGGCCGTGGTCAGGGCCGGCGGGTTGCCCTCCGGGTGATCCCACTCCGGCTGCCCGTCGCCGAGCCAGACGAAGGCCTTCGCCTTCAGCTTCGCTTCCCGCAGGACATGGAGTTGGTATACGGCCGGCGCACTCACACCCGGCTTCAGCCCGGTGCCCCTGTTAGCCGGGAACGGCAGGTTGCCGACTTTCTCGCCCTCGACGAGGACGGCGACTGCATGGGGGTCGGTTGGGTTGTCCGGCTCCCGCTGAAGCTGGGCTGGCCCTTCGTAGTAGCCGCGCGTACCGAGACCGTGACGGTCGGCCAGGGCAGCCACCGTCTCTTTCGCGAACGTCGTCGTTCCGGCCAGCTCCGAGCAGGGGTCCACCCCGGACGACACGGTGATGCGGATGCCGGCGGGGGCTTCGGGCTGGGACGCCGGCTCTGCCGGTGGGGCGGAGGAAACAGGCTTTGTGCCGAATGTCTGTTTGACCCAGTTGCCGAGTCCCATATGTCCCCCTGGAGGTTGTCGGCGGCCGGTCGGCCGCGCACGCCCGACCTTACCAAGGCCCGAGCTCGGCCATCTACAATTCCCGAGGCGAATAGGGCCCATGACGGCCGTCGCATCGCAATCGGACCGCCGCTGATCTTGTAGGGTGGAAGCGAGGTTGCCCTTCGGAGTGTTGTGCTGGACAGTGCAGTGCTGGAAAGAAGGGCAACCTCTTGGTTTGGCACCGTACACGGCGCCTGGCCGCACTGCTAGGAGCGCTTAGGTGCAATCCGCTCAAGCATTCTCTTCATGGCTGCAGTACCCTCCCCTTCAGCTACCGCTCCGCTGGAGATTCGGGCGTAAAGCCCGTCCGAATAGTGCGTCCCCGGATCCACGCCTCCCCGGAGCCGCCGCCACAGACACTCGTATTCCGGGTGTGGGTCCTTTCTGCACCAATCACAGGCCAGGGCTTGAGGGTGGGCGTTCGCCGGGGTGACCTGCGGGGTGGGCGCCACGACGGCAGCAGTGGCTGGCGTCGGTTGTTTCGGTGCCTCCACGGCGGGGCCGCTGAGGAGGGACCATTTCTCTGGCCGGATGCAAGAGATGAAGAATTGCCCCATGGTGCTGTCGCAAGCGGGACACACGAATGCACTGTAGAGCCTGCCGCTGGCCTTGGTGCGCCGCGGCTTGATCATCGCTTTGGGGATGTCAGCCGCGGCCGCGTTGATCCATTTGTCGACGGCGGGGTGCACATCGGGGTGGTTCTCGAACCGCTTCTCACCGACGTCGGGCTTCACCTGCAGGCTGAGCGTCCCGGCATGTCTGCCCCAGGCCCAGGTGCGCGCGGCCCAGACCAGCATCGGCTCCTCGCAGTTCCAGCATGCTGTGAGGCTGCCCCAGACGTAGGTGTCTGTATGGACGCGCACGGCGTGGTGGCCGAAGGCTGATTCCGGAGAAGCGGAGCGGTCGTTCATCTCCGCGATGGACTGCTCGAATGCTTCGAGCTTCCGGCGCTCCGCGTCGGCCACGGCGGCCTGCCGCTCAGCCTCGGCCTTCTGCCTTGCTGCCTGTTCGGCGGGGGACCCGTGTTTCCAGGAATGGCCGCGGCGGAGCAAGGCCCCCACGAAGTCGCCGAGATTGACGCCGGACTTGACTATGTCCTGGTCGGCCGGCAGGGCCAGCAGATCGGACACCTCGTCGGGAATAGTTGATGTCTTGCCGAAGCCGGTCACCACTACCGGAACCTTGGTCGGGTGGTACTCCAGCCGGCGGGGAATCAGCCAGACCGGGAAGGCACCGCTGTCGAAGTAGCGCTGGGACCGGGCGAAGTAATTCTCCGGCGTCTGCGATGACAGCTGCACCTCGAAGGCCACCCGGTTCCTGAAGTCATCCGACTCGGCGAGGACGTCGATGATCCACTCCCTGGAAGGGTGTGGGTGTTCGATAATCGCGTGCCAGCCGGGGACCTGGTCGATGCCGAGAGCCAGAGCTTCCTTCATGGCCAGGTGCTGCGGTGTTTCGCCGCCGTGCCTGGCCTCGCAGCCGGCGGTCGACAGGTGAGCGAAGAACCTGGTTTCGCCACGTAGCTTGGCCACCGCCCGAACTCCGCACAGCGGCATGACCATCTGCTTGCGCTCATCCGAAGCCTGCAGCGCGAGCCAGGACTCGCGCGTGTGCTTCGTGGCGTCGACCCGTGCCCCGTCGAGCATTGCTACCAGCGGCATTGCCCACCCCCCGCAGCCGCCCCCTGCCGCTGACGGACTGATTCAACCACGGAGGACCGGGGGTCGGCCACAAACGTTCACGGCTGTGCGGCTTCAGCCCTCCCACGTAACACCGGTGATAAACCGGGGGATGCCATGTTCAACGGTTCTCCCACCGGCTAGGATCGCGCATGTCACGCACATCGCATCGAGTTATTTGGGGGACTCTTGTCGTACAAATCCGCGCACATCAGGAAATGGGTATCTGCTGCACTCGGGGCGGTACTTCTCGGCACCAGCCTCGTCACTGGCCTTAGCGCCGCAGATGCCAGTGCCAGTGGAGGTTTCGCCGGGATAATCACTTCGGGGACCACCGGGGGAAGCGGGACGGTTACATTCTCGTTGCCCCAGAAGGTAACGGGCCAATTCAACGACTCGAGGTGCGCACCGTTCTCGTCAACAATAAATCCTGCGCCGTCGGACCTGCGCGCTGTTGCGACGATCGGCGGGAAAGTGTACTCATCACCACTGGTGTCGCAATGGCAGGCTCAGTCTACGACCACGCCCACAAAAGGATGCTACGGGCCAGCGCCCCTCTGGCAATACTTCCCTGACGCGGTAGGGACCCAGACTGTCATCTGGTCCAAATGGAGCATGAACTACAGCTGCCAGGCCGCCGGAACGCCTGTCATCATCGCGGACAACAGCGGGGCCGGGTACACCACCTCCATCCCCGCAAATGGCCCCCTCCCTGCTTCGTGCACGGCACTCTCAGCGCCGGCGCCGACCATCACGGGCACGGCGAAAGTCGGATCCACGGTAACAGCGGTCCCGGGCACGTGGGGACCGGCCCCGGTGACTTTGGCGTATCAGTGGAAGGCCAACGGCGTCGCCATCACGGGCGCGACTGCCGCCACTTATAAAGTCGCCGCGGCACAGGTGGGCAAGACTCTCACGGTCGCAGTCACCGGCACCAAGACCGGCTACACCACCGCCGCGAAAACCTCCGCGGCCACGGCCGCCGTCGTCGCTGGAACACTCGGACCCGCACCGGTGCCGACGATCACGGGCACGGCGAAAGTCGGCTCGACCCTGACGGCCGTTCCGGGAACCTGGGGTCCGGCCCCGGTGACTTTGGCGTATCAGTGGAAGGCCAACGGCGTCGCCATCACTGGGGCGACTGCCGCCACGTACAAGCCCGGCGCGGGCCAGCTGGGCAAGACGATCACGGTCACCGTCACCGGCACCAAGGCCGGGTACGCGACCAAGTCGAAGACCTCGGCCGCCACGGCCGCCGTCGTTGCGGGTACGCTCGGACCGGCTCCGGTGCCGACGATCGCGGGCACGGTGAAGGTCGGCTCGACGCTGACGGCGGTTCCGGGGACGTGGGGTCCGGCGCCGGTGGCCTTGGCGTATCAGTGGAAGGCCAACGGCGTCGCGATCACCGGCGCGACCGCGGCGACCTACAAGCTCACGACGGCGCGGGCGGGCAAGACCATCACGGTCACCGTCACCGGCACCAAGACCGGCTACACCACCGAGTCGAAAACCTCGGCGGCCACAGTCCGGGTCGTGTGACCACGGGCCCGTGCCGGGCAAGTAAACGACTGCCGCGGGTTGGCCCCTGACGTGTGTCAGGGGGCGGCCTCCAGCTTGGCGAGGCGCTTGGCGATCCGGCTCCCGCTCCGGCGTGCCTTCGGGCATTTGGCCAGCCACCTTTGGCAGCGTGTCTCTAGCGTCGGAACTGCACCTGAGAGATTCGGCAAAACTACGGAACCGGCGCCACAAACTTCCAATTAGACTGGCCGCGATGACCCGGTTCGCAGGCACGTGCCTCCGCGCGATCCCGGCGATTCCTTGTTGGAAGTTCTTCCAAATTGATCTACATCTCACATCCTCCTGTGAGGTGTCGACCTAATTGGACGAATGGCACCCTATTTGGAAGAAACGCATCGTCTAGTTGGAAGTCTTCCAAGTAGCTGCCACTAGAGCGGGCCCCGCACGGTAAATCGTGCGGGGCCCGCTTTGTGAGCACTCAGAAGCCCATGGCTCGATGACGACCGCGCAGGGAGTTGGGTTCAGCGATGGGGGCGGCGCTCACAAGGCTTCTTTTTCGAAGAACAACGCCATGACATCGGCCGGCCAGTCCGACGAGCGACTCGTTTCCTTGTCGACGTGGGCAACGGTCATGACGCAGCGCGACACGTTATTTCCGCGGGAATCGACCATGGCGCACTCGATAAGCGCATCAGGCCCGCGGAACTCGCGCACGAACGACGTGATGGTGATCTCCTGATCGCCCCGAGCAGGCCGCAGAAAGTCGATCTCCATCCTCCGGACCCAGACCATGAATGGCAATGTGCCCAGGGTCTCCAGATCCCAACCAACATAGTCCCGGAGGCCCTCCATCCGGTGATCTGCGTAATAGGTCGCGTATATCCCCGTGCTCACGTGGTTGTAGGGGTCGAGCTCGGAGAACTTGACCCTGTGCGTGCTCTTGTAAACGATCGGTACCTTCGCCATTCAGCGCCCCTTCGCTTGCCATAATATTGCTCGCCGAACCCGCAAGCGAGCCAATCCGCCAGCCATTACCGGGCTGGTGAGCCATCAAGCGGTCACGCCGCCGTCCATGAGCACCTCATTTTCTCAACAAGACAACTCGCAACAGTAGCCCCTGACGACATTGTGAGGAAGAGGCGCCTAACCCTCCGGACACTCAGGCGATCCCATTAACGGGACGAGGCTGCAGCCCGACGTTGCATCGTGTCTAGACCCGCGCCCAATCGTGTTACGGAAGCCGGAAAAGGACCCTGTGGATTGCAGCGGTGAAAGGCGTGGTTTCCGCAGCGCTTTGTGGCCGACGGACGCACGCAAGCGGATCCCTTGGCGGGCACTTGGTCGTGGACAGCCAGCAGATGCCCCAAAGACGAACATCGACCGTGTGTAGGCGCATAACGGCATCTCGTGGAGTATAGGCTACATGCCATGATGACCAACCAGCGACTCAAGCCACTGCTGGAGCAGTACGACTGGGCGACGGAACGACTTCTCACTCGCCTCGCCGGGCCCACCAGCAACTCGGGTGATGACAGCGACGTCGACGTACCGGTACTGACGGACGCCGAGTACCTCTGGGAACCGGTCGCCGCGTGCTGGTCGGTACGGAGGCGCGCCGATGGGCCCGGTCCGGGCGCCATCAAGCTCATCGGCGCGGGTGAGTGGGGGCGAGACGGCGCCCCCGAAAGTCCGTGGCCTCCGCCCCTCACGACGATCGCCTGGCGGCTTGACCACATCTCCGAGACGCTGTTGGGCCGATCCAACCACCTCGGGGGCGACCGAACGTTCGATCGAGCGACGTACGAATCACGACCAGATGCAGCCGGCGCTATCGAGAGGTTCCGTCAGGCCGCGGCCGACTGGCGCCGGGTACTACTCAGTGTGGATGAGTCCGACTATGACCGGACCGGGCTAAGCAGCTATCCGTACGGCAGCGATGCCGAGGAGACGTTTCCGTCGATCGTGTGGTGGGAGAATCAGGAGATCCTGCACCACGGAGCCGAGATCGCGCTGCTCCGCGACCTCTACGTTCACCACGCTCAGTAGCGACCAGCGCGCACCGCGGGCAGCTCAGCTGGCGGGGTCTTTACGTAGACGGCAATTCCATGAATGTGTCCCGCGTCCTCCGCCAGGAAACCGCGACCCTGAACGATTGACTGCCCCTGTGCGAGCCGTAAGGGAGGCCGCGGACGGATCGCATTTCCGGCCGTGGTGGAGGCGGCCCATGCGGCGGGAGGGGGTGCGAGGCTGAGGCCCCGCGGGAATAAGAACCCCCGCCACCCTGTTGGTTTGTGGTGTGAAAAACATCGGTTTCCTGTCCTTCGGCCATTGGACCGACCACCCGGAGTCCGGCACGCGCAGCGCGTCGGACGCGCTGTTGCAGGCGATCGACCTCGCGGTCGCGGCCGAGGAGCTGGGGGCGGACGGCGCCTACTTCCGCGTCCACCACTTCGCGCAGCAATACGCCTCCCCGTTCCCGCTGCTCGCTGCGATCGGGGCACGCACAAGCCGCATCGAGATCGGTACCGGCGTGATCGACATGCGCTACGAGAACCCGCTCTACATGGCGGAGGACGCCGGCGCGGCCGACCTGATCTCGGGCGGCCGGCTGCAGCTGGGCATCAGCAGGGGTTCACCCGAGCAGGTCATCGACGGGTGGCGTCACTTCGGCTTCGCCCCCGCCGAGGGAGAGTCGGACGCCGACATGGGCCGCAGGCACACCGAGCGTCTGCTCGAGGTGCTCACTGGCGAGGGCTTCGCGGCGCCGAGCCCGCGCCCGATGTTCCCGAACCCTCCTGGCCTGCTGCGCGTGGAGCCGCACTCGGAGGGTCTGCGCGAGCGTATCTGGTGGGGTTCCGGCTCGAACGCCACGGCCGTCTGGGCGGCGAAGCTCGGCATGAACCTGCAGAGCTCCACGCTCAAAGATGACGAGAGCGGCAAGCCCTTCCACGTCCAGCAGGCCGAGCAGATCGAGCTCTACCGGCAGGCCTGGAAGGAGGCGGGGCACGAGCGGGAGCCGCGCGTCTCGGTCAGCCGCAGCATCTTCGCACTGACGGACGAGCGCGACTGGCAATACTTCGGCCGCGACCGCCACAGTTCCGACCAGGTGGGCAACATCGACGAGAAAACGCGCGCGGTCTTTGGCCGGTCCTACGCGGGTGCCCCGGACGAGCTGGCCGTGAAGCTGGCCGAGGACGAGGCGATCGCCGCGGCAGACACTCTGCTGCTCACGGTCCCGAACCAGCTCGGTGTCGACTACAACGCCCACGTCATCGAGTCGATCCTGAAGTATGTGGCGCCGCAGCTCGGCTGGCGCTGACCCAGGGTGGCAGATTCCCCCTAGGAGACTGCTCAATTAGTGGCTTGGGTGGCCAATGCATGGGTGGCTAAGGCGTGATGGGGTGAGCTTAGCCTTCTTCCACCGGGGTTCCGGAATCCGGTGCCACCGTGTCGTTGGCCAGGGCTTCACGCCGGCGGTAGATCTGGATCCCGATGGCTGCCGGTATCACGGCTAAGGCAACCGCCCGCATCCAGGGCCGGTCCAGGATATGACCGGTAAGCGAGTCCAGGGAGAAGGGTCCGGGGCCGCCGATGGTGAACGATGCTGCCGCCAAGCCCAGCACCGCGGGGTACTCAAGGCCGCCCTCGGTCGCGAAGAAGCCGTTAGGGGCATGGACGCTGGCCGCGACGCCCATCGTGGTGGCAGCGGCGGCGCCGGCGGCCGGAGTGGCCAGCCCCAGGGCCAGGGCAACACCGGCTCCTGCTTCACCCACGCCTGCGAGGATGGCACTGGGTTTTGCCGGGCGAAAGCCCATAGCGTGCATGCCCTTGCTGGTGCCTTCGATTCCTCCTCCGCCGAACCACCCGAAGAGTTTCTGGGATCCGTGAGCGATGAGCACGCCTCCGAGGGCGACCCGGAACAGGGTCTGTGCGGCGGCGGCAGCCTCAGGGCTGGTCGGTCCATGGCTCATAGGAGTCCTCCTTGGATGCGCTGTGGCTCTGCGCCGGCCGGCGCTCGTTGTCCAGCACGATTCTACGTCGGCGGGACGAACCGGTCACGGGAAGGAGCCTTTAGGAAGTCTTGGCCATTCCGTTGCCGATCAGGCGTACTCGCCTAGAACTCTGTAGTGCCGCGCAGCCGGCGGGGGCGTCCATCCGGGTCCACGACGAGGCGGCTCATCGGGACCGCCCAGAGGCGTTGCAGGGCCCGCACGGGCTCTGGAGTGTGGTGGCGCACGTGTCCGGTGGGGCGGGGCGAGCGGTGCCCGGTTTCATGCCACTGGTCGAGGGCGTCTGCCGTGGCGTTCCAAAGCTTGAGCCCGGCCGCCGGGTCCTGGAGTTGGGGATCGTTCTGGTCCAAGCCCAGGTGTTCGGCCCAGAGTTGGAGGCGGAGCCGTTGGGCCAACGGGCGGGAAGCGTCCTGGCCCGTGCCCGGTGGTTCGCTGTTGTCGGCAGTGGTGTCGAGTACGGCGCAGGTGAGCTCGCTGTCGGTGGTCCAGGATCGGCGATTGAAGTTGTCTGAGCCGCAGGTCATCCAGGTGTCGTCGATGATGCAGATCTTGGCGTGGACGTAGATCGGAGTTCCGGCGCTGTTCTCTAGGTCGAACACGCCCACCCTGTCCGGAGCAACCCGGCGCAGCATCCTGATGGCACGCAGTTGCCCGATCCGGATGGCCGGTCCTGCGATCGGACCATCGGAGTCGGGGTAACGGGGCACGACGGCGATCACCTTCAGTTCAGGGTTCCGTTCGAGGGCCTCCGCGATTCCTGCTGCGACCTCTGTTGACCACAGGTACTGGTCCTCGATGTAGATCAGCGAGCGGGCGCGGGCGAAGGCTTTCGCGTAGCCGCGAGCGATGCTGCGTTCCCCGTCGGGTGCGAACGGGAACGGGGGACGTTTCACCCCGTAAGTGCGCAGCAGCTGCACAGCGTGAGGGCCCGCCGGTGGCGGCGGCGGTGCAGCGGCCGGGAGCGGTTCGGGGTGCCGGGGCATCCGGGCCAGACGTTGAAGCAGCATCCGGTAGGGGGTGCGGCGGTCCAGCGGATGCGGGTCGTTCCACCGTTCAGCGAACACCGCCAGCACATCTGCCACCACCGGTCCACGGAGTTCGAGCGTCGCATCGTGCCACGGTGGTTGGTCCCCGTACCTGGAATCCATGCTCACCGCCTGCGGGTCTCCCGCATGGTCGACGTCGTCTCGACGGGTGTGGGATAGATCGATCCCGCCGACGAACGCGACGTCCCGCGACGGATTGTCCCGACGGCGGATGACGACGAGTTTTTGGTGATGGGAGCCGAACATGCGTACACGCTGATCCAGCAGCACCTCTCCACCGGCGTCGTTGACCTGACGACTTAGGAGCTCGTTGGATCGGTTGCTGATTGGGGACGACACGCTCTCTCCGTGGGATCTCCAGACAAGGCCCCGCACTTCCACTCCTGCCCGGGCCAACCCCGCGAGCACCTCCCCGATCGACGGTCCGTCCGCCAGCAGCCGCTCATCGGCGTCGCCACGCCAGTCGGTGAACCACACGCGGTCTCCCGCCTTCAGGGCCGTCAACTCCTCGTGCAGCCGGGCGAAGTAGGTCGCGCCATGAATCAGGGGCCGCACCAGATTGCCTTCCGACCACGACGGCGATCCGGCACCGCCCGCGTGCACGTCTGTGGCCAGATTCCCCCGCTCAGCGCGACTCAGAAACCACGTGCCAGTATCGTTGTCCACTCAGTCCTTCTTTCGGGCCCGGGGCCAGGCCGCTAGTGTCCGGTCTCCAAAGTAACCTACGACCATGCTGACAGCGACCGGGTCGCAAACTCCGGATATTAGCGGGCAGCAGCCGCGCGGCCCGGCGGTCCGAAGAACCCCCGGCCCAGCCAATGTCCAACCAGGACGCTCACGCTGAGTCCGCGGCTGCTTCGGTGTTGTCCAGCCTATGGCTGTTCAGGGCGGGGCGAGGCCGAACCGTTGATACAGGACGGGCAGCCCGGTCTTGAGGCCGTAGTCGAGTGCATCGCCGCGGTGCCCGATGCCGGCGCCCACGAACCGCCTGGTGGTCATCCCTGCGGCCTTCGCGTCCGCCTGGGCGGTGGTGGCCTGCGGCCCGTACAGGGAGTCAACGGCACCGTGGGTGAAGATGGCCAGTTCGTCGCTGTACTTGTGTGCCTTCAGGATATTGGCGGGTTTCTCCGCATTGAAGGCGGCTTGGTTTCCACCGAAGATGGTCTTCACCGTGTTGTCCGCGGAGCCGTCGATCGGTTCCAGCTCGCCCGAGATATCCAGCAGCGAGCCGAAGAGTTCAGGCCTTTTGGCCCCGAACGAGAGCGCGCATTCCCCTCCGTTGGAGTACCCGGCCACGGCCCACTGGATCCGGTTGGGAGAGACGTTGAGGTTCTTACGGATGAAATTGACGACGTCGGTGGTGACGTAGGTGTACACGTTGCCTTTGGCCGAATCCACGCAGACGGGATTCCGGTAGGGATTGCCCAGCTGGTCGATGGTGAGGAACAGCGGCGCCAATCCGTGGTTCTGCCGGGCCAGGGTGTTGAGCTCCTGAACGGCAGACTTGTTTTGCTCAGGTCCTCCCGGCTGGCCCATCATCATGACGATAATGGGCAGGGCCGGCGGATTGTCGACTAGGGCGGCGGGCGGCAGGTACAGGTAGGCGTCCCGGGCCTGGAACCCGGAGACGGGCGCCGGGATCGATACGGGCCCGCTTTGCCCGGTGGCCGGCATCCCTGCAGGGGGATTCCAGGTCTGCCATAAGGGGTTCCCGTTATCCTGCGGCAGGTTTGGGTTCAGCCTGGGCAGTGCCAGATGGCCGGTCTGGGTCATGCCCAGCAGGGCCCCAAGAGTCGGGTTCAGGCCGTACGCGGCGTTGATGCCCAGTGCCGCCGTCGTGATGAAGAGCAGGACGGCAAGGATGGCACCGGCTTTCCGCCACCAGTGTGAGCGCCACAGGTTCACGACCGCGAGGCCGGTACCGGCGAACGCGGCGATCACCCAGGCGCGGGTGTCAGCGTCCAGCGGCAGGCCGAAGACGTTCAGCAGGAATTCGCAGATGACCAAGGTGACGGCGCCTGCCAGGGCACCGACGCACACTCCCGCCCCGGCCACGATGAGCCACGTCCGGCGTCCCAATGGCTTCGGCCGGTCATTCTTTCGGGTACGGGCCGGGAACCGGGAACGGAGCACCGAGCCTGGCAGCACGACCCGGCGTATCAGCAGGGCGAGGGCTGTCAGGAGGGCGACGGCATAGAAAGCGTGCAGCAGCGGTTCATCGACGATGCTGAGGCTGAGAAACTGCTCCACTCCGCCCTCCTGCCCTAGGATGTGGTCCTACCTGCCGCCTGGGCGATGCTTCACAACCGCGGCTGCGGGTGGCCGATGAAGTTTTTATAGCACGTTCATCGGAGGGGAAGCTGGGAATTCCGGGTCTTCCTTGCCGTCCACCGTGGGCGTTCTCCGTGCCGCCTGTGTTGCTGGGCGGGCGGAAGTGGTGCAATGGAACTGACAGGATGGGCCAGCCTAAAACTCCTCACCATCCTGAAAGGAATTCCGCGTGCCAGTGTCGCCGCCCGTCGAACGAGACAGCCCGCCCCGTCCTCGCTGGCCAAAGCGGTGGATGTTCCCGGTGCTGAGGAATGCTCCTGTCTCTATGGGATTTGTGGTCCTCTTCTGGATGCTGGGCGCCGTGTCGTCGGCTATAGTCTCCGGTCCCGGGCCAGGGTGGAGGTCCAGTGTCGCGGCGTCCGCGCATTCCTTGCCCGAAGCTTGGTGGACGGTGCTGACGTCCGCGTTCTGGGCCCGGGATCTGCCCGGGTACATGCTGGGAACAGTCCTTGTGCTGGTCGCCGCCATTCCAGTGGAAAGGCAGATGGGGAGCCTGAAGTTTTCGCTCTCGGCGGTGCTGGCGCAAACGGCGGGAGTCCTTGTCGCCGTCGTGTTCTGGGCTGCGGCCAGGGCCGTGATGGGATCCTGGGCAGCGGGAATGAGCGGCACGTACTTTCTTGGTCCGAGCGCCATGGTCTGCGGGGCGGCCATGGCGGCTACGGCTTCCATGGGTGCCTTGTGGCGGCGCCGGATCCGACTTGGCACCTTCGGCTTACTGACACTCCTGGCCCTCTACAGCGGGGGGTTCACGGACCTTGTCCGGCTGGGTGCCGGCATCGCCGGGGCGCTGCTGGGCCCGTTGCTGCTGGGCGGCCGGCCCCGGCTTGTGCGCCCGGTGAGCACCAGGCATGAGGGCCGCGTGCTCATAGCCCTCCTGGTCGCGGTATCGGCGGTCGGGCCGGTCGTTTCCGGCCTGCTCCCGCACGCTGTGGGTCCGTTGTCGGTGTTGCGTTATCTGTTCACCGACATCGAGCCGGTTGATCCCAACACGTTGCAAAATGTGTGCGCCGTCCCGGCCCAGCACAGGTACTGCGAGGCCTTGCACCTGCAGCTGAGGGCCGGCGCTGGCGGCATCTTCATGGCGATTGTCCCGTCGCTCATGTTGCTGCTGCTCGCTGAGGGGCTCCGCCGCGGACGACGGTTCGCTTGGGCCGCGGCACTGCTCGTCCTGGCCGGACTGTCGGCGCTGGCGCTCATCACCTTGGTCGGCGTCCTGCAGTCCGCCGGTCCGAATACCGTCGCCGGCGAGCTGGTAAACGCAAGCCAACCAGGCAACAGCACCCAGCCGCTGGCACTGGTGGTGCCGCTCCTCATGCCGGTGGCGCTATTCGGTGTGCTGCTCGCGTGCCGGAAGTTGTTTCCAGTCGCGGCACCCCGGGGGACCTACACGCGGCTCGGTCTGCAGGTACTGGGCCTGGTCTGCGCCCTGGGTCTGGTCTATGTGGCTTCCGGTCTGGTCCTAGCGGCGGGCTTTACCCCTGTCCCTGGTCCGGCGGATCTGCTGGCCGATGTCCCGGACAGGATCCTGCCCCTGGGGTTCACCGTGGATGTCCCGCCCGCGTTTTTCCCGCAGAGCACCCCTGCCGTCCTGCTCTATGAGGGAGTCGGCATCGCGTTCTGGGCCGCCACGGGTGTGTTGGTCCTTCGAACTTTTCTGCGACCCGCTCCGGACGGACGCGGTAACGACCAAGACCGGGCTCTGGCGATCCTCAAAGAACAGGAGAACAGCTCCATTTCCTGGATGACAACCTGGTCCGGGAACACCTACTGGTTTTCCGGCGCCGGTGAGAGCTTCATCGCCTACCGCGTCATCGCCGGGATCGCCCTGACGCTCGGTCCACCCGTGGGGCCTCCGGCCCGGGCCTCGGCAGTCGTGGAGGAATTCTCGCAGTACTGCCAATCGAACGGGTGGACGCCATGTCTTTACTCGGTACCCGCAGAGGTCCGGGACGCGGTATCCGGACTCGGCTGGGATTCGGTTCAGGTTGCCCAGGAAACCGTCCTGCCATTGGAATCGCTGTCCTTCAAAGGGAAAAAATTCCAGGATGTCCGCACTGCCATGAACAACGCGGCCAAGGCCGGAATCCACGCAGAATGGGTTCGATACCCCACCGCCGGACTGAACGTCCAGACCCAGATCCAAGCCATCTCCGAAGAATGGGTCGCGGATCGAAAGCTGCCGGAAATGGGCTTTACCCTTGGTGGCCTGGAGGAACTCAACGACCCGGAAGTGCGTTGCCTGCTGGCCATCGACACCCATCACGTGGTGCACGCGGTCACATCATGGCTTCCGGTCTACCGCGATAGGAAAATCGCCGGCTGGACCTTGGATTTCATGAGGCGGCGCAACAGTGGTTTTCGGGCAGCGATCGAGTTCCTTATCGCCTCGGCCGCCACGGGACTCAAAGACGAAGGATACGGGTTCATCAGCCTTTCCGGTGCACCTCTGGTCCGCGTACCCCCGGAGGGACATCCGGGCATGGCGCCGAAGGGTCTGCCGCCGGCCGCCGGCCTGGACCGGCTGCTGGACGCTCTCGGAGCCGCACTGGAACCCGTCTACGGATTCCGGTCCCTGCTGGCCTTTAAACGCAAGTTCGACCCCCGCTACGTCCCGCTCTATATGGTGTATCCGGACTCCGCGGCCCTGCCGGGCATTGGAAACGCCCTCGGCCGGGCCTACCTTCCCGGTCTCTCCCTCGGAGAAGGATTCCAACTCCTGCACCGGATCCTCAAGCGGGGCAGCATGGCCGCCGGGCGCTGAAGCAGCAGCCCGGAATGAGACTCCGTGCCGCCACACCGGCGGCCCCCACGCTGCGTCAGGAGCCCGTGGCGGCGGGGACCGCCCAGACGTCGGAGCCGAACCTGGCGAGACCGGGGGCGGCGGCGTAGCCAAGGTGGGGGAGTGCGAACAGGTCCTCGATGCTTTTCAGGAGCGAGTAGTGGTTGTAGGGCGTCGCGCTGGTTGTCCCGGGCCTGACGAAGGGGGAAAGGATGAGCGCACCGATTCGGCCGCCGCCCTTGCCGGCGCCCGGCCCGGCCGCGAAGGTCCCGTCCTCGGCAGCCGACGGCGGCAGCCCGGGATAGGGGACGCTCGGTCCGGAGGGCTCCTTGCAGCATGCACTGGTATCGCCCCCGGCCTCGTCATTGACGATGATGATGGCCCCGTCCTGCTGATAGGCAGGGGAAGCCATGACGCGGGGGATCCACGTTCGCAGCCATGCATCTTCGGCTCCAGGACCGGCTGACTGGCCCGGGCAGTTCGCATTGTGTCCGTCGTTGCACAGGCTCGGTGAGACCAAGGAGAAGTTAGGCGTGGTCGAGACCGCTGCCAGGTCCTGGGGCAGCCGGGACAGCGGAAACACGTTCGCGGCGCACGCGGGGGTTGCGGCGACCGAGGCGAAATAGAGGAACGGGTTGTGCCGGGCCGTGTAGGCATCGCCGGCCGTGGCTTTCTGCGTTAGGTCTGCCGATTCCGGGCCCAAGGCGGGCTTTCCGCAGGTGGGTTCTTCCCGGCCGGGGATGTTGCCCATGTCCTCCATATATCCCTTCCAGGACAGATTCTTGGCCGTGAGCTGACCAGCCAAGGTGGGTACCGGCGCGGGAAAGATGCAGCCGGCGGCGGCCTTGACCTGCCCGCCGGGTGCCGCGGAGGGATTCAACATGTCCTGGTATGCAGGGCAGTCCATCTGGATATCCGCGTTCGGGGCGACACCGCCGAGGATGGCCAGATAGTTCCCCAAGCTGTAATGCGCGGTCCCGTAGTACTGGCTCAGCAAGACGCCCTGGCCTCGCAGCGGTTGAGCAAGATAAGGGATCTGCGAGGTTGGGCCGTACGACTGGGCAAAGGACGCGTTCTCCAGCGCAATCACAAATACGTGGCGAATGGGCGGGACCCAGCCCGCAGGACCGGCCGGCTGGTTGCCACCGAGCCCGGCCAGCAGCGCAAAGACCATAGTCATGCCCAGCAACAGCGATTTCCGGCGCATCAGACTCCTTGCCACAACGGTCGTGACAATCCCGCACGGCGCGCGCCGCGCAGGACGGTGTTGATTCTGTGCCAATAATCGTCTCCCCGTACCGAACCACGGTCAACGCCTGCCGGTGGACCTCATTGCTACGCCAGGATTTGCGCCCAGGCCGCTTGATTCCGTACGACGCCGCGGTTGCTGAGTGAGCAGGTCGCGGAAGATTGCCTCAGACGCCTCCAGTTCGTTGGCGGCATTCCGTTCGACGAGCCCAGACTCAAGCAGGGCGGCGATGGCCCGGTTTCGCCGTTGGTTATTCAGATCAGCAACCACGTCGGGGAGCTTGGCGCCGAGCACTATTTGCGCGTAGGCGGTCCGCGCGTCGTTATTGGCGACGGCTGCCACCACTCGCCGCCAGTGCGGTCCGCTCAGCCTCGTCCGTCCGGTCACAGCGTTTTCCTCACTCTGCGTCTGCCTATGCGCCTGCCCCCGCCGGTGCTGGTCACCGCGTGCTTGGCCAACAGGCAAAATCCTAGCCCTGCGCGAGTGCGGCGGACAGGGGCTGCGGGCGGCGCGAGGACCTGGCCGGCCTCTTCCGAAGGCCACCGAACGCCGTCGACCACTCAGCCCGCAAGTGTTGAGTGTTGCCGATCGGCGTAGTAGCGTGACAGCAATTGTCAATACGCATAACACGGACTCGGGAGCGATCATGGCACATATGACACGTGGGCTGGCGGCCGTCACGGCGGCACTGGCACTGAGCGTGACGGGTGGCGTCGTCGCCGCCCCTGCGTTGGCCGATCCGCGGGAAACAGCAAAGACGCCCACCGCCACCGGGTACGGCGGCGCGGTGAGCACCGTGGACCCGGAGGCATCCGCTGCGGCCATCGAGGTCCTCCGGAAGGGCGGCAACGCGGCGGACGCCGCCGTCGCTGCTGCGGCGACCCTTGGCGTCACCGAGCCGTACAGCGCCGGGATAGGCGGCGGAGGCTACTTCGTGTTCTACGACGCGAAGACCGGCAGGGTGGGCACGATCGACGGCCGGGAGACCGCACCGGCCGGCATGCCGCACGACGCGTTCATCGACCCGGCGACCGGGCAGCCCTACCGCTTCACGCCCGAGCTCGTCACGAGCGGCGTCTCCGTCGGCGTCCCCGGCACGCCGGCAACCTGGGAGCGTGCCCTCCAGCGCTGGGGCACGCTCAGCCTTGGTGATGCCCTCAAGCCTGCCATCAACGTGGCGAGCCGAGGTTTTGTGGTCGACCAGACGTTCCGACAGCAAACCCTCGACAACAAGGCCCGGTTCGAGGCATTCCCCTCAACGAGCAACCTGTTCCTCCCGGGCGGCGACGCCCCCGCCGTCGGCAGCGTCTTCCAGAACCACGACCTCGCCGAGACGTACCGACTCCTCGCGAAGAAGGGCACTGGCAGCTTCTACGGCGGCCCGCTCGCGGCCGAGATCGCGGCCACGGTGCAGGCTCCGCCCAAGACTGCCGGCACAACGCTGCCCGTTCCGGCAGGCCACCTGACGACGGCGGATCTTGCCGCATACCGCGCCCTGGACCAGGCGCCCACCCACGTGGGCTACCGCGACCTGGACGTCTACGGCATGGCGCCGTCCAGCAGCGGCGGCACCACAGTCGGCGAGGCGCTGAACATCCTGGAGCCCTCCAACCTGTCAGGGATGTCCACGCCCGGCGCCCTGCATCACTACCTGGAGGCCAGTGCGCTTGCCTTCGCGGACCGGGGCAAGTACGTCGGTGACCCCGCGTTTGTCAGCGTCCCCACCGCAGCGCTCACCGACCCGCTGTTCGGCAAGGAGCGCGCCTGCAAGATCGACCCAGTTCACGCGGCGACGAAGCCCGTTGCTCCGGGGGACGTGTCGGCGTACGACGGCGCGTGCCCGGCCGCCGCCGTCGCGCTCGCCGAGGAGAAGGACACCGAGAACATCTCCACGACCAACCTGACGGTCGCGGACAAGTGGGGGAACGTGGTCGACTACACGCTCACGATCGAGCAGACGGGTGGGTCCGGCATGGTGGTCCCCGGCCGCGGCTTCCTGCTCAACAACGAGCTGACGGATTTCTCGACCGTCTACAACCAGGCCGACCCGAACCGGATCGAGCCCGGGAAGCGCCCGCGCTCGTCCATGTCGCCGACCATCATCCTCAAGGAGGGCAAGCCGTTCCTCGCTCTCGGCTCGCCCGGTGGATCGACCATCATCACGACCGTCCTGCAGACCATCCTGAACCGGGTGGACCTGGGCATGACCATCTCCGAGGCGATCGTTGCGCCGCGTGCCTCGCAACGCAACACGGTCAAGGTCACGGCCGAGCCGGAGTTCATCGCCGCGTACGGAAGCCAATTGACGCCCTTTGGCCATCAGTTCACGCCGTCGGGGGATGCGTTCACCTCGGCAGCGGAGATCGGCGCCGCGACCGCCATCGAATTCCTGCCCGACGGCGGCATGGTCGCCGCAGCCGAGCCCGTCAGGCGGGGCGGCGGATCGGCGATGGCACTCAAACCCTCGCCGAAGTAGGGCCGCGCAGTCCGGGCCCGGCTCCACGGCCGTTCACTGGCAGAGGCGGTCGAGGGTTTCCTGGGCAGCCGCTTCCATCTGCGTCTGGAGCAGGTCGACGCGGCGTGCAGTGGCAGGGTCGTGCCACTGCAGCGGGGCGTGTGCCATGGTCATCGTGATCTGGTTGCCGCCGTCGGCGCTCGTGATGGAAATACTCATGTAGCCGAATAAGTACCCTCCATGGCCGTAGCGGAAGTCGCCGGAACATGTGTCAGGAAACCGCTCTAGACCGAGTCCATAGTCCCAAAATTCGGTCTTCTTCTTCATTTCCTCAAGCATGGCGGGGGAAAGCAGCTGGCCGCGCAGGAGGGCCCGGTAGAAGGTGTTTATGTCCTGCGTGGTGGAGATGACGCCGCCTGCGGGGGAGCCGACAAAAACCTCGGGCTGGGTGACATCGACCCGTTCGCCGCCGTCAATGACGTAGGCGTGGATGTTGTCCGGAGCCCCGCGGTCCGGTTCGGCCAGAGACGTGTGCTGAAGTCCAAGAGGAGCGAAGATGTCTTGATTGAGCACGTCGGCAACGGGCCGTCCGCGCAGCTTTTCGATCAGCTGGCCGAGGGCCATGTAGTTGGAGCTCGAGTAAGAAAAGCGGTCCACGTTCTTGGTCTCCCAGGGGAGCGTGGCGGCCAGTTCGAGTCCTTGTTGCATGCTGATCCGTGTGTTCGCGACCTGCTTCAGTGGTCCCGCCGCGTATTCGGAGTCGCCGAAATCAGGCATGCCGGAGTTATGGTCCAGCAACTGGCGGACGGTGATCGGTCCGGGCGGCCGCAGCGTGGTTCGGAAGCTCTCCAGGACACCGTTCACCGGGTCATCGAGCCCGATAAGTCCCTGGTCGACGAGTTTCAATACGGAGACAGCGACCATCGACTTCGTAATACTGGCTACCGATACCCGGTCCTGCGGCCGGGCCGGGTCCTTGCTGTCCAGGTTTCGCACCCCGTAGGCCTTGGACCATTCGCCGCCAGGCCATCTCACCTGCACAACCAAGGACGTCGCCCCTCCATCCATGAAGTGCTGGACCCTGCGTTCCAGAGAATCCGTCGCTGCCTGGATCGCGGCGACGCTTGGCGGAGCCGCCCCTCCCGGGCTCGGCGGAGCCTGCCCGGGAGCGGTACCCACGCAGCCGCTCACAGCGACAACCAAAGCCGCCGAGAAAACGACGGCACCGAGCGGACCAAAACCCGTCCGCAGCCAAGCAGCCAAGGCGCCCATGGCTTGGTTTTACGCTCAAACGCCTCCTGTGGATAGGTCGGCTCGTAAAGTCGCTCCCCAGACAGCCCGCGCTGGAAAGAGCGCCCGACGTTGCTGGGAACGCCCGTCATTAATCCCTGTCCGGGGACCGGCTTAGTGGGTAAACTGGAAAGGTGCTCGGGGCAACTAACCCCGTGCGGCACCGGCTCTGCAGGCCCCGGCCGGAGCCCGCCGGCCAAGCTCGGCCGAACAACTCCACTGAATATCATTGACCTCCCGAAGCGCTGTCCGGAATGGCGTCCGGGGACGCCCAAGCCGTTACCGCCGGAGGGTGGCTGGTTCCGGCAGGAGCAGTGCGGAGGACGAGTCCTCAAAGGATGAAGTTCATGAACAAGGCTATTCGCATCATCGGAACAACCGCTGTGACGGCGACTTTGGGCCTGGGCGCCAGCGCGATGCCAGCCAGCGCTGCCGTTACGACCTCCACTACCGCCGCCAGCTCGTGGAGCCAGTCGTCGTTCGAGCACAGGCACGAGGTGCGCGACGTCAACCGGCACGATTCCAACCACGGCTGGTGGGACGGAGAGAACCGGTGGCATGACAACTCCGACGGCTGGGGCTGGCGTGACGACAACGGCAACTGGCGTGGCGACAACGATCACAACGGCTCCTGGACGGGCCGGGACGGCTGCCGGCATGACAAGGATGGTTTCTGGGACCATAACGGACACCGGCACGACGACAACAGGCGCCATCACCGCTCAGGCACCTGGTGAACGCACACCCCTTGGATCCGGCGATCGGGGATCGGCAAAATCTGCCACCCCGATCGCGCCCGTTTTCTGACTGGGGATTGGGGTTCGCGGCACGTCCTCGCGTTAGCATTGGTCCCAATATGTCCTACCAGGAGGGTGCATGCCGTACACCGTTGACTTCGAGAACGTTTCCACTGTTGGCTTGGAATCGTCGCCGTTCGCCGAGAGCCTGGCAGGGTTGCGCGCCAACGAGGCCCGCTATTTCCGGAACAAGTACGGCCACGCGTTCACAGTGAGCCCCGCGAGCGAGGTTCCGGAGGTGGTCGACCGGGTGAGCCGGATACTCCAGGACGAGCGTGAGATCGTCATCGGCTCCCGCCCGCTGGAAGCGACCGCCTTCGAAGTTGACGGCACCCGGATGGCCTACGTCTTCTACGAGTCGGGGCTGTCGGTCAACGTCATGTACGGCATCGACGGCGGGAAGAGGGCAGTCGGTTTCAAACTCGCCGAAGGCATGGAAATTCCGGAGGAACTGGCGTCCAGCTTCAAGTTTGCCCGCCAAAAATCGAAGCTGGCGGGCGTTATCCGAGGCTCCTACTTCGTGATCAAGGGCGAGTACTGACATTCTCCGGCACGTGGATCCGCCGCCCTGAGGCCCGGAGGATCGGCCGGGCATCGTGATCCAACCGCGGGCGTGCTAGCGTTTCACTAATCGTGATCTTTCGGCAGGAGGTGAGTCCCATGTACGCAGTATCCACAGTGGGTGCTCCCTTGCAGTTCACGATCGCGCGACTGAGGTAGTCGCCACCGGGAGCGCCCAACAGGCAATTCGCGAAAGGCGACTCCCATGAACACAACACCTTCTTCACCTCTGCACTCCACTTCGACGACGTCCTCCGACCTGCCGGGGACCGACCAGGATCAGCCGCAGACCGACGCCACAAGGCAGCCACGCGCCGCGGGCGAGCGGGCGTTGGTCCTCGGCGGTGGCGGATCGACAGGCAACGCCTGGCTGATCGGCGTCATCGCCGGCCTGTTCGAAGCCGGGCTGGATGCAACCGACGCCGACCTGATCATCGGCACGTCGGCCGGATCGACGGCCGCGGCCCAAATCACTGGCGCGCCCCCGGCCGAACTGCTTGCCGCCATCCTTGCTGCCGCGCCCCAGCAACGGACTGGTCCGGCGGGATCCGACAACGGACGCGCCCCGGTCAGACCGGCGGTGAACCACATTGAGCGAACGGGCCGAATCATCGCCGCTGCTGAGGACGCGGCCGATATGCGCCGCAGACTGGGCGCGGCAGCGCTCGAAATGGACGCGGCGTCGGACGGCTCCGGCCAAACGCGGTGGCGCGATACCGTCGCCGCCCGCCTGCCCAGCCAGCACTGGCCGGACCAGGCGGTGCACATCACGGCGGTCAACGCCAATACGGGTGAGCCGGTCGTGTTCGACCGCCACAGCGGGGTCGACCTCGTGGACGCCGTGGCCGCCAGCTGCGCCAGTGGCTTCGCCTACAGAATCGGCGGCAGCGGATATATCGACGGCGGCTACCGGTCCAACGCCGAGAATGCCGATCTTGCAGCAGGCTACGCACGCGTGTTGGTGCTCTCACCATTTGGCGGCAGGTCACGGACTCCGGTGGGCTGGGGCACGCATCTCGCAACACAGGTCGACGAGCTACGCGCACACGGCAGCCATGTCCAAACGATCCTCCCGGATAGCGACTCCGAGCATATGTTCGGCGCCAATGCGATGGACCTGTCGCTGCGTCCGCCCGCCGCTCGCGCGGGCTACGAGCAAGGCAGAGCCCTTGCCGGGCAGCTCACCGAATTCTGGCGCTGACGCCTACGACCCCAATCGCTCCGGCCAGCCGTTGGGCTGTTCTATCGGCCGGCCGGGGCGCTGTCTGGAGAGGTGGTCACCGTCTAGGGAATGAGTGCTTCTTCGCGGAAGAGCAGGCGTTCTGTGTGGAGCTGCATCTCCCCATCATGCCGGACCCTTTAGTTCTCTTTCACCCGCATTGGGTGAAGACTGCCCCCACTGGAAGCGTTAGCTTGGAGAACATCCGATTGACCCGCCTCTATCGCTTGTGAGACCTCACTAGAGGCTCCCGCCGTCTAGCGGACGGCCAGCGGAAGGAGAAGCGATGCTCAGCTGCTACCACGGGCGAACCGAACCCGTCCCCTCGGCGGCTTCGTTTGCTGGTGGCCCACTTTCGGGCGGACGGTGGCTGAGTATGGCCATCTGCGCGCAGGGTTGCCGGCCATGAGCGGGCCTGCCGCGTCGCCGCCAAATTTCGATCCCGCCGTCGTGATTCGTTCGAAGCAGTACATCAGTGCACTCGTGCTGGCGGCGGTGCTGGGCGTTCCCATCTCGGCCATTGCCTACGGCTTTCTCGCGTTGGTCGCGGCGGTCCAGCGTTACGTCTTCGGCGGGCTGCCGAATCAAGTCCTCGGGGGTCCTGCTCCTGCGTGGTGGCCGGTTCCGTGGTTGGTGCTGTGCGGGTTGTTGACGGCGTTGACCATCCGGTATCTGCCGGGAACCGGGGGCCACTCACCTGCTTTCGGTTTCAAGACGGGCGGCGGCCCGCCGAGCGGGCGGGAGCTCGTGGGCATCATTCTCGCGGCGCTGACCACGCTCAGCCTGGGTGCAGTGCTCGGGCCTGAGGGGCCGCTGATCGCGATCGGTGGCGGACTCGGGGCGTTGGCGGTGCACCTGGTGAAGAAGGACGCTCCGCCGATGGCCCTGACGATCATGGCATCGGCAGGCAGTTTCGCAGCGATCAGTACCCTGCTCGGGTCTCCCGTGCTCGGTGCATTCCTGATCATGGAAGCCGCCGGGATCGGGGGAATGACGCTGAGCCTGATGGCTCTGCCCGGGCTGCTCGCTTCTGGCGTCGGGGCGCTGGTATTCGTCGGCTTGGACGGCTGGACCGGGTTGGGCAGCTTCTCGCTGGCGCTGCCCGTGGTGCCGCCTGCGGAGCCGCCGACGTTGGCGACGTTGGGCTGGGCGGTGGTCATGGGCCTGGCCGGCGCACTGTTGGGATGGTTGATCCGCTGGGTCGGACTGTCGCTTCGTCCGGTCGTGCATCTGAACCGGGTGTTGGTGACCTCTGCGCTCGGCTTGCTGATCGGTCTAACCGCGATGACGTACCAGTTGATCTCTGGGCAAAGCTTCACGCAGGTGTTGTTCTCGGGGCAGGACGCACTTCCGGAGCTGGTCGAACGCGCCGCGGACTACTCCCTTCCTGTGCTGGTCCTGCTGATCGCTTGCAAGACCTTGGCCTACGGACTCTCACTGAGCGCATTTCGTGGTGGTCCGGTGTTCCCGTCGATGTTCATCGGTGCGGCGCTCGGCATTGCCTCGAGTGGATTGCCCGGAATGAATCTCGCGGCAGCAATCGGCATGGGCATAGGAGCCATGTGCGCGGCTATGCTGCGGTTGCCGTTGACGTCGACGCTACTGGCCACGCTGCTGCTGGGAGTGGACGGTGTGGCCGTAACACCCCAGGTGGTGGTGGCTGTGGCGGTGTCCTTCGTGATCTCCAATGTGCTCCCGGTCCCTGGCCCGCGCGGCCCTGGCCCGGACCCGGGCTCTGGTCCCGGCACGACGGCGTCCGCGACGCCTGAGGATGCCGGCGGCATCCAACATCTGCCCCCCTCGAGCGCCGACCGTGCAACTGAGTTCTCAAGCGCGGGACGTTCGACGGCGGGGGGCAGGCGGATCGCCTGGTTGTTCATCGTTGGCTCGAGCCTGTTCGCCTTGGGGGCGGTGCCGCAATACGCCGAGGCCGTGGGACTGCGGTGGTGTGCCGCCACATTCTTCGCCGGTTCGCTGTTCTTCACCGGCGCGGCGTTCCTGCAGTACCGCGGAGCCGTTGACGCGCTTCCGGCCGTGGGTTCCACGCGGCGCAACTCGTTTTGGGCGTGGGCGCCGCGGAATCTCGGCTGGCTCGCTGGCGCGGTTCAACTTGCCGGCACACTGTGGTTCAACTGGAGTACTGGAAATGCGCTGCGTGAAAATCTCAGTGCGGCGCTGACCGATCAGCGGGTCTGGCGCCCCGATGCTCTGGGATCAGTCGCCTTCCTGGTTTCAAGCGGTGTTGCGTTACGCGATGCCGGTCGCGGCGCGATTGCCGGGCTGCCCAGGCCTCGGACGTGGAAGATCGGCGTCATCAACGTGGCCGGCTCTGTTGCGTTCGGCATCTCGGCCATCGCGGCCTTTGTCATACCGTCGAGCGGCAATATGTGGAACGCCGAGCTGTCCAATCTCGGCACACTCGTGGGAGCCCTGTGCTTCCTCACGGGCGCCATCCTGATGCTGAGTCCAGAATCCACCGACGCCGCGGTTCCCGCGGACCGGGGAACTCATCCGTAATCCCTTTTCAACAGTCTCTGGAGGAGAAGTGATGTCAGAAAATTTCCAGCCGACGGATGCCGACGTGACGCTGTTCGGCAACCGATTCATCACCCAGGAAGTTCCGAGCCGGGAGTTCCCGGAGACCGGCATTCCCGCCGAGGACGCTTTGCGGCTGGTGTCGGAGGACCTGGCGCTGGAGGGTGATCCGGCCCGGAACCTGGCGACCTTCGTCACGACATGGATGGAGCCGCAGGCCCAGCAGATCATCGCAGCGAACCTGCACCGCAACTTCATCGACCACGCCGAATATCCCCGCACGGCAGAGATCGAGCAGCGCTGCATTCGGATGCTCGCCGACCTCTTCCACGCGCCAGGCGAGACGACCGGCGCCCGAACCCAAGGGTCGTCCGAGGCGATCATGCTCGGCGGCCTGTCCCTGAAGTGGAACTGGCGCAAGCGCCGCGAGGCCGCCGGCGCGTCGACGTCGAACCCCAACCTGGTGTTCGGCGGCGACGTTCACGTGGTGTGGGAGAAGTTCTGCCGCTATTTCGACGTCGAGCCGCGGATCGTGCCGCTGCAGCCGGGGAAGTACACGATCGGCCCGGAGGACGTGCAGGCCCACATCGATGAGAACACCATTGGAGTCGCAGCCGTGCTGGGTACCACCTTCACCGGGCACAAAGACGACATCGTCGGCATCAACGACCTGCTGCTGCGGATCAAGGGCGAGCGGGGCCTGGACGTTCCCTTGCACGTGGACGGGGCTAGCGGGGGATTCGTCTGGCCCTTCCTCTACCCGGACTCCGAGTGGGACTTCCGGCTCGAGCAGGTCCACTCGATCAATGTCTCCGGGCACAAGTTCGGGCTGGTCTACCCCGGCATCGGCTGGCTGATCTTCCGGGAAAAGGCCGACCTGGCCAAGGACCTCGTCTTCGAGGAGAACTACCTCGGCAAGACCGACTCAACCTTCACCTTGAACTTCTCCACCGGATCGTCGATGGTTCTGGCCCAGTACTACAACTTCGTGCGCTATGGTCGCGCCGGCTACACCTACATCATGCAGAACATGCAGACCAATGCCCGCGTCCTCGCCGAGAAATTGGAAGCCATGGGACGGTTCGAGATCATCGGCGCCGACGAGGAGCGACTTCCCCTGGCCGCGTTCCGGCTCGCCGCCGACCCCGGGTACGACGAGTTCGACATTGCCTGGCAGCTCTCGGCCGAGCGCGGATGGATGGTGCCGGCATACACCCTGCCTCCGAACGCCCAAGGCGTGACGATTATGCGGGCCCTGGTCAAGGAAACGATGAGCCGCGAGCACGTCGACACGCTCGCCCGCGACATCGAAGAGGCGTGCTCCACGCTGGCGAAGAAGGGCGGCGCGCATGAATCCGAACGAAACAAGATCATCATCGGACCCGGCCATTGACCCAGCCCACCGGTGACGCACCGGGCCCGACACCTCCGGGACGATCGCAACAACGGGTTCTGCACATTCATTTCCGGTAACCGCACAAACGTGGCATGACACTCAATCCCGCCCCATGCCGAGTTCGCATCTTTTAGCACTATTTGGCGCGTCCATTGCTGTAGGCTCCGATTCGAACCTTGGGGGATTGATGCTGAACTACTTTCGCGAGACGCAAGAGGCACGATTTGCGAACCCTGCGCGCCGAATGTATTGCTATGTTTCTTCCGGCTTAGTGGTTGCAGTCATGGCCTTGGTTTTTGCGGGCCTCGTGCCTATATCGATTTCCTGGGTGACATTCGCCGTTTCTTGCGTCCTGGACGCTTTCCTGACCAGAAAGTGGATCAGGGAAGATGCACTCAAAGCCTATCGAGCCGGCCAGCCCCGGGTGCCTTAGTTCCGGCTGAGGACAATGTACTGACAGTGGCTGAAGCGGCCACCATCGCGACGCAATAGGGGGAAGGTTTGGTCCAAACAAAACAAACGGGAAAGCCGACGGTACTGTCCGTCGTCCAACTCGTCCTCAGCCTCTGGGCCCTGGTTGCAGCAAGCTTGGCGGCCATCCTGTGGGATCCGATCGACTTAGACTTTATTATTCGCGCCGATAATGCGGGGTGGGACCAGACAATGCTCCTACCTCACCAAATGGAGCTTTCGCTCGCCGTTAGGGCATCAGTTTTCGCAACGTTTGTCCTTGTCGTGGTCGCGTTCTACGGCGTGCTGGCCTCACGCCGTCGGGCTGAAGCAGCAAATGCATGAGCTACGGAATCAATATATATCCCGGGCCGGGTGATAGTGGGCTAAAGGATATCGATCGGCTGAATGAACCAGTTCAACGTAGAAACGCATCGCGGAATGTCGCTGCTTGGTTCAGCTTTCTTCCTGCCGGGAGTAGGAGGAGCCCGACGGCGTCCGTTCCAACAGTCCGAAGTCGATCAGGTAGCGGCGCAGCATCACGACATCATCGCTATAGCTGAGGAGCCGCTCGTTGACCTGCTTTTCCGTCAGGTGTTCGCCCGGCTCGATCGCCTCGCTGACAATCCAGGCCAGGAGCTCACGCCGTTCCGTCATGTTGGCCGGATACCGTTCGATCCTGCCGAGGCGCATGAAGCGGGCCGATCCGGTCTGGGCTTGTCGCCGGGGTTGGTGCGTGAGAAGGTCGCGGAAGATCGCCTCAGACGCCTCGAGTTCGTCGGCCGCATTCCGTTCGACCAGTCCAGCGTCAAGCAGGGTGGTGATGGCCCGGCTTCGCCGTCGATCATTTAGATCAGCAACCACATCGGGAAACGTGGCACCCAACACGATTTGCGCGTAGGCAGTGCGGGCATCTTTGTTGGCGAGGGCTGCCACCACTCGCCGCCAGTGCGGTCCGCTAAGCCTGGTTCCTCCGGTCACAGCTGTCCTTACTTTGCGTTTGCACCCGCCCGTGCCGCTCGCCGGGCGTTTGGAAATCGTAGTCCTGATCGAGTGCGACGGACAGGGCGCCGCGGATGGGGGACCGGTTCAGTCTTCGGTCCGAGAGCGAACAGCGAGCCGCCGCAGCGCCGCCGTCGGGATTGAACAAAGAGCCGGCCGTCCGGCAAAAATCGGGTAAACGCACGGGTAATTCCCAGCTTTTTTCAGCCACCCTCCGCAACATTTGACTCGATTTTCCTGCTGTGGCACGCGCGCGTGGACGTTAATGTAAGCGCTTGCACATAGTTGCCTGAAAACCGCGAGGGGACCCGGAAACAGGGTTTGGCGACCTGCCTCGGACTGCCTAACGTGTTTCCCGGCGACAGGACGCGACCAGCTCCTGCCGCCACCAGGCGGGGCCCTACCGAGGTCCCGTCTCCTCGACACGATGGCGTCCTCGATGACGCCTTCGGTGTCATTGGGGCTGTCGGAGTTTCGGGGAATGAGGGCATATGCCCGTCTTCCACGAATGGTCTCACTCCGCGAGAAGAGCAAAAAATGCACGAGCACCCCAATACACCCCGGAAGCTGCGGTGGCGTTCTGTCGCCGCGGCCCTGGCGGCGGCCGTGGCGGCCTCCGTCTTCCTTTCGGTTCCGTCGGCGCAGGCAAACGCGCCCTCGGATCCGCCGAGCGGCGGGCAGATGCCGGCTCCGACGCCCGGTTTCCCACTGCCCACGAAGCACACCCAGCAGCCGTTCGACCCGGCCGCGGCCTTCACTTCCAAGTGGACACGTGCGGATGCCAAGCAGATCATGGCCCAAAGCAGCAAGGATGTGACCCCGGGCCAGAACTCCATGAGCCCGAACGTCACCATGCCGGAAATTCCGCAGGACTTCCCGGCCATGAACCACGACGTGTGGGTCTGGGACACGTGGTCCCTGACGGATGAGAACGCCAACCAGATCAGCTACAAGGGCTGGGACGTCATTTTCTCACTCGTCGCCGACCGGCACGCCGGCTACGGCTTCGACCAGCGGCACTGGAACGCCCGGATCGGCTACTTCTTCCGCAAGACCAACGCCGACCCTGCCCAGGACAAGTGGAACTACGGCGGACACCTGTTCCTGGACAACACCTCCATCGGCAACACCGAATGGTCCGGTTCCACCCGCCTCATGCAGGGAAACCACGTCAACGTCTTCTACACCGCCACCACGTTCTACGACGTTGCCGAGCGCAACGCCGGCGGCGGCGGAATCGCCCCGGATGCCGTGATCGCCAAGGCGCTGGGCAACATCCACGCCGACAAGAACGGCGTGAGCTTTGACGGCTTCGAGCACACCAAGCTCCTGGAGCCGGACGGCGTCATGTACCAGAACAAGGCCCAGAACCCTGGCTTCGCGTTCCGTGACCCGTACACGTTCGCAGACCCGGCCCACCCGGGCCAGACCTTCATGGTCTTCGAAGGCAACACCGGTGGCCAACGGGGCAGCTACAAGTGCACGGACGCGGACCTTGGCTACCAGCCGGGGGACCCGAACGCCGAATCCACGAACACCGTGAACACCACGACCGGCTCGTGGTTCCAGACCGCCAACGTGGGCCTGGCCGTAGCGGACAACAAGGACCTGACCAAGTGGCACTTCCTGCCGCCGATCCTCTCCGCGAACTGCGTGAACGACCAGACCGAGCGCCCGCAGATCTTCATCCAGAACGAGGGCGGCAAGAACAAGTACTACCTCTTCACCATCAGCCACCAGTTCACCTACGCGGATGGAATGCGCGGCCCTGACGGGGTCTACGGCTTTGTGGGCGACGGTGTCCGTTCCGACTACCAGCCCATGAACAACAGCGGCCTGGCCCTGGCATCCCCCACGGACCTGAACATGCCGGCCAACGCGCCCGAAGGGCCCGACCCCCGCCAGAACGGCCGCCAGTTCCAGGCGTACTCGCACTACGTGCAGCCCGGCGGCCTAGTGCAGTCCTTCATCGACAACGTCAACGGCGTCCGGGGCGGCTCGCTCTCGCCCACCGTGAAGATCAACTTCCGCAACGGCGTCTCGGCGGTCGACCGCAGCTTCGGCCAGAACGGCCTCGGCCCGTTCGGCTACCTCCCCACCAACGTCAACGTCGGCGGGGCTGGCCACTACAAGTAGTGACGTAAGCGGGCAGTAACAGGGAGGAAGCGCCCGGATTCCGGGCGCTTCCTCCTCCGTACACGCAGGCCATGGATGGGGCCGGATGACTCCCACCAGAACCAGGAATGTTGAATTGTGAAAAACCTTGTACACGCGCTGAGCGCCCGCAGGATCTGGATTGCGGCGGCAGCAGCAGCCGCCGCCCTGCTTGTCGCGGTGGCTCTGGTCCAGTCGACCGGGTCCCGTCCGGCTCCCCAGAGTTCGGCCGGGCAGGCACTCCGCGGCATCGCCGACGCGCAGGGCCAGGCCAAGGAAACCCGCGGGCAATACGGCTCCTACTGGCTCAGCGGCGGTGACCGCACTCTCGAGAAGTTGGCCCACCCGATCCGGACCGATGGAGTGGCGGACCTGCGGAGCATCGAATGTGGAAACGGGTGGGTGGCGGCCGCCCGGAGCGGAGACGACGTCGAGGTCATGTCCAGCCGGGAGGACCGCGTGGTCCGTGCGGGAACAGGTGACCTCGACCGTCCGGACTGCATGACCTCCGAGGCGGTGGAGTCCATGCTCTCGGATTTGGGCGTGCGACAGCAGGCCCCGGCACCCGCCGTCGCAGCTTTCGATCGCCCCGAAGGGGCATCCAGGTTCCGGCCCAGTTACCACATCACGCCTTCGAAGAACTGGATGAATGATCCGCAGCGGCCGATCCTGATTGACGGGCTGTGGCACTACTACTACCTCTACAACGCCGGGTATCCGAAGGAAAACGGTACCGAGTGGTATCACCTGACCAGCACAGACCTGGTGCACTGGAAGGACGAGGGGGTGGCGATCGCCAAATACAAAAACGGGCTCGGCGACGTCGAGACCGGAAGCACCGTCGTAGACACGGACAACTCGGCCGGCTTTGGCAAGGGAGCCGTGATCGCGGTCATGACCCAACAGGACCAGGGCATCCAGCGGCAGTCCCTGTTCTATTCCACCGACAACGGCTACTCCTTCACCGCGTACGCGCAGAACCCGGTCATGGACAACCCCGGCCAACCGAACTGGCGGGACCCGAAAATCATTCGCGACGAAGCCCACGGCCAATGGGTCATGGCCCTGGCCGAAGGTGAAAAAATCGGCCTGTACACCTCGCGGGACCTGTTGCACTGGAGCTACGCGTCAGGCTTCGAACGCACTGGTTTGGGCACCCTCGAATGCCCGGAACTCTTCCAGCTGGACCTCGACGGCGATCCCGCCAAACGGACCTGGGTACTGGCCGCCAGCGCCAACGGGAGCGGGGAGGGATTCACCACCGGCGTTGCCTACTGGACGGGTGAGTGGGACGGAACCCGTTTCACAGCGTCCGGCAAGCCGCATCAGTGGCTCGACGCCGGCTCCGACTTCTACGCCGCCGTGACCTGGGATGATCCCAGGCTCACCCAAAGCCAGCGGATGTCGTCCCGGCACGCCATCGGGTGGATGAACAACTGGGCGTACGCCCGGCAGTTGCCCACCGAAGACTGGCATGGGGGAGCGGACTCGATGGTGCGCGATATCAGGCTGGAAACCATCAGGGGGACCCCGACCCTCGTGTCTAAGCCCACCGCCGCGATGGAGTCACTTGGAGGTCCGGTGGCAACGGTCGGGGAACGCCGGATGACCCAGGAAGGCGCAGGCGAACTGCCCGTTCCTGAGGGCGGTGCGTACCGGCTCGATGTGACTCTGGAGCGCACTCCGGGCGATGACGGCTCCGTTGCCAGGATTGAGCTGGGAGGAGAAGGGAGACCGTTCGCGACGGTCGGGTACGACTTTGTGAAGGAGTCGGCTTTCATCTCCCGCGACGCCGATGCTGCCGCCACCGGCAACGCTGAACTCAGCCCTGACTACCGGGCGATGCGACACGCAGCCAGCCCGCCGCGCAACGGGACGGTCGAGCTAACGATCTTCGTCGACTATTCCTCGGTAGAGGTCTTCATCAACGGCGGTGAAAAGACGCTGACGTCGCTCGTTTTCCCCACAGCGGCGACGCCGGGCTTCCACGCCGCCACGACGGGGGGCACGCTGACGCTCAAGTCCATCAGCTACAGGCGGCTGGCCTCCGCGCACTGACCGGTGACTCGGCCCCGCCCGTCAGTTGCAAGAAATTTTGCTAAAACGCTTGATCAGCCGAAAGCGTCACGTTATCTTTACGTTGGTCAAACGCTTAAGCAGATGGGACATCAGTGCCGATGAAACGCTCAGTATTCTTCCAACCGACCGACGGCTGGGTTGGAGACCTCATCCCCTTCGAGAAGGACGGGGAGTTCTGGCTCTTCTACCTGCACGAGGTCCGCACCGAACCCAAACCCGGGACCTCCTGGAACCTCGTCACCACCAAGGACCTCACCCAGTTCGAAGACCACGGCGTCGCGCTGCACCACGGAGGCGAGAATGACCTGGACTTCAACGCCTACACGGGAAGCATCGTGTGCGACGAGTCCGGCAGTCACCACCTGTTCTACACCGGCCAAAACCCCCGGAACCTCGGCCCCGACGGCGCGCCGCTGCAGCTCGTCATGCACGCCACCAGCACGGACGGCATGAAGACCTGGGTCAAGGACCCGGAACTGACATTCGGCGCGCCGGACGGCTACGAGCCCGGCGACTGGCGGGATCCCTTCGTCTTCCGGGACGAGGCGGCCGGGCAGTGGCGGATGCTGCTGGCCGCCCGCCACGCAAGCGGGCCCGAGCGCCGCCGGGGCGTCATCGCCCAGTGTGTGTCCTCGGATCTGATGGCCTGGGAGCACACCCGGCCGTTCTGGGACCCCCGGCGCTACATCACCCATGAATGCCCGGACGTTTTCGCCTGGGGCGACTGGTGGTACATGGTCTACTCGGAGTTCTCGGAGTCATTCACCACCCGCTACCGGATGGCCACGGGCCCCGACGGTCCCTGGACCGTGCCGGATCTGGACAGCATCGACGGACGCGCTTTTTATGCTTCCAAGACCGCCGAACGGGACGGGCGCCGCTTCTTCTTCGGCTGGATCGCCAGCAAGGAGGACAAGCGGGACGACGGCGCGTGGCAGTGGGCCGGCACCATGTCAGTCCTGGAGGCACGCCAGAACCCCGATGGCACCCTGGCGTTCTCGTTCGCCGACGAACTCGTGGACACGTTCTGGGACGAGGTCCCGGTGTCCTTCGACCGGGACCTTCCTGCGGCCCTCACCGTCCCGGACGGCTTCGCAGCCGTCGTGTCCGAAGAGGACCTGCCGCCGCAGTTCTACGCCAAGGCAGTTCTGCAGATCGCGCCCGGCACCACAGAGTGCGGCCTGCTGCTCCGCTCCAGTGCCGACGGCGACCGGTCCTACGTTCTTCGACTTGAACCCAAGCGCGGCCGCATGGTGTTTGACCGATGGCCCCGAAAAATCACCGGCGATGCCCAATGGCATGTCTCGGGCGACATTCCGTTCGACATTGAACTGGAACGCCCCTGTGACCTGGAACCCGGCGAACACACGCTGGAAGTGGTGGTGGACGGAGACCTCTGTGTCGCCATCCTGGACCGGCGCGTGTCCCTCAGCACGAGGATCTATGACCTGTCCGAGGGCCGGATCGGGATCTTTGCCGGGGAAGGAGCCGTCACCCTCACCGAATTCGAAACACGCCAGCGCACCGTCACCTAACTCAACCCGTCCTCAGCTAATCAAGGGAGATTGCCGAAATGATAAAACTGTTCCGAACTGCCGCCGTGGCGGCCGCCACCGCACTGGCCCTGGCAGCTTGCGGCGGAGGGGCCACCAATCCCTCCAACGTGAGCCCCACCGGGGAAATCAAGCCCCGGGGAATCTCATGGTTGCTCTCCCGCCCGGCCGACGGCGCCGTCATCAACATCATGAAGAAACTCGCGGACGACTACGCCAAGGACCACCCGGGCTTCTCGCTGAACCTGATCACCACACCGGACAGGCCCTCCTATATCCAGAAACTGGAGACCCTCGCCGCGGCGAATAAGCTTCCCGAGCTCTTCGACACCGACGCCACTCCGTTCGCCCAACAGTTGGCGAAACAGGGAAAAATGGTCGACGCCGAGAAGCTGCTCAAGACCCTGAACGTCTACGACAGCTACCGGCCCGGCGCCCTTGGCTACCAGCGGTTCGACGACGGGTCGCTGTACATGATTCCGTTCCAGTTCGAGCTGGAGTTCATCTGGTACAACAAGGCACTCCTGCAGAAAGCCGGAGTGTCCGTCCCGACGTCCCTCGATGACCTCCCCGCCATGTGTACCGCCCTGCGCCACGCCGGCATCACCCCCATCGCCATCGACGGCCAGGACCAGTGGCCACTCGAACGGTACATCGCCTACCAGCCGTTCAGGGAAGCCGGCCCGGACTTCATCCAGAAGCTCAAGAAGGGCGAAGCCAAGTTCTCCGACCCCGCAGGCCAGAAAACCGTTCAGTGGCTCGCCGCACTCGGCAAGGCCAAGTGCTTCCAGGACGGCTTTTCCTCCCAGGGATACTCCGATGCCCAGAACCAGTTCACCTCCGGCCAGGCCGCCATGTACAACATCGGCACGTGGGAACTGCCCAGCCTGGCAACGGACAAGTTGAATCCGGCGGTGCGCAACGACACCGATTTCTTCACCCTCCCGACGACTCAGGGAGCCGTCACGGCGGCCAACGAATTCGTCTCCCCGTCCGGCATCGGCATGGCGGTCAACTCCAAGACCTACGACCCGCTGGTGAGCGACTTCCTGAAGTTCGCCCTGGCGAAGTATCCAGCCGAATACGCAGCCACCGGTGCGCTTTCACCGACGACCACCGTGGAAACCCTCCTGCCGGCCAACGCGACACCGCTGTACAAGAAGGCCCTTGAGAAGGCGAACGACCTCGGGGACAAGCAGGCCATGCCGTGGGATACCCAGCTCGATCCCACCACCAACGGCAGGCTGCAGCAGGAACTCGTGCTCCTCGTCCAGGGCAACATCACGCCCGAACAGTTCACCACCACCATGGACAACGCCGTCGCGCAAAACGCCCCGAAATTCTTCAAATAACCGCCGCGGTGGGGGCTCCGGCCCCCACCCGAAAGGGCCAAACATGCTTCCCAACAGGTCACGACTCTCAGTCCTGGTGTTCCTCCTCCCGCCACTGTTGCTCTACGGCGCGGCAGTGCTGTTCCCCATCCTCCAGTCCCTGGTCCTGAGCTTCTTTTCATGGAACGGGATCAGCGACATGGAGTTCGTGGGACTGGCAAACTACGTGCGGATGTTCACCGGAGACGACATCTTCTGGCGCTCCTTCTTCAACGCCCTCGGCTACCTGGCCATCTGCCTGGTCCTGCAGCTTGGCGGCGCCCTGCTGGTTGCCAGCCTCCTGACCTCGCTGCGCCGGGGCCGGGAGCTCATCAAGACCCTCTACCTCCTGCCCGCAGTGATCTCGACGGTGGCCATCGCGTTCCTCTTCGTCCGTATCTACTCGATCGACCCGGTGGGCCTGCTCAACCAGATCCTGCAATGGATTGGCCTCGGCGCCCTCGAACGCCCCTGGCTCTCGGACATCAACACCGTCCTGGCCGCGGTTTCGGCGCCGGAAGGATGGCGGTTTACCGGCCTGTACATGCTCATCCTCTACGCTGCCTTGCTCTCCGTTCCCCTGGAACTGGAGGAAGCCGCCCGTCTCGACGGCGCTTCGCGGTGGCAACTGTTCACCAGGATCCGATTCCCGCACATCCGGCCCGTCTGGATCACCACCACCATCATGGCTACGACCTACGGGCTGCGCGGATTCGACATCCCCTACCTGATGACCAACGGCGGCCCCGGACAGTCCTCGGAACTCCTGACCACCTACATGTACAAGACGGCTTTCACCAGCACTGACTTCGGCTACGCCAGCACCATCTCCGTGTTCATCGTTGTCGAATGCCTGGCCGCCGTCGGGCTCATTCTCTTCATGCTCAAACGAAAGGCGGACGCATGACCGCACAAGCAGCCCCGATCACCAGGCCCGTTGCCACCCCGCCGGACAACCAGCCTCCGCCGCGAAGGCGGCGGAAGCCCAGCCTCCACGGCACGCTGTCCAAAGTATTGATCGCCCTCATCGTCATCGTGCAGGTCTACCCGCTCGCCTGGCTTTTCATCACCAGCCTGCGCACCGAGCAGGACTTCGCCACCGGCGATCCGTTTGCGCTGCCCACGTCCCTGACCTGGGAAAACTATGCCCGGGCCTTCGAAACGGGCAACCTCGGGCTGAACATCCTCAACAGCTTCATCGTCACCATGGGAGCCAACCTCCTGATCGTGCTGCTGGGAATGATGGCAGCCTACGCGCTCCAGGTCCTCGGCTTCCGCTTCAGCAAGGTGGTCCGCAGCCTGTTCCTGATCGGCATCATCGTGCCCGTACAGATCGCCCTGGTGCCGCTGTTCATCGACTACTCGGCCATAAACCTGCTCGACACCTACCCCTCAATGATCATTCCCCTCGCCGGCTTTGCCCTGCCTATGTCGATCTACCTGTTCTCCTCGTTCTTTGAATACATCCCCCGTGAAACGTACGAGGCCGCATCCCTTGACGGGGCCGGGCCTTATCGCATCTTCGGGCTCATCACCCTGCCCTTGTCGGTCAACACTGTCGTGACCGTTGTGCTGGTCAACAGCATCTTCATCTGGAACGACTTTATCTTCGCCAACACGTTCGTCCTCTCCGAGGAACTCAAGACCATCCCGCTTGGCCTGCAGAACTACATCGGAGCCATGGGCAAGACCGACTGGACCGCCACGTTCGCCGCCGTCTGCGTCACCATCACCCCGCTGCTGCTAGTCTTCCTGGTCCTCAACAAGGCCATGATCCAGGGACTGGAAAGCGGGGCGACAAAGGGATGACAGCAGCAACAGCCGGTTATACTCCTGACGGAGGGCAAATGATTTCGCAGGAGAGTAGTTCGGGCACGCCATCGATTGAGGCTGCACCCCCGAAGCGGCCGACGCGCGCCCAGCCCGTCACGCTGCGCCAGGTGGCGGAAGCCGCCGGAGTCTCCACAGCCACCGTCTCGTTGATCGTCAACAAGAAGAAGGACGCCCGCATCTCCGCCGCCACGCGCAACCGGGTCCGGGACGCGATCCGGGACCTTGGCTACCGGCCCAACGCCATGGCCCAAACCCTGGTCAGCGGCAGCTCCCGTTTCATCGGCCTTGTCGCCGACGCCATCGCAACAACGCCCTTCGCCGGCCAGATCATTCACGGCGCCCAGGATGAGGCCTGGAAACATGGCTACGCCCTCCTGATCGCCAACACCGAAGGCAACAGCGAGCTCGAGACCGATGCGATTTCCATGATGCTTGAGTACAAAGTGCGCGGAATCCTCTACTCGACCTGGTTCCACCGCGCCACGGACATACCCGCCACCCTCCGCGAGGCGGACTTCGTCCTGGTCAACTGCTTCTCGACCGAACCGGGCACACGGGCCGTCGTCCCCGATGAGGTACAGGGCGGCCGTTCAGCGACGGAAGTCCTGCTCAAGCATGGTCACCGCCGCATTGCCTTCATAAACGCGACCATCCCCGCGCCGGCAAAAGACGGACGCCTTCAGGGCTACCGGGAAGCTCTTGAAGCTGCCGGCATCGGTTTCGATGAGAGCCTGGTCCTGGAAGCCTATCCAGACCAGGAAGGCGGGTACGGGGCCACCGGGGAACTCCTCAAACGGGACATTACGGCCGTGTACTGCTACAACGACCGGATGGCGATGGGACTGTATGACGGGCTGCGCGAGCACGGCTTGTCCATCCCGGAGGACATCGCGGTGGTGGGGTTCGACAACCAGGAAGTCATTGCGGCCCACCTCCGCCCCCCGCTGTCCACGGTATCCCTCCCGCACTACGAGCTGGGTGCAGCCGGGGTGCGGATCCTGCTGGGCCTGGAAGAACCACCGGAAACTGCCGCAAAAATCTACTGCCCCACCGTGGAACGAACCTCGGTACAGGCGCTGGCCCCGGCTTAGCCCGGGGGAGAACCCATGCTGGATTTCATCATTGACATTCTCGGCGCAGTGCTGGAAGCGGCCTGGGGTAATTGGGGGCCCACAGCCAAGCAACGCGTCAAGCGCGGGCTCCGGCTCTCGCGCCGCCGGAAGCTGTCCGCGAAGAGCCGAGAGTTCGCGCAGATATGGCTGGATTACGGACTGCAGAATCTTGCGGACCTCGGACTGAAGGCGCGGGAGGCGGAGATCCGGATGGCGCTGGCCACTGTAAAGGAAGCCGCGCCGGAGCCTGGCAGGAAGAACTGACTACGGGGAATCTCACTTGGCATCCATTGTTCAACAAACGTACCGCCGCGAACGCGCAGGCACCGGGCTGCAATCCATGCTCGCCGGCGCCCTCGAACCGCCCGGGCGCGGAAGAGTACTGCTTGGGGACTGGTTCAGCCCTCACAGTCCCTGCAGTAGGCGTGGGTACCGACCTGCCGGGCGATCTGGGAGCGGTGCCGGACCAGGAAGCACGAGTAGCAGGTGAACTCGTCACCGGCCTGCGGGATTACCTGGACGATCAGCTCTTCGGCGATGAACTCGCCGCCCGGGACCCCGGCGCCGTCCAGGCCGTCGGCTTCGTCGAGTTCCTGGACAACGCTGCGGGCGTCAGGAGCGTTTGCGGACTGCAGCGCTTCCAGTGAATTTTCCTGGGATTCCTTGACGTCGGAGCGGACTTCATCGTAGTCGGTTGCCACGTGGGTTGATCTCATTTCTCGTCTGGTGACTGGGCTCAGTGCAACGTACAGCACCGCGCAGCTATTCCACAGTCTTCGGGCGGAAAAACCGCCTATATTGCGCCGGGGGACACGCCATGCGCCGGTGCGGGGGCGCGTGGCTGTTCAGGCCTAGGATCAACGGCATGATGCCGGGACGAATCGACGCCGCAGACGGGAAGAACACCGTCAGCGTCAGCGCAGGGATACTTGAGAGCGTCTGGCGTCCCGGTTCCTTTGTGGACGTCGATGACGCCCGGGACGCCATGCTTGCCGTGGAGCGCATCAGTGGCGGCACGCCGATGCCGATGATCTCAGAGATGACCGACGTCGTATTCAGCGCGGCGGCCAGATACCAATTCGCACAGAGTACGGGTGTGGTGGCCATCGCCGTCCTCGGATCCAGCACCGTGGACAGGGTCATCGCCTCGGCCACGAGCCGGGAGACGCAATATCCGCACGAGTTCTTTACGTCCCGGAACGCCGCAATCGCATGGTTGGAAGACGTCGCTAAGAGCCGCGAGTAGTACTCGGCCGCAGCTGGCGATGTTCGGAACAATTTGGAATCGACCAGAGACAGACCGGTCTTTCCCGATGTAAAGTTGCTTCACGGTCTTCCGCTCCATTTCCCGAAGATCATCTGCAGGGCCTTGGGGTGCCATCGCCGGTTCCAGGCTCGGCCGGAACGGGAACAAAGGAATAGCCAAATGTCCATGGATTTGTCGTCCCGTCCGGAAACCTCACGGGAATACGCACCGATTAGCCCGTCGGTGAGCAATCAGGGCGACGGCGACGCGCGGCTGCGGCTGCAGGCGGCCGAGATCATCGCCGCAGTGCTGTCCGATTCCACGCCGGGGCACGCCGCTGCCAGGGAACAGCTGTGGCAGTGTCTGCAAGCCCATCCTGATCGGCCGGAAATTGCCCTGGTGGAGCACCTGATCGCCCTCCGGGAGGAAGCTGGTGGCGGGACGCCCGGGCTCCATTCCGTGCACCGACCCATCGTGCACCAGCGTCCGACACTGCGTGTGCACTATGGCCGCCCGGACCGGGGAGTACGCGGCGGGCTCGGCGGCCTGGCCGCAGACGGAGCCTAGCGAACGGATGCGGCAACCGCGCGTGCGTCCTGCAGTCGTGCACTATGTGCACTACCGGCAGCCCTGCACGTGCTGAATTATTCCTGCTTGTCAGTCTGGCTGTCAGTACCGGGCCCGGCGCCAGCACCCGGTTTGCGGACGGGATCCACGGTTCCGCTCGCGCCGTAGTCACCCTCTGAGTACCGGCCGATTTCGGATTCTGCGGTGCGGCCCGGCGCCGTTCCGGCATCGCCGTAGTCCGCCTCCACGTAGCGCCCCGATTCCCTGGCTTTGCCTCCCAGCGGTTCGGGCAGACCGCCTTCGCTGCCTGCCAAGCCGTAGTCGCCTTCGACATACTGGCCTTCCTCGTCGTCAGCATGGCGGCCGCGCTGCACACCGGCCTTGCCAAAATCGCCTTCGACATAGCGGCCCCGCAGGTCTGGTTCCTCTGGCTTCTTTTCCGGGCCTGCCTCATTCGCGGTGTCTTCGAAGTCGCTGCTATCGGTCATGATCATGCCTTTCCCGAGACGAACTCTGCGTCTTCTGCGGCGCGCAACTTAAGTCTAGCGAGCGGTGTCGTTCCTCAACAGAATGGCTCGGGCCGCAGCACGGATCAACTGCCGGTGTGGTCTCCGGCGGCGTCCCAATCGGATGTGGCTGTGTCGGCTACGCGTTCACGGTGTTCGCGGAGAAGGGCTTCCAGCAGCTTTCCGTGCGCCAGATCGCCGAGGCCATCGGGACGAGCCATACCGCGATCCTTCATCACTTCGGTTCGAAGGACGCCCTCCTCGAGGCCGTGCTCGTGCGCCGGGAGGAGATCGAGGGCCCTTGGCGCGGGGCGCTGATCGAGAACCGCGGGCTCCTTGATACCGTGCCTGAGGTGATGAGGCACAATGCGAAGATCCGTGGGGTCATCCAGCTCGACGCGACTCTCCGGGCCGAGGCGGTGGGCACCGACCATCCGGCCCACGCTTTTATCCAACGGCGGGACCGGGACTTCGTCGGGTCCATCCGCGAAGAACTCGAGCGCGAGCTCGGCGCGGGCCGCCTCAAGCCAGGACTGGACCCAGACCTCCTCGCCCGCCAGATCACCTCCCTGATCGAAGGCGTGCAGCTCGCCTGGCTCTACGACGAGTCGATCGACATGGCGGCGCACCTCGAGGGGTTCATGGAGCTGATCAGGACCTCGCCGGCGGGGCCGCTGAGCTGAGCGTGCCCGCATACCATCGAGGCCGGCTCGACCGTCAAGGGGAGCAAGTACGTCTTCGACCAGAACGACAAGTCCACGGACGCCTCGAAGTACACGTGCAGCAAGATCGTCTACAGCATCATCACCGATCCGCAGGCCCGCGCCAACGCGCTCATCTCCGGCCAGGTCGACGTCGCCTCGCACGCCGCGTCCACGGCCGACCTCGTCAAGTCGCGGGGCATGCGACGTGGTCAGGGTTGGTTGGCGGGGCGGACCAGGATTTCGTTGATGGCGAGGTGGCGGGGACGGTCGAGGGCGAAGGCGATGATTTCGGCGATGTCGTGAGCGGTGACGGTTGCGTGGCTGTAGGCGTCGGTGACCGCGGCGTTGGTCTGCTCGTGGGTGATGTGGGTGGGTAGTTCGGTCGCGACCACGCCGGGTTCGATGAGGGTGACGCGCACATCCGGTAGGAGTTCCTGTCGAAGGGATTCGGACCAGCCGTTGATGCCCCATTTGGTGGCGGCGTAGACGCCGTTCCCTGCGCGGGCTGTGCGTCCGGCGACGGAGGAGATGTTGATGATGTCGCCGTCGCCGTCCTTGAGTTGGTCGAGGAATACCTCGGTGGTGGTGATCGCGCCGAGCAGGTTGACTTCGATCATGCGGCGGTAGTCCTCGCTCTGTTCGGCTGAGAACGGGCCAAGGAGCATGATGCCGGCGTTGTTGATGAGGATGTCGGCGCCGCCGAATTCGTCCTGCACGCGCCGGGCCGCAGCCTGGAGGGCGTCGCGGTCGGTGACGTCGGCTTCGATCGCGATCGCGCCGGCACCGAGTTCGGTTGCCAGTGCTGACAAGCGGTCGGCGCGGCGGGCCAGCAGCGCGACACGGTATCCGGCTTTATGGAGGGCTCGGGCGGTGGCTTCGCCGATGCCGGAGGAGGCTCCGGTGATGACGGCGGTGCGGCCGGAGGCGGTGGTGGTCATGGTGTTTCCTGTTCTGAGTGGTTCGAGGGGTGCCGGCTGGGTGGTCTAGTCGGCGAAGACCTTCTTGGCGACCTGGATGGCGGACATCGCGCGGGGCCAGCCGGCGTAGAACGCGAGGTGGATGATCGCTTCCTTCAATTCGTCCTCGGTGAGGCCGTTCTGTTTGGCCAGGCGGAGGTGGTTGGGGAGTTGTTCGAAGCTTGAGGAGGTGATCAGGCTCGTGACGGTGATGAGGCTGCGGTCGCGTTTGGAGAGTTCGGGTCGTTCCCAGACGTCGCCGAAGAGCACGTCGTCGGTGAGGTCGACGAGTTTCGGGGCGAAGTCGCCGATGGACCGCTGGGCGGGGCTCTGCTCGGTCATGGTGTTCTCCTTTCGGTTCAGGCGTCGAAGTCGGTGCTGCGGCTGACCGGTTCCCAATTGTCGGCGTCGGCGCGCAGCGCCTCGAGCGCGGCACGGAATCCGTTCGAGGCGTCGTTTCCGAGCAGCAACAGGAAGGGGGTGTCTTCTGATTCGACGACCTTGATGAGCGCGGCCGCGGCCTTCGCGGGGTCGCCGTTCTGGGTGCCGTGCATGGTGTCGTGTTCCTTGCGGCGCTTCCCGGCGGTGTCGGCGTAGTCGGCGATCGGTTCGGTGGCCTGGGTGAGGGAGCGGCCGGCGAAGTCGGTGCGGAACGCGCCCGGCTCGACGGCGATCGCGCGGATGCCCAGGGGTGCGATCTCTTTGCGGAGCGACAGGGTGAGCGCTTCGATCGCGGCCTTCACGGCGGAGTAGTAGCCGGAGCCTTCCGGGCAGATGCGGGCGCCGATGGAGGAGAGGTTGATGATCGTGCCGGAGCGACGGGCGCGCATTCCGGGCAGCACGGCCTTGATGGTGCGGACAGTGCCGAACACGTGCGTGTCGAACAGTTGGTGCACGGCATCGTCCTCGCCCTCTTCAACGGCGGCACGGTAGCCGTAGCCGGCGTTGTTGACGAGAACGTCGACGGCGCCGAACCGCTGTTCTGCTGCCGCGACGGCTGCGGTGACCTGCGCGTCGTCGGTGACGTCGAGCGCGAGGGCGACGGCGGTGTCCGGGTAGCGATCGGCGATGTCCTGTACTTTCGCGGTGTCGCGGGCGGTGACGACGGCGTTGTCGCCGTGCTCGAGCACCGCGGTCGCGAGGGCGCGGCCGAGGCCGGTGGAGCATCCGGTAATGAGCCAAGTGGTCATAGGGCTTCTTCTTCCTGATCGATCGTTTCGTCATCGTGCTGGAGCGCGAGCGTCTGCGCGCGCCGGTATTCTTCGTCCGTGACGTGTTCACCCCAGGTGACGCTCGCGCCGTCCTTCTCGGGGAGCAGTTCGGAGAGGGCAAGGTGGGACATGAAGTTATCGACGGTTGCGCCGTGCCAGTGCCACTCGCCCGGCGGTGTGTAGACGGTCTGGCCGGGATGCACGGCGACCGTTTCTCCGCCACGTGTCTGCACGATCGCGACGCCGTCGGTGACGCGCAGCGTCTGTCCGCGCGCGTGCACATGCCAGGCGGTCCGCGCACCGGGCGCGAACCGCACGATTGCTGCCGTCAGGCGCGAAGGATCCGGTCGTGGTTTGGCGACCGGGTCGACCCATACGTCGCCGGTGAAGCGATCCGAGGGCCCTTTCGTGGTCGCGGCCCGAGGTTCTATCTCCATGTCAGCGTTCGCGGGTCGACGCCGACGCCGACGCCGACGCCGGCGCCGGCGCCGGGGCCTGGGCGCCGCTGCTGGCGGCGAGGCTGCCCAGGAGGCGGAGCCGTTCCTCGGTTGGTGAGCCGGACGGGGCGGTGTAGGCGAAAATCATCCAGCCGGGGTGATCGGGGATTTCGACCCCTTCGTAAACGAAGTCGAGTTCACCAATGTCGGGGTGCACGATCCGTTTCACCCCGGTACGGTGCAGGCGGACATTGTGGGCGGACCAGCGGATTCGAAAGGTGTCGCTGCGCGTGACGAGCTCACCAATCAAATCCGTGAGGCCCTTGTCGTGCGGGTTCCGGCCCGCAGCGGTGCGCAGGGAGGCTACGGTGCTGTCGGCCGCGCTTTCCCAGTCCGGGTAGAAGGTGCGCGATGCCGGGCTCAGGAAGATGAACCGCGCGTTGTTGCTGCCGTTCGCCGGGTCATCCAGCAGCGGTGCCATCAATGCCCGGCCGAGTGTGTTCGTAGCCAGGATGTCCCGTTGCGCGTTCAATACCCACGCAGGCGCCCCGGTCATGGCATCCAGGAACGCCTGCAGCGAGGGCCTCACACCGTTTGGCGCCGCGCGGCGGGCGGATGCCGCGCGGCGGGCGGTTGCCGGAGCAGCCGACCGGGCGAGCTCGTGCAGATACTGCGTCTCGGCCTCGTCCAAACGCAGAACCCGGCCAACAGCATCAAGTACCTCGGCCGAAACGCCGGCGAGGTCGCCTCGTTCCATCCGCGCATAGTATTCGCTGCTCGTGCCCGCAAGCATCGCGACTTCCTCCCGTCGCAGGCCCGGCACCCGGCGGCGACCGCCGCTGATGATGCCCAGCTGTTCCGGAGTCAGGCGCGCCCGCCGGGTGCGAAGGAACTCGCCCGCTTCTTTCCGATTACCCATGCCCCCACTCTAAGAGCACACCCACGGGAAGAAACAGGAACCACCAGTTAGTGGATAACCGGCTACCTCGCGTAATGCCCGATGGATTGAAGCAGAACCTGACGCGGCGGGACCGCACAAGATCCTCCAGCCGCGGAGACCGGGCAGGCCAATTAGTGCAGCGAAAAACACGTCAGGTAACTCTGCGATTCACACCCCTAGGCGCCCCACCGGCCAGTTGTCGGCCCGCCAGGGTTCCGGAACAAGTACGAAAGGATCTCGATGCGCTGCTGGACCGCCTCACCACGTTCCTACACTCCTTACTCACATGCGTCAGGGAGTACGGGAGGCAAACTTTTTAGGACCATACAAGGAACACGACCATAAGCACCGACTGCACCGCACTGAGCGTCCCGGCCGGCCTTCCAGAGCAGGCCAAGAGGGTTCGTTTGCGCCATGGCGACACTTTCATGTTCCAATTCCAAGGTTCTATTCGGGGGCGAAGCGGCGTCAGCGTAGCTCCCGTTGCGTAGGTCAAGTGCCGTTGGCCGCCGCTCCAGCGTGGGCCACACCTGTTGTCCCGAGCGCCCGATTTCGGTGCAAACACGGACCAGGCCACGCTGAGAACCGCTGACACCCCAACCCTGATGCCGGATCAATATACGACGGTTCTGCTGCCTCGCCGGCGGGACGATGATGCCTCCTTCTTCAAGGTATGCCCATGCATGTCGCACAGTATTGTCGAGAAAGCTTCATCTGCGACGCGACCTGGGTTTCGGGCGGTAGTTCATGCATCACCCACTTGTATGCGTTGTCGGCAGTGCTCCACGGCGTGAGCGGCTGCGTGAGGGCGTTGCGTGGCTGATGATGCCGACCAACTTGTGGTCAGCAATGACCGGGAGCCGCCGGACCTGGGCCTTGGCGACGATTTGGTTGTGCGCACAGCCGTGGGGTTCAGCTGGAGGTGGCAGGCCGGTCGGGGCGGGCCAAGTCGGCCTGGATCGCGCGGATGATCGACGCGAGGACTCCGGTAGCGAGAAGTCCTGGCCCCAGCGGACCGGCGGAATTTCCCCCCAGCGGTGGCAAGCGCCGAAGCGCTGACCGGGCTTCGGCGCTCATGTGCTCCAGTTGCCAGTTGACCTCGTCGTCGACCCTCTGGGGCCGATCGGGCGCCGCCAGTCCGGCCGCTTTCGCGGCATACGCGGCTGCCCCCAAGGCGTGTGCGCCCATGTGGGCGACGGCTGCGGCTTGCGTGGCGGACCGGGCGGCAGCCACCGCAGCAGGGCTGTTCACCTCGCGTGCGGCACGGCCGGCAATAAACCGCCGGCGGATCTCTTCGGCGGCACTGAGCTCACCGCGAGCGAAGGCCCGGGCCCTGGCGATGGCGTCGCGGGGGCGGCCATCTGCCGGCGCCTCTGCCTCAAATAGGGCCACGACACGCTCGGCGCAGTCCGCGGCCCAAGACGCGACGACGCGGCGCTCGGCCTCGCTTAGCGTCTGCGGAGAAGCCATATCGGTAGCGTACACAGGGCTTGCAGACCGTTCCCCTTAAGCGACGCCAAGCGCGACACGCAGCCCTGAGAAACGGCAGCTACGGAGCGCCGGGCTCACCCTCGCCTTCAAGAATGGGCGCATGGCAGAGTCGAGGTCCAGGTTCACCGCTGGGGGGCGAGGCGCGATGAAGCAGCGGGCCAAGGAGCTAAAGGGACAGCAAAGCGCCGCCGAGGCCTTACAGTCGGTTCCCGACAAAATCGCGTCACTTGACGAGCCGGACAAGACAAGCGCTGAGCGCATTCAGGCGATCGTCATGGGGGGGCGCACCGTCGGTGGCCCCGAAGGCGGCACCTTAGGGCGGTGACGTGGACCTACTCCTGGCGGCTGAAGACAGTTTCTCCATCCAGCCAAGTCGATTCGATCGGGAGGTCAAGGAGGTCGTCGGCGGAAACCCGAAGGGGATCGTCGGCCCATATCGCGAGATCTGCCCTGCTCCCGGGCCGGATGGTTCCCTGGTCATGGTCTCCTTGAGCCGCTGCGGCCCAGACCGAGAAGCCCTTGAGCGCTTCGAGCGCCGTCAGCCTTTGTGAAGGTTCGAAGACAGGCGCATCGGTCCGGCCTGGGATGCGGCGCAGGCGTGCCCATGCCATGCCGATGCGCGCGTCGTACTGAGCCACCGGCCAATCCGAGCCCAGCGCAACCGGAGCGCCCGCATCGATGACGTCACGGATCCTCCAGGCCCGTTTCGATCGCTCTGCTCCCAGGCGGCTGGACCAAGAATCGGATCCGTCCGCCTTTCGCCACTGCATGTGCAGGGGCTGCATCGACGCGGTGATTCCTGCCGTGGAAAGACGTGCCAGGTCCCTGTCTGCCAGGCATTCCAGGTGCTCGATCCGGTGCGGAGCTCCCCGCCGGGACCGCACGCCGGCCGAGACGTATGCGTCGATCGCAGCACCGATGGCTCGATCACCGATAGCGTGCGTCGCGATTTGAAATCCTGCGTCGCCATATTGTTTGACGGTTGCAGCATAGTCAGCCGGATCTGGCCAAAATGATTTCAGACCGCCGCCCAACATATCCGGTTCATAAAGCCAGCCGGTTCCCGTATCGATAACGCCATCAAGGATGAGTTTGACGAGCCCACCGCGCCAGCGGCGCCCCTGTCGGTCCTTCGACAAGAGGTAAGACCGTGCCTCTTCAGCGGTCAGGCCAGGCCTGTGCTCGAGTGCGGAAACCAGCCTGACGGGCAAACCCGATCCGGTGCTATCGATCTTGTCGATGAAATCGAGCGAAGCAAGGTCCCCATCCATGATCGTGCCTGAGGTAATGCCGGTTCTCGACAGGCAAGAAATCAGCTGCCGTGCCCTCTCAACGGCCTGCGCTGCAGACAGAGCCGGCGCGGTGGCTCCAACCAATTCGAAGGCAGTGGATTCCCGCAACTCCCCGGTTGGGTTGCCGGCTTCGTCAACAACAATCTCTGAAGTATCGCAAAACCGACGCCCACCTGTGATGCCACTCAATCTCAGGGCCTCTTTGCTCGCCAGTGCCGTATGAAGATCAAACAGGAGAATGTACGCCGGCAGGCCGTAGACCGCCTCCTCAATCAGGTCAGCGGCTATTCGCCGTCCTTCAAAGACGCCGTAGTCAAGGTTCCATCCCCTGACCCACTCCGTTGAGTTCTCCGAAAGCACTCTGGCTGCTTCGGTGCGCAGGGCGGCGAGGAAGCCGTCGAACGTTGACACCGGGCCGAAATCGACACCGACCGTGATTTCCGAACCCTGGATGGGATGAATGTGCCCGTCAATGAGCCCGGGCGTGATTGTCTGGCCGTTCGCATCGTGCACGTGGGTGCGTGGACCCCGGTGCTCGCGAAGAAGGTGTTGGCCGCCAGCTGCGAGGATCCTGCCGTTCGCGATGACAATTGTGCTGACAGACGGTTGTTGTGCGTCAAGGGTATGCACGTTTGCATTGAAGATGACTGTGTCCGCGGATTTGAGGTTATTGGGCATCAGACTTCCCGTGATCTTGAATGTTGGGTATGGGCCTAGAGTGTCGGCGGCAAGGGCCGCACCGCTTCACAGCGGCCGCCAGCAGGCGGGTGCGGATGAGATCGTGCTGTCCATGGTCGTTTCTGGCAACGAGTGCGCACCTCCGGGGCCGGAGGTGCGCACTCGTTGTGGTGGGGCGCGCGGCCGTGGAAGGAAGCGGTCAGGCCGTTGAGGCGCTGAGCTGGTTCACGCGTGAATCGTCCGGGGCCGGGGTGCTCCACGCCGGGGGTTGGAAGTGTGCGCCGCCGTACATCGGGTAGCGCAGGATTCCTTGCTGGTCGTGGAGTTGTGCCCAGGGCCGGTTGATGCCGTGGGTTCCGTAGCGGCGGACCTGTGTGACCCGGTCGAGGTCGAGGACTCCGTAGAGGATTTCCTCGCCTCCTCTGGCGTGCTGCATGATGGTGCCTTCCGGGTCCACGATGACGCTTTCTCCGACTGCTGACGGGTCGGCGCCGTTGATGTTGACGACGTAGACCTGGTTGGCGAAGGCGTTGGCCCGGGACATCACGATTTCCATTTCCCTGTCCCGGGTGGTGGTGAGGGTGGGCTGGATGATGACTTCGGCGCCGAGCCATGCCAGTTGCCTGGCGACCTCGGGAAAGCTTCCATCGAAGCAGATGGCTAGGCCTACGCGTCCCCTGTCGGGGATGTCGAAGGTCACGAACGAGTCGCCCGGCGTCGTTGTTTCGAACGGGCGCCAGGGAAAGAGCTTCCGGTACCGGGCCACGATCTCGCCATCGGGGGAGACGGCGATTGCCGTGTTGTAGGTGTTTCCGCCGTCGGTTTCCAGCAGGGATCCGGGCACGAGCCAGACCCCCAGACGGCGGGCCAGGTCCGCGATCCGGTCGGTGAGCGCGCTGGGGATGGGGCCGGCGGAGCGGGTTTCGCCCTCTGGGTCCGGGATCAGGAATTCCCCAGGTGCCGCGAGCAGAAGTTCGGGTGCGACGATGATGTCGACCTCAGGACCGAGCTCTTTGGCGGTTTCGGCCTGGGCAGCGAAGCGTTCCCACGTTGCTTCGACGTCGTAAGGAACGGGTTTCGTCTGGATTGCTGCAATGGATAGGACGCGCATTTATGCCTCGGTTTCGCTGCTCAGGATGGATTGCAGTTCGTTGCGGGTGGAAAAAGTTCCCCGGGGAATTGTTTGCCCGGTGAAGTAGGGCCGGAGTCTGGGGCGGATGATGGCAATGACCAGAACGCCCAGGGCGAGCGCGCCGATTCCGATCCAGAACACGGTTCCGATGCCGAGCCAGGAGAGCCCGGCGTATTCGGGGGACAACATATCGACGGCGCTGTACGCAAACGCTCCCGTCATCAGGAGGGCGCCCAGGCCCGGGAGGATGCCCTTCAGGACGAGGGCGGAGGCGGAGGTGCGCATCTGCGGAGCGAAATACACGACACAGGCCAGCGCCGTCGCGGCATAGTAGGCGGCGATCATCAGGCCGACTGAAAGTATGGCCAGGCCGATGAAGTCGGCGCTGATCGCTGTCAGAACCACTGTCACGGCAATGCTCAGGAGCGCCCACCAGATGATTGACGTCGTCGGTGTCCCCCTGGAGGGATGCATCTTCGTGGTCGCCGCGGGCAGCGCGCCGTACGTTCCCATGCTGAGCCAGGACCGGGGATTGCTAATCGCGACGGTCATCAGCGCCGCCAATGCCGAGATGCCGACGGCGAGGATGATGACCTGCCCGAAGAGGCCGCCGGTGGCCTGGGGGCCGAGCACGGACAGGACGTCCGAGACGGTCGCGGGATCTGTGATGCCGGCCGTCCCTGCATATCCAACGGCGGCCGTCGCGGTCACGACGTAGAAGAACAGAAGGATCACGGTGGTGATGACCACGGCCCGCCCTGGTGTTCCCTTGCGGTCGGTCGTTTCCTCATTGACCGCTATCAGCGCGTCCCAGCCCCAGTAGATGAACAGGCACAGGATGACGCCGTGGACCAGGCCGGAGAGATCGCCGGAAGCAAATGGATTGAACCAGTCCAGCCCTGGCTGCTCCGCACCCTCCGCCGAGGTGCCGGCGGCTATGGCGACAAAGGCCCCGATGCAGAAACCGCCCAGGGCAATCAGCTGCAAGGCAATCAGCGCGTATTGAAGCCACGCCGAGAGTTCAATCCCCCTGGCCGCCACGACGCCGCTCAGTGCGATCAGCCCGCACGCGATGGCGGCGACGATGACCGGTTGGGAGGCTGCCCAGCCCAGTCCCAGGAAGGTCAGCAGATAGGTCGTGGCAACCTGAGCCAGGGCCGCGCCGGCGATGAAAGTGGCAACCTGGGGGACCCAGCCACCGAAAAACCAGCCCGCCCACGGTCCGAAGACCCGCGAGATCCACACGAAAACCCCGCCGCAGTCAGGCATTTGCCGATTGAGATCCCGGAAGGCGAAGGCCGTGAACAGGATAGGCACGAACCCTAGAAGGAACGCCGCCGGTGTGCTCGACCCGACCGCCAGGACAACGAAGCCCAGCGTCACTGCCAGGCTGTACGCCGGGGCCACAGCGGCCAGACCCAATGCCACTGTCGGGCCGATGCCGATCGATCCGGCCTTTAGTCCCTTGCTTGCAGCGGCAGCCGGAAGGGCGGGGGGTGGAACGGTGGGGGGTGGAAGGGGATGTGACACGGAGACTCCTCATCGAATCAAAGTTATTTGAATCACATTCAAATTTGAATGCCATTCAATACGGGTCTAGACTCGTTGTCAATAGGCATCGGGCCAAAGGGGGAGTGGCAAATGGCAGACATCAGCAAGAGGGAATGGCGACGCCGGGAGATCGCGTCCGCAGCACAGGCCGTCGCCGCACGTGACGGCGCGGAAGCGGCGACGCTGCGCGCGATTGCGGCGGAGGCAGGCATGGCTCCCAACGCCGTGCTGTATTACTACGGAAGCCTGGCCGAAATCACGGCAGCAGCCGTCCAGGCGGCTTCCGCCAGATTTCTCGCGCGGCTGTCGGAGGCGGCGGACCCCGGCTTGAGTCCGACCGCCAGGCTCGCCGCCGTCGTCAGCGCCGGCACGACGGCGGGGCTGGAAGACGATGCTTTCCGGATTCTTTACGAATACTGGACTCATTCGCTCAGGGACGGGGAGCACCGGCGGATCCAAACGGAACAGACCCGCACTCAGCAACGGATCTACGAACGGATCATTGCCGATGGAGTGCGGGCCGGTGAGTTTTTTCCCGTCCTTGAACCGGCGAAGATTGCGCGGACCCTGGTGGCCCAGGAAGACGGCCTGGTCATGGACGTTCTCGCCGGCACCGCCAGCAGCGAGGACGTGCTTGACCTGGTCGCCAGTCTCGCCTCGGCCCTTCTGGGCCTCGGCCGCGACACGCTCCTCGATCACATTCGAAGTCTCGCCTTCTCCCGTCCCGGCCAAACGCGGCTGGATCGTCCGCCAGCACAAGCTGTCGAACATCGTCCGAGCGCAGGTGGATGAGACCAAGGCCCGTTCCAGTCGCGGCCGCGTGCTTCCGGGCATCCACCGCCCCGGCCAAGGATGCATCCAATGCCAATGCCGGGTGATCGGGTCGGCATTCTTCGGAGGCGTCGCTCAGTGAATTGTCCGGCCCGAAGTCATCAGCGAAGCTGCGCCAGACAGTTTCATCTGGAAGCCCATCGGAGTTGACATCAATCTCCGAATGCAAAGGCGGTGTCACCCGTGGGCGCTTCACGTGCGAGCTCATGTCCTGCCTGCGTGTCGCGATTCATCAGGGGGCGAAGCCGTCCGCTATGTCCAGCACGGTGTCGAGGATGGCCAGGCCTGTCTGGGTGTCTTCGACGCTGGTGTTGCATGGAGGCACCACATGGATGCGGTTGGAGCTCGCGAACGGGAGCAGGCCGCGGGATTTGCAGGCCGCCACGAGCTGGTTCATTTCCGGGCTTGATCCGCCGTACGGTGCCAGAGGTTCGCGGGTCTGGCGGTCCTTGACGAGTTCGATCGCCCAAAAGACGCCCGTACCGCGGACTTCCCCGACCGAGACGTGGTTTTCGGCGAATCCGCGGAGGGCCGGGCCGATGACAGTCTCCCCGAGGTGTTCCGCGTGTTGGACGATCTGTTCGTTCTCCATCGCGTTGATGGTGGCCACGGCTGCTGCCGCCGCCAGCGGATGGCCAGAGTAGGTCAGGCCGCCGGGGTAGACTCGCTTGCCGAATGTGGCGGCGATCTTCGGGCTGATGGCTACGCCGCCCATCGGAACGTAGCCGGAGTTCACGCCCTTGGCGAAGGTCAGCAGGTCCGGGGCGACATCGAAGTGCTCGACGGCGAACCATGCCCCGGTGCGGCCGAAACCGGACATTACTTCGTCGGCGATGAAGACGATGCCGTGCCGTGTGCAGAGCTCCCGGACGCCCTGCATGTATCCGGGAGGTGGCATGTAGATCCCGGCTGTGCCCGGCACGCTTTCCACGATGAGTGCGGCGATGGTGGCCGGGCCCTCGAAGCTGATTAACTGTTCCAGATGTTCCAGCGCACGCTGGCTTTCCTCCTCCTGGGTCGTGGAGTGAAAGGCGGTGCGGTAGAGGTACGGCGGGAAGAAGTGCACGGTGCCGGCGCTGGCGGTGTCGCTTGCCCAGCGGCGCGGATCCCCGGTGAGGTTCACGGCGAGCTGGGTACCGCCATGGTACGAGCGGTAGGCCGAGAGGACCTTGTGGCGGCCCGTGTGGAGCCGGGCCATGCGTACGGCGTGCTCGTTGGCGTCGGCCCCGCCGTTGGTGAAAAAGATCTTGTCCAGTTCGCTGGGGGTGCGGCCGGCAATCAGGCGTGCGGCTTCGGAGCGGGCGTCGTTGACGTAACTCGGCGCGATCGTACACAGCTTGGTCGCCTGCGCGGCGATGGCGGCCACGACGGCGGGGTGCTGGTGGCCGATATTGGTGTTAACCAGCTGCGAGGAGAAGTCCAGGTACTTGTTGCCGTCCCCGTCCCAGACATATGAGCCTTCGGCCGCGGAAATGACCATAGGGTCGATGAGGTCTTGGGCGGACCATGAATGGAAGACGTGGCGGCGGTCCAGCTCATAGGCTCGGCGTGCGTTATCGAGTTGGGTCTGTCCGAACAACGGTTCGGATTCAACAATGGAAGTCATGATTTGTCCTTACGTTGAAGAGGCAATTAGGCGTTCTGCGGGAAGCCGAGGTTGATGCCGCCGTGGCTGGGATCGAGCCAGCGGGCAGTCACGACCTTGCCCCGTGTGAAGAATCCGACCCCTTCGGTGCCGTGGGCGTGCGTGTCGCCGAAGAGCGAGTTCTTCCAGCCGCCGAAGGAGTAGTAGGCCATCGGGACCGGGACAGGGACGTTGATGCCCACCATGCCGACCTCGACCTCGTTTTCGAAGCGGCGGGCGGCGCCGCCGTCGTTGGTGAAGATCGCGGTGCCGTTGCCGTATGGGTTGGATTTGATCGTCTCGAGGGCATGGTCGTAGCTGTCCACGCGGACCACGGAGAGGACCGGGCCGAAGATCTCGTCGGTGTAGATGGACATGTCGGTGGTGACGTTGTCGAAGAGCGTGGGACCAACAAAGAAGCCCTCGCCCTCGGCGTCGGCGGCAATGTTGCGGCCGTCGACGACGAGCGTGGCGCCGGCCGACTCGCCGGCGTCGATGTAGCCGGCTACTTTGTCCCGGTGCTGGGCCGTCACGAGCGGGCCCATGTCGCAGCGGCGCAGTCCGTCGCCGGTGCGGAGTGAGGCTGCTCGTTCGGCGATCTTGCCGACTAGTTCGTCCGCGATGTCGCCAACGGCGAGGAGCGCGGAGATGGCCATGCAACGTTCACCTGCGGAGCCGAAGCCGGCATTGATGGCGGCGTCCGCGGCGAGGTCGAGATCGGCGTCGGGCAGCACGATCATGTGGTTCTTGGCGCCTCCGAGGGCCTGGACGCGCTTGCCGTTGGCGGTGGCGGTCTCATAGACGTACTTGGCGATCGGCGTGGAGCCCACGAAGGAGACAGCCTTGATGTCCGGGTGGGTCAGCAGGGCGTCGACGGCCACCTTGTCGCCGTGCAGGACATTGAAGACACCGTCGGGCAGCCCGGCTTCCTTCCAGAGTTCGGCCATCCAGTTGATGGCCGTGGGGTCTTTTTCGCTGGGCTTGATAACGACGGTGTTTCCGGCGGCAATGGCCAGGGGGAAGAACCACATGGGCACCATGGCCGGGAAGTTGAACGGGCTGATGATGGCGACCGGTCCGAGAGCCTGACGGACGGAATGAACGTCCACGTTGGTGGAGGCGTTGGCCGTATAGCTGCCCTTGAGCAGGTGCGGGATGCCGCAGGCGAACTCCACGACCTCCTGGCCCCGGGTCACTTCCCCGAGGGCGTCATCCAGGACCTTGCCATGCTCGGATGTGATGATGGCCGCGAGCTCGCCTTTGCGGGCATTGAGCAGTTCGCGAAAGGCGAAGAGGACCTGGGTCCGACGGGCTAAAGAGGTGTCCCGCCAAGCCGGGAAGGCGGCTTTGGCCGCGGCGACAGCGTCGTTGCTTTCAGCCACGCTGGCCAGGGCAACCTGGCCTGTCACTTTTCCCGTGGCGGGGTTCGTGACGGGGGCCGTGCGGTCCCCGGCGGGGACGTAGGTGCCGTTGATCCAGTGTTCGATGGTGTTCATGGATTTCTCCTCTGTGCCGTTGTGCCGCGCCGTTTGCGGCGTGCTGTGCGTCTAGTCTGTCCGCGGCTGCGCAGCACCATAAGGGGCGGTATGTAAAGAAAAGGGCCAGCTGGATTACACTCTGTAAATGCTGCCAACAGTGCGAACCATCCTCGACCTCCCCGTTATTCGTGCTGCGGGCGCCAGCGTCCTGGGTGGTTCAGCCGGTTTGGGCGCGCCTGTGCGCTGGGTCCACGTCAGTGAGATCCTCGATGTTTCCGGCTTGCTGGCCGGGGGCGAGCTGGTGCTCACCACCGGTCTTGAGCTGGAAAAGGAACCCGGCCTCACGGGGTCGTTCATCAGATCCTTGGAGGAAGCCGCAGCCGCCGCGTTGATCGTCGAACTTGTCGGAAACAGGGAACACAGCTTGGCCGCCCTGCGTGCTGCGGCCAAGGAGACCTCGCTTCCGGTGATTGTCCTTGAGCGGCGGGTGCGGTTCGTGGAGATCACGGAGGTCGCCCACCGAATGATCGTGGCGGAGCAGCTCGAACGCGTGGAGCGCGCCAGGGATGTCCATGAGGCTTTCACGATCCTGAGCCTGGAAAGCGCGGGGAGCCAGCAGGTTGTGGAGCAGGCGGCGATGATGATCGACGCCCCGGTTGTCCTGGAGGACCTCTCTCACCTGGTCCTCAGCCACTCCGCCCGGCAGCTGGACACGGCCGAACTCTTGGAAGACTGGGAGCGCAGGTCCCGAACAACTCCATCGCCGGCTTCGACGGCGCGGACCGGGCCGGAGCAATGGCTTCAGACCCCGGTGGGTGTGCGCCGAAATCTGTGGGGCCGGCTGATTGTGCCGGTGCCGGTCAACGACGACGAGACGGCCGCTATGGTACTGGAGCGCGCGGCACAGACCCTTGCCATTAACCGCCTCGCGGATCGGGACCGGCTGGAAGTGAGCCAACGGGCCCAGGCAGGTCTACTCAACGCCTTGCGCCAGCCCCGCGGAATGAGCGCCGCCGAAGCCCTGGCGCGCGCCGCATCCCTGGGGCTGAAGCGGTCGCCGCTCTACGTGCCCGTGGTGTTCCGGACCACCCCAGCTCAGCAGGCCGCCGCGCACGGCGCAACGCTTCTGGCCGGCGATCCGCTCGCCGGCCAGCGGGAGGAACGGGAACTGCTGGAGCTCTTGGTCCGGACGCTCAAGACAAGCTCCGGCACAGCCTTGACGGGCAGCATCCGATCGGGTTCGATCGGCATGATTCTCGGCGTGCCGGCACGCCAGCTCCAGGACGCGGTGCTTCAGCACCTTGCCCTGGCTGTTGCTGAGAAGGCGCGTCCTTCCGGAGACGCGGGGGCCGGGGCGGCGTCGCGCTGGACCATCGGCGTCGGGCGCCCCGCCAGTTCTCTCCTCGAGGCCGCCGCGGGCATCGACGAAGCGGCCCACGTCGCCGAGACGGCGGCTACCCTGCGCGACGGCGGAAAATTGTTCTACCGAGCCACGGATGTCCGGCTCCGGGGGCTCCTGGCCCTGCTTCGTCACGACCCGCGTGTTCAGCAGTTCGTCGAATCGGAGCTGGCGTCCCTCCTCACGACGGAAGCCCGGGGCCAGAGCGGTCAGCTGGAACTGCTCGGGAAGTATTTGGAATCCGGGGGCAACAAGACGGCGATGGCCCGTAGCGGCTATCTGAGCCGTCCTACGCTCTACGCGAGGCTGGCCAAACTGGAAGAAGTGCTTGCAGTGGATCTCGACGACGCTGAATCCAGGACGTCCCTACACGTCGCACTCTTGCTGCACCGCCTGCGGGGCCTCTAGCAGCCGAATCTCCGTCCCAGGCAACTGGGACACGCTGCGGTACGCCTTGAGGACGGCCGAGCAACATGCCCTGAAGAAAATACCGGCGTCAGCGAGCTGTGAGTAGGGCACGACACCTGTGCTTTTATCGGCGTTTGGGCAGCGAATTCCCGGTGACAGTTGATGTATCTCCCATCGCCCGAACCTTCGGAGCAGAGGGTTGCTGGCCGGTGTCTGGCTCCTAGGAAATTCGGCAGCCGAGCTCGCGCTCAGGAATGATGAGTTCCGCCGCTACCTTGAGATCCATGCATCAACGTGACACAGCCTGCGAAGCCGGTAGCCGTAATTCTCCTAGAACAGCGGCCAGGGCACCGCCGGCATCTCACCGCTCGGGGCCGGTAACCGCCCTGCCAAGCGCAACCGGGCGCAGCGCGCGGCGAGCGACGCGATTTCTTCGGAGCTGAGCAAGTCCGCCAGGTTTCGGCCCAGCCCACCGTGCAGTCCTTCGCTGACACGATCTATGCCGTCGCGTTCCTCGGCGGTCAGAGCGTCTCCCAACCATCCCCACAGCACCGTGCGCAGCTTGTGGTCACGGTGAAACGTGAGCCCATGGTCCACGCCGTGCCGGTGCCCGTCCGTCATGGCAAGAATGTGGTCGCCTTTGCGGTCGGCGTTGTTGACGACGACGTCGAACACCGCCATGCGTCTGAGCGCTGGCGAGTCTTCGTGAACGAGAGCGACCATCCGTCCGTTCTCATCTCGTCCCTCGAGAACGTGTTTCCAGCCCGTCTCCGGCACGTGGTCCGTCGCGACCAGGTCCACGGCGCTTTGGGCGGCGTCTTGCTCCTGCCAGAGCTGTACCATTCCTTCGCCCAGGGGACCGTCGCGCAGCCAGGTGTGCGGCACGACGTCCCAGCCGAAGGCCTGCGAGACCAGGTAGGCGGCCACCTCCCGGTGAGCCAGGGCGCCGTCGGGAAAATCCCACAGCGGACTTTCGCCCGCTATCGGCTTATAGACCACCACCACGTCGCCGATGCTGCCCAAAAATGTGGCGTTCGACGCCGTCGTGATGCGGCCGGTGAGCGTCAGTTCGGCGGTCATGAGGTCCGGCGCCGGCATCAGACCTCGGGAAGGGTGCAGGTGTGCCCGTCGGCGTCCATGGGGTAACCGCAGAGCGGGCACGTCGGACGCCCGGCGCCCACGATCTCCCGGGTGCGCTTGGCGAATGCGCGGGCGGTGCCGACCGGCATTCGCACCAGCAGCATTTCGGCCGCATCGGCGCCGTCATCATCCAGCGATTCGTCGTTGTCATCGTCATCGACATCGGTGATCGGGTAGGCCTCAATTACAACCTGGGCCGTGGTTGGGTCCCAACCTAAGCTCATGGCGCCGGTGCGGAACTGCTCCTGAACGGCCTCGAGCTGGTCATTGTCGACAAGTTCAACGGGAGTGCCTGTGGGAACGCTGAAGGGGTTTCCCTCGACGGTGATGAGCTGGTCGAGAATTTCGTCGATCTTCTCCGCGAGCAGGGCCGACTGCTGCTTCTCCAGGGCAATACTCACGATCTGCGTCCCTGCGCGCACCTGCAGGTAGAACGTGCGCGCCCCCGGAAGGCCAATGGTGCCGACGACGACCCGATCAGGCCAGGCAAACTCGTGAACGCGTGTAGGCATGTCAGTATTCTAGGCACATGAGGTTCATGGCGCCTTTTGCCCTGCACCGCCGCCCACCGGCGCATCGCCAGAGTGGATGCCGTTCGACAGCCACGACAGATCACCGCCGTCGGTGTTGGTCGCGTAGACGCTCGGCCGATTAGCGCCGTAGCGCACGATCGATACGGAGGCGGGGCCCACGTTAATGCGCTGGAACAGGTCAAGGTGCATGCCGAGCGCGTCGGCGAGGATTGACTTGATGATGTCACCGTGACTCACCGCCACCCACACGGCCCCTGGCCCGTACTCGGCTTCGAAGGCTGCATCGTGGCGTCGAATCGCAGCCACCGACCGAGCCTGCATCGCGGCCATGGATTCACCGCCGGGAAAAACGACGGCGGACGGTTGCGACTGCACAACCGGCCACAAATCCTCGGTCGCGAGATCACTGAGCGTGCGGCCCTGCCACTGCCCGTAATCGCACTCGGTGAGATCGAGATCGACCGGCGCGTAAGGCGTGCCGGCCTGGCGATCGAGGATGAGCTGGGCGGTCTGCTGACAACGCTCAAGAGGGCTCGACACCACCCCGACTACGGGCACGGCTGCGAGCCGGTCTCCGGTCAGAGCCGCCTGGTCCCGCCCGATCTGGTCCAGGCTGACGCCGACGGCCCGACCGGCCAGCAGTCCGGTGGCATTGGCTGTGGTGCGGCCATGCCTCACGAGAATAACTGTCGCCATCCACCCAGCCTAACCACCCGCTCGATGGCAGTGTGAACCGTACAACCGGAAAAACCGGCACAGCAAGAACCCCCGACCGTAGTCGACCCCCGCATGGAGGACAGGCGGTCGAGGGTGGTCACGACACGGGTGTCCCCGTTTCGGCAGGCGGCCAGCGCTTCCCCGAGTCCCGGCCGTGCCCGGTTGGCGCCGGTGAGGCCCTGGTCCGTGAAGGTCTTGTCCGGTGCCACTCCCAGAGCGAGAAGGGCATTCTTCTGGGCGGTTAGGTCTTGGTCGTTGGTGGATACGCGGGCTTATCCGATCAGCAGCCCGGTCATGATGTTGAATGTACCGTTATCCCCCCGTCACCGGGCATTTTTGCGGGCGGGTCTTACAGGAATCGGCCGGCCGCGGAAAGACGGCGATGGTGATCTGGAAATCTTGGCTGGCGCTTGCGCCGGTGGGGGACCGGCTTGCGGGCCTTCTCGGGGTCCCGAAAGTAGGGACCCGTGCGTACACCTAATGGCAGGAGTGGCCATAGGCTCGGGCGATGCATGATTTATTTGCGAGGGATATTATTGCCACGCTTTGAGCAAGCTAGCAAGCTAGCAAGCAAGCAAGCAAGCAAGCAAGCAAGCAAGCAAGCAAGCAAGTAAGTGAGATGAGATGGCAATTTACGTCTTAGTTCATGGTGCGTGGCATGGGGCATGGTGCTGGGACAAGGTAGTTCCTTTGCTACAGGCGGCAGGTCATCACGCATACACTCCGACGCTTACGGGTCTGGGGGAACAAGCGGCACTCTTGGCCCCTGAAATTGGACTCGATACTCACATTCAGGATGTGATCAACTTCATTGAGACGAAAGATTTGCAGCATGTGATCCTCGTAGGCCACAGCTATTCCGGCATGGTGATCACAGGGGTTGCGGATCGCGTTCCACATCGCGTCGCCCATCTCGTCTACTTAGATGCCGTCGTCCCGCACGACGGCCAATCTATCGTCGACATCGCACACGTAGGCACAATGATTCGGCATGATGCGAAAAGAAATGGGGATGGCTGGCGCGTCAATCCGCCCCGGGAAGGCCGTCTCGGCAGGGGCGGGCTGTTTGGCGTCACGAAAGAACCAGACTTGAGCCTCGTGCGCTCCAAAATAACGCCCCAACCTCTAGAGACATTTATCCAACCCGTACATATCGCCCATGAAGACGTCGTTGCCGCGATTCCTCACACATTCATTGAATGTACCCGCCGCGGGCTGGTGGTCTGGTTGTTCCGCCGAATCTTTACGCGAGGCACACTACCGCCAAACGAACCGGGCTGGAAGCGGCGTACACTTCCTTCGGGCCACGATGCCATGATTATCGCGCCACAAGCATTGGCCCATCTTCTGCTTGAAATCCCTCTGGCGGCATAACGAGGGGATCCTGGCGCGAAGCGATTCCATGCGGAGAATTATCCTCGTAGCCCCGGACGGCACAGGGTTTCACCCCCAATCTCGCCTAACCCTCACCCCTCTTGAGAGTGCCGTCCAACGGGCCGTCCGATGCCGCACGTCCGCTGAGGGATCGGCTTAGGGGCCTCATCGCCTCGCGTGTGCGATCAACCGCTCTGCGATGATGACCGGATGTACGTCAACGTGGACGAGGGCAGCGATCCGATTCTAATGATTCACGCGGCCGGCGTGAGCGGATGGATGTGGGGACCCCTGCGCGAGCTGCTAGGGCCGACCATGAAATCCATCGTCCCCGACCTCCCAGGATTCGGCCGTAGCGCAGCACAGCCGTACATCTCACATGAAGACACCCTGCAAGGGCTCACCGGCGTCATCTCACGCCACGCCCCGCAGGGAGCCCACGTTGTCGGCTTCTCCATGGGAGCCCAGCTCGCGATCCTGCTCGCTTCCGAGCTACCCCACCTCGTGCGGGGCGTCGTCGTTGTCAGCGCTGAAACAAAACCCGCTCCCTTTCCCGGACCTACGCTCGCACTGCTCAGCCTGGCTGCACCGCTCGCTCGGCATTGGCGGTTCGCGGCGGCCCAAGCACACCAGCTCGGTATCCCCAATCACCTCTTGGACGACTACCTTCACGACAGCACCGCAACGACTCGCGAAACCCTCCTGTCTAGCGTGAGCGAGAACATCCGATTCACGCTGCCCGCGACATGGAGCGACTATCAGGGAGCTGTCGACGTACTGGTTGGAGCGAACGAACGAAAACTCATGCACGAATCCGCCGAGCTGACCGCATCGGCGCTTCCTGGCAGCACTCTCCGCACAGTGCAGAGCGCTGCGCACGACATCCCGTTCAGCCAACCCGGCATTATCGCGTCCACGCTTCACGGCCAGATCATCGGATTCACCCCCTGACTGCGCATCACCATTGACCATTCACGGACGGACTCAGGAGCGGCAAGGGGTGACAAAAAGCTCCACGAAAAAGCTGCCACCTACCGCTGCGATTCACATCGGGATGTATTCCAAGAAAGTGGTTGGCGATGTCTCTCCAACGGTCGTTTTTAAGATGTGTTGTGAAGTGAGCGCACGAGGATCGACTGCGGGTGGCGGCGCGATTCGACTTTCTTCCCTGATAGCCAGGGTGCAATCAGCTCGGCAGGTTGGTCAGGTTCTTTGGTCGTCGACTTCGGGGGTTGACCTGTAGAGGCCGGCGATGGTGCGTTCGGAGATGAGTTCGAGTTCGAATTCGGCGAGGGCGGCGAATGTCCCGAAGACCAGTTGCCCGGGGAAGGTAGCGTGCTTCCCGGCGAGGGACGCGAGTGCCCCGGCCGGGTGGCACGAACGCAGGTGGTCAGTGTCCGCACCTGACGGTCAGTGCGCAGCGCGAAGGGCCTCATAGTCGAGCAGCGATTGCCGGGCGTAGCTGAACTACCAGTCGACAACAGCTTCGGTGGCGGCCTCGGATTTGCCCAGGTAGCCGAGGATCTGGCCTGCCGCGGGGCTTTGCGCGTGGGCGCGTGCGAGCAGGAGTGCGCACGTGCGGACGTAGTCGAAGAACGGGACAAAGTCGAGTCCCGCCAGGTCGATCGATCCTTTCATGTCATGGAACTGGCGCACGTAGTAGTCGCGTCCGTCGTTCTGCAGATGCCCTAGGAACGGATCCGACACTGCCTGCAGCACCCGTTGGAGCTGGACCACGCGGGTACCCTGACCATGCGCTGCCACATCCTGCGCGCTGCTGCTCGGCTGCGGGATGCCGCCGTAACGTTGCAACACTGACTGCCCGGCCTCCTTCACCTGGAGCAGTAGCGCATCCCCATCGGGGGACTGCAGCAACTGCAGGAAACAACGGGTTCCGACGCTCCCGACGCCGACCACACGGCGGGCGAGATCGGTGGGGGTGTACTGGGCCAGAACGGTGCGGACATCGAGACTGACCGTGTGGCGGTATTCGGCGAACAGGCGCGGTACCACGTCGGTGTTCTGCAAGGGAGCAGTCGTCATTGCCGGAGGCCGTTCAACGAAACGCAGGCGACCGTCGTGGTCTATCTGCGTGGTACGACGCACGGCCCGCTTGTTGGTGCGCGTCCTGGCCGTCCTGATCGCGTGGTGCAGCACCTTATGGGCGTCCGCGCTCAGGAGGCTGCGGGCGAATTTGACGTTGCTATGCATGTAGTAGCGCTCGTACGGGTTTCGTTCCAGCATCGTCGTCAGTGCGCTGCGGTACGCCCTTACGGTCCCTTGTGCTGCCTTGCGCACCTCGCGTTCCGTGTACTCGGCGTGCATTCCACCGACCACCACGCTCGTGATGAGCCGTTTGAGGTCCCAGTCCCACGGGGCTGCGCCGGCCTCGTCGAAGTCGTTGAGGTCGAAGACGAGTTTGCGTTCCGGGGAGGCATAGAAGCCGAAGTTGCTGATGTGCGCGTCACCGCATGCCGCGACCACGATCCCCGAGTGCGAGTCGCGGGCGAGGTCCATGGCCATCAGCCCGGCCGTCCCTCGGTAGAACGCGAAGGGGTTCTCGAGCATGCGCTCCATCCGCAAGGGCACCAGTTCCTGGTTGCGGTCTTCGTTCTGTTCGCGGATATGAGCGACGGCGTCACGATGTGCCGTGCTCCGCTCGGCCAGTGCACTACGCGGCGTGGTCCGGCGCAGTTGGCGGCCGCGGGCATACGCATCAGCACGACTCAACTGCAGCTCTTCACGAACCGGTGCGGAGTAGGACTCGGCAGGCATGAGGTCATTTTGGACGCTCGCACCCGGTTCCGCAACTAACCAGAGCGAGGTGGTGATCAGCCAGCCCTTATTGAACGCGTACGCATCCAGGACTACTCCGTGTGGCCGAACTGCATGCGGCCGCGCCGCGTCCCCGGTGCCATGGGCTCAGCCTGCCGATGCGCAAAAGCTTCCGGCCCGTGCCAAGAGTGCGGCCGTCCGATAGGGGATCCCCTTCCGGACTGCACCATGCGCCAAATAGCGCTGTGAAAACGCCGCCATTTACCGCCGAAAGCCACAAGCGTCTGCGGACGGGACATTTGACCGTCACCGACACGCCCTCGAGACAGGCGGGCGGGATCGCCCCGGGCTTCGGGAGTTCCCGGCGCGGCAAGGACCACTGTCTCGGAATGCCGTCCAACAACAGGCATCTGATGTGTGGCCGCCCGGGCTGGATGAGCTGGCGATCAAACGTTGACGTTTAGGGACCGGGTCGTTGCCTGGAGCCAGGACGCGATGCGGTCAAGTCCTGCGTTCATGGCGGGGGTTCCCGGTTTGTTGAGAAAGCCGTGCCGGGTTGCTGGTAGATAGTCGTTCTCGACGGGCACGTTGTGGGTTGCCAGTTCGGCAGCGAAGGCGTCGCCAGACGCGCGTAATGTGTCGAATTCGTCAGTGAGGATCAGGGTGTTCGGGAACCGTGACACGTCTGCCCCGCCCGGAAAGGCGCGGGGGTCGTTCATGGCCTGAGGTGATCCGGCGTAGTTTCGGTTCATTCGCTCCACCGTTGCCGGGGTGAACTGCCAGAAACCGCGGTGGCCCCGCAGTTTCTTTCGCAGCTCCGGCTGAAGCGGCGGAATCCGCGATGGGCAGGTCACCAACCGGCCGGTCTACGTCGCTATCGGCGTCAGTGTCAACGGTGAACGCGACATCCTCGGGCTGTGGGCCGGAGACGGCGGGGAAGGGGCAAAGTTCTGGCTCTCGGTGCTGATCGAAATCAAGAACCGCGGCGTCGATGACGTCTGCATCACGGTCTGCGACGGGCTCTAGGGACTCCCCGAAGCCATCACCAGGGTCTGGGCGCTGGCGGTGGTCCAAACGTGCGCCCGCTACCGGCGCGCGGTCAGGGCCCGGGGCCATTTCCCCACCGAGCAAGCGGCCCTGAAATGCCTCTTCCTCACCACCCGGGCACTGGACCCAACAGGCCAGGGCACGGCACGATGGGCCACACGATGGAAGCCGGCGCTCAACGCCTTTGCCATCAGCTTCGACGGAAAAATCAACTAAATGCCCACCGTGGATCCACCGAAAATCGGACAGTCCCGCGACGCAGAAGTGGGTCATAAAGGGCGGGGGAGCGTTTTGACAATTGCTGCCGCGGAGCCCGTATGTGGTTCGAAATTGGGTCTGCTTGGAGTGTCGATCGTTCGGGACGGGTGACTTATTTGTCGGTTTCGGGTTGGAGTGCGGTCGCCGCGTCGAGGGCGTCGTCGACGACGATCAGGTAGTTGTCACGTCCGGCGGCGAGAGGGACGGAGTGTTCGCCGTACTTGTCGTAGGCGAGGTCGACGGCGTCGGCGGCGATGGTGATGTTGAGCCGGCGCAGGAGCCGGGCGATGTCCAGGGTGTCTTTGTCGCGTTCGGCTGCGATTTTCATGGCCAGGAGGGTTTCGGTGTCTGCAGCCTGAATGGTGAGTCCGTCGAGCTGTTCGATGTCGACCCAGGTGGCGTTGTCGGGGACGAAGGCTGACGCGTTGGTGTTGAACCAGTCGGGGGCGAGGTCGTAGTCTGCCGCCATATCGGCGACGACGGCGTGGATGGTGTGTGGGTCGGCGTAGCTGGCGTCGATGTCTGCGGTGGGGCGGTTGCCGATGCCTTGGAGGATGAGGGCGGCACCGCCTACTAGTTTGATGTCGCCGTGGGCGCCGGCGGCCTGCAGGCGTCGGCCGAGTTCATGGAGGAGGGCCCAAATTTGTGCGGCGGTGAGTTCTCCGCCGGTCATGCGGTGGCCAGGCTGCGTTCGCGGATGAAGACGTTCAAAGCTGCGAGTTCCGGTGGTGTTTCGGCGCGAGTGATTTCCTTCATAGGTGTTCGGATGCTGCGGTAGGACTCTGCCGGCATCCACGCCGCGTCGAGGGGCTTGATTCGTCGCGTCCAGGATGGCGCTGGTTGGCCGAGGCGGTGCGCGGTGTAGTTGGTGATTCCGGCAAGGGCCGCTGACCAGTGCGCGTCCTTGAGGCGGGGGCTGCGCTGGAGCAGCGGGGTGCCGGCGGTGAGGGATGCGGTGGCGTAGTCGGCGAGCATTTTGATGGCGAACTCAAAGTCCCGCTCGGAGATGAGCCGGGTAAACGTTGCCGCATAGTCGCGCCGTGCCGGGTCGTGGTCGCGGCCGCGGGGGATGGGATCGGTGGCGGCCAAGGAGAGGCCGACGGCGGCCAGGACGGCCAGAGTCTTGCCGAGTTCGGCGCGGTCGTGGCCTGCTTCCAGGTCGATGAGGAATTTCCGTGACACCCCAGCCATGTCCGCAAGGGCCTGCTGGGACCACCCGCGGGCACTTCGCCGGGCGCGAATGATGGCGCCCGCAGCCGCGGGGGTCTCGATGATCGTTTCGAGTGTCATGGCATCCCTTCTACCGTCCATTATGTCACCGAATGGTTACAAGTGTATTTTTGAGGATGGAGCTCTGGCCGCTAACAGCCTGAAATCTACGCTGGCCCGCCCCGCCTCCTCCTGCCACGGTCTCAGTCGGGATGTGCGCGGCCGTGCGCATCGGTGGAACGTTTCTGATCGGTCATTTGAATCTCGGTCGATTGCGTAATGAGATTGCCGAAGGGAGGTACAACCTCTGTGGAGAGATTGGATGCCGGCCAGGCCCTATACGCGGGAGCCAGTGCCAGCGGGCGTGCCCTCCGTTCGATGCCTCAGACCCGGTCGGAATCTCGGATTGTTTGTCAGCACAACGAGGAACCGCGCCCCTTCAACGTAGGGTGCGGTCGGTGGTTGGGAGGCTTGAAGCGTCGAATTTGCGGGTGTGTACAAAGTTCACGCTTTGGGCTTCGGACTCCGTCGTATGTGGGTCGGATCCCTTATATTTCCGGGACTTCCCAGTGTCCGCGCGGACTGGAATGCATGGTCCGTTGCTCGGCAGACTGTCAGTCGATGTTTTCGACGCCTATGAGGCGTTGTTCTTCGACATCGAGCCTGGTTTGCAGTCGCCGGGCGACGGTGTCATCGACCGTGCCGGCGAGGCGGAGTTGCAAAAGTACTTCCCGCTTCCTCTCGAGTACGGCCTGACGGAGCGTTATTTCTTCCTGCCGCGGTAGCGTGGTGGTCGCCGGATCGGACCCGGCTTTCAGCGCCTGTGCGACCGACAGGTGGGATCGATACTCGTCCGCGAGCCGGCTCTGCACAGTTGAGCTCGTCCCGAGTTCGTGAGCGAGCTCGTCAAGGGCGGAGACGGCTACGGAAGCGATTGCCAGTTCGGCCAGGCGGAGTTCTTCCTCCTCGGGCTCAACGGGAAGCTTGGCCCAGCGGACTACTGCGGGCAGTAGCGGGCCTTGGACGAGCATGGTCAACACGATGACGCCGGCGGTGATGAAGATGATGTCGTCGCGTCCGGGGAGCGGGCTGCCGTCATTGAGCGCCGATGGCACGGACAATGCGATCGCAAGGGATACGGCTCCGCGGAACCCGGCAATGGAGCTGACGACCCGTGCACGGTAGGTCATCCGGCAGTGGCGTTGGGAGGGACGCCTGTCCAGAATTCGGATGACAGCGATGCTCACGGTTTGGAACACGAACCGGACGATGATGAGCACCAGCCAAACGGCAACTGCGGACAGCAGAAGGCGGCCCACGTCAAGAGGGTTGATCTCGTGAACCGTAGCCTGCACCTGAAGACCGATGAGAACGAACAAAGCGCCGTTCAAAAGGTAGGAACCGAGGGGCCATGCGGACTCGGTCTGGCGGCGCGATGCTGCCGTGCTGATCCGGCTGGAGGTGAAGGAAATGATCAACCCGGCGACGACGACGGCCAGCACGCCCGATGCCCCAACCGCTTCGGCGAGCAGGAAAGCAGCGAACGGAGTGATGAGCAGGGCAATGTTGATGACGAGCGGGTCGCGCACTCGGACCAGAAGCAGGTAGGCCGCTCCTGCAACCAGGATTCCGGCGACCGCCCCTCCAACATAGGAGAGGGCGAACAGGGCGGCGATATTGACCGGCGTGTAGCTGCCGCCAAGTGCCGCACCCACGGCGATGGCGTACAGCACCAGGGCCGTACCGTCATTGGTCAGGCTCTCGGCCTTGAGCAACATGAAATTCCGCCGCGGCAGCATCCGCCCGAGGGCTGCTACCGCCGTCGCGTCCGGAGGAGCCAGAGCCGCACCGAGGATAAGGGCAGCGTTCCACGGCAGGCCGAGGACGTATGCCACGCCTGCCACGGCGAGAGCGGACGCGACGACCAGCAGTGTGCTGAGCAAGACGATGCCGCGCAGGTCCCGCCGGATCGAGCGAAGCGAGGTGGTCAGGCTTTCCCAGAACAGCATGACCGGCAGGAAGATCAGCAACACTGTCTCCGGTGGCAGCTCGATCTGCCGCAGCTGCGGGACGAAGCCAAGGACAAGGCCGAAGACCAGCAGCAGCAAGGGCGCGGCGACCCGGAGCCTGGGAGCCAGGATCGCGCCCGCGAGCACGGTCACTCCCAGGAGCACGACGGTTTCCAGGCCCTCCACGACGTCTCCTTTCGATTGTGTTCTATTGCTCTGGTCAACTGGACGCGCTCCGTGGGACTTACCAGGTGGATGCGACCGTGCGTGTAATGACCCAGCCGTCTCCATGGGGTTCGAACCAGGAACGCAACATCAGTCGCCAAGTTGCCCTCGATCCCCAGATGGTGGCGTCGGTGAGTGTGCGGGCGGTCAAAAGGGGAGTGGTCCCTTCAGTGCTGATGGTGGCCTCGACTGTTTCCATCCGGTGGTACTGCATCTGGCCGGTTTTCATGGCATCAAGCCATTCCGACTTTGACTGTACGTATCCGGTCATGTGAGTAAGGGTGAAGTCGTCGGTCAGGATGCTGGCCAGCTCTGCCACGTCCAGACCGACCATCGCCTCGCAAAGAGCATCATGGAGCGCTCTCACCGCCGCTGCTGTCGCGTCTGTCACCGTCGCCGCGCCACGGGCGTCAGGTCGTGGGTACCGTAGCTGTTGTCATCCGGGTTGACCGTCACTCCGGGCGCGACGAGTTGGTCGATGCGGTCCAGCACGTCGGTGCTCAGTTTGATGTCCGCGGCGGGCAGGTAGGACTCGAGCTGTTCCATGGTGCGCGGTCCGACGATGGCGGCCGTGACGCCGGGGTGGTTGATCACGAACGCGATGGCCAGCTCGATGAGCGTGAGCCCGGTTTGTTCGGCGAGCTGGGCGAGGTCTTCGACGATGTCGAGTTTTCGCTGGTTGGCCGGGCTTGTCATGTCGAACCGAGCGCTGGGGCGGGCTGACGAGGTGGGTGCGGACGCCGAGTCTTTCCGCCAGCGCCCCGAGAGCCACCCGCCGCTGAGCGGGCTGTACGTGAGGGTGCCCATGCCGTGACGTTGCACCGTCGGGAGGACGTCTTCCTCGATGCCGCGGACCAGGATCGAGTAGGGCGGCTGCTCTGTGACGAACCGCTCCAGGTTGCGTTCCCGGGATGCCCACTGGGCTTCGACGATCTGGGATCCTGAGTACGACGAGGAGCCGATGTAACGGACCTTCCCTTGGCGGACGAGGTCGGTGAGGGCGCCGAGGGTCTCCTCGACGTCGGTATCGGGACTGGGCCGGTGGACCTGGTAGAGGTCGATGTAATCGGTGTTCAGGCGGCGGAGGGAGTTTTCGACCTCACGGATGATCCAGCGGCGGGATCCGCCCCGCTGGTTGGGGTCTTCGCTCATGGGCATGAAGAACTTCGTGGCGAGGAACACCTCGTCGCGGCGTCCTTCCAGCGCCTGCCCGACGATCTCCTCTGATGCCCCGCCGGAGTAGACGTCGGCGGTATCGATGAAGTTGATGCCCGCGTCGAGGGCGTGGTGGATGATGCGGATGGAATCGGCGGTGTCCTTGTTGCCCCAGGGGCCGAACATCATCGCACCCAGGCACAAGGGACTGACCTGCACACCGGTGCGGCCGAGGAGACGGTATTCCATGATGGTTCCTTCTCTCTGTCGTAGGCTTCTGGGGTCTCAGGCTTCGGGGATGACCATGGCGAAGCGTTCCTCGCGGGCCTCGTCGGGGTCAGGTCCGTTGCGCATTCCAGTGTCGAGCGCGTCGATGGCGGCGAGTTCGTCGGCGCTGAGTTCGAAGTTGAATACGTCGAAGTTTTCGGCGATGCGTGCCGGGTTGGTCGATTTCGGGATGGCTGAGCGGCCCTGCTGCAGGTGCCACCGGAGCATGACCTGTGCCGGGCTCTTGCCGTAGGCCCGTGCGATGGTGGCGATTGTCGGGTCTTCCATGACGTTCCGGCGATCCTCGCCCCATCCGGGGTAGAAGGTGATGCCTCCGATCGGTGACCAGGCCTGGGTGAGGATCCCGTGTTGGGCGTCGGCTGCCTGTACGTCCGGCTGGGTGAAGTAGGGGTGCAGTTCGATCTGGTTCACGGCCGGGACGATGTCGGTCGAGTCGAGAAGTTGCTTCAGATGGTGGGGCATGAAGTTGCTGACGCCGATCGCCCGCACGCGCCCGTCAGCAAGTAGGGTCTCCAGGGCTTTGTACGCGGCGACGGTTTTCTCGAACCGGTCGGGGGCGGGCTGGTGCAGTATGAGAAGGTCCAGATAGTCGACGCCGAGTTTGCCCGTCGCTTTGTCCCAGGCGTGCAGGGTCTGGTCGTAGCCGTAGTCACTGACCCAGACCTTGGTCTCGATGAACACCTCCGAACGATCCAGGCCCGAGCTGCGGATGCCCTCACCGACCTCCCGCTCGTTGCCGTACGCGGCGGCCGTGTCGATATGCCGGTAGCCGGCAGCAAGCGCGGCTTCGACTGCGGCCGTGGTCTGCTGGGGGGCACTTTGGAAGACGCCCAGACCAAGAGCTGGCATGGTGACGCCGTTGTTGAGAGTAAGTTTCATTTCCATGCCTTTCACGGTATTCAGAGGTGCGCATTTGTGGGAGGGCACATCATTACCTCTATCGAGCGGGAGGCGGCACCGCGAGGCGTGCCGCCCGTCGTTGCCGCGGGTTTTTCTGGGCTGGCAGCCAGGCCAGTCCGATCCCGAGCTCATCGCAAACCCCGAACCTCGTGGGTTCAGGCTCCCGCATCCACAGTGAGTATTGGTCCTGGATGACGGCGATTGGTTGGACGGAATGGGCGCGGCCGATGCTCGTTTCGCTCGCCTCCGACAGTCCAAAGTGACGCACTTTGGGCTTCGGACAGGGTCGTACTGGTGCCGTTTCGGACCGGATTCCGCACGTTTCCGAGGGAGTCCAGTGTTTGACACGAGTTCCTGCGGCCGCCAGATCTGTCTGGTGTGACTTTCAGGTCCCCGGCCGAAGACCAACTGGTGCCGGGGGACAAAGCCGAGGGACGGGATGCGGACTGTGCCTCCCGTCGCTGCGCCTTCAGCCGCGTTGGCGTGCCATGTGGCGGGCACCGCGCAGGCCGAACACGACGGCGGGTCCGATGGTCGAGCCAGGGCCGGGGTACGTCCGCCCCATGACCGAGGCGGAGTTATTGCCCGCCGAGTAGAGGCCCTCGATGACAGTACCGTCCTCGCGCAGCGCGCGGGCCTCGGCGTCGGTGACGACGCCGCCCTTGGTGCCGAGGTCTCCGATCACCACTTGGAAGGCGGTGAATGGGCCCTTTTCGAGCGGGCCGAGGCAGGGGTTGGGGTGGACCGTCGGGTCGCCGTAGTAGCGGTCGTAGGCTGAGTTGCCGCGGCCGAAGTCGCCGTCGACGCCGGTCCGAGCGAAGCCGTTGAACCGTTGGATGGTCGACTTCAGACGGGCGGGATCCATGTCGAGCTTCGCGGCGAGCTCCGCGAGGGTGTCCGCCTTGACCATGATCCCCGCCTCCTTCATGGCCTTGTTGTTCTTCGGGTCGATCGCGAAGGTGCGCAGATAACGCCGGGCATGGCGCACGTCGCCGACCAACCAGTACGGGCCGTCCTTGTCGTGCTCGAGCATGTGGTGACCGAGGTCGACGTAGGATTCGGACTCGTTCGCGAACCGGTCACCCTCGGCGTCGAGGATGATCGAGTAGGGCAGGGAACGCTCTCCGACGATGAACGCGGGGCCGTGGCCCGGCGCTGCGGCAATCGATCCACCCCACCACGCGTCGTCCATGAGCTCGAGCGCGGCGCCGTTGTCCTGCGCGATCTCGATGGGGCGCCCGAGGTTGCCCGGAGCCCCCGACGGGGCGCCGTCGATCCCGTGGTGCTTCTGGCGGAGGTCCTTGTTGTGGTCAAAGCCGCCGCCGGCGAGCATCACGCCGCGCGTCGCGCCGATGGTCATGGGCCTGCCGTCACGCGTGATCCGTGCCCCGACGACACGGCCGTCCTCGACGATGAGTTCCTGCAGCGGTGCATTCAGCCACAGCTCAGCACCCTGCTTCTGCACGACGACATCGAGGAACGCAGCGGCGAACCCGGCGCCGATGCCGCCGAGCTTCTTGCCGGTGACCACGCCGCCGAGGGCGCGGAAGACGAGCTGCGCCCCGCGGACGAAGCCGGCCGGCGTCGACCAGGCGCGCCCCAGGAGCCACACGTCGTCGGTCTTGACCGGCAGCGCAGCGGGCGCCTGGCACGTCTTCCACCAGTCACCGATCTTCTTGATATCGAACGGCTTCACCTCGAGGCCACGGCCGATCTTGCCGCCCGGGAGCTCGGGGTAGTAATCGGGGTAGTCCGCCGCACGCATGAATGTCACGCCGTACTTCTCAGCGGTGGTGATGAAGTCGGCGACGCCGTCGACGAATGCCTCCTTGCGGGCTCGCGTCGTGGCGCGACCCTCATCGCCGACCGTCGCCTCCAGATAGGTCAGCGCCTCCTCGCGGGAGTCGCCGGCACCGTCGCGCTGCATGAGCGGGTTGTCAGGCAGCCACATGCCGCCCCCGGACATGGACGTGTTGCCGCCCCATTTGCCCGTGCTTTCCAGCAGGAGGACCCGCAGGCCCTCGTCTGCGGCGCCCATGGCTGTCGCCAGTCCCGCGGCACCAGTGCCGACGACGACGACGTCATAGCTGTGGTCAAAGAACTGCGACTCTGACATGCCTTGCTCCTTCGCTTCCCGGACCCCTGTGTCCGGGTGGGATGCAGCCCGACCGACGCCAGGCCTATTTGCGTCACTCTATGACATAAATATCCCGGGGACTAGAGTGGTGCCATGACCGACGCCGCGACACCGAAGGCACCTCGCGGGCGCCCGGTCGTCGTCACGGCTGAACAGATCGAGGCTGTCGCCCTGCGCCTCTGGTCCGAACACGGATTCCACGAGGTCTCCGTCGCCGATGTCGCCGCCGAAGCAGGCGTCACCGCGCGCACGATTTTCCGCCGGTACCCGACGAAGGCGGACATCGTTTGGGGCCCGCTCGCGGCGTCGTTCCGGATCCTCACGGATGCCCTGGAGCGGACCTCACCGCAGGCCCCCCTGTTCGAGCGCGCGCGCACGGCCCTTGTGGACATGATTCGCGACGGCGACGTTCACCCGAGCGCCCAACACCGGATCCGCATCGTCGGACGGACCCCTGAGCTGCAGAGCAGCACCTCGGCCCCGTTCCAGCTGTGGCGGCAGAGCCTCTACGACTTCGCCGTATCGCAACCGGGCGTCGACGCCCTCCGCGCCCAAGTGTTCGCGTGGTCCGTACAGAGCACGGCACTGGCCGGGCTCATCTGGTGGGTGGAGCAGGAGCCAGGAACGGCTCCCTGGCAGGCCGTGGACGAGGCGTTCGCACAACTCATCGGCTGAGCCGGCCCGGGCATGTCTCCTCATGACGACGGGACGGCGCCGCCAGCGGCGCCCAATCGTCGATGGCACGAACCTGCAGACCGGCTGCGATCTTCGGCGCCGACGACGTGACTGGCGACCAGCAGGCAGTACGGAAAGGCCAATGACAAATCAGATATTCTGATGACAGCGCCGTCCAGACGGTGGGCCTGCCCTCCTCCGGGACTCAGGTTCCCCACGAATGGTGAGCGACCCAGGTAACGCGGGCCCGGAGCGGCACTGCGCTCTCGTCGGAATTCTCAAATGGAAAGGCTTGAAACCTTGATCCGTCACACAGTCGTCTTCTCACTCGTCCACCCCGAGGGTTCCGCGATGGAAGCCGACTTCCTCGCCACAGCGCAGTCGACCCTCACAGCCATCCCCGATGTCATGGGCTTCGCGATCTCCCGTCAGGTCAGCCCGAAGAGCCCACTCCGTTTTCAGTTCGCGATGACGTTCCCCGATCGGGCCGCCTACGCCGCGTACGACTCCCACCCCGCCCACGTCGCCTTTGTCCAGACCCGATGGGTGCCGGAAGTGTCGGACTTCCAGGAGTACGACTTCATCGACAGAGCCTGACTGTTTGGCAGGGCTACGCCGGTGGCGACACTCCTTCGCCGGCAGAACACCTCGCCAGCCCCTGATGCCCCGGAAAAGAGGAACGCGACACTGGTCGCCGAAACTATGCGGCCGTGGGTGCCAAGCCGCCGTGGATCATGTACTGCGGTTGAAGTACTTGGGTCGGTCCGCGAAGACGATGTGGGGTGATGCCCTTCCCGGGAACCTTGATGTATGCACCTGGACGAATGTGATGTAGCCGCAACCACCCCACTGCTTCGGGAGGCCACTTTAGCGGCCCCGCGCAGGGCGGCCCGGGCGGCCGTCGTGGTGAACCCGACGAAGTTCGCTCATCCGGTTGGGTTAATGCGGTTCCGGGCCCGCGTGGATCAGGAATTCCGACGCCACGGATGGATTCCGCCGCGTTGGTTTCCGACGACTGCCGCGACACGGGGACATCAGGAGGCCCGAAGGGCCGCGGCCGCCGGCGTGGACATCGTGCTGGCTGCCGGGGGTGACGGGACGATCCGCACGGTCGCCCAGGAGTTGATGGGAACAGGTATGCCGTTGGGACTGTTGCCGGCAGGTACCGGAAACCTGCTGGCCCGTAACCTCGGAGTCCCACACAACGATGCCCCAGCGGCCGTTCGCATTATTTGCGAGGGGCAGGATCGTGCTGTGGACGCCGGCTGGCTGGAACTCGACCGAACAGGTGACGACCTGTACACCGAGCGTCACCTGTTCCTGGTGATGGCCGGTACCGGGTTCGATGCCGCGATGATGGCTGGTGCTGGTCAGAAAATGAAGCAGCGACTGAGGCACGCGGCGTACCTGGTCTCCGGGGCGCGCGCTCTTGGGCTCGTCATGGAAACCACCGCAGTGCGCGTCGACGGCCGGCTAGTCCTCTCCCAGCCGTCCCACGCAGCGAAACACCGCGACCGGTGCAGGTGGACGGGGAACTGATGGGGCTCGCTTACGGCCTCTGCACAAACGTTCAGCGGGCCGGGTTGATCGTGCGCTGCCATTCCGTCCAGCCGCAGGGCATGGCCGATCCTATGGTTTCTATGCGTCAACAGCCTTCGGAGCCGCGCGACATGTCGGCGAACGAAGCCCTGGAAGGTATGCCCGCGTGAGAGGCATCAGGTGGGTCAGGAAGCGAGACCTGCACGGTACGCATAGGCAACCAGTTGGGCGCGGTCTCTGGCTCCCACCTTCGTCATGGCCCGGTTGGCGTGGGTCTTGACCGTATAGGGCGAGACAAACATGGTTTCGGCGATTTGTTGGTTGGTCTGGCCCGTGGCAATAGCGATGACGACGTCGCGCTCTTTGGGCGTGAGGGCGGAGAACAAGTCCGTCAGGGCGGGGTCGACGTCGGCCTGCCGCTCCTCGGCGACCCGGTCGATCAGCGCGGCGGCGGCAGTGGCGGAGAGGGCACCACCTCCGGCGGCGACCTCCTCGATTCCGGCCGCGAGTTCTGCGGGTCCCACACCCTTGCTGAGGAAGCCGTTGGCTCCGGCCCGCAGCGCGGCAAAGACGGTCTCGTCGTGATCGAATGTTGTCAGGATGATGATGCGGACGCGTTCGGCCGGGATGCTTTGCCGGATCCGGCGGGTCGCTTCCACGCCGTCGACGCCGGGCATGCGGATGTCCATCAGGACCACGTCAACGTCCAGTTCGCCGAGCAGGCGGACCGCCTCCAGTCCGTCGCCGGCCTCGGCCGTCACGGTGATGTTGGGCTGGGCCTGCAGAATCGCGCGCAGGCCGACCCGGATCATTTCCTGGTCATCGACAATCAGTACGCGGATCATTGGATCATCCCTCCGTCCGTCTTCAGGGTCGCCGTGACGCGGAACCTGCCGCCGTCGTCATCGATAGTCAAACGGCCTCCGGCCGAGCGCGCGCGTTCACGCATCCCCACCAATCCATAGCCTCTGCCCTCACCGCTGGTCTTCCGTGTACTTGCGCAATCGTTCTCCGCCACAATGCTCAGGTGTCCGTCAGCAGAGCGGATGGCCAGTTTCACCGGTCCCCGGCCGTGCCGCTGCGCGTTCGTCAGTGCCTCCTGCACGATCCGGAAGGCAGCCAGGCCCGCCGTCGGATCCAGCTCCCCGATGTCTGCGTCGATGTCGAAATCCACAGCTACACCCGCGGCGCGGAACGTTTCGATCAGTGCCGGGATCTGCGCGAGATCAGGTGTCGGGCGGTGCGGATCGTCGTCATCGCCGCCGCGGCGGAGCACAGCGAGGATCAGTTGCGTTTCGTGCAGCACACGGCGGACGCTGGCACGGGCAGATTCCAGCGCCGTGCGGGCTGCCGTGTCTCCGGCGGGGAGGCTCACCTCGGCCACGCCAAGATGCATCCCGAGCACGGCGACCTCATGGCCCACGACGTCGTGGAGGTCGCGGGCTATGCGCACCCGCTCGTCAGCGATTCCGCGTGCGACAGCCAGGTCAGCTGTGGCTTCGGCGTCGAGCGCGCGTTGTTTCATGGACTCAAGGTATCCCTGCTGGGCGCGCACAGCGCTTCCGACGGCGGCACCTACTGCACAGCATGCCGAGGCCACGAGGGCCCCGGACGCCTGAAAGTCCCAGTGCTCCCGGATCACCAGGGAGATGTACACAGGAATGCCGGCGATCAGCAGCGCGACTATGGCGCGGGTACCTCGGACGGTCACGGAGAACAAGGTAAAGACGACGACAGTCCACATCGCCACGAACTCGGTCGCGAGGAGGGCTGCCGCGACCGCGCCGAGCACGACGACGATCAATCCGGGCATGCGGTGGAATCGGCCCAGGATGAGGCCCGCCGCCACCAGAACGACCCCCGTGTAGCCGAGAAGCGGTTCACCGGACAGCCCCAGCACGAAGATCTCGGTGACAACAGCGGCCCAGCTCAGTATCAGAACCACACGGTCGAGGAGTTGGCCGCGCAGAAACCATGCCAGCGTCGGCGATGCCAACGCGGCGGTGCTTGATGTCATCCCATGATTATCGTTCACTCGCTGCTTCTTCCTGTTCTGCAATGGGACGGAAGAGAGGGCCCCGCAGTGCTGCGGGGCCCTTCCGTCATGGTGTGGTCATCAGGCGTTCACGAGAGCGCGTTCCTCCGGGGCGTCCTCGTGCGCGTCGCCGAGGCCGTGGCCCTCGGTGTCCAGATTGGGCAGGATCTTGTCGAGCCATCCCGGGAGCCACCAGGCACCGTGTCCGGCCAGCGAGAGCAGGGCCGGCATGATGATCATTCGCACCAGGAAGGCGTCGGCCAGGACTCCGACCAGGAGTCCGAACGCGGTCTCGGCTGCGAACGTCATCGTGCTGGAGGCGAAGCCGCCGAACACGAAGCCCATGATCAGCGCGGCAGCAATGAGCACGGGCCCGGACTTTCGGAAACCGGTCATGATCGCGTCCTTCGGGGACCGGCCGCCGACGTATTCCTCGCGGATACGTGAGACGAGGAACACCTGGTAGTCCATGGCCAGGCCAAACAGCACCCCGACAAGGATGATCGGCAGCAGGCTCATCATCGGGTCGCCCTGAGGTGCCTGAATGATGCCCTTGAGCCAGCCCCACTGGAACACGGCGGTGAGAGCTCCGAATGCGGCTCCGAGCGAGAGCAGGTACCCCGCGGTGGCGAACAGGGGCACGAGCAGCGACCGGAACATCACCATCATCAGCAGGAAGGAGAGGACAACGATCACGGCGACGTATTTGATCAGGGCCTGGGTCATAAGGGCCGTGGCGTCGAGACCGATCGCGGTCTCACCGGTAACTTCCAGGTGCACTCCGCTGATGCTGGAGGCGTCGTCGCGGATGTTTTGGACGAGTTCTTTCGTGCCCTCGTCGATGGGGCCTCCGGCGGGAATGACCGTGATGAGGGCCGCGTCGCCAGCCCGGTCCACGGCGCCGGGAATGACGGCGGCGACGTGGTCGAGTCCCGTGAGTTCGGTCTCGATGGTCTTGATCCGGCCGGAAATGTTGTCGCCTTCTGCCAGGACCATCAGGGGCGACTGCACCCCGCCGAACTTGTCCACGATGAGGTTGTAGGCGTGCCGCTGGGTGGAGTCGGGGCTGCTTCCGCCGGGGATGTTCGCGGCCGTCTTCATGCTCATGAACGGAACGGCCAAGATGGCGAGGACCGCCACTGCTCCGAGCAGCATCGGCAGAGGACGGCGAGTGACCGCCTTGCTCCAGCCGCCAACGAAGGAGCGGCGCGTCAGCTCTGTTTCCTGGATCTGGCCGTCCAGCAGCTTCCTGCGGTCCTTGCGCGAGAGCGCCTTCAACCCCAGGGACTTCATGAGAACGGGCAGCAGCGTCAGTGACATCAAGACGGCCACGATGACGGCGAAGGCCCCGGCCAGGCCCATGTCGCGGATGGCGGGGATGTTGGTGATCCAGAGACCGACGAGCGCGATGATCACGGTCAGGCCCGCGAAGATGACGGCCGTTCCGGCAGTCCCGGTGGCGCGGGACACGGCGTCGTCGACTGTCCGCCCGGCGCGTAGTTCTGCGCGGAACCGGGTGAGGATGAAGAGGGAGTAGTCGATTCCGACTGCCAGCCCCAGCATGCTCGGCAGGGTGATCGTGGTGGAGTCGATGGGATGGACCGCGGACCAGGCGACGACGCCGATCGTGCCGATGGCGACGCCGGAGATGGCGACGAGCATATTTGCGCCGGCCGCGACCAGCGACCCGAACGTGATGAGCAGCACCAGGAACGCGATGAGGATACCAGCGGCCTCACCAGGGCCGAACGCTGCGTAGCTGTCCTTCGCGATGGCTCCGCCGACCTGGGTGGTGAACTGGGAGCCCTGGTCCTGGGCGAAGCCGACGACCTTTTCGTAGGTTTCCGCGGCATTGTCATCGGTGATACCGGTGAACTCCAGGGTGGACACGACTGTGGTGCCGTCCTTGGAAATGAAGGGGCGTTGAACGTTGTACGGGTCGCTGACCGATTTCACGTGCGGCAGCGCTTCGGCCTGGGTCAGGGTCGAGTCGATGGCCGCCTTCGTGTCAGCGTCGGTGACCTTCGCGCTGCCGTGTGTCTCGATAACGAGCTGCAGCGTCTTCTTGTCCGGGTTGCTGTTCATGTCGGGGAACTTCTGCTGCACTGTCGCGAGGGCATTCGCTGCGCTCGTCGCGGGCATGCCGCCCGTCGAGCCGCTCATGTCGGACGATGTGGCGGTGATGCCGGTGAACACCGCGAAGATCAACACCCACGCGGCGATGATGATGGACCGGTGCCGGGCGCTGAAGCGCCCGATCGCGGCAAGGACATTAGGCATGATGCACTCCAAGGTATTTAGGGGGTGCCGCTGCACCGTTGGGGCGGCTGGCTACTCTCTAATGCTCCCCAAATGCCGTCTCGCAGGAATCGTTCGATCCGATCGATCGATGTACTGCGTTTGGAGTAGTCCTGGCGCAAGGCCATACTGCGATCGGCCTGCGAGGGCCTGAGCGGCGCAGGGCGCCGGATGCTGCGGCTGACCGGCCGTACCCCGGCTTACTCGGGCACAGCATCCTCCCTCGTCAGAGGGGTTTTGCTTTTAACGTGTGTACATTGCCCCGGCTGGGCCCTCTCTGACGCTTGTTGCGGCTGGTGCCTGGCCGCCGCGGTGGCCGATGAAGTTGTGTGGGTGGCGGGCGTCGTTGGCCTTGTACCTATACATCCAGCGGGGTTGTCCTTGTCCTCGATTGGCTCTTCCTTTGAGTCAGGGGACCGTCTGGTTCCCGGCCGTCGAGGGCGTGCTCGCAGCGGACTCGGGCCGGGCGGCGGCTGCGAGGCATGAACTGGTCAAATGGACTCTGGTTGCGCTCAGGAAGCCGGGCTAATATCCGGCTATCACTCCGTTTTGAAAAGGAGAATCCACTTGTCAGAAGAACCAGTAGGGAACGTCGTGCCGGTGTTGCACGGCCTGCCGCCCGCGGAGGGCCGCGGTGGCAGGGGCGTCCGGAACACGGTGCTGCCCCTTGCCGGTGCTGTCGGCCATGGCGACGTCGGCCGCCTGTATGGCCGCGACGGAGGTCCTGTAGCGCGACCAATGCCTTGGGCTGCGGGCTGATGTCTACAGACCAGGTGCCCACAACCCGGCGTCCTCCCGGCCAGGGACAAGGTAAGTCCAGGCACTCCGTCGAGGCCAGGACACTGATCAACGCCCGGAGCTCCACCGTCTGGGACATTATCACCGATGCGCGGAACTACACCGTCTGGGAATCCGGCATCACCCATATCAGGGGCGAGTTGCGCAACGGTGGCACCATCAGAATCCGCACCCACACCGGAGGGAACCGCACCATCCGGCTGCACGTCCAGCAGATGCCCGGCGAAGTGATGACCTGGACCCAGGGCATGCCCCTGGGCCTGCTCACCGGCGTGCGCACCTTCACACTTGAACCCGTGGGCGGCGGCACGACACACCTGAGCGTAAAAGAAGAGTTCACGGGCCCGCTTTGCGGTCTCCTGCTCTGGGAGTTCGTGTCCGACACGCAGCAGGCTTTCATCGATTACGTTAACGCCGTCAGGAAACGCGCCGAAATTCTCAGCCGACACCTTCGACCCACGGGCTCATAAGCTGAATCGACACTGCGCGAGCGTCCATGAGAGCCATGCGCCGTCTGGTCGTCCTCTCGGCCATGCTCTGCGACGGCTCCACTGGTGGCGGCCTGACGTTGCGCCACACAAGCCCCGGACCATGTGGGTTCGGGGCTTGTGCAAGTGGTCGGAAGTGGACTTCGGAGTGCTACCGGCGCTGGGCGGCGGCTTCCTTGATGATTGAGGCCACGGCTTGAGGCTGGGAGACGTAGACGGAGTGGCTTGCCGCCACCTCGGTGACCGCTGAACCGGCCCGTGCCGACATTGCCTGCTGCGCGGCAGGCGGGATCATCCGGTCTTCCGTGGTGAGCAGGTACCAGCTGGGCCGGTCCCGCCAGGCGGGCTTGGTGACTGTTCCCTGGAGGGCGTCGACGCCCCAGGGGACCTGCGAGTCTGCCATGAAGGCCGCCTGCCCTGGCGGTACATCTCCGGCGAATGAGGCGGCGAACTTTTCGCGGTCCAGGAAGAGGAACCCGTCCTGGGGCGGAAGGATCGGGGGCACCGGCGCGCCGGGCGGCGGATCGGCGATCAGGGTGTTCACCGATTCGTCCGTGTCGGGGACGAACCCGGCGATGTAGACGAGGGCTGAGACGTTCTCCTCGGTCCCGGCCTCGGTGACGACGACGCCTCCGTAGGAGTGGCCGACGAGCACGACGGGGCCCTCGAAAGCATTAATCGCCATCTTCGTGGCGGCGACGTCGCCGGCAAGGGAGACGGTCGGGTTTTGGACGATCTTGACGCTGTAACCGTCGGCGGTCAGCAGGTCGTAGACGCCCTGCCAGCCTGATCCGTCGACGAAGCCGCCGTGGACGAGCACGACGTTCTTTACTGATTCTTCGGGCATGGAATTCTCCTGTTTCGAAAGGCAGTAACAGCCGGATGCTAGCCCGGCTGCCGTCACGCTACTAGGGTCCGTTGACCGGGAATTGCCCAGACGCCACGCCAGACCGCCTTTGGTCGCCTGTTCCACGGCTCAGGACGAAGCCCCCAGCCAAGGGCGTCAGCTTTTCGTCCCTGGCTGCCTCGGATCGTGGCTCCGGTGATGTCAGTTTGCCGCGGTCTGGGCGGCAAACTCGCCGTTGAGTCTGTTCTTGGCTCCGTGTTCCACGAGGGTCGGGATGTAGGTTCGGATCCTGCTGCCATCCAGAGATTCATATTCTTCCCCGACGACCTGGGCAACCATGGGGCGGGGTGCGTCGGGGAAGCGTGCGGCGAGCCGGTCCGTGACTTTGGCGATGGTGTCGTTCTTTTCCGTGTCGTCCATTCACACAGTCTGAGGGCAGGCACCCGCGGCGTCCATCAGTTTACTTGCGGGTTGCCGCGGCAGGGCCGGCCCAAGGTCGCGGGTCCGCGCACGCGGCTGATCCCCAAGGGCCACCTCGACGGCGGGACACCGTATTCGAGCTGCCGCTGACTATTGACGGCGTAGGGTGGTTAACTTCGAGCCGCGGCGGCTGCCGGTCCCGTATCGCCTGGGGCCGACCGCGTCATCTGGGACGGACGGGGAAAGACCCCGCGTTCGAGGTGGAAACTGATCAGTTCGGCCCGGAATTTGACGGCGTCGACGTACCCGGTCAGGGCCGGGTAGGTGCCCGGCGCCGTTTTCCGGACCAGACCCCGCAGCGGACCTGCGGCCGAGTCCTTGACCCTTAGATGGGTCATGCCTGTGTAATCCGTCAGCGAGAAAGTCCGCTCGACCTGAAGCAGCCCAAGCGGCAGCCCGCCGGTCCATGTCATGCGCGCTCCAGGGGTCTGATCGACCCGGAGCCGGAAGGTCCGCTTGCCGCCGTCGCGGGTCCGGACCCGGATCCGCTCGCCGTGGCCCACCTCGCCGCTGACTTCTGTGATCCCGGAATCCCAGACCGGGAAATTGCCCCCGTCGGTGATGACGTCCCACACCGTGCCAGTCCCGGCAAGGATAAGGGCCTCCGCCTCGAACGATTCCATGCCTGCAAGTTTATCCGTCGGCCTGAGCCGCATCATCAAGGATTCGCACCCATGTCATGTGAGCTGCGCGACGGTCCGCGAAGCAGGGTGCTCATGTAAGTCCGCCGGAGCCAGACCCAACTGAGGGTCATTTTGACGCCCATCCAGCCACTCAAAGTCCACTAGTGCTTGGACGATGTGAACGTCAGGTGAATAGTTGCTCCGGAGCGACCGGAGCGATGTTCCGGTTGATAACATCGGGCTAAATGGGCACACCTGGCGCGGCGTATCGCGTCGTTGAAGTTCGATGGTGACCAAGATCGTGGGTCACCATCGGGGCCTGTCTTGAGAAGTTCGGCTGTCAGCGCTTCCTGAGAGGACGTCATGACCGACGACACGATTCCGCCCGCTGCACCTCGAGATGTGACCGCTGAACATGCCCGGCTGGCCGAGGCCACGGGCGCGGCGGAGGACGTCCTGTTCGAGGCGAATCCTTGGTACGAGTGGGGGCCGTACCTGTCGGAGCGGGCCTGGGGCACGGTTAGGGAAGACTACAGCGACAACGGCGACGCGTGGGAGTATTTTCCGCATGATCAAGCCCGGTCCCGTGCGTTCCGGTGGAACGAAGACGGCATGGCGGGGCTGTCCGATATTCACCACGACCTGTGCTTGGGTTTGGCGCTGTGGAACGGAGCCGATCCAATCCTTAAGGAGCGGATGTTCGGGCTGACTGGGCCGCAGGGCAACCATGGGGAAGACGTCAAGGAATACTGGTGGTACCCGGATGCGCTGCCCAGCCATGCATGGCTGCGGTGGCGGTATCACTACCCGCAGGCAGCATTTCCCTATCAGCGGCTGATCGACGAGAACGCCCGTCGGTCCCGGGACGAACCCGAATTCGAGTTGATGGATACCGGCGTCTTCGACGGCGGCCGGTACTGGTCCGTGGATGTCGCGTACGCGAAGGCCTCACCGACCGAGGTACTTGCCCGGATCACCATCGAGAACCATTCCTCCGAGGAAGCGGTACTTTCGGTGCTGCCCACCCTGTGGTTCCGCAACACGTGGCGGGTCAACGGCGGTGAGGCGCCGTCGTTGTTCCTGGACGGCGACGGGGTCGCCGTCGAGCACCCACGGCTGTCCGGCTACAGGCTCGACGCCGTTCCCACCAAGGAGGGAGTGCGGCCGCAGGCGTTGTTCTGCGACAACGAGACGAACACGGCCCGACTGTTCGGGGCGGCACCGGTCACCGCTTATCCCAAGGACGGCATCAACGATCACGTGGTCTCCGGCGCGGACACCGTGAATCCGCAACATCAGGGGACCAAGGCAGCCTGGTGGTATCAGGTGACCGTGCCGGGCGGTGGCCGGACCGAGCTGCGGCTGCGGCTGCACCGGCCGATCCCGGACCAAACCCCAGCCCCGGCCCAGTGGTTCGACTCTTATTTCGATGACGTCATGTCAGACCGGGAACGGGAAGCGGACGAGTTCTACGCGGCGATTGCCCCCTCTGAGATCGGCCCCGAGCCGATGCGGGTGATGCGGCAGTCCTGCGCGGGGCTTATCTGGAGCAAGCAGATGTACCCGTATCGGGTGAACCGGTGGTTGGACGGTGACCCCGGCCAACCGGCGCCGCCGGCCGGGCATCGAAACGGCCGGAACACGGGGTGGCGGCACCTGGACTCCTTCGACGTGCTGGCCATGCCCGACCCGTGGGAGTACCCGTGGTTCGCGGCCTGGGATCTGGCGTTTCACGCCGTCACCTGGGCCCACCTGGATCCCGCGTTCGCCAAATACCAACTGTTGGTGCTCCTTCGGGAGTGGTTCCAGCATCCGAACGGTGCGCTGCCGTCGTATGAGTGGAGCTTCGACGATGTCAATCCACCCGTCCATGCGCTGGCCGCCATCCGGGTCTTCGTCATCGACGGTGGCACCGACCTGCACTTCCTGAAACGGGTGTTCAACAAGCTGCTGCTGAATTTCACCTGGTGGCTCAACCGGCAGGACCCCGACGGGAACAACCTCTTCGGCGGCGGCTTTTTGGGTTTGGACAACATCAGCCCGATCGACCGCTCACACCTGCCGCCCGGCTTTAAGCTGGACCAGGCCGACGGCACCGCGTGGATGGCGTACTACTCCGTGGCCATGCTCACCCTGGCCACCAAACTCGCCGAATATGACGATGTCTATGAGGACATGGTCGTGAAATTCCTGGAACAGACCGTGCTGATCATGGACGCGCTGGAGGATTCAGGCTGCTATGACACCGAGGACGGCTTCTTCTATGACCGGCTCACCGACCCCTATGGAATCAGCGTTCCGATCAAGGTGCAGACCCTCGTCGGGTTGATCCCTGCGCTGCCCGCGGTGGTGCTCCCTACCCAGGACACGGACCGGAACCGCCGGCTGCGGAAGCGGTTCGCCAGCCGGTTGGAACAGACGGACCGGCACCAGATTCTCGAGTGGCAGGTGCGCGGCACCGGGGACTCCCGGCGGACGCTGCTGTCAGTCCTCCCGATGGACAAGCTCGTCCGGCTGTTCGGTACCCTGTTCGACGAGGAGGCATTCTTGTCTCCCCACGGGCTGCGATCGATCTCCAAGCGGCACAACACGCCCTACACGGTTCCGGGGCTCCCCACCGCGACCATCCAGTACGAACCTGCCGAGTCGCGGACCGCGATGTACGGCGGCAATTCCAACTGGCGGGGACCGGTGTGGCTGCCGGTCAACTACCTCACCATCCGGGCACTCCTGCAGTACGACCAGTTCTTCGGCCCCGACTTCACCGTCGAATATCCCACCCGCTCCGGCCACCACCTGACCCTGCGAGAGATAGCCGGTGACCTGACCGATCGGCTGGTGAGCATCTGGCTCCCGGGCCCGGACGGACGCAGACCGGTCTATGGGGGTGTCGACCTGTTGCAGAACGATCCCGCGTGGAAGGACAACCTGCTCTTCTACGAGTACTTCCACGGCGACAACGGGGCCGGACTCGGTGCCATGCACCAGACCGGATGGACGGCTCTGGTCGCGGACCTCCTCCTCGACCCACCCCGCCAGAGCTACCGGATGGCATTCACGGACGATCCAGACAGCCCGGACAATCAGGACAACTCGGGACCGACCGCCACGACCGGACCACCGGAAACGGAGCCGTGAACCGATGTCAAACAATCCTGAGGGACAAGGCCGTTTCCGGAGAGCCATGAGGGGCGACGGCACGATGATGGACGAGATGGTAGTGGCGGTCCGACCACCGGGGCTGTCGCCACCAGTGGCCCACCCGTTTATCTACGAGATCAACACATGGGCCTGGCTCGAATCAATCAGCGTCGAAGAAAACGCGCAAATCGATCTGGGCTCCGTCCCGAAACGGCACTGGGACGAGATTGCAGGTCTGGGGTTCGATTCGGTGTGGTTGATGGGGGTCTGGCGTCGCAGCCCCGCCGGAATCAGGATCGCATTGGAAAACCCGGCCCTGCGGTCCGATTTCCAGGCAGCTCTTCCCGATTGGCGTGCCGAGGATGTCGTCGGGTCGCCGTACTGCGTCAGGGACTATGTGGTCGATGACCGCCTGGGTGGCCCGGCCGGGCTTTCCGCCGCCCGGGAAGAGCTGGCGGAGCGAGGTGTCCGGTTGATCCTGGACTTCGTGCCCAACCATGTCGCCCCGGATCATCCGTGGACCACGGGGACACCCGAGCTCTTCGTACAGGGGACCGCCGCGGATCGGGACCTCGATCCGGCGTCCTTCGTCGAGGTGGGCGGCCGGGTGCTCGCCAACGGGCGGGACCCCTACTTCCCGGCGTGGCCCGACGTCGTGCAGCTCAACGCCTTCGACCCCGCCCTGCGAGCGGCGGCGGTGGAGACGGTGAAATCGATCGCCGATCAGTGCGACGGGGTGCGTTGCGACATGGCGATGTTGGTCATGAACGACATTTTCGCCCGCACTTGGGGATCTCGGGTCGGTCCTGCACCGAGCTCGGAGTACTGGCCTACAGTGATCAGCGCCGTTCGTGAAAGCCACCCCGGTTTCGCCTTCATCGCGGAAGCCTATTGGGATCTTGAGTGGTCTCTCATGCAGCAGGGCTTCGACTACTGCTACGACAAGCGTTTGTATGACCGCCTTCTCGCCGGCAGTGCCGACGAGGTGAGGCTCCACCTGCTGGCCGAGCCCGCTTATCAGAACGCCCTCGTCCGGTTCGTGGAGAATCACGACGAGCCCCGGGCCGCGTCGGCGTTCACGGCCGGCCGCCAAGAGGCTGCGGCGGTGACGGCACTGACCCAGACCGGGGCACGGCTCATTCACCACGGCCAGCTGCTCGGGTGGCGGGTACGCCTTCCGGTGTTCCTCGGTCGCTTCCCCACCGAGCCGGTCGATGACCAGCTGGCCGCCTTTTACCGCCGGCTCTTGGCAGCTGTCGCTGACCCGACGTTTCGTGACGGTCACTGGCAATTGTGTGAACGGTCGGGGTGGCCGGGGGACAACAGCTTCGAAAATCTCGTCGCTTGGAGCTGGGACGGTGCCACTCGGTGGCTGATCGTGGTCAATCTGAGCGATGCGCCCGCAACAGGTCATGTGAGGGCACCGTGGCCGGATCTGCGCGGTCACCGGTGGCAGCTGACGGACCCGACCCGGGAAATAAGTTTCGATCGCGCCGGTAACGATCTCAGCGACGGGCTGTTCGTCCGACTCGAGGCCTGGCAATGGCATCTGCTCCGCCTCGACCGATCGCCAGAACGCGGCAACAACGACTGAAGGGCCCCTAGGCGCCTGCCGTTGTGCCGTCCGGTAAGACGGTCGCCACCCTCCCACTCCAGCGCTCCGACGGTCGGCCGTGGGAGGCATCGCGGACACCTCGAAAGGAGTTTGGAATGGCCGGAAACATCGTCACGGGACGGACGAAGCAGGAACTGCGCAGGGTCCTCGTGCCGCTCGCCTTGGCGCAGTTCATCTGCAGCTTCGCGGGCTCGAACATGAACGTCATGATCAACGACATGAGCAAGGATCTGAACACAACCGTCGAAGGAATCCAGGCAGCCATCACGATCTTCTTGCTGGTCATGGCCGCGCTGATGATTCCGGGCGGCAAGCTGACGGATATCTGGGGTCGCAAGAGACTATTCATCATCGGCCTCTCGCTGTACGGGGTCGGTGCGGTGATGAGTGCGGCGGCGCCGAACCTGTTCGTGCTGATAGTCGGCAACTCGATCCTTGAAGGTATCGGTACGGCCCTTCTGATCCCACCGGTCTATATTCTGACGACCATGCTGTTCGCGGACGTGACCTCCCGTGCCTGGGCCTTCGGAGTGATCAGCGGCATGGGAGGAATCGGGGCGGCCGCGGGGCCGCTGATTGGCGGGCTCATCACCACCGCGATCAGCTGGCGGGCGGCCTTCATCTTCCAGGCACTGATCATCGTGATCATCATCTTGCTGAGCCGCCGCGCAGTGCAGGACCCGTTGCCTGCGGATCCGAGTCAGCCGTTCGACTCCATGGGGGCTGTCCTCTCTGCCGCTGGTCTGGTGGTCTTCGTCACCGGCATCATGCTGGCGGACAACGACCTGTTGCTGATGGTGGTCTTCATGGTGGCCGGAGCGCTGCTTCTGCTCTGGTTCTTCGCCCACGTGCGCGCCAAGGAGCGTAAAGGCGAGCAGCCGCTGCTGTCCACCGGGCTTTTCCGGAATCGGACATCGAATCTCGGCCTCATCACGCAGAACGTGCAATGGCTGATCCTGCTGGGGACCTCTTTCACCGTGTCGGCTTACCTCCAAGTCGTGCGCGGGTACAACGCGATCGAGACCGGTGTGATCTTTACGGCGGCCACCGCCGGGATCCTCGTCTCATCGATCGCGGCAGAGCGGCTCGCGAAAAGGCACACCCAACGCACTCTGGTCATCGTCGGCTTCAGCGTCACGCTGTGCGGGATCGCCTTGCTCATCGCCATGGTGCAAGGGAATCCGACCGCATGGGCCTTCGCCCCCGGGCTCTTGCTGATCGGGCTGGGAGTGGGTGCGATGCTGACCCCATCCGTCAACCTGGTCCAGTCGAGCTTCCCAGACGAGCTGCAGGGTGAGATCTCCGGTCTGTCGCGCAGCGTGTCGAACCTGGGCTCATCGATCGGCACCGCCGTGGCGGGGACGATCCTCCTGACCTGGTCCTACGGTGCCGCGATGATCACCCTCGCCGTGTTGGGACTCGTCGGTCTCGTGGCAGCGTTCATGCTCCCCGTCAACCTGGTCCCTGCGAAGTCCGACGCCCCGCCCGACTGACCCTCGAATCAGGGGGCAGCTATTTCATGGCGGGGCCGCCTGGGATCTCGGGCATTGCCATCACGGATCCCGGGCCACCCGCCTAGGGTGTTCGACGGGCGGCCTCCCGGGAAGGCCGCCGGGGTAGTAGCCATCTCAGCGGATCTCGGCCCAGTTGCGGACGGTCCTGAAATCGGTAAGTGCCGTTGCCAGGGCGCCAAGGGCTTTGGCTCGGGAGGCATCATCGATCGGTACCGCGCCATCGTGGGTGCAGTTCTCCAGCGCGGCAGCGGCTCGGGCGGTCATCTCAGAGGATCGGAGGTAGCCGTAGCCTGGCCCATGTGTCCGGTCCGCCGAGGTAGCGATAAGGACGGCGGCCTGGGTTCTGCCGACCATCCCGAGCTTGGCCAGGGCGCTGGCGACAAGGTTCTTGACGGACTTCTCGGTGATTTTCAGGTCCTGAGCGATCTGTCGGTTGCTCATCCCTTTACCGAGGCCTATGACAGCATTTGTTTCCTGCCTGGTCAGGCTATGGAGCTTGCTCTCCGGCGGCAGATTCCGAGGGGAGGTCCCGCTCTGTTGGAGAAGGTGCCGGAACCTGTTACTAAAGGCCAAGCCCCCGGCCAGTGCCCGGCGGATCAACCTCAGCTGTTCGCGATTGTCATCCTGCTTGGACAGGCATCCCCAGGCATCGGAGAGCACCGCCGCCGTCAATGCGTCCTCGTCCGCCGTGTCGACCAGGATGAGGCAGCGGATCGACGGGTCGGCGGCCCGGAGAGCCCTGAACACGTCGGCGCCGGTGCCATCCGGGAGGTGATCATCAAGGATGGCGAGTTGCGGGCGCAGGGCCGGAATCCTCCGCACCGCCTGCCGCGCGGATGCGCTTTCGCCCAGCACGGGAATTCCGGCGTGTGCAAGAAGGCGGCGCAGACCCAAGCGGACGACTTCGTGGTCGTCCAGCAGGAAGACGCCGTGCCCGGAGGTCAAATGGTTGAAAAGTGTGCCTGGGTCGGCCATGACATGCCCTTCCAGTCCTGGGCTCACTTGACCCGGAGGCGCTTGGTTCGCCCCGATGCACGCGGCCTGAGTGGATGGGGAGGATTTGCACCTGGTCAGTGCACATGAACAGGCGGCGCGGGGAGGCCCCGGGCAGCCTGACCCCGAGGATGAGTGCATCCGGGGTGATGTCATCGATGGTTCCGGCGCTCGCAGGGTGTCCTTAATCGGCTGCGGTCACCGCCTGGCCGGTCCGCAGGTGGGTCCAGCCTGATGCCCGATCCATGACGGGATGCCGGTGTCGTCTGTGAACTCTTTCACGCGGCCAGCCTACGCCCGGGGCGTGAACGCTGCGTGAACAGGAGAGGGCAGCCGGTTGGTGGGCCGTCGGTGACAGCCTGCCTGTTTCTCCCGCTGAGCAGTGTCGAGCTGGTCGGGGGGGGAAGGGGCCGCGAGATGACCGGGGACGAATAAGCTGTCCCGTAGTCATCCAGGTCGACGCCGATTCCGGCGTCGATCAGGTACCTCAGCTGCGCTGCTGCTGACTGAAGATCGGCGACGGCGGCGGTCTCGGTTATCTCGGGCACCTTGCGGCGTCCATCGGGTTTGACGGCGGCGGGGGCCTGTTTCGCTGGCGCTGGCCGCCGTAGGCTAGGGGAATCCATCACATCGAGGAGGCCCTCATGCGCACGTCAAAACCCACGGCCCAGGCGGATCAGGTCCGCCATCTTTCAGAGAATCTCGTGTCTCAGCTCACGCAAGGACGGGAGTGGGCCACTCCCGAGGTCGAGGCGGCATTGAAAAGAGTGGTGGCGGGGCTCGATGCCGGGATTGAGTCTGCCTCCCCGATGATCCAGACCGGTCTTCGGCGGCTCGCTGAAGAGCTCGCCGGCGGAGTGGAAACTTTGGCTCCCCGTGTTCAGGAGGGCTTGAAACGCGTTGCACCGAAAGTTGTTCCGCCAGCTAAGGCACCCGCCAGGGTTGCGTCGTGGCAGACGGCATCCGGGAAAGCATGGATGATTGCCGGGGTGGCAGCTGTCGCAGTGACTGCAGGAGTCGCGGCGTGGCTTTATTTTCACCGGCCGGACGACGAGCCCGTGCCGTCCGACGTGAGGCGCACCGGCGGCGCGGACCCCGACGCGTACGCCGCCTCCACAGAGGCCCAGCCCTGAGGCAATCAGAGGGCATGGGGACGCCAGACCCGAGTGGCGGCCAGGCTGCCGAGTCTCCGCGACGTTAGCGAACGTCGCCCGGCGATCACTTCACGCGAGGGGCTTGGCGCAGAGTTCGCGTCCGGCCCCGCTTCGATGGGCGGGAGTTTCGCGTCAGTACACGTGGGCGTCGAACGGACTCATGGGCGGATGGCCGGCTCGGCTCGAGGCGGTTGCGGTACCAGGATTTGTTGGATGGCCGGGGCCAGGACAGCGACGAGTTCTTCGGTTCCTGCCGTGAGGAGTGTGGGTACGCCGATGATCTGCCGGCCCGTGACGACACCGACGAGCATGGATGAGGCGAGGCCCGCGCGCAGCGCGGCGTCGGTGTCCATGCGTTGGCGGGTTCCCTCGAGGAGCCGGGACTGGATGAAGCTGCGCAGCTGCTCGGCAGCGCTTTCGTTGACGATCGCACCGCGCAGCATCGCCATGAGGGGCTCCGACACTTCCTGCGCCCCCTCCCAAGCGGCCAGGTAGGCGCGGACGACCCGTTCGCCCAGGTCGTCGTCGGGCCCTTCGAACGCCGTATTGAACCGCTCAAGCGCCTCGGGCGGAATGGCCATGACGGCGGCGAAGAGCTCGTCCTTGGAGCGGTAGAACTGCATCACCTGGGATGCATCCACCGAGGCGTCCGCGGCAACGAGCCGAATCGTAGTGGCGGCAAACCCGTCGTTCGCAAAACGTGCACGAGCGGCCTCGAGTATGTCCTGGCGCGTGTTCGACGTTCCGGGCCGCCGCCCCCGGCGCACCTTGGGTGCCGTGTTGTCGTTGATCGTCATACCCCAAATCTAGTTCGATCCGACAGTTTTCTCAACAGCTGTTGATTTAACTGACTGAGACGGCGTACGCTCGCATCGAATCGAGAGTTGTCCCAGGGGCACGAGCCAAAAGGAGCCCGTTATGAGCGCAGAGCAGAAGATATTCGTCCCATCCCATCCGCTGCCGGCAGCCCGCACGGGCCTGCTGACCGGCTTCGATCCGGGCACCCGAACGCTGGAGGCGGGCTTCCAGGTAGCGCCTCAGTTCCGGCCTCTGCCGGTCGATGTTGTTTTCGAGAAGGATGTTGCCGTCGACTTGCGCGACGGTGTGACGATCCACGTCGACGTATTTCGTCCCGTCGGTGCTGAAATCGTGCCGGTCATCGTGGCGTGGAGCCCGTACGGCAAAGGCCAAGGAACCTCTGCCAGCGTGATGGGGGTCTTCGGCCTGGTAGGCCTGGACAACAGCATCGTCTCAGGTCTGGAAAAGTTCGAGGCCCCGGATCCGGCCTACTGGTGCGCGCGGGGGTACGCGGTTTGCAACCCAGATATCCGCGGCGTGGTCGACTCCGAGGGCGACAGCGTGCTCTGGGATCGCCAGGAAGGGCGCGACTGCTACGACCTGATCGAGTGGCTCGCGGAACAGTCCTGGTGCTCCGGCAAGGTGGGCATGAGCGGAACGTCCTACCTGGCCGCCTCTCAGTGGTTCACAGCGGCCGAGCAGCCACCACACTTGGCGGCGATCAACCCGTGGGAGGGCGTGAGTGATGTCTACCGTGATCTTGTGATGCGCGGCGGCATGCCCGATACCGGCTTCGCTCAGCAGCTGCAGGAAGGCAGCTTCTTCGGTAGGAACCAGAAAGAAGACATCCTCTCCGAAGCGGCGCGTTACCCGTTGATGAACGAGCTGTGGGAGAACAAGATTCCCGCCTTTGACCGCATCACCGTACCGGCGTACATCGTGGCCAGCTACTCGAACACACTCCACACGGCGGGAACGTTCCGCGCCTGGCGCCGAATCGCTTCAGAGGAAAAATGGCTGCGGATCCACAACGGACAGGAATGGCCGGACTACTACGACGAAGCCAACGTAGAGGACCTGCGCCGATTCTTCGACCGCTACTTGAAAGATGAGAACAACGGCTGGGAAACCACGCCGCGTGTGCGCTATTCAGTCCTCGACCTCGAAGGCGGCGACCAGACCGGGGTACCCGCGGACGCATTCCCGCCAAAGGACGTCGTGTCCACGAAGTTCTACCTCGACGCCCGCTCGCGCACCTTGACCACCGACGTGCCGGCCCGGGAGTCCACGGCAGGCTACGACGTTGCAGCTAACCCGAACGCGGTCTCATTCCTGACCCGGTTCGATCAGGAGACAGTGATGGTCGGCTACCCCAAGCGCACCTCTGGGTCGAAGCCGACGGCGCCGACGACATGGACCTGTTCGTTTTGGTGCAGAAGCTCGACGCCTACGGAACCCCACTGCAGGCCTTCACCGTCCCCAACCAGAGCGCAATGGCCCACGACCTCACCGACCACGGAGCGACCATCCTCAGGTACAAAGGATCCGATGGGCGGCTGCGCGTCTCGGCGCGCCACCTCGATGAAGCACTGACTACGACCGACATCCCGGCGCACAGCTTCGACCGGGTCCAGAAGCTCTCGCCCGGCGAAATCGTCGAGATCGAGATCGACCTGTTCCCAATCGGTCTCGCGTTCCACCCCGGCGAGCAACTGCGCTTCATCATCAGCTCCCGCAACCTGCTCGGCACCCTGATGCCGGCTATCCGCGAGTACGTCGGCGCCAACACCGGCAGGCACGTCATCCACACCGGCGGCGAGCACGCCTCGTACCTGCAGCTGCCCATCCAGGACCTCGAACCGCAGCTGGAGCGCTCGGAGGACGGATGGACCACGATGAACATCGACACCAACGCGCCCGTGGAATCCGCGCCAGACCACTGGGTGCGCCTCGTCGGTGAGGACACCGACGACAGCATCGACGGCTTCGAACTGTTCTCCGCCCGCAGAGCACTGGGACTGCTGAAGGGGAAGCTCGGCCGCGAATATCTTGTGGAACTCCTGCGCGACGAGATCGCGGCCGGCGACGCCTTCCTCCGGACCAACGTCGAACGTTCCGGCGGTCAGGAGACGACCGGTACCACAAGGCTCCGCGCACACGGCATCACGGCAGCGCAGTTCACCGGTTGGCTCGCACACGCCTTCGGCCGCGAGGACGTCATGCTGGCAGGACATCCAGAGCACTACTCGATTCACGCGGAGCCGGGACGCGCCGTGAACATCGTCGAAACGCTCGGGGAGTACGTCTGCTCATTCTTCATGCGCGAGTGGGATGACAGCGTCGTGGTCGAGGAGACGCTGCCGTCCGGCACCACCGCGAAGCCGGCCGGCCGCCGATCCCAGATGCTCCTCGAAGACGGAACCGTCGTCGGCTCGATCGCGAACGCGTTCAATGAGGAACCCGACGGGTTCACCGCGATACTTTCGGTCACGTTGCCCGTCACCTGCGGGCCGGATGTAATCCAGCAGCACCTGGAACACTTCGCGGTGGAGTTCCGCACGTGGATCCTCAGGGCGGCGGCCGCGCAGACCGGTCCCGAGTCAGCGGTGTCGTGAGCCTCAGGCGCGGGGTCTGCAGACCACTTAGAGCCGGGCCCATATCGTGTGAGCTGCACCATGGGGCTGCTCGGTATTGGCGGTTCCAGTCTTCACCGCCGCACCTGAATAGCCGGGATGGTTCCGCTGGGGGCGCCAAGGGTTGCCGAAAACTCCAAGGCGACTTTTGCCGCGAGGGCTCCGGCCTGCTCGAGGTGGCGGCCGAAGCGTTGTTTGGGGGCGCTGACGTTGAAGGCGGCCACGACCCGCTGCTTGAAGTCGTACACGGGTGCTGAGACGCCGACGACCCCGAGTTCAAACTCCTCGTCCACCACGGCATAGCCGCGCCGGCGGATGAGGGCGATCTCCTCGCAGAGGTCCTCGAAGGTCCTGATTTTGGAAGGAATGTGTCCTGTTGCCGCGCCCTGGCCTGCCTCCAGCGCCAACGGGGACAGTTCCTGTTGTGCGGGTCGGTGGGGCCCGGCAGCCTGGTCGGCGTGGCTGTCATACCAGTCGCGGAGAGCGATTTGGTCCCAGTCGCTCACCAGGACCCTGCCCGCCGAGGTTCCCCAGGCATCGACGCTGACACCTTCCCACCCCAGGGCCCGGTAGGTGTGGTTGGACATTTCGCTCTTGAGCGTCAGCACCGTGCCGCCGCGCAGCACGCACAGGTGCGTCGTTTCGTGCGTGGCAGCGGAGACCCGTTTGAGGTACGGCGCGGATGCGCTGACCATCCTGGCCTCGGCGGTCCTGGCGGCCAGTGCGTAGAGCCCGTAGCCGAGGGTATACAGCAGGCTTTCCGGATCCCTGTTGACCAGGCCGGCTTCGGCAAGCGTGGCCAGGGTGCGGGAGACCTGGGCCTTGTCCCGGCCGGCGATCTCGGCGACCTTGCTCACGCCAAGGCCTGAGGCGGCGACGGCTTCGGGGGAGCCCAGGATCTCCAGCAATTCGAGGTCGCGCCGAAGTCCGGAGGAGTTGCGGCGCGCGGGACGGGCGGTTGTTCCAGGGGTGCGGTTCGAAGAATCAGTCACAGGATGACCCTACCAATGCCGCGTTGACATATCAACAACTCGCATTGCGCAAAAGGGAACCGTGGCTCTACGGTTGTGGCACGGCTCACGCAGATGTGGGCCATGATCCTTGACCCGACGAAGTGAAAAGGAGGATCACGTTGAACGACTCGTTCTTCTCGGACTTCGGTACGTTCCTCACGAAGAGATCGGCGGACATCGCCGAATCCGCCACCGAGCACCTTGTGGTTGTTTTGGTTTCCCTGCTGATCGCCACGGTGGTCGGCGTCGGTATCGGAGTTCTTGTCTGGGACAAGCCCGTGAGCCGCTCGGTCGCCATTGCCGGAGCGGGCGTGGGCCTGACCATCCCGTCCATGGCCTTGCTGGCAATCCTCATTCCTGTCCTCGGACTCGGCTGGACCCCCACGGTGGTGGGCCTGGCGTTCTACGCACTGCTCCCCATTATCCGCAACACCGTGGTGGGCCTGCGTGAGGTGCCGCCCGCCGTCTCCGAATCCGCCCTCGGCATGGGCATGGGCAGGGTCAAAACCCTCTTCCGCGTCCAGCTGCCCATGGCGTGGCCCGTTGTCCTCACCGGTGTGCGCGTCTCCGCGCAGCTCTCCATGGGCATCGCCGCCATCGCGGCCTACGTGGGCGGCCCCGGCCTGGGCGAAATGATCTTCAAAGGCCTGTCCAGCCTCGGCTCCAAAAACGCCCTCAACTTCGCGATCGTCGGCACCGTCGGCGTGATCGTCCTTGCCCTCCTGCTGGATGGAGCGTTTGTGCTCATCCGCCGCCTCACTACCTCAAGGGGACTTCGTGTCTGAATCCATCTCCCGTCCGGCCGCCGGCGCCCGGATCGTCCTCACAGACGTCACCAAGACCTATCCCGGCCAGGCGGGGCCCGCCGTCGACTCCTTCTCCATGGACATCGCGCCCGGTGAACTGATCATGTTCGTGGGACCGTCAGGCTGCGGAAAAACCACCACCATGAAGATGATCAACCGCATCATCGAGCCCACCTCCGGGTCCATCACCATCGACGGCCAAGACGTCCTCTCCCTGAACCCGAACGAACTCCGACGCCGGATCGGCTACGTGATCCAGCAGATCGGGTTGTTCCCCCACATGACCATCGCCGAGAACATCGCCGTGGTCCCCAGACTGCTCGGCTGGGACAGGAACAAGACCCAGGCCCGCGTCGAAGAGCTCCTCTCCGTTGTCGAACTCGACCCCAAAACGTACGCCTCCCGTTACCCCAGGCAGCTCTCTGGCGGCCAGCAGCAGCGCGTCGGCGTGGCCCGGGCCCTCGCCGCCGATCCGCCCGTCATGCTCATGGACGAGCCCTTCGGCGCCACAGACCCCATTACCCGGGAAAAACTGCAGACCGAATTCCTTCGGCTGCAGGAAAAGCTGAGCAAAACGATTGTCTTCGTCACGCACGACTTCGATGAGGCAGTCCGGCTGGGAGACCGGATCGCGGTGCTGTCCGAACGCTCCCAGATAGAGCAGTTCGATACTCCGGCGAACATCCTGGCCAACCCCGCCAACGACTACGTCTCCCAGTTCGTTGGCCAGGGCGCGGCCCTCAAGCGCCTCGGCCTCATCCCCGTCCACCAGGCAGACCTGGGCCCGAGCGTCGCCGTCCGCGGAGCCATCGAAGTCAGCGTCAATGATTCCCTCCGCGACGCCCTGGACTCCCTGGTGCTCTCCGGCGGAACCCCCGTGGCCGTGATCAACGCGCAGGGCCGGGTGGTTGGGTCTATCGACATCGAAAGGATCTCTGCCGTTCTGGGCGCAGAGATCCTTCCACCGGCCCTTGCCGCGGGTGCCCTTGCCGGGGGAGTCCGGCCATGACAGCCCAGGCCACCCGCGACCTTTCCACGGCATTCGGAACAGCGTCCAACCGGCGCGGAAAGTACTTCTCCGTCAAACGGTTCGGCACGCCGATCGTCATCGCCGTGGCCCTCCTTGCCCTGTTCCTGTGGATTTCCTCGCTCTCGCTGGATTCCATTGAGCTGCGGACCCTGAACTGGCAGTACCTGCAGGACCGGACCTTCGAGCACCTGCGGCTGACGGTGGTGGCGTCGGCGATCGTGGCCGCCATTGCCATCCCGGCCGGCATCGCGCTCAGCCGGATCCACTCTAAAACCGTCCACGCCGTGGTCTTCGGCGTCGCCAACGTGGGCCAGTCCACGCCGGCCATCGGCCTGGTGATCCTGCTGGCCATCGTCTGGAAACTCGGCTTCGAAGTGGCGTTGGTGGGCTTGGTGGCCTACTCCGTCCTCCCTGTCCTGCGGAACACCCTGGTGGGCCTGCAGCAGGTCGATTCAAGCCTCACCGAAGCGGCCAGGGGGATGGGCATGCGCCCGCTGCAGGTCCTCGCCCGGATAGAACTGCCGCTGGCCATCCCCGTGATCGTGGCTGGACTGCGCACCGCCCTGGTCTTCTGCGTGGGGGTGGCCACCGTTGCCACCTTCATCAACGCCGGCGGGCTGGGCGACATGATCGTCAACGGCCTCAAACTTCAGCGTTGGCCGGTCCTGATCACCGGCGCCGTAGTTGTCTCCTGCATCGCCCTCACCATCGACTGGCTTGCCGGCCTCGCCGAGGACCTCCTCAAGCCCAAAGGCACCTGACCCTTGCTTCCCACCACCCCAAAGGACCCCATCATGAAGAAACCCGTTCTCGCCCTCCTGGCCACCGGCGTCGTCGCCGCACTGGGCCTCACCGCCTGCGGCGGATCCGCCTCCTCCGCCACCAGCGACGGCAAAGGCAAGGAACTGGCAGGGCTGACCGGCGTCTTCGGCGCCAAGGACTTCTCCGAGCAGTTCATCCTGTCTCACATCACCAGCCAGGTGCTCAACGCCCATGGCGCCGAAACCACCACCAACACGAGCGTGGTGGGCTCAGCCAACGTCCGCACCGCCTTTGAAACCGGTCAGTTCGCCGGCTACTGGGAGTACACCGGCACGTCCTGGATCACCTACAACAAGCAGACCACCCCGCTGAAGGACAAGCAGGAGATGTTCGACGCCGTCAAGGCCGCCGACGCCAAGAAGGGCATCGCCTGGCTGGACCCCGCACCGCTGAACAACACCTACGCCTTCGCCATCCGGGAAGACAAAGCCAAGGAACTGAACATCAAATCCCTCTCCGACGTTGCGAAACTCCCGGCGAAAGAGCAGACCTTCTGCATGGAGAGCGAATTCTCCACCCGCGACGACGGCTGGCCCGGACTGCAGAAACAGTACGGGCTCAGCCCGGAGGCGAGAGTCTCCATGCTGGACACCGGCGTCATCTACACCGCCACCCAGAAGGGCCAGGACTGCAACTTCGGCGAAGTCTTCGAAACCGACGGCCGGATCGCGGCCCTGAAACTCACGGTCATGGAGGACGACAAGCACTTCTTCCCCATCTACCAGGGCGCCCTCACCATCAAGGCTGACGTCTTGGCCAAGTACCCGGCCATCGCCGACATCATGGCCAAGGTCTCCCCGAAGCTCACCACCCAAGTCATGCAGCAGCTCAACGCCAAGGCCGACGTCGACGGAGAAGATCCGGACCAAATCGCCAAGGAATGGCTCGAATCCGAGGGACTGATCTAACCATGACCACCCAAACACAGACCGAGGGCCAGGCGCAGACGCAGCACGCGAACCAGGCAGACGTGCAGATCGGCGAATCCTTCATCGGCGACGGCGCCAACGCAGCCCACGTGAACACCGTTCTGGGCCACAGGAACGGGCCCGCCGGCACCGCCTGGGCAACGGCACTCGCCACACCCAGCGCGGGTCACGTCCCGTTCGTCACCGTCCTGCGGCCATCCCTCCCGGTCAAGCCGCTGACCCTCTTCGTCACAAAGGCGGCCCCCGCCAGCGACAGGCACGGCCTCCTGATCTGGGGCGCGGCGCAGGCAGGCATCGCTGCCGGCGTCGCCGACGCGCTGGCCGCCGGAACCGTCACCGTGGAACAGGCCGACTCACACGTAGTCATCGCGGCGGTGTGGGTCAACCCCGACGCCGACGACGAAGAAGCCGTCTACCGCAACAACCGCGAATCCGTCCGCACCGCACTCGCCAACGGTGCACACCGGCTCCCCGCCACGGCGGCTGTGATTGACGCGCGCAACTCCCCGTCCAACCCCTTCTTCACTCCGCGAGGCTGACAACAATGAAGATCACCGCAATCCGGCTGACCCGCATGGTCCTGCCCCTTGACCCTCCCTTCAGCGCGGCCTGGGACCCGGAGCCCCGGACCTCTTTCCCCGCCACCCTGGTGGAAGTGGACACCGACGAAGGCATCACCGGCGTCGGCTCCGGCGACACCATGGACGGCTTCGACGCCTACGAGCACCTGTTCATCGGCACCGACCCGATGGCCATCCTCAACCAGGTCCGCCGGATCGAAACAATCAACTTCCACGGCGGCCGCTACTGGCCCCTCGAAGCCGCACTCTGGGACATCATCGGCAAAGTAGCCGGACTCCCGGTCGCCACCCTGTTCGGCGGCGCCCGCGACAAGCTGCTGGCCTACGCCTCGTCCGGCGAACTGAAGGCACCGGCCGCCCGGGCAGAATCCGCGCTGGCGGCCAAAGACCGTGGCTTTAAGGCCATGAAGATCCGCATCGCCCGGGACCGCCTCGAAGAAGGCGTTGAGTCTGTCCGGGCCGCCCGCGAAGCCGTGGGCAGCGACTTCGACCTCATGGTGGACCTGAACCAGATGTGGCGCATGAGCGGTGACATCGAACCGGCCCTGGAACTGTCCAAAGTGCACAAACTCGCCTCCCAGCTGGCCGAACTCGACGTCCGCTGGCTGGAAGAACCCCTCCCGCAGGCCGACATCAAGGGCGCGCAGCGCGTGCGCGAACAGACCGGCATCCAGGTGTCCGGCGGCGAAATGGTCCGCAGCATGGGCGAAATGATGGCCCTGGTCGAAGCCGACGCGTACGACATCTACCAGCCCGACGTCGCCCTCGCCGTCGGCATGTACAGGGCCCGGCAGGTGGCCGAAACAGCCAACCTCAAACACCGCTTCTTCACCCCGCACACCTGGAGCAACGGCCTCGGACTGCTGGCAAACCTGCACGTGGCTGCCGGCGTGGACGCCGGACCATACCTGGAGTTCCCGTACGATCCGCCCGGGTGGACCCCGGAGCGCCGCGACTTCTTCATGGAGCCGCTGGACATCGACAGCGACGGCACGCTGCGGGTCCCGGACCTGCCGGGCCTGGGCGCCGTCATCGACTACGACGCCGTCAAGAAATACACGGTCTAAGGAACAGGCAATGACAGCAACAAAAAACGACTGGATCGCACGGGCCGCCGCCCAGCGGCCGGCCACGGGACTGTTCATCAACGGCAGTTTCCGCAGCGCACACGACGCCGGGACCTTCCCCACAGTGTCACCCCGGGACGGTTCCGTGACCGCCCACGTGGCGGCCGCAGCCGAGCAGGACGTCGACGACGCCGTGCAGGCGGCCCACCGTGCGTTCGAATCCGGGGTATGGTCGCGGACCGACCGCCGGCACCGCCAGCAGGTCCTGATCCGGCTCGCCGACCTGATCCTCGAAAATCTCGAGGAACTCGCGCTGCTCGAATCCACCGACAGCGGCCACCCGATCAGCGACGCCCTCGGCGTCGACGTCCCCAGCTGCGCCCGCACCTTCCGCTGGTACGCCGAAGCGCTGGACAAAATCTACGACGACGTCGCGCCCACCCCGCGCAACGCCCTCGCCATCATTTCCCGTGAACCGCTCGGCGTGATCGGGGCCGTGGTGCCCTGGAACTACCCGCTGATCATTACGGCGTGGAAGGTTGCCCCGGCCCTCGCCGCCGGCAACTCCGTGGTCCTCAAACCATCCGAGCAGACCAGCCTCAGCGCCCTCCGCCTGGCCGAACTGGCCAGCGAAGCCGGCGTCCCCGACGGCGTCTTCAACGTCATCCCCGGCCTTGGCGAAGTGGCCGGCGCCGCCCTGGGCCGCCACCCGCTGGTGGACAAGATCACCTTTACCGGGTCCCCGGAGGTGGGCAGGTACTTCCAGCGCTACGCCTCGGAGTCCAACGGCAAGCAAGTGGCCCTGGAACTGGGCGGAAAATCGCCCCAAGTGGTGCTGCACGACGTCGGCGACATCGCCGCCTGTGCCTCCGCCGTCGCCTGGGGAATCTTCTACAACGCCGGCCAGACCTGCCACGGCGGATCACGCCTGCTGGTGGACGAACGCGTCCACGACGAACTGCTGGAAGAGGTCATCAAAGTGGGCCGCTCGCTGCAACTGGGCGACCCGCTGGACCCCGCCACCCAGATCGGCGCAATCATCGACGACAGCCAGCTGGAAAGCATTCTGGGCTACTACAAAATCGCCGATTCCGAGGGCATCAGCGTCGCCAGCGGCGGCACCCAAGTCCGGCCGGCAGGCGTCGAAACCGGCTACTACCTCGAACCCACGGTCCTGGACAGGGTCAACAACGCCGGGCGCATCGGGCAGGAGGAAATCTTCGGACCGGTCCTGGCCGTCAGCACCTTCCGGGGCGCCGCGGAGGGCATCCGGATGGCGAACGACACCAAGTACGGCCTGGCCGCGAGCATCTGGACCCAGGACATCACCAAGGCCCACGCGGCGGCCCGCGAACTGCGGGCCGGGACCGTCTGGGTGAACACCTTCGATGTCGCCGACATCATTACCCCCTTCGGCGGCTTCAAGGAATCCGGCTTCGGCAGGGACCGCTCGCTGCACGCCCTGGATGCCTACTCGGCTTTGAAAACCACCTGGATCAACCTCGGCGATGCAGCCCTGGACGATGCCTGACTTCCTGAAACGAGACCTGATATGACTGCAACAACCCACCAGCCCTCCGTCAGCGCCCGAACCCAGCCGTTGCTGCCCGGAACCGCCCGCATCGGCTTCATCGGCCTGGGCAACATGGGCTCCGGCATGACCCGGAACCTGCAGGCGGCCGGCTTCCAGCTGATCGTCAACGACGTCCGCAAGGAATCCGCCGCGGATCTGCTCGCCAACGGCGCCGAGTGGGCGGACAGCGCCGCGGCCGTCGCCGCCGGCTCCGACGTCGTAATCACCATGCTGCCCACACCCAAACACGTCGAATCGGTGGCGATGGCTCCCGGCGGCATTCTGGACGGACTGCCCGACGGCGGCACCTGGGTGGACATGTCCACCTCCGTTCCCGATGTGGCCAACAGGGTCCGCGAGGCCGGCGCCGCCCGCGGCATCCGCGTCCTGGACGCCCCGGTCAGCGGCATGGCCGTGGGCGCCGCGAGCGGCATGCTGCAGATCTTCATTGGCGGCGAAACCGGCGACGTCGACCGGCTCCGCCCGGTCTTCGAAGCCATGGGCGACCCCGAGCGGATCCTGCACGTCGGCGGCCACGGTGCCGGCTACGCCGTGAAGCTGATGATCAACCAGCTGTGGTTCTCCCACCTTGTGGCCACGGCCGAAGTCCTGAGCACCGGCGTCAAAGCAGGTGTGGATCTCGAAGTCCTCCGCCAGGCCATCATTGCCAGCCCGGCCAACTCGAACTTCGTCCAAAACGACGTCTTGTCCATCCTCAACCACGGCGACTACGACGAGGGCTTCGCCATCGCCCTGGCCTGCAAAGACCTCGGCCTGTCGGTGGACCTGGCCCGTTCTGTGGGCGTCCCGGTGGAACTGTCCTCCCTCGTGGAACAGCTCTACCGCCGGGCCAGGGCCCTCTACGGCGATATGGCCGGCGAGATGACCCCCGTGAAACTCTACGAAGACGCCATCGGCGTGCAGCTGCGCACCGGCACCAGCGCCGCAACAGAAGGAGCCTGACATGCACACCCGACTGCAGATCCATGCCGAGCTGGCTTCCACTGAGCTGACATTGGACCCTAAACCTACCGCCTACTTCGGTCGCGGCAGGGTGGCCGAAGTCGGCGGAATTGTTGCCTCGCTGGGCGGCAAGTCCGTACTCATCGTCACCGACCCGTTCCTCGCGGGAACGGACGTTGTGGCGGCGGTCCGCACCTCCCTGGAAGCTGCCGGGCTGGCCGTCACCGTGTTCGACGGTGTCACCCCCAACCCCACCACCACCTGCGTCGACGCCGGATCCGACCTTGCTGCTTCCACCGGCGTGGACGTCCTCGTCCCGGTGGGCGGCGGGTCCTCCATGGACGCCGCCAAGGGAATATCCCTCGGCGCCGTCAACCCGGCCCGGGGCGCCGGTCTGGACTACAGCAATCACTTCGCGAACCCGGCGCTGCCCATCGTCGCCGTCCCGACGACGGCGGGCACCGGCGCCGAAGTCAACGCCTTCGGTGTGGTCACCGACGTCGACGCCCACCGCAAGTTCTACGTCGGCCACGAATCGGCCCTGCCCAAGGCCGCCGTGCTTGACCCGGAACTGACCCTGGGCCTGCCGCCTAAAGCCACTGCCGCGACGGGCATGGACGCCCTGACGCACGCCGTCGAGTCCTACTCATCCATCCGGCAGAACCCGTACTCGGACGGCATCGCGCTGCAGGTCGTGTCCATGGTCGCCGAGTTCCTGCCCCGCGCCGTCGCCGACGGAACGGATATCGAGGCCAGGTCCCAGCTGCTCCTGGCCTCCCACATCGCCGGAGTCGGGTTCTCCCACACCGGGCTGGGACTGGTTCACGCCATCGCCCACCCGCTGGGCGGCCGCTTCAACATCCCGCACGGCCTCGCTCTCTGCCTGGTCATCGAGGACGTGCTCCGGCTCAACCTGCGCAACCGCCTGGACCGGACCGCCCGGCTCGCCTTCGCCCTCGGGGTGGGGGACACCGCAGCCACCGTGGAGGCCAACGCGGAAGCGGCTGTCACCGCCGTCGCCGCCCTCGCCCGCGACGTGGGCATGACCGCGAGGCTGGCGGACTTCGGCGTCACCACGGCGGACCTCGACTCGCTCGTCGAAGACACCCTGGCCGACGCCGTCATCAACAACACCCCGGTGCCGCCCACCGCCGCCGAAATCCGCACCATCCTCGAGAAAGCGCTCTAAGTGGAAAACACCCTTGCCCCTGCCCTGGCCGAAACCGGCGTGACCGGTGCCGAGCGGGCGTTCCTCGCGACCTTGCCGACGCAGCTGTTCATCAACGGTGCGTGGACGGACGCGTCCGACGGCGCCACGTCCGCGGTGGAGGACCCCTCCACGGGCGCCACGTTGGCGTGGATCGCCGACGCGTCACCGGCGGACGGCGACCGTGCCCTCGCTGCCGCGGCCCAGGCCCAGGACTCCTGGGCCGCGACGCCGCCGCGCGAACGTGGGGAGATCCTGCGCCGTGCCTTCGACATGGTCACCGCCCGGGCCGAAGATTTCGCCCTGGCCATGACCCTGGAGATGGGAAAGCCGCTGGCCGAGTCACGCGGCGAAGTGGCCTACGGCGCCGAATTCCTGCGCTGGTTCTCCGAGGAAGCCGTGCGCGTGTCGGGCCGCTACTCCACCGCACCGGACGGCAAGTCCAGGCTTTTGGTGACCAAGCGCCCAGTCGGGCCATGCCTGTTCATCACCCCGTGGAACTTCCCGCTCGCCATGGCCACCCGCAAGATCGCCCCTGCCATCGCGGCCGGCTGCACCATGGTGCTCAAGCCCGCCAACCTGACACCGCTCACGGCATTGCTGCTGACCGACGTCTTCCGCGATGCGGGACTGCCGCCGGGTGTCCTCAACGTCATCCCCACCACCCGCCCAGGGGACGTCACCGGCCCGCTCATCCGGGACAGCCGACTGCGAAAACTTTCCTTCACCGGATCCACCGGAGTCGGCCAACAGCTCATCGCCGACTCCGCGCACCAGGTGCTGCGGACTTCGATGGAACTCGGCGGCAATGCCCCGTTCCTGGTGTTCGAGGACGCAGACCTCGACGCTGCCCTGGACGGGGCGATGCTGGCCAAGCTGCGGAACATGGGCGAGGCCTGCACGGCCGCCAACAGGTTCATCGTGCACGAATCACTGGCTCACGAGTTCAGCCAGCGCCTCGCGGAACGGATGGGCGGCCTCAAGCTGGGCCGCGGCTCGGCGGAGGGCACCAACATCGGGCCCCTGATCGATGCCAAGAGCCTGGCCAAGGTCGACGAACTCGTCCGCGACGCCGTCGCCGGGGGAGCGACGGCCCTCACCGGCGGTGCGCCCGCCGGCGGCGACGGCCACTTCTACCCGCCCACGGTCCTCACCAATGTGCCGGCCACCGCGCGGATCCTGCACGAGGAGGTCTTCGGCCCGGTGGCTCCGGTGGTCAGTTTCCGGACCGAAGCCGAGGCAATCGCGCTGGCCAACGACACCGAATACGGTCTCGTGGCCTACGCATACACGCGCGACCTCAACCGTGGCATCCGCCTCTCCGAACGCGTGGACGTGGGCATGTTCGGGTTGAACACGGGCATCGTATCCAACCCGGCGGCACCGTTCGGCGGCGTCAAGCAGTCCGGACTGGGCCGCGAAGGTGGAACCGAAGGCATCGAGGAATTCCTGGAGACACGGTACGTCGGCATCGCGGACCCCTCATGACAACCCGGTTCCGGCGTCGGAGCGGCGCCTGATGCGGATCCTCGTCACGGGCGGCACCAGCGGGATCGGTGCCGCCCTGGTCCGCGAATCCCTCCGCGCCGGACACTCCGTGTTCACCACCGGGCGCCACGCGGGACGGCTGGCTGCGTTCGTCGAGTCGTGTTCGGCGCTGGGGAACGTCCAAGGCGGGGTTGCCGACGCGGGGGACTGGGAGCAGACCCGTGGTGCGGTGGCCGATGCCGTCGACGCGATGGGAGGGCTGGACGTGGCAGTGGCCAACGCCGGGTTCTCGGCATCCGGCGATCTTGCCGACGGCGACCCGGAGCGCTGGCGGGACATGGTCCTCACCAACGTCTATGGCCCGGCAATCCTGGCCAAGGCCGCCCTGCCCCAGCTCACCGCCAACCGCGGCCACTTCGTACTGATGGGCAGCACAGCAGGCCGCAAGGTCTACCCCGGCAACCTGTACACCGCCACGAAGTGGGCAGTCACCGGCTACGCTGAATCGCTCCGTCAACAGCTTGTGGGCACCGGCGTCCGGGTCCTGCACATCGCTCCCGGCCACGTGGACACACCCCTGTGGAAGGAAGCACCCGACGCCGCCATCAAACCTGAATCAGTGGCCGGCGCCATGCTATGGGCGCTGAACCAACCGGGCGGCGTCGACATCTCCGAGGTGATGATCCGGGCGACCGGGCAGGCCTTCTAGGCGCGCGCGGCAGGCCTCTCAGGCGTTGGCAAGCTTTGACAACTCTGATATTACGAAGGTCGGAGCATCTCTCGACGTTAGGCTCGGTGACCTGCTAACCGTTCTCGACGTCGGGCCTCCGCCACACCAGCGCTAGCGGGCGTTCTCCGGCCTGCGGGAATCACCCGCGTCCCATCACTGAGAATGGTTTCCGATGACCAAAGAAAACCCCTTCGAAGCGAACTCAGGTGTCGCCTTCCCGGTCCTCTCAGCCGAGCAAATCAGACGCCTCAGGACCTACGCTGTCGTGCAAGACGTTGCCGTCGGCGACACCGTGTTCCGGGCAGGCGACGAATCATATGATCTCATCGTCATTGAGCGGGGAGCGGTGGATCTGATCCGGGCCGCCACCCACGATGCACCCGAGGAGGTCGTGGTCAGCCATGGGCCGGGCCGTTTCATAGGTGAGTTGAGCCTGCTCACCGGTCAAGCCGTGTACCTGACGGGGCTGGTGGTGCAAGCAGGACGAATTCATAGGATTCCACCGGCCCAGTTTCGTCGGCTGATGGCTGAGGACGCCGAGCTTTCCGATATTCTGTTGCGCGCCTTTCTCGCGCGGAGAGAACTCCTTCGCAGCAACGCAGCCGCCCGAGTCGTGGAGATCGTCGGTAGCCGTCTGTCCGCAGCTTCACTGGAACTGCGGACATACGCGGCGCGATTGCGACTCACCCATCTCTATTTTGAAGCTGATTCCATTGCCGGGCAGGCACTCATGCGGGCCGTGCAGGCCGAGACGGGGGACCTCCCGGTCGTTATCACTCCCGGCAACGTGATGCGCCGCGCGACTGCAAAGATCTTGGCCCGCGAACTCGGACTCTCATACCGTCGAGCGGCCGACCAAAAGGTGGATCTGGCAGTGATTGGCGCAGGCCCGGCGGGCCTTGCCGCTGCGGTCTATGGTGCATCTGAGGGGCTCGCAACTGTCTTGTTCGACGCGATCGGTCCTGGTGGACAAGCTGCGGCAAGTTCGCGAATCGAGAACTATCTCGGGTTCCCCACGGGCATAAGCGGGACTGACCTGACAGGGAAGGCGATCGTGCAGGCACTCAAGTTCGGCGCTCAGCTATCGGCACCGTGCGGGGTCACAGCACTCGACGTTGACACCGGCGTAATCCGTCTCGCGCTGACCGACGGCACCAGCCTCGAAAGCCGCGCCGTGATCATCTCCACCGGCGCCAGGTACAGGTCTCTGCCCCTGACGGACTGGGAGAAGTTCCAAGGCGCCGGAATCTACTACGCTGCAACTGAACTCGAAGCCAAATGGTGTGCCGGTAAGCCGGTCGCAGTTGTCGGCGGCGCGAATTCGGCCGGTCAGGCTTCGCTGTATCTCGCGTCGCGCGGAAGCGCCGTCCATCTCGTCGTTCGCGGTGCTGATCTCGCAGCTGACATGTCCCGCTATCTTGTGGACCGGCTGGCCGCCGAACCGCTGGTCTCTATCCACACCGCGACAGAGGTATCGGGCCTCCAGGGTCAAACCCACCTCGCTGCTGTTGAGATAACGGCAAGGGATTCGGGAATCCGGGCGATTGTCGAGTGCGCGGGACTCTTCTGCTTCATCGGCGCAGTTCCCGCAACCGCCTGGCTGAACGGAGTCGCGCTCGACGACGAAGGATTTATCCTGACCGACTCGGACCTGGACCTGTCGGAACTCGGTGGAAGCTGGTCGTCTCTCGGTCGACGGCCGCTGCCCTTTGAAACCAGCATCCCCGGGGTGTTCGCCGCGGGCGACGTCCGCAAGGGCTCAATGAAGCGCGTCGCCGCAGCGGTCGGAGAGGGAGCGAGCGCCGTCCAATCAGTCCATGTCTCGATCGGATTCCACGTTTAGCTCACGACCCAAACCGAGAATCGGCAGAGGGACCCCTGGAAAGTCAACCCGTCCAGGCTTCGGCCTTAGCCGGCGACAGCGAGCTGCGGTGCTCATCGGATCGCCTCCTCTCATTCCGTCGGGGATGGTCCAGCGCCAACCGGCCTGCGGGCGGCCGCGATTTCCTCGCGGAGTGCCTTCAGCGCGGAGACGTAGATTTCCGAAAACGTCGGGAACGGCTGGATCGTGTCCCTCAGCACATCGAGCGGAACGTGGGCCCGGATCGCCAGTGTCGCCTGCTGCAGCCACTCGCCGGCCTCCGGGCCGAGGGCGTACGCACCGGTCAGCCGTTCGCCGTCGCTGAGGAGGGTCAGGAAGCCATTGCTCTCGGCGTAAGCACGTGTGTAGGTCGCAGCCTTGGACACCTCGGAGACGGGGACGGTGGCGCTGAAGCGGCCGTCGACGGCGCCGACCGCCGCGGCTTGCGGGTCCGTGAAGGTGACCCGGGGAACGGCCTCGTAGTTTGCCTCCCGCGGCTCACCCAGGATGTTCGCGGCGACGACATCGCCCTGGTACTTCCCTACGTGGGTCAGCGGCCAGATCCCGGTGACGTCGCCGATCGCCCAGAGCCCGTCCGCCACGCGAAGGTGGGCATCGACCGGGACTCCGTGCGAATCTGGCTCGACGCCCACGGTCTCCAGGCCGATCGCCTGGATACGCGGGCGCCTGCCCGTGGCGACGAGCAGCCGGTCGCCGCGCAACTCGCGTTGGCCGTCGATCTCGACAACGTAGTCCCCGCGATCTCGCCGTGCCGCGGTGGAACTGGCCGCCAGCACGAGTTCGATGCCATCACCAATCAATACCTCGCCGAGGGCCTCGCCCAGCGGCGCCGGCTCCCGGCCGAGGACGTGGGCGGACCTGTCGATGATTGCCACCTCGCCACCGAATCGGCGCACGGCTTGGGCCATTTCGACGCCGACAGGGCCGCCGCCGAGGATAAGCAGGCGGCGCGGGACGGCCTTCATGGACGTCGCCTCGCGGCTGGTCCAGACGCCGTCGAGCCCGCGCAGGCCCGGGACGGGCGGCACGACGGGATCGGCGCCGTTGGCGAGGACAATGTGGCTGGCGGTGTGCCGCACGCCGTCGACCTCGACGACGCCGGGACCGGCGAGGCGGCCGGTGCCGCGGAGCAGGTCGATGCCGTTATCGGCCAGCCAGCGTTCCTGTCCGGCGTCGGAGTAATCCGAGACCATGAAGTCCCGCCAGGCCAAGGCCGCCTCGATGTCAGCCTCGGCGGTGGCGGCCGCCTGGCGTGCGGCATGGACCGCTTCACCGGGCCGCAGCAGCGTCTTGGACGGGATGCACGCCCAGTACGAGCATTCGCCGCCGACCAGTTCGCGCTCCACGACGGCGACGCGCAGGCCGCCCTCGGCGAGGGCGCCCGCGCAGTGTTCGCCGGGGGATCCGGCGCCGATCACGATCACGTCGTAGTCGCTGTTCATGTCGGCAACTCCTCCCCGGCGTGCTCGCGCACCATGTAGAGCGCGTACCAGTCGGGCCAGTCAGGGTCTTCCTGGCCTGTGAGTTCCTCGTGTTTGCCGTGTGCTTTCGCGGCCCGCCTCAGGGCTTCCGCAAGGTCGCCCGCGGATTCGTAAGTCGTGGCCATCAGATTCTCCTTTCAGCGTTGGATGCTTCAGCGGCCCGGAAGTCGGGTCTTGATCTCCTGGAGGACCCAGCCGTTGCCGTCCGGGTCGCTGAACGATGCGAACGAGCCGTAATCCCTGTGTTCGGGAGCTGGCCCGTCCACCCGCCCTTCGGTTCCGGCATGATGGAAGACGCCCGTGGCGTCGTGGAAGATCCCGCTGACTTCGACCCCGCGCGCGATGAGGTCAGTGCGGGCCTGGTCGATGTCGTACACCGCGAGGTGCAGCCCCTGGGCCGAGCCCGGCGCAGCCGAAGTGACCCCTTCGCCGAAGATGATCGAGCAGCCGGAACCTGGCGGCGTGAACTGCATCAGCCGGTAACCATCCGCGACAGCAGCTTCGGCATCGAACCGCCAGCCCAGACCCTCATAAAACCGCTTGGCCCGGTCGACGTCCGAAACCGGCACCACTACAACCTCGAGCCGGAACTCCCCGGCCTTTACCGGCGGGCTGCCGGCTGCACTTTGTTTGCTTTCCTCGACGGTACTCATCCCGGCCTCCCCTTAGGCGGGCGCGCCATGAAAGGGCGGCAGCGGACTCACTGGCGACCCGGGAAAGGCGTGCCGGCGGCGGGCACCAGGCCAATGCTGCGGGGCTTGCGCTACGGGGGTCGCCATGCGCTTTCCTTGTCGCCCCCCGGCCGATCTTCAACCGGGGACGCAGCCCTCGGGACCCCACAGTGGCCTCATCCAGGACGAAAGTCAAGAGAGATAGAAGTCCTTGCCGGATGCAGCGGGGGAGCGCCATGGCCGAGGCCCTGGCATCTTCCTCCGGTGCTGCGCAACTTTGTCCGGCCAGCCGCGCTGGCCACCGACGTGCCTCCGTGGGCTCGGGGGTGCTCCCGGACGAAGCTGCTGTCAGCTACCCGCCGCACTGCAAGGACCGGAAGACGAGGCTGGCCGGTGTGCACGCACGTTCAAAAGGACCTTCGGCCCTAAACGCCCGTGAGCTCGGGGTTGAGTGTAGAAGGGGCGGTGCGATAACGGTGGGAGGAGCCCGAAACTGCCGGTAGAGCTGGCCGCGTGGTCAGTCAGGGATCCCACCCCGACGATAGGAGGACACCGTGACTGAAGATAATCCCGCCGGCCCGGGCGCCCCGGACACCATTGTGTTGGTTCACGGTCTCTGGGTGACCCCCCGCAGCTGGGAGAAGTGGGTCGAGCGCTACGAGGGCCGTGGTTACCGGGTGCTCGCGCCCGCCTACCCAGGCTTTGAGGTCGAGGTCGAAGCGCTCAACGAGGATCCCACCCCGATTGAGGCATTGACTATCCCTGCGGTCGTCGAACACCTCGAAGGTGTAGTCGGCGGGCTGGACAGAGCGCCGATCATCATGGGCCACTCGGCAGGAGGCCTCTTTACCCAGATCCTGCTCGATCACGGTTACGGGGCAGCAGGCGTGGTCATAGACTCCGCGCCGGCGGAGGGCGTCAGGGTAACCCCTGTCTCACAGATAAGATCCCTCTTCCCCATATTGAAGAACCCCGCCAACCGCCACAGGGCGGTGGGCTTCACCCCAGAGCAGTTCCACTACGCCTTCGCCAACACCCTAAGCCGGGAAGAGTCGGACAAGGTCTACGAGCGCTACCACATTCCAACGCCTGGCAGCTTCGTGTGGGCCGGGCCCCTCGCCAACTTCACACCTGGACACCAGGACACCTACGTGAACTTCAGGAACGAGGACCGCGCGCCCTTGCTGTTCATAGCGGGTGGAGACGACAACCTCATGCCTCCAGCGGTCAACCAGGCGAACGTCAAGCACTACCGCAACGTCAAGACCACAACCGACTACAAGGAGTTCCCTGGGCGCTCACACTACACAGTGGGGCAGGACGGATGGGAGGAGGTAGCAGACTACGCCCTCGAGTGGGCCGTCGAACACGCGAAGCATCCAGCCGCTGGAACGTAGCCTCAAGCCCGCGGAGGTGCCAAGGATCGGTTCGGGCCGGTGCCCGGCGGCGCAAACCCCGCCGCTGCTCTTCGCTGGGAAGACCTTTCGCCCTGTCACATTTTCCGGATGCATCCGGGCCGTACTTAGCACAACGCGCGCCATCAAATTCCGTTGGCCGGCCAGGCCACCAGCACTGCGACCCAGGGAGTGAACGTGTCAGGAAGCAATCCCGACCCGTATGAGGACAAGATCACTGGCTTGGAGCCTGGAGGCGGAGTGCCGCCAGGGGAGACGCCTCCGGGCGAAGCCTCCACGGGCGGACCGCAGGGTCACGATGAGAACGGCACGAATATGGGCACCCAGATTCTCTGGATGGCGGGCATCGCAGCAGTGGTCCTGTTGTCGCTGCTGTACTTTGTCGGCTACATCGTGGGATTACTCGACTAGCGCGCCCTCGGGACTGCCGGATCGATCACGGACAGGGACAGTCACTGGATGCAGAATTCGTTCCCTTCCGGGTCGAGCATGGCAATGTGCCAGCCGTCGTCACCGTCGAAGACGTTGACGAGCGTGGCTCCGGCGTTCACGCAGCGATCGGCGTGGGCGAGGGCAACGCGGCGTCCCTGCGCGTTGGCCTTCGCACCCAGGCTGACATGTCTAGATGTACCCGGTTCTTCGCCGTCTTTCTTTCGGGGACCGGCTGGAAAAACAAGCGGGGGCCTTTGCCGGCCGGGTCAACAACAGCGGCACGCCACAGCGCCTCCGGGGTGCCTTGGTTCGTGGCAAATTCCGCCGAGCTCGAGAATCCCTCAGGCGGCTCCTGGCCGCTGTAACTGAGGGCCACAGCCCAAAAGCGCGCCATTGACTCTATGTCATAGCAGTCAAAGGTCACCTGGAATGCGGCAGACACACGGGGCCGCCTTTCGTTTCGGATGCAATCACTATGCCATTGGCCTGCGGCCGGGCTGTCACCGACAGGGGCGCATCGTCCGTCCAGAGCCAGCGGTCCGCTTGCTAGCGTCTGGACTGCCCTGACCTTGGTGGTTATGCTCGCCCTGGCATGCGGAAAGAACGAGCACGAGGCACATCAATGGGCTCTCGGATCCGATGAACGGAACGCGAAGTTGATCCAAGCAACCGTCGAGAAAGCCGATTGGACTATCAGATTCACCACCCAGTGACAGCAGGGCAGCGATTCGCCGACAGCCGGTCATCTTCCGTCTGCCGGCGGGAGCCCATCAGTGGGCAGATCCCACTGGTCGGTGACATCTTCAAAAGTATTCTTCGTCAGGTGTCCTTTTGGCGGCACCCCGGTCGTCGTATTTGTGTAGCAACCGAACAGGAGGAGTCATTGTGGAGTACATGCTTTTCATCTGTAGCGATCCCACGGCGCCGGAATATGTGGCTGCCGAGGACAATATTGTGGAATGGGGGGCCGAGATGGAGGCCCGTGGTGTCGCGCTTCACGGGGACCGGCTGCGTCCTGTCGAGGATGCCACTACGGTCACCGTGCGCGGGGGTGAGGTGGTGGTCTCGGATGGGCCGTTCGCGGAGACGAAGGAATGGATCGCCGGCTACGACATCATCGCGTGTGCCGACCTCGATGAGGCCATAGAGGTCGCGTCCAAGCACCCGATGGCCCGGTTCGGCAAGATCGAGATCAGGCCCGTGTGGCCGCTCGGGGAGTAGCCATCCGCCCCGGGGAGGGGGCGGACGGACGGGTCATGGGTGAAGTGTTGCCGGAGCTGACGGACGTGCGGGCCGTCGTCGAGGCCGCCTCCGCTGGTGAGACAGCGCGGATCACGGCAACCCTCATTCGGGTTACGGGCGACTGGAGCCTGGCTGAGGATTGTGTTCAGGATGCGTTCGCCAGGGCCCTCGGGGACTGGCCGGAACACGGCGTTCCCAGGAACCCCGGTGCCTGGCTGACCACCGTGGCCAAGAACAGGGCCATCGACCGCATGCGGAGCGCCGCCAGCGAAAAGAGGGCGGTCCGTGACCTCGCGATTCTCACCGAGCTCGAAGGGATGGGTGGCGACGCCGGCACAGGGACAGCTGATGAGGATGACACCTTGCGGCTGATTCACACCTGCTGCCACCCTGCCCTCCCGCTCGATGCCCGGGTGGCCCTGACCTTGCGCACCGTCGCGGGGCTGACGACCGGTGAGATCGCCCGCGCCTTCCTTGTTCCGGAGGCAACCATGGCCAAACGGCTGGTGCGGGCCCGGGCGAAGATACGCGATGCCGGGATCCCGTACCGCGTGCCGCCTCCGGAGCTCATCTCCGAACGCACGGCCGGGATTCTCGCCGTGTTGTATCTGATGTTTAACGAGGGTTACTCGGCCACCGCCGGCAACTCACTGATCCGCGAACCTCTCGCCCGGGAAGCGATTCGCCTGACCCGGCTGCTGGTTGTGTTGCTCGACGGGTCCCCGCAGGAACCTGAAGCTCTGGGCCTCCTGGCCCTCATGCTGTTCCACCATGCCCGGCGGGAGACGCGAACAGACGCCGCAGGAGACTTGGTGACCCTTGAGGAGCAGGACCGCGGGTTGTGGGACAAGGTTGGGGTCGCGGAGGCTGTGGCCCTGCTGGCGGCTGCTGATCAAATGGGCGTTTCATGCCGTTCGCGGCCGGGTAGCTACCGTGTGCAGGCCGCCATTGCTGCCTGCCATATGTCCGCCCCGGACTCTGGCAGCACTGACTTCGCCCGGGTGGCCCTGCTCTACGACGCCCTTGCCCGGATTGCGCCGTCGCCGGTCGTCGAGCTGAACCGTGCCGTCGCTGTCGCGATGTCCCACGGGCCGGAAGCAGGTCTTGCCCTCATAGACCAACTGGACCGGACACGGTCACTCGATGGCTACTACCTCCTGCCCGCAGCGAAGGCTGATCTCCTGCGCCGCCTTGGCAGAAAGACAGAGGCCAGCTGCGAGTATCAGAGGGCCCGGGACCTCGCTCCCTCCGAGGCCGAGCGCCGCTACCTGACCAAACGCCTGACGGAGATAAACGCCGGGGCCCCGTCCTCACCTGATCCCGGCCTGAACCCGGCAGTACCGCGAAAGGAAATCAAATGAAGCACCTCATGCTGATCCCCAATAACGTTGAGACCTGGAATGCACTCTCCGCGTCCGAGATCGAGGCGATCATGCAGGCGCATACCTCGCTGCAGCAGGAACTTAGGGAATCCGGTGAGTTCGTGGAGGCTCATGAGCTCGGTGAAGAGGCGAAGTTCGTAAGAAATAACGGCAATACCTGCACCGTGACCGACGGGCCTTACCTTGAAACCAAGGAAATCGTGGCCGGATACTACATCGTCGACTGTGTGGACATGGCCCGTGCCGTAGAAATCGCCGGCAAATTCGGCGAGGCCAAGCTTTGGTCGATCGAGATCCGCCGGATCGACCCCTGACAACGACCTAAGCGGCATTCATTGCCGGCTCGACGAGCTGCTGCGTGCAAAGATCAATGACCCTGGCGGAGCTCAGTAAGCGCGTGAGCGTGTCCGTGGTCAACGCGATGGGTTGACCAGTGATGCGCCGCGCACGAAAATGCGAACCATGAGTGATCATCGCAGCCTTTCCGAGCCGGCTCCGTTTACCGCCGATGACTTCGCCGAGCGGTTGCGGCGGGCAGCCCACGCCGCCCAGGATGCCGGGCTCGACGGCATCCTGGTCACTCCCGGACCGGACCTCCTGTACCTGACGGGGTATGCACCCGTGGCCATCACCGAACGCATCACCATGCTCGTCATTCCCGTCGACGCGGAGCCTGCCATGATCGTTCCGAAGCTTGAGCGGCCCGACGCGGAAGCGGCCGCCGGCGCCTCGATTCTGCGGATCACCGACTGGACCGACGGCAGCGACCCCTACACGGAATCTGCGACGCTGATGGCCGGAACCGGACGCTATGCCGTTTCTGACTCGGCCTGGGCCATGCACCTCCTGGGTCTGCAGGATCGACTGCCCAAGTCCTCCTACGTCTCCATGACGACCGCCCTGCCGATGCTTCGGGCGATCAAGGATGACGACGAGATCGAGCGGCTGGCGGCGGCCGGCGCGGCCGCAGACCAGGCGTACGAGGAGATCGTCACCGTGCGGTTCGCTGGGCGCAGCGAGACCGACGTCGGCTCTGATCTCGCGGACCTGCTTCGCCAATTCGGTCATTCGCAGGTGGACTTCACCGTCGTCGGGTCGGGTCCGAACGGCGCCAACCCGCACCACGAGATCGGCCCGCGGATCATCGAGGACGGCGACATGGTGGTGCTCGACTTCGGCGGCCTCAAACACGGCTACGGATCAGACACGACCCGGACTGTGCACGTCGGCGAACCCACCGCGGAGGAACGCGAGGTTCACGACGTCGTCAGACATGCACAGCAGGCCGGGTTCGAGGCCGTGCGGCCCGGCGTGGAGTGCCAGGAGATTGACCGCGTGTCCCGGGCGGTGATCACTGAAGCCGGCTACGGCGACTACTTCATTCACCGTGTCGGTCACGGAATCGGACTGACGACTCACGAGCCGCCGTACATGGTGGAGGGCGAAACCCAGATCCTCCACCCCGGCATGTGCTTCTCAATCGAACCCGGAATCTACCTGCCGGGCAGGTTCGGTGTGCGGATCGAGGACATTGTGACGGTCGTTCCCGACGGCGGACGGCGACTCAACCAGACCTCGCACGAGATGAGAATCGTCCACTAGCTAGCCGGAGGGGTTGCGTAGTGCTCGAGGAAGAGGGCCAGGGACTCGGCCAGGGCGCTGATCTCGGCCGGATCGACGCTCTCGTTCGGTGCGTGGATGAGGGCGAGGGGTTCCTCGACCCCGAGCAGGATGATTTCCGCGTCCGGGTAAGTGTCGGCGAACACGTTGCACAGCGGAATCGATCCACCCTGCCCCAGCGTGACCATGGGCCGCCCGTAGGCCCTCAGCATGGCGGCGCTCATGGCTTCAAAGGCCGGCCCGCCGACTGCCGCCTGAAAGGGTGACCCGATGGCCTCCACGTCCATCGTGACATGGACTCCCCAGGGAGCGGCGGCCCGGAGGTGGTCAGCCAGCGCCGTGTGGGCGTCGGCGGCGGCCATGCCTGGCGGGACGCGCAGGTTCATCCGTGCGGATGCCCGCGGCACGATCGCCGCCGTCGAGCCGGTCACCGGCGGGCAATCGATGCCGAGCACGGTGAGGGCCGGTCGCGCCCAGAGCATGTCCGACACGCTGCCGTCTCCCAACAGCGCGACTCCGTCGAGCACGCCGGCGTCGGACCGGAACTGTTCGGGCGGATAGGGAGCGCCGGCCCAGGTCTGCGTGTTGTCCAGGCCAGTGATCGTCGTGTTGCCTGGCCCGTCCCGGAGGGATGCCAGCATTGAGATCAGCGCCGCGAGCGCGTCGGGGGCTGCACCGCCGAACATGCCGGAGTGAAGTTCGGAGGCCATCGCCTCCACCGTCACCACAACATTGACCATCCCGCGCAGGGTCACGGTCGCCGCGGGGTGTCCCACGGCCGCGTTGCCGGTGTCGCAGACCAGGATGGTGTCGGCACGAAGAAGGTCCGGGTGGCTCGCGACGAACGCCTCGAGCCCACCGGTGCCCTGTTCCTCGGACCCCTCGACCACCAGCTTCAAATTCACGGGCACATCATCGCCGAGCGCCCTGAGTGCAAGCAGATGGGCAAGGATGTTGCCCTTGCAGTCAGCGGCGCCCCGGCCGTACCAGCGGCCTTCCACTTCAGTGAGTACGAAGGGCGGGGTGCGCCATGCCGAATCATCGAGAGGCGGCTGCACATCGTAGTGCGCGTAGAGGAGCACGGTCGGCGCATCGGGATTAGGTCCTGGCCTCGAGCCGACCACCGCGTCAGAGCCGTCCGGCGTCCGCTCCAGGTGGACGTCGGAAAATCCGAGCCCGGCGAACTTGTCCAGCACCCACTGCGCCGCCCTGGCACACTCCTCCGCGGGGAACTGCCGCGCATCCGCCACCGACCGGATGGCCACCAACTCGGCGAGCTCCTCCCATGCCGGAGGCATCAGATCGGCAATCCGGGCGCGCAGGTCCACGGCTCACCCACCGCCCGTGTTGTAGGTCTTGAGGCCGTCAATAAACTGCTGGAATTCAGCCAGTTCGTCCGGGCAGTAGATCTTGATAATCGCGAGCTCGCCCTTGGCGACGCGGTCGTTGGCGATCACCGGCCTGCTTCCGGGCCCGGTGGCACCGTTCGTCAGCTGGCTGTCGAAGGTGGCCCGGCTCAGCGCGCCGTTCGGATTCGCGCAGACCGCGCCGCCGTCGTCGCCTAGCACCCGGGCTATCTGCTCACGTGAGGGTGCCGACCCGCCAGCCGCATTGATCTCCGCTATCAGCTGGTCGGCCTTCGCCAGGGACTGTTGCGTCTCCCTCGCCGACCTGAAGTTCAGCAGTGCGACAAGGGCGAATATCACGAGCAGGATGATGGAAACGATGTAGATGACCGATCGGCCGCGCTTGGTTGAGGACTCAGTCTGCGTGCTCATGACTTCGGGAGCTCCGTCTGCGTTTGTTGGTCGGGCAGCTTCCAGGAGGGCTTGCGGAATCTGTAGAAGAGGAACGGCACAAGCAGGCCGAGCCCCAGTGCGCCGCCGCCGACGATCAGGAAATAGATGAGCGGATCGCCGTTGCCGAACTGCGACGGCGGGACGAACCCGACAAGCAGGGCTGCCAGGGAGGCTGCGAATCCGACGCCGCACAGCCCGATCAGCATCGGTGCCCGGTAGCCACGCGGGTGGTCCGGGTCGTTGCGGCGGAGCCGGACCGCGGCCACGAACATCAGCAGGTACATGATCAGGTAGACCTGCGTGGTGATCACCGAGAAAATCCAGTACGCGCTGGAGACATCCGGGATCAGCGCGTAGCCGAGCGCGATCACGGTGGTGACGAGCCCCTGAACGACGAGGAGGTTTTGCTGGATGCCGTTCTTGTTCAGCTTTTGCAGGAACGGCGGGAGGTAGCCTTCCTCACGCGAGATCAGCAGCAAGCCCTTGGACGGACCGGCCAGCCATGTCAGCATGCCGCCGAGGGAGGCAGCAACCAGCATGATGCCGAGGATCGGTGTGAGGCCCTGCATGTTGAAGGACGCCAACACCGCGTCGAAGGCCTGCATGACACCCGCGGTGAGGGAGAGCTCATCGGCCGGGACGATCCAGCTGATCGCCAGCGCCGGCAGTATGAAGATCAGCAGTACCAGCCCCATGGCCAGGAACATCGATTTCGGGTACTCCTTGGCCGGATCCTTCAGGGAGGACACGTGCACCGCATTCATCTCCATGCCGCTGTAGGACAGGAAGTTGTTCACGATCAGCACCAGACTGGCCAGTCCGGCCCACTCGGGGAAGAAGTTTGCCGCGGTCATCGGAGCGGCGGACGGATTGCCCTGGCCGAGGAAGACCATGCCCAGGATGACGAGCAGGGCGCCCGGGATCAGGGTGCCGATGATCAGGCCGCCGCTGGCCAGGCCTGCCACACCCTTCGTGCCGCGGGATGAGACATACACGCCGGCCCAGTAGAACACCACGATCACCAAGGCCGTCCATACGCCGCTGCTGGCCAGCGCCGGGTTGAAGACGTAGGCGAGTGTGCTCGCGACGAACCCCAGCAGGGTCGGATAGTAGAAAATCGTCATCGCGAACTGGCACCACACCGCCAGGAAGCCCATAGGTTTGGAGATTCCGGACGAGACCCAGTTGTAGACGCCACCCTTCCATCCGGACGCCAGTTCAGCGGACACAAGGGAGGTGGGCAGCAGGAAGACAATCGCGGGAACCACGTAGAGGAACACCGAAGCGAGGCCGTAGACGGCCATGGTCGGGGCCGCTCGGAGACTGGCCACCGAGCTGGTGGTCATCAGGGCCAGAGCCACCCAGGAGATCCACACGGCCGGCGGCGCCTTCGGCAGGGTGGCTGCCTGTTCGCTCACGTAAGCCACACCCTTGGGTGTCCCCTGGTATCTTCCACGGGCCAGGCGGAGCTAAAGCGCCTGGGGCGAACAGTCAACTGCTTGAACATGCCCCTGCCCCCTATCACACAAAGTGCTCGGTGTTTACAGCATGGACCTCGGAATTCGCTGGGACCAGTCTCCATCTCCTCTATACTCGGGGTCCCCGGGGTGCTAATTTACGCGGTTTCGGGTGCGCTTCCAGAGCAGGTCGGTGATCACCGCGGTGATGTTAGACGAGGGCCCAGGACCGGGAAAGGCATATGCCGGGAGAGCCGCCGGCATTGGCGCTTACCCGGCGTTGAAGACGTCCGGGCCGAAGCTGTTCAGGTCGGGTGCTCCCGCGTATCCGAGCCGGGGTACTGAAAAGATGTCCTCGATGCTGGCGAGCAGGCTGAAGTGGTTGTACATCCTGTCCGACGTCGTTCCCCCCTTGGTAAACGGCGAGAGCACCAGCGCGCCGACCCGGCCGCCCGCCGTGCCTCCGGGGACCCCCGGCGGGCCGGAGGTATTGCTTTCGGATTCGTCGAAGGTGATCACCAGCACCCCGTCCTGCTTGAAGGCTGGGGAGTCCAGGATGGCCGGGATCTGCTGCTGCAGCCAGCTGTCGGCACTTTCGAGGCCGCCCGGGCTCCCGTCGACGCAGGGGGTGTCGTGCCCGTCATTGCACAAGTTGGGGGTGATGTAGGAAAGATTCGGTGTCGTGTCCAAGGACTTAAGGTCATCAGCGAAGTGCGTGTAGTCCACAACGTTCTTCTGGCAGTCCGGGGACGATGTAATTTCCTCAAAGTATACGAACGGGTTGTGGCGTGTTGCGTACTGGTCGCCGACCTTCGCGCGCTGGTGATCGTCCTTGGAGCCGGGCTCGGGGTGCTGGCAGGGAGTGCTCATGTCCTCCATGTAGCCCTTCCAGGTCCTGCCGGCGGAAGTGAGTTGGCCTGCAAGTGTGGGAACCGATGCCGGGTACACGCAACCGATGCCCTGCACCTGGCCCGGTTCGGACGTACCGGTTTGTTTGAACTTGGCATATATCGGGCAATCGATGCGTGTCATGACGTTCGAGCCCTGCCCGGAAATCTGGGCCAGGTAGTCGGGATTGGAGTTGTGCGCCGTCCCGTAATACTGGGTCAGCAGCACGCCTTGCGCGCGTAGGGTCTTCGACAAATAGGTGGCCGCCGAGTTGGTGCCCCAGACGTCGTCGTAGTCCTTGTTCTCCAGGTTGATCACGAAGACGTGACCGGGCTTCCCCGGGGGCCGTGGGGATTGGGACGTTGCTGTGCTCTGGCCCGGCGAGGGTCCGCCTCCCGGCGTTGAGGGCTCACAGGCGGTGGCCGCAACAGCGAGGATGGCAGCCAGAAGCAGTACCGCCGGCCGCCGTGCCGCACGGTTCAACCCCAGGAAATTTGAAACATTCCGGCTCATCGGTTCTGGCTTTCTATCAGTCGTTGGCGTGCCCTGCGAACCACCGGACTACGCGGGAGACCCGGGAACCTATCGACAGCGCTGAAACCACGTACCGGGTGTGATCATGGCACAAAACCGGCCTTCCCTGAAGAGAAGTTCATGGATGGGCCGCCGGATTCAGGGCGCTGCCATGACCGGATCATCTTCCCCGGATGAGGTCCCCGCCCACGGTACGGGCAGACAATGGTCGGACTTGCGTGTGGCGGGTCCGGCTGCCGCAATCCATTTCGGAAAGGAGCCCCCAGTGGCCAGAGCACGCCCGATCCTTGCAGGACCGATCGCAGCAGGAGTAGCCATCGCACTGCTCACCGGTTGCGGCGCATCCAGCCCCGGCACCAGCGTCAGCAGCGCCAGAGCGGAGAAGAACGTTTCGCAGGCCTGCGCTGCTGCAAGCGCCTTCGCCGCGTCCCTGACAAATTTCAAACAAACACTAAAACCGGGCGCCACGATAGACCAGATCAAATCGGCACGAGAACAGGTCGCGAAGACCTACGACGACCTGGTCAAGGCCGGCCAGGACGTGGCCAAAGACGAGATGGACGCCCTAAAGACGGCAGAAAACAAGTTCGACGCGGCCGTCAGAGCCGTCCCGGATGACGCCACCCTGACCCAGGCGGCCGCCTCACTGCGGGACGACGCCGCCAACGTCCAGGCCGCAGTCAGCGACCTCCAGACGGCGACCAAATGCTGACTCCCAGGCCTCTCCCGGGAGGCCAGCTGCCAGCCTCGGACCCGCCCAGGCCGAGTTCCCGTACAACAGCGTTCTTACCGAAAGCAGGGAAGTTGACATGAGTTTCTGGGAAGACTTTTGGGATATTTTCTGGTGGTTCTTCGTCGTTTACGCGGTCATCGCCTTCCTCTGGGCGTTCTTCGTAGTCATCGGCGACCTGTTCCGCGACGACCAACTGAGTGGCTGGTGGAAAGCCCTCTGGATCCTCTTCCTGGTCTTCGTGCCCTTGCTGGGCGTGTTGGTCTACTTGATTGCCCGCGGTAAGGGATTGACGGAGCGGTCCATGGAACGGGCACGGGCGAACCGGGAGGCCTCGGATGCCAACATTCGCAGCGTCGCTACAGCGAGTCCGAGCGAGGAGATCGCCAAGGCCACGGCTCTTCGGGACTCCGGGACTATAAGCGCTGACGAGTTTGAGAAGATCAAGGGCAAAGTACTGGCCTGACAGCCAAGAATTCCTACGGGGCGGAGACGCTGATCAAGGCCCGGCAATCCACGGTATGCGAACGCGGGCGTGGAATCCTCACCGGGCCGGAAGACCGTGGACTTTCCCGTTCCGGCTGTTCGAAAATCAATATGTGCCCCTGACCGAGCAGTACGGGCTCTTCTTCGAACGCGACCTCCCGCCGCGTCGTTCCCTGCGCACCGCCTGGTTGCTGGCGTTGTTCCTGGGCTTCACCGGCGCGGACCGGTTCTACCTTCACAAGCCTGTCACCGGCACCCTGAAGCTGTTGACGCTCGGGGGAGCGGGCATCTGGTGGCTCATTGACCTGTTCCGGATCACCAACGAATTCGCCGCAGACGGTGCATCCATGCCACTTTTGGGGACCAACTCCCAGCGCCGCGGCCTGCGCCTGGCCTCGATCGCCGTGGCCGCCGCCCTCGTGGGTGAGGTGGTCTACGTCACCGCGGCCCCCGTCACCGGGACAATCACGGCCACTGTTACCGGCCTGAACGAACTGCTGAACCCGGCCCCGCCGCCACCGGTGAAAGAGTTGGTCACGGTCGCGGAGGCCTCCGCCACCAAACCCCCTGGGCCGGTGGTGACGGTAACCGGCAACCTCCACATTGAGTACACCTTCACGGGGCCGGCCGTCGTCTACCTGCAGCCCGCGAAAGGACCCGCCCTCACCGTTCTCTCCCTGGTCAAGGCCCGTGCCGGGGCGATCGGCGTCACCCTGCGGCCGGGGATCTACACACTGATCATCAGCACTACGGGCACCCTCTGGCACCTCACGGCCGCGGAATACCGGCTTCCCCGGTAGCAAGTGCGCTATGGGCCGACGCGGGAGGTGCCCCCGAGTCTTCCATATGGCGCGTCCATGGCCGAATCAGCCGGCCCCCACCGTGCCGACCATGGACGGAACCCAAATGAGAACGGCCGGGCACGCTGTGGGCGTGACCGGCCGTTGTTCGGGAGTTATTCGGGGTGGATTTACGACCGCGATTCAGTAAGAGCCGGTGCGTTCTCCAAACGTTGCGCTGGCGGTTGTGCGCGCCGGTTGAGCCACATCTCGAAGACGTCGCTGGTGTGCCATTCGAAGGAGGCGAGCACTGGTGTGCCGTTCTCGTCGTAGTCGACCTCGTCGAAGTAGAGCAGAGGGACGCCGTCCTTGACCTGCAGTTGCGCGGTTTCTGGGGGTCCGGCGAGGACGGGGAGGAGCTTGGCCCGGCCGTTTCTGACCCCGTGATTGAGGTTTTCGAGCAGGTCGAACAGCGACGGGCCTAGGTTGCCCCGGATCGCTTCGGGCACGAGGGCCAGCGGCACCCGGTCCACGCTGTAGACGACGGGGCGGTCATCGGCGAACCGGACCCGTTCGACGACCACGACCGCGGCTCCGCGGTCCAGGCGGAGCCGGGCTCGGTCGCTGTCGTCTGCGGGCTGCACGCTTTGTGAGATGATCCGGATGCTGGGGGTGAACCCGGCGGCCTGGATCATCGCGGTGTAGCTGACGTTTAGGTCCAGGGCGTGGCGCTGCGGGACCCGGGTGACGTAGGTTCCCTTGCCGTGGAGGCGGGAGAGGTACCCGGCGTCGATCAGGGCCCGGTAGCCTTCGCGGACGGTGGCCCGGCTGACGGCGAACTTCACGGACATTTCGTCTTCGTTGGGGAGCCGGTCGCCGACCACATACGTGCCGTTGCTGATGAGCTCGGTGAGTTCATCTCGAACCTGTTCTGCAAGATTTGGCCGGCGACTTGCCATGGTGTCCTCCCTGTGACGATGATTCCAGTGTACTGGCGGCCGGGTTAGACCCTGGCGCCGTCGTGCGCGAAAGCCAGCGCGGTGCGGACCTGGGACACGACATCCTTCTCACCGGGGAGCTTGCCGTCGAAGATGGCCGCGCCGATGGTGAAGCCCCAGACGCCGGCTTCGGCGAGTCCGCGGATCTGGGCCTCGGTCACGACCGAGCCCGCGGCGATGGTGGGCCCGTCGACGACCTTCGCGACGGCGGCGGTGAGTTCCAGCGGGTCAACGGAGGCGTGGCGGTAGGCGAGCAGGTCCACGCCGTGGACGCCGTCCATTTTGGAGAGTTCGGCGGCGTGCGCGGTGATCTCCTCGATGGAGCCCAGCAGCGCGCTGGGGTGCCCGGCGACGCGGCCCGGGAAGGGGGCGAACTTGATGCCGGTGCCGGCGAGCTTTTCGACGGCTTCGGCGGCGAACTTGCCGCCCACGATCCAGTCCACGCCGGCGGCGATGGCGGCGTCCACGGATGCCATCTCATCGGCCTTGTCCACCGAGACGATCTCCAGGTAGACCACGAGTCCTGCGGCGTGCGCGGCGGCGGTCAGCTCGCGGGCCTTCTCCGGGGTGGCGCCGACGTCCTTGAAACCGATGTGGCGCAGCCCGGTGTCCTTGACCTGCTCGAGAACCTCGAGGGCGTTGTCGACGGTGCGGTCGTTGTGGGTCAGCATGAAGATGAATTCAGACATTGTTTTGTTCTTTCTTGGTGTTTGGTGTGGAACGTATTCGGGGTTGGGCGTTGAAGGTTGGGGCTTGTTAGGTACTTGGTGCCCCGGCGCGGTCAGGCTGCGATGAGCCCGCGGACGTCGTCGAGGACGTGGGTTGGGTGGATCGTTGAAGCGGCGAGATGGTCATTCGTTGTCGCCCCGGACATCACGAGTGCCGAGGCCATGCCGGCGTTCAGGCCCATGGCGACGTCGGTCAGCAGCCGGTCACCGACCATGACGGCCTGGTCGGCCGGAACTCCGAGCCGGTGCAGGAAGGCGTTGGCCATGTGGACGCTCGGCTTGCCGACAATCGCCTCGGCACGGCCGCCGGTGCAGGCCTCGATTGCTGCGAGCATGGCTGCGCAATCGGGGAGGCCTCCGTCCGGGGTGGGGCAGTACGGGTCGGGGTTCGTGGCCACAATGACGGCGCCGGCGTTGACCGCCTGGTATGCCCTGGTGAGTTTGTCGTAGTCGAAGGTCCGGTCGAAGGACACGACGACGACGTCGGTCTCCGCCGGGTTTTCGGTCACGGTGAACCCGGCGCAGCGCAGCGAGTCGATGAGGACCGGCTCGCCCACCGCAAGGACCCGGGCCCCGGGATGCCGGTCGGCCAGGTACAGGGTCAGGGCGTCCAGGGCCGAGATCACATCTTCTGCAACTGCCGGGATGCCCAGCTTGGTCAGCTTCGCCGCGTAGGCCTCGGCGGTCTCGAGGGGTTTGTTCGTCACAAACACCACCCGGGCGCCGGATTCGCGCAGCGCTGCCACGACGGCGTCCGCGCCCTCGATGAGGTCATCACCGAGATACAGGGTGCCGTCCAGGTCGAAGGCGTAGCCCCGGTACAGCGGGGTTGTCGCGGGCCGGGTCGCTTCTTCTTTGGCCAGTAGTTGAACGGGCATCTTTGCCCTCCTTTCGGCTCTTGTGGAGCCTCTAATACAAGTCTAACGTTAGACGTCTGACGACTCAAGTTTGAATGCGGTCTTGCTGAAACTTTTGTGCGGTAAGGCGGTGGGGTGCCGGGCGGGGGCTGCTGGGTTGCAGCGGCCCCCGCCGGGCGGTCAGACCTGTTGGGTCAGGCTTCTTCGGTCAGAGCGTGATCGGTCAGTGCCAGTTCTTCTTCGGCGGTGTAGTTGCCGACCCGCTTGCGGCCGACGGCGAAGTAGTAGGCCATGAACAGGGCCACCATGACTGCGGCGATGACGAATGCGAGCGGGAAGCTGACCAGAGCGGCGGGGATCAGGATCCCGGCCAGGACCAGGGCGATCCACATGGTGACGCGTCCGCCGCGGGCCTTGTAGGGGCGGTGCAGCTCGGGGCGCTTCTTCCGCAACACCAGGGCCGCCGCCATCATCAGCATGTAGGACACAGCCGCGACGAGCACCGACAGGGTGACCAGGACCGGGATGGCGTCCGGGAGGATGGTGGCGCCGAGGACGACGAAGACGAAGCCGACGATGCCGGGGACGACGAGCGAGCCGATCGGGGCGTGGTGCTTGTTGAGCTTGGACAGCCACGCCGGCAGGTAGCCGGCCCGGGAGAGAGCGAAGGTCTGGCGTGAGTAGGCAATAACGATCGCGTGGAATGAGGCGACCAGGGCCGCGAGGCTGAAGCTGGCGATCACCGGGACGATCCAGGTCTGGGAGCCCACGACGTTGGACAGGGCCACGGTCAGCGGGGCAGCGGCTCCGGGGAAGTCGGACCCGCCGACGCCGGCGGCGACAGTGAGGGTGCCGATGCCGACCACGGCGAGGGTGATGAAGGCCATGATCAGGGCTTTGGGGATGTCCTTGGCGGGGTTCTTGGTCTCCTCCGCCGCCATCGGGAGGCTTTCGATGGCGAAGAAGAACCAGGCGGCGAGCGGCAGGGTGGCCCAGAGGCCGCCAATGCCGTTGGGCAGGATGGCACCGCCGGAGTAGGCGTTCAGGTTATCCAGTGACATCTTCGGAGCACCGATGACCATGAAGACAATGAGGCCGATGACCGCGACGGCAGTGAACACGAACTCGATCTTCATGGAGTTACCGGCACCCAGCAGGTGGACCACCGTGGAGCCGATGTAGAGGACCGCGGCGCTGACCAGGATCGGTACGTCGGGGAAGAGGACTTGGACGTAGGCGCCGACGGTCAGGGCCACTGCGACCGGGGCAAATACGAATTCGAGAAGAACGCTCACCCCGGCGAGGTATCCCCAGACCCGGCCGAGGGCTGTGCGGACGTAGGCGTAGGCTCCGCCGGCATGCGGTACTGCTGCAGACAGTTCGCCGATGACCGTTGAGAGGCCGGCGTAGAGCAGGCCCATGATGGCGATCGCGATCAGGTAGCCCCAGTAGCCGGTGAGTCCGAGGCCTGCGTTCCAACCGTAGTAGTCGCCGGAGATTACGGCGCCGACGCCGATGCCCCACAGCAGTACGGGTCCTGCCACTTTGGTGAGGTGTTTCTTCTTGCCCTCCGCCTGCACGGGGGGAGTTGTAACTGTTTGTGACACTGACCTGCTCCTTTGCGGGTTGTATCAATCATCGGCACCACGGGACATGGACCGTCTGATATTTGGCGAGGAAGCCCCGGGGACAATCCGTGGCTGGGTGGCGGCTGGAACATCAACGTTCCGGCGCCGGGGTGATACGAACGGCTGCCGGCGGGCGGCGGCCTGGTTCTTCTCTGACGTCTTCGGCAGGGAACTTGTCCGGAACGGGCCTTCGTGGCCCTCTTCATCAAGCATACCAAGTCGTTAGACGTCTAACAAGAAAAAGTTTTCACGAGTTTACCGGGATTGGTTCTGCCCGGAGTGGTGGTGCTTATGGTGACGTCGGCGAAGCCAGTGAATCAGCGACGTCACCGGGAGCTGGCCGGCGGGACCGCGGGATGCCGGGCTTGAACATTAGGGGCCCGGCACCGCGGTGGTTACAAGCGGACGCCGGCCGCCGCGTGAGTGGCAGGCGTGGCATTCCTCATGACGGCATTGGCAGAGAAATCGTTGGGTAGAGAGGTCGCTTCCCGTTGGAGGCGCACAAACTCCTGATAGTGCTCCAGTTCGTCGTCGACCTCTTGTGCAGTCCAACCCATGGCCGGGGCCACGGCGCGGGCGACCTCGGACGCGGCCTCTTCGCCGAAGTCCTTGGATTCGATGGAAATGCGCAAGCGGCGCTCAAGGATGTCCTCCAGGTGAAGGGCGCCCTCGTGCGTGACCGCGTATAGCGCTTCTGCCAGAAGGGCGCCGCCACCGCCGTAAATCTCCAGCCCGAGCACTGGGTTCTCAGCCACAGGCTTCAAGACCTCTGTCGCCATGTTTCCGTAGCGACCGACCAAGCGTGCTGCGTGACTGGGCGGCAGCCCGAGGGTTTCGAGCACGTAGGCGCAGACGCTTTCAACATCGGCGGCAACGAATTTCTCGGCGCCGAGAAGGGGCAGGTCCAGCGTTTGCGAGGGGCGGGCAGTAATCCGCCCCTTTGTCGCCGCGTCCACAGCGTCTTTTGCCATGACGCGGTATGTGGTGAGTTTGCCGCCGGCGATGACCGCGATGCCCTCGTGGGGCACGTCAACCACGTGTTCCCTGCTCAGTTGCGCCGTGGAGCCTGCCGTGCCTTTCACCAGCGGGCGGAGTCCGGCGTAGACGCCGAGAATATCCTCGTGGACGATCGGGAATTCGAGCACCTTGTTGACATGATCGAGCAGGTACTGAACGTCGGCGGAGGTGGCGGAGGGGTTCGTCTTTCCGAGGTCCCATGGCGTGTCGGTAGTGCCGATGATCCAGTAGTTCCCCCAGGGGATGACGAAAAGGACGCTGGCCCCTGCCCGCAGGATCAATCCCATCGTTGACGGGAAACGATCACGGTCAACGAGGATATGAACGCCCTTGGACATGGTCACTTCCACTGCAGAGTCGATGCCGATCATGGTTTGCGATTCGGCAGTCCACACGCCCGTGGCATTGATGATGGAGCGTGCCTGCACCTCGAACCGCTCGCCTGTCTCTTCATCCGAGACGAGCACCGTATGGTTTGCGCTGCCGGTGCCGGGCAAGATCTCCGCGGCGCCGGCGCGATTCATGGCATGGACGCCCCGTGACACCGCAGTGCGAACGATGGTTGCGACCAGCCTGGCGTCATCGACCTGGGCATCAAAGTAGCTGATTCCTCCGCGGCAAGCAGCGCGGTTCAGGCCCGGCAGTTCAGCCCGGACACGCTTGCGGCTGAGGTGACGATGCAATCCAACGCCCGGGTGCCGGCCGCCTGCATAGCTGAACAGGTCATACAGGGCCATCCCGGCACCCACGTACAGCCGCTCAATCAACGGGGTGGTGACGGGATAGAGAAACGAGACAGGCTTTACCAGGTGGGGTGCGATTCTTCGCAAGAGAAGCCCGCGCTCCACAAGGGCTTCCTTGACCAGCTTGAAGTTGAGCTGCTCCAGGTAGCGGATTCCCCCGTGCACCAACTTGGAGGACCGGCTGGAGGTCCCGCTGGCCCAGTCGCTCTTCTCGATAATGCCGACCGTGAGTCCCCGCGATGCTGCGTCCAATGCCGCACCCGCGCCGACAACGCCGCCGCCAATAACAAGCACGTCGAGCACCTGTGACTTCATCGCGGCGCGGGCTGATTCGCGTTGCGCAATGTTGAGTCGCCCGGTTCCGGGGGGAGTGGCGGACTTGCTCATTCTGGCCTCCAAGGGTCTGCCTGCCTTCGCCGGCAGGTCTCAATAGGGATTATTCGTTAGACGTCTGACGAATAAAAATACTTGTCGTTTTGCGAGGTATTGGTTGTGCTCATGTGACGTCATCAGGCCGGCCGGTGGACCGCGTGGTCCTTGCCGGCGGCTGCCGGGGCGCCGCGTTCCCGGGACGCCGGGTAGTGCACCGGAAACGCGGCGGGTGGTGCCGGGGGTTAGAGGCCGGCGCCGATCCGTTCTGCCTCGGCCAAGGCTGCCAGGACATCGGTCGCGGTCCATGCGCCGGTGAGGTAGGCGAGGTCGGCGATGTTGAAGCGGTTGCGCATGAGGTGGCAGTTCGTGAGGGCCCAGATAACGTCGTCCTCTTTGCTGGCGTTTTCGAGCTCGGAGAACCGAGTGGGTGCGCCGGCCGCGCGAAGCGCCGCGACGATGGCTTCCGGTTCTCCCAGCAGGCCCGAGAGTACCTCGGCGTGTGCTGGCCAGGATCCGGCCGCTTCGCGGATTTTCGTTCCGGCGTCGACGGCGCGCAGGTGTTCGAGCTTTTTGGAATAGTCGGACCAGCACTCGTTGCTCGTGGCGCCGGCCTCATCCATCCAGTCAAAGGCCTCCCGCACGGTGCGCTCCGCGTCCGCCGAATCGGGGAGCCGGAGTGTGCCGATACTTCCGGCGCTGAGCCGTTCGTTCATCTTTCGCCACAGAATGGCGACAACGACGGTCGCTACGCCCACCTGGGCACCGTGGTGGGCGGTGTCCTTGCCCCGGGCGGCGTTGGCCATGTCCAGCATGTGGCTCACGACGTGTTCCATCCCGGAGGAGGGGGAGGTCTGTCCCGCGACGCCCATCGAGATGCCGGAGAGGGTCACGAACTTGGCCAAGGTGGCCAGGGACTCGGGATCGGAGGCCCCCACGCCTTCGGCCAGGCCCAGGAGTTCGGCGCCGTGGCGGCGGGTCATCGTCGCGGCCTCGGCTGAGAAGCCCCGGTCCATCCCGACTAGGGAGGACAGGTACCAGTCCGCGGGGGCGGTGAACATGGAGATCATGTCGCCGAGGCCGGAGCGGTTCAGCAGGGCCGGGGCGCCCTCGAGGACGTTGCTGTCCACGACCAGGGCGCTGGGCCAGCCGGAGTGGGCGGTGCGCTTCACGCCGTTGATGAGCAGCACGGACTGGTCGTCGGCGAAGCCGTTGACCGAGGCGGCGCTTTGTACGACGACGTGGGGCCGGTTCCCGGCGGCGACCTTGCCAATGTCGCATAGTGTGCCCGAGCCGATAGTGACGACAACGTCGGCGTCCTCGCAGCCGGCAGTCGCGGCGCTGACCGTCGCTTCGTCGGCGTGGACGTGGCCGGGGAGGACGACTTTGGTCACTGTGCCGAGGGCTTCCAGGAGACCGGTGACGGCGGGCTTGAGGAACGCGCCGGAGCCGGTGGTGTACTCGTCCTCGTCGGTGAGCAGCGCGATGTTGTTGTGGGCCGGCAGGGCGGCGACGATGTCCCGGACGGAGTCCAGCACGTCGGGGCCGATGACGACCTGGTCGAGGCCGACCAGCGGGTGGGTGAGGTAGTGGTCCAGGTCAGACGAGAGCGTCATAGCGTAATTCCTTCTGGGAGATTGATTCAACTGCGTCGAAGAGAGAGCGGTATTCCTGGTAGGCCGATTCAAGGGCCTCGACGTGGGCCGGTACGGGATCGATGGTGACGGGATCAAGCTCGACGACGGCGTCGACTGCTGATTCGAGGCTGGGGAAGGTGCCTGCGGCAACGGCGGCGAGCAGCGCCCCACCCGTTGCGCTGGTCTCTTCGGTCAGCACCTTGGCGATCGGCGTCCCGCAGAGAGTCGCCTTCGCCGAAAGCCACAGCGCGCTGCGCGCTCCGCCGCCGACGACCCGGACTGACTGGGCCAGGCCCATGGCGTCGATTCGGTCATAGATGTCCCGGAACGCGAAACAGTTCGCTTCGATGATCGCGCGGGCCATGTCGGCGGAGTCATGGTTCATGGACAGCCCGGAGAACGTCCCGCGCAGCCCGTCGTTCCACCGTGGCGCCATCGATCCGGTCAATGCCGGGATGAAGCGGACCCCGCGGGCCCCCGGCTGTGACTGGGCGGCGCGATCGAAGAACTCCTGCTGGCTGATGCCCAACACATTTTTGGCAAACCACAACGTGTTGCCGCCGGAGACGAAACCGGGGTTTTCGATCAGATAGGTGCCGTCGACCGCGTGCGCATGGGTTTCGACGAGTTTGGTCTCGTCGAAGACGGGTACGTTGCTCGAGACGCCGACCGGCTCGGCCGTGCCCAAGATGTCGACGACCACCCCGGGGCGGACGCCCCCCGCGCCCAGGCATGCGGCGTGGTCATCACCTGTGCTGACCACGACTGCGCAATTCGTGGTGAGACCGAGCGCTTCGGCGGCCTCCGCGGTCAACGTGCCGGCCACATCGGTGGCCCGGCCAATTTCCGGGAGCTTTGCCCGGTCAAGCCCGGCTGCGTCGATGAGTTCATCGCTCCAGTCGCGCGCCACGACGTCGTACAGCAGGGACGATGAGGAGTTGGCGTGGTCCTGAATGGACCGGCCGGTCATCCAGGCGACGGCGTAGCCGCCAACCGAAGGCAGCGACGCGGCCTGGCGGTAGACACCAGGCTCGTTGTCGGCCAGCCACATGAGCTTGGGCCCCGTGTGCGAGGCGTCCAGGTTCAGCCCCGTCCGGGCGAAAAGCCTGTCCGGATCGATCGCGCGGCCGAGCCGGGCCACCTGGTCGGTTGCACGCCGGTCAAGCCAAATAATTGCCGGCCGCAGCGGGCGCATGTTCCCGTCAATGGGAACCACGCCGTCCACCTGACTAGAGAGCCCAATGTGTGTCACGTCGGCCGGCTTGACGCCCGTCTGGGCCAGCACCGCGCGGACACTTGAGGCGATGCCGTTCCGGTAATGCGCCGGGTCCTGTTCAGCCCAGCCACTGTGCGGATGCGCCATTGCGTAGCCAGTGTTTGCTGTTGCGACGATGTCGCCCTCCGATGACATGAGCACTGCCTTGGCGCTTTGCGACCCGAGATCACATCCGATTACATATCCCATGAAATACTCCTTTGTATCCCAGCGGCCTTCCCCCAAAGCCATCACATCTGCGTGAGTCGTCAGACGTCTAATAACTAGGGTAGAGGGGTGTTCTGCAATCCGTCAACTCAACGGGCCTACCGGCCGCATCGGGCCTCTCGGCAGCAGGCCGCCTCGGCCGTCGGCGCCCAACCACCAACCGCAGTGGAGCGAGTAAACACCCTGCCGGTACGCTCCGGATTCCGCCTGTTTCCGCGAGGCAACAACTGCCTCAACGGCGTGACGTAATCCGCCCATCAGCAGAGGACCGCGCCGGGGGAGTGGATCAGCCGGAGTACGGTGCCGGGCGCAGATCCATGTGGAAACCGGCGGCCGGGTTGAACGGTAAACGTCACGGCCTCAACGTTGGGAATCCAGCCCAATAAGCAGCGCGCCGAGCAGCCTCACACCGAAGCCGGTTGCTCCGGCCGGAGTGACTCCGTAGCCGGCTGAAGCCCAGGCCGGTCCGGCAATATCCAGATGCGCCCACGGGATCCCTTCGGGAACGAAGGCCTTGAGGAACATTCCTGCCGTCAGGGTCCTGGCCGTGGAACTTCCGGGAAAGTTGCTGTAGTCCGCCACCGCAGAACGGAGCTGATCCTCAAGATATGCAGGCAGGGGCATCGGCCACACTGCTTCGCCGGTTTCGGCGGCCGCGTGGACAATCGCTTCCTGCAGATCATGGTCGTTGGAAAGGAGGGCTGCCGTGCGATCGCCCAGGGCATGCACGGCGGCATAGGTGAGCGTGGCAAGATCCACTCATGAAGCAACTGCTCTCGACCCTCAACTGACTTCCCCCGAACTTGCCACTCCGCTTGAAAGGAACACACCTTGTCGACCGACAACAGCCTGACTTTGACCGTCAAGAATGCCTTGATCTTCGACGGATCCTCCGCGAAACTTGCCGCCGGATCCGTACTGTTCAGGGACGGGAATATCGAGGCAGTCGGGGACGTGAGCCCGCAGGGCAACATCATCGATGCCGGCGGAAAAGTGCTGGTGCCGGGCCTCATTGACGCACATTTCCACGCCTACGCAGTGGGCCTGGGCGGTCTGGAGGTCGAACGAAGCCCCCTGAGCTATGCCGCCATTGTCGGGACCCAGCGGCTGGGTGCCGCACTGCACCGCGGATTCACCACCGTCCGGGACGTTGCCGGCGGCGACATCGGCCTGGACCGCGCCATCAAAAGCGGCCTGTTCGCCTCACCAAGGTACTACTTCACCGGCCCGGCCCTGAGCCAGACGGGCGGCCACGGGGATCCCCGTTCGGCGGACGTGGACATCTGCTTCAGCCACGGCCACATGTGTGCGGTCGTGGACGGGGTGGACAATCTCCGCAAGGCGGTCCGCGACCGGTTCCGCACCGGCAGCCACGCCATCAAGATCATGACGTCGGGCGGGGTGGTTTCGCTGACCGACCCCATCCGGCTTCCCCAGTACTCGGCAGAAGAAATCCGTGCCGTGGTGGACGAGGCTTCGCGGAGGGGGAGCTACGTTGCCGCCCACGCCTATTCGCCGGAGGCCATCAAGCACTCCATTGAGAACGGCGTTCGGTCAATTGAACACGGAAACCTCCTGGACAGGCAGACGGCGGCACTCATGGCCGAACTCGGCAGCTTCCTGGTTCCCACGCTGGCTGCCTACCATGCCATGGACCGCAGGGGTGAGGCGCTGGGGCTGAATCCCATCTCCCAGCGAAAGAACGCCGAGGTGCTCGAGTCCGGCAAGGCGGCGATCAACCTGGCACTGGATGCCGGTGTCAAGGTGGGCTTCGGTTCCGATCTGATGGGCGAACTGGAGGACGACCAACTGACCGGTGTGCGGCTTCAGATCGAGGCCGCCGGCGTCCTGGAGACGCTGCGTTCAATGACTGCGGTGAACGCCCAGATCCTCCAGAACCCTGACCTTGGCCGGATCGCCCCCGGTGCTGCGGGGGACGCCCTGATCCTGGACGGCAACCCGTTCGATGACCCGGCCGTTTTATGGGACGGGCAGCGTCCGCGGACGGTCATCCAGCACGGGCGCATCGTTTCCGACGCAGGAAAGCAATGACCCTGCCCTTCCTGGACGCGGCGTCGCTCTCAGGGTTGCTGACCCCGGCAGCTTCCGTGGCGGCCCTTGGAGCTGAACTGCTGGACGGACTGGATCCGGAAAAGGACGCGCCCCGGCTGTTCAGTCCGCTCGGTGCCGGCGAATTCCTGCTGATGCCGGCGGAATCCAGCGGCTATGCGGGAATCAAGGTGCTCACCGTCGCCCCGGGCAACCCCGCACGGGGTGAGCCAAAGATCCAAGGCAGCTATCTGTTGTTTGATGCCCGGAGTCTAGCGCCGCTGGCGGTCTTGGACGGTGCTGAGCTGACGTTGATCCGGACGTCGTCCGTCACCGCCATGGCCATCAAGAACATGCTGGCAGCAGATCCCCGGCGGACTGCCGGTACGGCTTCGATCGGCCGCCTGGCCGTGGTCGGAACGTCCTTGCAGGCGGATCGGCACATCCGGGCAATCACGGAAATCTGCGACGTCGCCGAGGTGGTTGTGATCGGCCGCCGCGATGAGGCCGCAGCTCAGCTGGCCGCCAAATGGTCCTGCCGCGGCAGGACCGCCCGCGCCGGCAGCCACGCGGACATTCCAGGCGCGGACGTCATCGTGTGCGCCACCTCGTCCTCGACCCCGGTCCTGGACAGTGCTGCGGTGGCGGATGGCGCCATAGTTGCCGCCATCGGGTCGCACGGCCTCCACGCCCGGGAAATCGACCCTGCCCTGGCGCGTCGTGCCGACGTGGTGGTTGAGGGCAGGGCGTCGGCCATGCAGGAATCAGGCAACCTGATTCCGGCCAGATCCGTTGAGGAATGGAATGAGCTGCCGTTGACCAACCTGGCGGAGCTCATTGCGGGCCGCTTCACACGGCGGCCGGACGCGCCCGCCCTCTATACAGCCGTGGGGATGTCCTGGGAGGACATTGTGGTGGCGTCCCGGGCGTTCGAGCTCGCCTCCGGAACTCTCCAGGAGCATCCCGGAGCTGGGTGAAGCGGGCCTCCCTCCCAGACTGGCGCGGCCAGCGGCCGCGCCAGTCTGGGGTGCGCGGCCGCCGTCGGGGGTTCGTTACCGCGGGAGCCCAGTGGCTCGCTCCTTGCCTGCCCAGGCAGGAAGATCCCCGGAAACCCGGGGATCTTCCTGCCTCAAGTCACGCAGGCAGTGCTGTCACACTGTGGGGGCGATGTTCTGGTTCAACCGGAATAGATTGGTGGGATCGTATTCGTTCTTCAGCTCCACGAGCCGCCGGTAGGTGTCTGCCGGGTATGACGCCCGGACGAGCGCGGTATTCGCTTCACCTGTGAAATTCACGTAGGCCGCCGCATCCGGGCCGAGCGCGGACGTCACGCCCCGGGCCCATTCGACGACATCCGCGAAGCCCTCCGCCGTCGGCGTGCGCGCAATAACATTGACGATGAATTCCTGGTCCCGGAGTGCGAAGGCCGTTGCTTCGGCAGGAACCCGGCCTACCGCGCCGCCGAGGTGGTGCAGGTGGATCTCCGTCATGGCGTTGGGGAATGCTGCAAACGAGTCCAGCAGGACGCGCATGGACGCGTCGTCGGCGCCGGGCAGAAATGCCGAGCGGAAATAGTTGTGCACGCCCCGCGGGTACAGCGGATCGAGCGCCTGCTGCCACCCCGCGTACGGGTTGGCCGCGAAGACATCCGCGATGACCGTGCCCAACGACCGGAAGGGCGCGGTGGCGGCCTCGCCGGCATCGAGATCTCCGGACCAGCACCCTCCCACGGCGATGACCGGCTTGCCGTGCACCGATTCTGGCAGGAACGGGACCGGCGGCGCCGTGGTCATGTTGACCAGCGTGGTCAGCTCATCGGGGGCCGCCGCGCAGGCAGCCCGATAGCCGCTCAACACCTGCTCCGCCTCTTCTCCGGGGTAGAAAACCAGGCCGGACAGGACGACGGGCCCCACTTCGTGCAATTGATACTCGAAGGACGTCACCACACCGAAATTGCCGCCGCCGCCGCGCAGCCCCCAAAACAAATCGGGGTGCTCGTCCGCACTGGCGTGAACAAACTGCCCGTCAGCGGTGACGACGTCGGCGCCGACCAGGTTGTCGCTGGCCAGCCCGTGCTTGCGCACGAGCCAGCCGATGCCGCCGCCGGTGGTGAAGCCGGCGATGCCGGTCGAGGACACCAGGCCGCCGGTCACCGCAAGCCCGAATTGCTGGGTCTCTGCATCCACGTCCTTCCACGTACACCCTGCCTGTGCCGCCACGCGGCGGCGGGCACGGTCCACCTGGACCCCCTTCATCAGCGAAAGGTCCAGCACGATACCGTCGTCGACGGTGGAAAACCCGGGGATCGAATGGCCACCGCCGCGAACCGCCAACGGCAACCCCTCGCTGCGCGCGAGATCGACCGTGCGGATCACATCTGCCACACCCGCACAGCGTGCGATGAGCGTCGGGCGGCGGTCGTGGGCCCCGTTCCAGATGCTGCGTTCGTGGTCGTAGTCCGCGTCCCCTGGCCGGACGACTGTGCCGCGCAGGCCCGCGGCAAACTCGGCGATGGTGGCCTCGCCGATGCGGGTCGGCCCAGTCTGCGTCGTTGTCACGATGCGTTCCTCCTGATTGCTGATTGTTTGTCAGATCCATTTGCCAGATCCAGGAATAACGCTAGTGAACCGTCCTCAACGAGCACTCAACGCCGTCTCAACATCATCATCCGAGTCCCGCCTGCGCAGTGCGGCCAGCCGCTGACCGGCGATGAGGCATCTCGTTTGGTCGAAAATCGCCCCAGCCCTGTCAATTTCGCGGGCCGCCCGATGTGGGTCGCCGAGCTCGTTGGATAGTTCTGCGACCATCAACCGTTGCCAGCCAGTGTGTCGCCGCCACGGGGCGACCCTTTCCGCTGCCTGCCTGTACATTTCCCGCGCCGCCCGGACCTCCCCAGAGATCAGTTCGGCGGCACCGAGAATGGTCAACGTGGCGCCCATCCCCACCTGATCTCCCGCGGACTCGAACCCTGAGAGGCAAAGCCGAGCGTCTGTCAGGCCGCGGTCGATGTCACCACCCATGGCGCGGAGCAGGGCGATATTGATCTCGGTCAGCAGCTCGCCGCGCCGGTCGCCCAGGCCGAGCCGCAACTCCCGCGCCAAGGACAGGGCCTCATCGGCCGCACTGTAGTCGCCACAGTCGCGCAGAATGCAGCCAAGTTGATGAAGTGTTTGCGCCCTAGCAAGGTCATCTCCTAACTCGGCGAAATGTTCGGCTGCATCCGTGATGACGGATATCGCAGACTGCGTGTCTCTCGAAAGCCTGGCCGCGTAGCCGATCGCGGACAGCACGTAGCCTTTGGCTTGGACAACGCCAACCCGCCGGCCCAACAGCAGGGTCTCCTCGACGCAGGGGACCAACCGTCCGGCAATCGGGACAAGTTGCAGGCTGGGCGTGATTACCGGCAGGAAGGGTGGAGTGCTGGTGCCAGACTGTGAGAGTTCGCTCAGGCAGGTGTTTAGGTGACGGGCGGCGAGTGGTCCGTCCTCCCGGGACAACGCACACTGGCCGAGCAGCCAACTGCTGGCAGCGCAATGTTCGGGTCTGCCACCCTCGACCGCCTCGGTGTGCACGTCGGCTGCCAGCTGTTCGGCCTCTTCCAAGTCGAAAGTGCTCCAGGCGAGCGAGGTCTCAATGAGCCGGGCCATCACCACTTCGTCAGGGTTGCCGATCTCCCGCATAATTGCCAGGGCCTCCGCTCCGAGCGCCCGATGCCGATCTGCGCGGCCCTGCCGGCTGTCCAGCCCGGTCAGGCCGATTAGGGCGGCCGCGCGGGACCGGGTCGCGTCGGGAGCCACCGTCAAGGCACGCTCGACCCAACGTGCTCCCTCGACCGCGTGACCGCGGACGAACCAGAACCGCCACAGGCTGGCGGCGAGCCGGAGCGCGGTCTCGGGCTCGTGGGCGCACGACCAGCGCAGCGCAGCGCGCAGGTTGTCGTGCTCGCGGTCGAGCACCTTCGGCTGTTCGATGACCACCCCGGTGGCCCGTTCGGGATTGTGGGATTCGGCGACGGCAAGGAAGTAGGCGCAATGCGCGGCCGCCAGTTGAGCCGCCTCACCTGCATGATCGAGATTCTCGTGGCCAAACTGGCGGACCGTCTCCAATTGCCGGTATCGGGTCTCGGCGCCCCTTCTTTCGGTGACCACCAAGGACTTGTCCACCAGCTTGGCCAACAGGTCGAGCAGTTCGATCCGCTGGAGGGGCGCGTCGGCGCAGACTGCTGCCACGGCGTCGAGGGTGAAACCTCCCGCGAACACGGACAGCCGGCGCAGCAGAACCTGCTCCGGTTTGGTAAGCAGTTCGTGGCTCCATTCCAAGGTGCCACGCAGCGTCTGGTGCCGCGTGACGCCGCTGGTTCCCCCGCCGAGCATGGACAAAGCATCGCCCAATCTCTGGACGATCTCGGCGGGTTCGAGTACGGCGGTTCTGGCCGCGGCCAATTCCAGGGCCAGTGGCATCCCGTCGAGCCGCCGGCACAACTCTGTCACCCCCTGCGCGTTGTCGGCGTCGAGAGCGAAACCCGGCCGGACTTGCGCTGCCCGCTCAACGAAAAGCCGGACAGAGGGCAGACGGCCCAGCACGGCCAGGTCGAGACCGTCGGTCTGCAGGGGCAGGGGCAACGACGGCACCCGGTAGGTGTACTCCCCGTCGGCATGGAGTGGCTCCCGGCTGGTGGCCAGCACTTTAACCCCAGGGGATCCGTCGAGTAGTGCGACGACGAGTTGCGCACAGGCCGCCAGCAGGTGTTCGCAGTTGTCCAGCACAAGGAGCAGCGAGCGTCGCCGCAGTTGGTCGACCAGCGCTTGCACGCGGTTTGGTGCCGCGCCGGAATCCAACCCGAGGACCTCGGCTACGGCATCGGCCACCAGCAGCGACTCCCCGACGGCCGCGAGGTCGACAAACCAGACTCCGTCCACGTACTCAGGACGTACTGTCTTCGCAGCCTCCAATGCCAGTCTGGTCTTGCCGCTGCCGCCAGCCCCGGTGAGGGTGAGCAAGCGAGCATGGCCCATCAGGCGCTCGACGTCAACGAGCTCACGCTCGCGCCCGATGAAGCTTGTCAACGGGGATGGCAGATAACCGATGGCATCGTCGTTGCCGGTCACGCCGGTGGGCTGGTGGAGGCGTTCCTCGGGCGGCGAGCCGGTCAACAACTCCCGAAACAGTCCGGTCGTCCGGGTGTCCGGGTCGGTCCCGAACGCGTCGAGGAGTTCGTCGACCAGCCGCTCATATCGTGCCAAAGCTTCCGACCGCCGGCCCATCCCAGCCAGCACCATCATCTGCGCGCGCACAGCCCCCTCGTGGATGGGATCGGATTCGAGCGCATGGGTGAGGATGACCAACGCTTCCTCCGGCGCGCGCTGCGCCACCGTGGACGCCAGTTTCACCAGTACTTCGCAGTGGATTTCCCGGAGCTCATCGCGGCGTGTCGTCAGCCAATCCGTATCCGGCAGCTCCGGCAAAAGGTCACCACCATACAAATCGGCTGCATCGCGCAGGCTTGCCTCGACACCTGCAGCCAACGCTGCCGCGGCAGAACGCTCGAACTGCAGGACATCGACATCGACCGGGCCAGTGTCATCCAGCACCACCACTTCACCGCGGACTGCGAGCAGGCCGTCGCTGCCGGCTCCAGCGCTGGCGAGCGTACGTCGAGCGACGTACAGGGTCTGATGCAGATTCCGTGCGGCGGCCACCGGCTCCATGTCAGGCCATAGGCGGTCCAGTACCTGCTCGCGCCGGCCGCGCTGACCACGCGCCAACGCCAGCATCGCCACCACGGCCTTTGCCTTGTGCAGCCGCCAGTGGCTGTTCTCGACGGCGTTCCCGTTGACGTACACGGTGAACGAGCCGAGAAGCTGGATGCGCAACCCGCTTTGGGTAGGCTTCATGGTTCTTCAGTATCCGCCCGCCTACCCGCGTTGTCGAACAACGAAATTTCCCACACGCACGCTGCCTTGGCGCACTCTGTGAGCGGCCCACCACTGGCAAGCAAACCGCCAGAACCACAGCAGCCAATCGCCGACGACGACCGAATCCAGGCGCTGGCAAACGCTTTCGGCGTATTTAGGTGCGAGACCTGCCGCGGATGAAGTGGAAGATCAGAACTACGACGGCAATAACCAAAAGCAAGTGAATGAGCCCCCCGCCGATGCCGCCGAGCAATCCGAGAAGCCAGAGAACGGCGATAATGATGGCTATCCAAAGCAACATGAGAGTCTCCCTTGTGTGTCTGCGGATGGACGTGCTGATTTTGCGTCTCGGCCGGTCTGCAAATTTTGGCGCACGGCGGGAATGACGTGACGGTCAGAGCCGCGTTGAGTGACGGTACCGGCACGTCTCCTCGTCGTATCTACCGCTTTGATCAACCCTGATGCGCATCCATTTCCCAGGATCCAGTTCGTGATTCCGGCCAGAGGCCCACGCAAGTATCGCGTGGTGCGCTTCACCCTATGTCAGGACCGGGTTCTTGGAAATGGAAAACAATAAGCGGTTGTCACGTATAGGGCTTGAGGCACCCTCACCGAGGGGTCGGTCCCTTGCTCGGCTCGCGAAGCGGCTTGAACACTGACGAAGAATCGATGGCAGACATCGCTGCCAAGATCGCCGTTCTGGTCGACGTGTGGGACCTGGTCGGGCCCCSGTCCGAAGGCGGACCGGGGCCCGACGCTGGTTAGAGGGCCGCCAGCAGATCCTTCATTTCCTGGATTTCAGCTTCCTGAGCGGTCACGATCCCCTTGCTCAGCTGGATGGCTTCGGGGTTCTTGCCTTGGCTGCTTTCAGTCTTGGCCATCATCACCGCCCCCTCGTGATGGGCAATCATCTGGGTCAGGAACAGCTTGGCCGCTTCGGTGCCCTGGGCGGCGTCGAGCTTCTTCAGGTCGTCATCGCCCATCATCCCGTCGCCCATGCCATGACCGCCGGCCATCTGGGTGGGTTCGTTCCAGGTCTTGAGCCATACCGTCATTTGCTCGATTTCGGGCGCCTGCGCGGCCTTGATCTTCGTGGCCAGCGCGGTGATCCGCGCATCCATTCCCTGCTTCTTGAGAATCATGTCGCTCATTTCCACGGCCTGGGTGTGGTGCGGGATCATCCCTTGGATGAACATGGTGTCGGTGGCGTTGTGGTCCGCGGTTGCGGGGGCTGAGCTTGACGACATGCCCATGCCGCCGCTGCCCATACCCGGCATGGCGCTGGTGGGTGTACTTCCGGAGTTGCCGGCGCAGCCGGCAAGGGCGAGGGCGGCGGCGATGGCCAGGGCAGAAATGGTCAGGGTCTTCTTCACGGTGATAAGTCCTTCAATCATCAAATTGGCGCTGTTGCGCGCCTGCGGATGACACGTCAGCGCTGCGGGAATACCGCGCGGTAACGTGTCGGGTAAGTGGGGGCGCCGGGCATGACACGGCGCGGTCCGGTCTTACGTCCGACTGATGGACAGATCGCCTGGTGAAGGACTCGCAGGCATATAAGAGTATTTTCGGGCGGCGTCGTTTCCGCACAGGTCCGGGGTGTGGATGGACGTGGGTGCCGCGCCCGGTGGGGGCGCGGCCAGGGAGGTCCCGGCCGCCGAGGGCACACAGGCCGAGTGCATTGATGCAGGGTCGGTGCAGCTCGATTCGCACGCGCACGTCGCCGACGGCTCGTCCGTTCGGCTGTTGCCCGTCAGGCCGGGACCCGGCGGGGTCGCACGGGGCGGCGCAATGGAGTCATTGGCGGTTGTAACGGCGCTCAGGTCATGGGCGCCAGGATGTGATGCGAGGCTCTGTGCCGTTTGGGAGGACGTCCCCGCAGATTCCGTGGAGGAAGTCACCCCAGTCATGGCATGGGCGCCATGTATTCCCGTCATGATGTGCATCCCGAGGAATCCGGCCACGACGGCAAGAACGCCCATCACTAGGAATCCGCGGCGGAGGGCAGCTGTGGCATGGTTCATGAAAGCTGCGGCCACGCTGTTTTCCCTCCGGATAGTAGTGTCGGACGTCGGACAGGCTAAGGCTACAGGCTGGGCGTTGGCCGGGCCGTCGTCGGGACACGTGCTGCCGGTGCCTAGCGGACTTCGATGACTCCCATCATTCCCTGTCCTCGCGGTCCGGGATGTGGCAGCGTGATGGAACCTGTCATCGCCCACCGCAAGGATCACGGCCTCAGTGCTCGCCGAGGATCTCCACAAGGGCGTAGGAGAGGCCGAATCCGACGGCGATCGCGATGCCGGTGGCGGCGCCGGCGTCCCGGAGCCCCTCCGGCACCATGCGGGTCGTTACGTTCGTCAGGACGCCGCCGCCGGCGAAGGCGAGCGAGAAGGCTACCACCTCGGGCCGGGCGGCCTGAAGCAGCACTGTGAAGATGGCCACCGACGCTGCGCACAAGAGCGTCATGGCCAGCCAGGCGGACATAACGTGGCGGGTGGTCATGCCTGACTTGCGCAGCGGTTCGGTGTCGGCCATGGCCTCGGGCACGCCGCAGAGGAAGACAGCGGCAAGCACCGCGGCACTGATGCCGTAGCCGCCGAGTAGCGCCCCGGTGATAACAACCGCTTCGGCGACCACGGACAGCCCGATCACTAGGAACCTGGGCTCGTGGACGGGAGGTTCGGACAGCCGCCGGCCTCGCACGGCACCCGTCACCACCCACGCCGTCGCCACGGCCCCGCCGATCAGTCCCACCCCGACATAACCGCTCCCGCCGGCCAGCCGCCCCGCCTCCGCCACGAGCTTGTAAGCGACGGCCGAGAGCAGGGCGCCGGCACCGAGCCCGGTCAGGATGCCGAGCAGGATGCTGTTGCCAACGCGCCACCGCAGGGCGAGCAGTCCACCCAGGAAGTACGAGGACCCGGCAAGCAGACCCCAGCCAAATGCTTGCAGCATCGGCGCCCCTTTCGGCTTAGGCACTAAAGCCCCGTGCCTAGGCATCATCCCGAACGGCCACGGGAATGGCAAGGGCCGCGCGCGAGGCGCAGCGGTCTGGAAACTGCGCTCCGGTCCCGGAGGAAGGGGCCGAGCATCAGGGCGACAGCAGCCCCTTGCAGAGAACCGGGCCCATACGGAGACCATCTTCCAGCCCATGATCGAACTGCTGGGGTAACTAGATGACGAACACGGGAACGCAGGAGGTTGAAGGGGTGACTTTGCATCGGTCGAAGAGCCCACATCTTCGGTGGCGACGAGAGCGTTCTCCGCATCACTTGGAAAGGCGATGACTTGAAACAGTCGAAGGACTACAACATCGAGTGAAAGCCCTGTCTCCCACACCAAAACAGCTTCGCTGCTCTAGTGCTGCCGCTTTTCTCCCGTCCGCAGAGGGATCCTGCAGCGAGCGGTCAGGCCGGGTCAGCTGCAAGGACGTCTTTGCGGATTGCCCAACGGCCGATGGCTGCCGCTGCGCCAACGGTTGCCCATGGGATCAGCAACCAGGGCTGCCAGCCGAGACCCAGGACGCTTCCCAGCAGCCAGAATACGAGGGTGGGCACCGCGAAAAAGGCTCCGATGTGGATCCATTGATAACGGACCGGGCGCAAAAGGTAAGCCAACACCCAGGCCAGTGGCGCCGCAAACACCAGGGAAACTCCGAAGCCATAAAAAACCACCATGCCCAATAAGCCCCACACGTGGCCAGCGTCGGTGCCGTCGCGCGAGGCGGGCACACCATAGCCTGCCGCCACCAGAAGAAGTAGCACGCCCACCCACAGCGAGGTGGCGATGAGCCAACCCTTGATCAACGCGTACGCATCCAGGACCACTCTGTGGGACCGGACTGCCCGCGGCTGCGCCGCATGCCCCAATGCCATGGGCTTAGCCTACCGATCCGCAAGGGGGCGAGTGACGAGGGGCAGGGGGCTCGCCCGGAGGGGGTGCCCGCGGGGACTCAGGTGCTGTTTACAACGGAAAAGGTCGGCAAGGCATAGTGCTCAAGGGCGACGCCGTGGTGGAGGACAAGGAGATTGAGGCTAAGTGGGCGAAGGTCTTCGCGAAAAACCCGCACGGGGGTGGATCATGCAGCACCCGATCCATACGGACGCGTGATCGCCTCGAGGAAATGTCCGTCAGGATCCGCGAAGTAGACGCCGCGTCCGCCGTCGTTGTGGTTGATCTGGTGCGGGCGGGACCGTCCAGGGTCTGCCCAGTAGGGGATGCCCTGGGCCTGGATCCTTGCGAAGATTCCGTCGAAGTCCTCCTCGCTGACCAGGAAGGCGTAGTGCTGCGGGGAGATGGGCCGGTCCGTCGTAGCGAAATCGAGGGCTACTCCATGGTCAAGCGGTACGGTCATGAAAGACCACATAGGTTGGGGTTCCGGCAGCCCGAGTACGTTGGCCAGGAACGTCGCCGAACGGCGCTTGTCTGTTGCGTAGATGATGGTGTGGTTGAAAGTGACCGTCATGGTGGCCTCCTTGGGTGTGGTTGTCAGACACCATCTGACGTCCAGCCCCCGGAAGAATTCAAGAGAGCGGGGGAAGTGCAGTGTCGGAGGCGGGCAGGGTTGCCGCCAAGTGATTGGCAGGGCCGTGCCACTTCAGCCAGGACCCTACGCCCATGCCCTGGCAACCAGGTCTCCTGCAGGACCGAGGATGAAGTCCACATTGAGAGATGAGCTGGGCCCCTCACCCATAGAGATCTTCTCGTCGAAAGACCCAAAGGTGGCCGGCAAGAAGTACCCCACGTTGTCCCAGTAATACTGGAAGACATACGTGAGGGGATCTTCGATCGTATCCAGGTCCTCCCCAAGGCGGTACACAACAATGGCCCTCTGGCGGACCTCTTTTGAATTCGAGCACCAGGGCAGTATCAGCCCTCCCGCATTGGCCATATTTCCAGGCGGAACCTTGTCCGTGTCCCTCGGAATGATCCCCGAGGGATCGCCCGGGCCAAAGAGGGGATTCCACTCAAGGTCCTCGTAGAACAGGTTCATGCCAGCATCGGCTGGCTGTCCCGGCCGGCGGGTTCGGTTGGTGAGCCTTTCCAGGCCTGAATTCCACAGGAGTGGTCCTCTGCGGTCCTGGGCGCCGTACGAAACTTTCTTCCGCGACGCGGAAATGGATGCCCGCGCAGCGTCTTTGGCGGCCCTAACCGCCGTTACCGTCTTTGGGCCCGGGGGCGGATGCTCGAGATCCATCCTTACTTCTCCTGTCCAAGAGGTCACCGAAGCGCCCCCGAGGTTGACCGCAGGCGGCTCCGCCTGGGAAGAGCACAAGGGATGCATTGTGGTCCGTTGTGCACCCGGTTGTCGCGGCACGAGGGCTGGGCCCGGACGGCTATCGGCCATCAGAGGCATGGCTCTCGTGTGAACATTGCTCCGGTGCTTGCCATGCGTCAAGGGACTATGGGCACTGACAACCCTGATAGTTTCGCGTCCCCGGGCAGCGGCAAGGGCGGCGCCACGCACTGTCCAAGGATGAACTCAGCATTGCCGGATGAAATGATCGGACAGTGATCGACTTCGGACTTGTGCAATTGGCAGGGGGTACCGTCTCGCTGCACGACGCCCGACGTCAGCGCAGGTGGAGTGTGGATCTCGTGCCATTTGAAATCGGGTGCGTCCCCGTGACTGAAGAACTCCACGCGCGCGTGTCAGGGCTGGCGCCGTCCATATCCCGCCGGCCTGCAACAGACCTGACCTGGTGGGATGTGATTCGTTTCTGCAACGAGGCTTCTGCACTCGCGGGTCTGCCTGCTGCGTACACGCTGGACAATGGCGAGGCGGAGTGGCACCCGGAGCGTCCGGGCTACCGGCTCCCGACCGAAGCGGAATGGGAGCATGCGTGCCGGGCGGGGACGTCGGGGCCGCGCTACGGCGATCTTGGCGAAGTCGCATGGACCGCGGCCGACGGCGTGTTGAGTCCGCAAATCGTGGGCATGAAACGACCCAATACCTTCGGCTTGTTCGACACGCTCGGCAACACCTGGGAGTGGTGCTGGGACTTCCTCGATCCCGCTCGGTATGGAGAGTATCGCGTGTTCCGGGGTGGGGGCTTTGCTGATGAGGCGTGGAGCGTACGAGCCTCGGTCCGGCGCGGCGGTGCCCCCGATATGCATCACGAGGATGTGGGGTTCCGGATCGCTCGGGGAGCCGTAACTGGCGGCGACACGGTGCAGGGGTGGTCCGCTCGCACCGATCGTGAGCGCGCCCAAACGCCGGGCCCACGCCCCGCCGGTTGGACCCCGCGGCAAGACATGTAAGGCCGAGGTTGTGTGCGGGCCTAGCGGGTCACGTTACTGCCCGGCAGCTCGGGTTGGCTGGCGCGGACGTTGAACACCTCGAGAGACCGGATTTCTTGAAGACCTTTCCCCGGATTCATGACCAATGAGAAGCAGCCACGATGGCGGCCGGGGCCGGGATTACATGCAGGCACAAGTGCGGCAGGATGTGGGTTATGCCAATTGATGTCGAAGCGGTGCGCCAGCAGACCCGTGGTGCCCTGAGCGTGTCCCATCTGAACAATGCGGGAAGTTCGCTGGTCCCCAGTCCCGTATTGGAAACCGTGGTGGCTCATCTGCGCCGTGAGGAAGAGATCGGCGGCTATGAGGCGGCGGAGGAGGCTGATGATCGGCTGAAGGGCGTGTACTCCTCGGTGGCCCGGCTGATCGGGGCCGGGCCCAACGAGATAGCCCTGGCCGAAAACGGCAGCCGTGCCTGGGCGGCGGCGGTGTACAGCTTCCCTTTCGTCTCCGGAACCCGCGTGCTGATCGGACACACCGAATATGCCGGCAACGTCATTGCGCTGCGGCACCTTGCGCGTCGTCATGATCTGCAGGTTGTGGTGCTCGACGACGATTCCCACGGGCAGGTTGACGTGGAGCACCTGCAGCGGGAGCTTGAGCGCGGAGACGTGGCCATGGTGGCCCTGACCCATGTGCCCATGGCCAACGGACTGGTAAATCCGGCGGCGGAGGTTGGCAAACGCTGCCGCGCTGCCGGGGTGATGTTTGTGCTCGACGCATGCCAGTCGGTGGGCCAGATGCCGTTGGACGTGCAGTCATTGGGCTGCGACGTTCTGGCGGGCACGGGGCGGAAGTTCCTGCGCGGACCACGCGGCACCGCTTTCCTCTATGTGCGCGCTGGAGTCATGGACCGGCTTGAGCCGGCCATGCTGGACGGGCATTCCGCCGTTCCGACCGGTGCCGGGGGCTTTGAAATTCGCGGCGATGCCCGGCGATTTGAGAGCTGGGAGGCCAGTGCCGCCGGACGGCTGGGCCTGGGCCGGGCAGCAGATTACGCCCTGGCCCTGGGGCTGGACGCTGTTCAGGAGCGTGTTGCCGCGCTCGCGGAGCGGCTGAGGGGCGACCTGGCGGCGGTTCCCGCGGTCACTGTCCATGACCGCGGGATCATCCGGTGCGGCATCGTCACGTTTTCGGTGAAGGGAAGCGACGCCCGGAACATCAGGAGCCGGCTGGCGGATGAACGGATCAATGTCTCCGTGGCGCCCCCATCTGTCCGGGCCGAGACACTTCCCGCAGGCAGGTGGCCGGGGGAGGACATGGTGGTGCGGGCCTCGGTGCACTACTACAACACCGAGAGCGAGCTACAGCGACTGGTCGACTTCCTTCGGTGAACGTCGCGGGGGTACCTGACGGTACCCGTTCACCGGCCAGCCTAGACGGCTTCGGCCAGGGTCATGGCGTAGCGGTTCTGCCGGTCGGTCCATTGCCCGACGGCGGCGAACCCCGCTGTTTCGACCTCTTCAACCACGCCCTCGGGGCGGAACTTGGCCGAAATCTCCGTTCGCAGTTCCTCACCCTCGTGGAAATGGACGTCCATGGCCACTCCGGGGAGTCGGACCAGCATTGGTCTGCTGGCGCGCAGCCGCATCTCGATCCACTCCTCCTGGGGCCTCCATACCGCCACGTGCTCAAAGGCCATCACGTCGAAGTCGGCACCCAGCTCGGCGTTGAGGACGCGCAGCACGTTCCGGTTAAACTCGGCGGTGACTCCTTCCGCGTCGGCGTACGCCGGAACCAGGATGTGTGGTGATTTCACCAGATCCGTGCCGAGCAGCAGCGAGCCGCCGTCGTCGCCGAGCAACTCGCGGACGTCCGCGAGGAAGCGGGCCCTGGCCTCAGGCTCAAGATTGCCGATGGTACCGCCGAGGAACGCGATCATGCGGCGTCCCGTCCGTGGCAGAAGGTGCAGCTGGGTCTCGAAATCCGCGGCCACAGCCTGCAGTTTGAGGTCGGGAAAGGCCGGAGCCAATTCGCTTTGGGCATCCAGCAGTGCGGTGTCGCTGACATCCACGGCAACGTAGCGGCGGAGGGATCCGGTCTTCCTGAGGGCGTTGAGCAGCAGCGGGGTCTTCCGGGAAGATCCGGACCCGAGCTCGATCAGCGTCTCTGCAGGGCTCGCAGCCGCCATCTCCGCTGAGTAGAGCTCCAGCACCTCACGTTCGGCCCGCGTCGGGTAGTACTCCGGCAGCTCGGTGATCCGCTCAAACAGTTCGCTGCCGAGCTTGTCATAGAACCACTTGGGCGGCAGCGTCTTTGGCGATGCTGTGAGTCCGGCGCGCACATCGGCGCGCAGGCTGCGCCCCAGGTGGTCCGGAGGCAGGTGGTGAATGATTTCGGAGCGTTCGGTGGAGAGGCTCATGGGGCCACCTGTTCCTTCGTGAGGTTGGAAATCGGACGTATGTCGACGTGATCTGCGGTTGCGGTCAGGAGGCAGTTGTCGGGCACTTCGTGCCAGCCGGGGCCGTCGTCGGATGGTTCGCTGGCCACCACGACGCTCCCGGGGCCGGTTCGCCAAAAAAGGGTATCCCCGGCAGCTGTGGCTGCGATGTGCGTGCCGTCGGTGAGCAGAAAGTTCAGCCGGGCACTGGTGGCGGCGGTGACACTGCGGACTACGTGCGTCAGCGCATCGCCGGCGCTGTCCCCGGCGGCGAGCTGTTCGAGGACGAGGGCCCAGAGCAGGGCGGAGTCGACTTGGGCTTCGAGTGCCAGCAAGCGCGACGTCGGAAGCGCCGCGGCCAGACCTTCCAACGCGTCCGGCCAGCCCTCGACGCGTCCGTTGTGGCTGAAAAGCCAGGGGCCGCTCGCGTACGGGGCAGCAGCTGACTCCTCCTGGGTCATCCCCGATGTCGCGGATCGGACGGCCGCGAGAACGGCCCGGCTTGAGGTAACTCTGGCGACGTCGGCGAATGACCTGTCCGCCCAGATCGGTATGGCGCGGCGGTAACGGGCAGGCAGGGGATCGCCCGGGGCGTACCAGCCGACGCCGAAACCATCGGCGTTTACCGTCCCGTTACGCTGACGCCTGGGCGCCCACGACTGAGTTAGCAGCCCATGGCCGGGGGTGAGCAGCAGCTCCGCGAGCGGCATCGGGGATCCGATGTACGCCAGATGGCGACACATGGGCTAATGCACCTCGGCTGGTGCGGCGTCGCGCGCTGTGCGGAACCCGGCAAAAATCTGCCGGCGGATCGGGTAGTCCCAGTTCCGGAATGTCCCCCGGCACGCGGCCGGGTCAGCCGCCCAGGACCCGCCGCGCAGCACCTTGTAATCAGATCCGAAAAACACTTCGCTGTACTCCCGATACGGGAAGGCGTTGAAACCGGGGTACGGGCGGAAGTCACTGGAGACCCATTCCCAGACATCACCGATGAGCTGGCGCACTCCCAGCGGTGATGTTCCTCCCGGGTAGGAGCCGGCGGGCGACGGCCGGAGCGCTGACCCGCCAAGGTTCGCGTGATGAGGTGAAGGATCTTCGTCGCCCCAGGGGTAGCGGCGCGAGCGTCCCGACCGGGGGTCGTACCGCGCAGCCTTTTCCCACTCTGCCTCCGTTGGAAGCCGGCGCCCGGCCCAGCGGGCGTAGGCGTCCGCTTCAAACCAGCACACGTGCTGCACCGGCTCGTCCTCGGGCACCGGTTCAACGACGCCGAACCTGGTCCTGAACCACTGGTGACCGTTGCGTTCCCAGTACTTGGGTGCTGCCAGCCCGGCTTCCCTGACGTGGTTCCACCCCTGGGCCGTCCACCAGCGCGGGTCGTTGTAGCCGCCGTCGTCGATGAAAGACCGGTAGGCGCCGTTGGTGACGGGAACGGTGTCGATCCAGTAGTCCGGTACATGAATCTCATGGGCTGGCCGTTCATTGTCCAGTGCCCACGGCTCCACTGAAGTCCCCATCATGAACGGCCCGGCAGGGACCAGCACCTCTTTGGCCAGGGAGGACCGGTCCGGAGGCAGGACGTCGGCCGGCAACGGCCGGGCCTGCAGGACCGGGGCGCCCACGCGGAGCTGGTGCGTGGCCAGCATCGTCTCGTCGTGCTGCTGCTCGTGCTGGATGATCATCCCGAATGCGAAGCCCCGATCCACCAGCGGCTGGCCTTCCAAGGGGATCCGGTCCAGGATGTCGAGTGTTTTGGTGCGCACTTGGGCAAGGTACTTTCGGGACTCCTCCGGCGAGAGGAGCGGCAGCGAGGGCCTGGCGCTGCGGGGATGCTCGAAAGCGTCGTACATCTGGTCGATGTCGCACCGCACCGGCTCCATATTGCCGACGTCGCGCACCAGCCAGATTTCCTCCTGGCTGCCGACATGCGCCAGGTCCCAGACCAGCGGCGACATCAGCGGTGAGTGCTGCTTCAGCAGGTCTTCCTCGTCGCACTCCGTCAGCGCATGCGTCCGTTTCCGTGCCCTTTCCAGCCCGTCGGCGATGAGCGTCCTGAGAGTTTCCGGATCGATGTCGGACCCGGGAAGGTTATCTGGCATTTTCGGAACCCTTCTCATACTCTGGCGAACAAAAATAGCTGCCGGTTCTTTGCCACCGGTCCACTCGTTCGTCCGCAGGGCTCCGGCCCCGCGCCGTGTAGCGGTCAACGAAATCTTCTGCCCGGTATCTCGTGGCGGCGTCGGCTCCCAATCGGGGCAATGCCATCAGCGCGGCCTCGGCGCAGCCGAGGGCTGCGGAGGCGAGCGCAGGAGCCGCCAGCGCGTCACGGGCCGCCGTCCTGATCGGATCGGATAGGGAAACAAGCGGGGCGCAGGCCTCTTCAGCGAGGTCGGCTGCGCGTTCATCGTCCATGAGCGCAGTCACCATGGCCGTGACCGTCTCCCAATCGCTGCCTTCCTGTGCATCGATCACCCTGATCTCCAGGAACCCCCGTGGCCGGACAGGCGGGAACAGGGTTGTCAGGTGGTAAGTCAGGTCATCCAGCGTGACGGGCCTCGGGCCGTCCCCGCGAAGCCAGTTTCGCATCGTCAGCCCGGGCGGAGCTTTCCAGGAAGCCGTCTCCGAGGGAATGCAGAGCACGAGTGCATCGAGTGCGTAGCGTGCCCAGGCGAGGCGGGGGTCCGCGGCGCTAGGGACCGCGGCGGTCCGGGTCGGATCCGTGGCCAGCCACATACGCTGACGGTTGCTGTGCCAGCCGCTGGGGACGCCGTGAAGGAACGGGGAGTTGGCAAACATGGCAACGAGGACCGGCAGCAGATTGTGCAGGCGGGACCATCGTTGATTGGCGCCGGCGGTGCCTGGGCTGTCGAATCCGGCGTCCAGGGAAATTTGCAGGGAAGCCGTGGAACACATCATCGTGCGCCCGGCAGGGCCGCTGCGGTCAAAATGATGCTCCATCGCGGCGTAGCGAGGATGATCCAGTGACCGCAAGGGCGGCCGGTTGGGGTCCAGCGCCAATGAGCCGAAGCAAAGGCCGCCGTCCGCAAGCAGGGCCTCAACGGCGGCAAGGTCTGCGCGTGTCGCCGCGACTAGCGCCGCAAGATCAGCCGCGCAGGCGGAGCTGATTTCCAGCTGACCTCCCGGCTCAAAGGTGATCACGCCTCCGCCAGGCAACGGTTCCGCCGACGCCGCCACGGCCTCGCTGACCCGTGCAACGGGCACCGGGAGCCTGTGGTTCGCGACATCGTGGACCAGTCGCTCGACCTCCACTCCGGCAGGACCCGGCGGCCCTGTCTTGAAGCACACCGACGCCACATACACCTCGGCATCGGACTCGGTGAGCGGGCGGATGACACGCCCGGGCAGCCATGCAGAGCTCACGCCACACCATTCCTTCCGCGGCGGTTGTCTTCAGGCAGCAAGCTAAACAGCCCCCTTTCTGCCTTGTCAACGATTCAGCCACTTGCAAGCGCTTCCACAGGGGCGACAGGACGGTCTTCCCGACGGGCCGCCGCCAGTGTCCTCGCCGCCGCCCTCGGTCTGGCCGTCCTGATGCCGGTGCTGCCAATGGCGCTCGAGATGCGTGCCCTGCGCCGGATGACGCCGACCGCGTTCGGTACCCTGAGGGCCCTCGAGCCCGCCATCGGCGTGATCCTCGGGCTGTTCGTGCTGCATCAGCAGCCCTCGCTTACCCAATTCGGGGGCATCGTGCTTGTTGTCCTCGCCGGCGCTGCGGCGCAGCGCGGTGGCCGCCGGCAACCGCGCTCCCGCGAACACGACGGCGCCCGCATCGACTCCGATCTCATCGGCCAAGGGCAGAAGTAGTCGACCGTCCTCCCGCCAAATGAATCCAGCAGACTGGCTATGCCCGAATTCCCTGTTTGCCCCGACGGAACAGGCCACGGAGGACTCTGACTCCACTACCGTTCAGACCTCCGTGTTGGCTCCCGAGAGCGTCTTGTCGGCGCGTTGCCGGTCTACGCCGTTACAACAGCTGCTGGGCTCGGGCAGCCGGAACGGACTCGGACCCTACGCACCGGGTAACTGCTTGCCGGCCCGGTGAACCTGGCCGCCTCCGGCTACGTGTGATCAGCGGGGCCAGTAGATTCGGCCTGCGGATACTGAAGTCAGGAAATGATCATGAAAAAGGGCATCGGGCTTGTAGTCCTTGCGGGTGCGGTGGGGCTGGCCGCACTCACCGGGTGCGGGCCGTCGCCGGGCGGCGGGGCGTACCGGCCGGGCACGTCATCGTCCGGTTCTTCGTCGGCCGGTGCGGGGGCAGCCTCCGGCTCGGCGACGCCGACCCCCGGCCAGTCCGCCGTGCCGGTCCTCAAGACAGCCAGCACTTCCCTGGGCAGCGTCGTGGTTGATGACAAGGGAATGACCGTCTACGTGTTCGACAAGGACACGGCGAATTCGGGCAAGAGTGCCTGCAATGCCGACTGCTCGGGGATGTGGCCCGCGGTCAGGGCCACGTCCTCGACGCCACCGGTGACAGGCGTCACGGGCATAGTTGGAACCATCAGTCGGGACGACGGAACGATGCAGGTGACCGTCGACGGCCTGCCGGTGTACACCTACGCGAACGACGCTGCAGCCGGAGATGTGAAGGGCCAGGGAGTCGGTGGAACCTGGTGGGCTGTTGCGCCGGACGGTGGCAAGGTAGCAAGTTCAATCTCAGGGTACTGAGCCGCCGACCTGGCATAGGGTCACTGATCGTAAGCGGCCGGTGTTGTTGGGCTGGAGTTAACGGGCGGGGTCGGCCCGGCTAGCCGCCGATGTACGACATCTCGATCTTGTGAGCGGCGGATAGGGTCTCGGGGGTATTCGCTTGGGGGGTGTGGGCCCGGCGCAGTTCCGAGTAGCGGTCCGTGCGACCGCCCCAGAGGGCTGACAATGCAGCGGAAAGCTCGACGTCGGACGCGCCGCCCCTCAGCAGTGCCCTCAGATCCGTGCCGGCTGTGGCAAACAAACAGGTGAACAGCTTTCCGTCGGCGGAGAGCCGGGCCCGCGTGCAGCCTCGGCAAAAGGCCTGCGTCACGCTGGAAATGACTCCGATTTCGCCACTGCCATCGGCGTAGCGCCAGCGGTCCGACGTCTCGCCGGGGTAGTTGGGCGCCACTGCCTCCAACGGGAACACTGCGTTGATGCGGGCCAGGACCTCGGCGGAGGGCACCACCTCGTCCATTTTCCAGCCGTTGGACGCACCCACGTCCATGTACTCAATGAACCGCAGGATAACCCCGGATCCCTTGAAATGCCTCGCCATATCAAGAATGTCCTGGTCATTCGTCCCACGCTTGACCACCATGTTGATTTTCACCGGCCCCAGACCGGTGGCCTGGGCGACCTCTGCCGCGTGCAGGACTTTGGCCACGGGATAACCGACGTCGTTCATTGCTTGGAAGGTCTCCTCCCGGAGGGAGTCAAGGGACACCGTCACACGGTTCAGCCCGGCATCTTTGAGGACCTGTGCCTTCTGCGCCAGAACCGAGCCGTTCGTTGTCATGGCCAGATCCGGCGCCAGCCCGTCAGGGGTGCGCAAACCCGCCAGCATCCGGACCAATACCTCAATGTCCTTCCGCAGCAGGGGTTCCCCGCCGGTCAACCGGATCTTCCGTACCCCATGCGCGACGGCGATGGACGCCAGCCGGGTGATTTCCTCAAACGAAAGCAACTGGTCCCGGGGCATGAAAACGAAATCCCTGCCGAAAATCTCCTTGGGCATGCAGTAAACGCAACGGAAATTGCACCGGTCCGTGACGGAAATCCGCAGGTCCCGCAGAGGCCGGCGAAACGTGTCGGTGATGGGAATGGCGTCCATGCATCGCCCTCTCCAAGCGGTAGTAGTGCCAACCGCCTGTAACCTTCAGCGTATGCCCCGCTCCAGGCGCTCACAATGGGTCGGGTTGAATGCCACGGAACGGTTTCGATGACATGGTGTCCAAAACCGCAGTAGCCCTCCAACACCCCGACGTGAGATCTAGCCAGTATCTGGGGACAGTTGTGGGAGGAGGCAGGGTGACGTCGTGGTCGCCCTGCCTCCCTCGCATGCTGCGCAGTTCCCGCGCCCGTCTTTCGGGCTACCTGTTGCGATGGAGTGCGGGAACGGCAGCGCGCGTGCCGGACGTTGAGTCCGGCGGCATGTTGCGTGTCCTCGGATCTTGCCCATCGTGGATGTGCGGTGACCGTGGACGCTTTGGTGGGTTTTGCCGGGACGGGCAACGGCTCGTCAGGTTGCTGACGGGCCGTTGCCCGAGGCGCGGGATCCGGCTACATGATGCCGGTGGGTACGAGCAGGGCCCAGGCCAGTGCCGGAGCTACGAGGACCACTCCGCCGGCGTAGAACATCAGCTGCTTGTAGACGCGTTGGCGGTCGTTTTCGCGGGCGTTGGCGACAACGAGTGCGCCGTCGGTGGAGAAGGGCGAAACATCCACGACGGTGGCGGCAATGGCGAGTGCCGCGACCGTTCCGGAGGCGCTCAGCGAACTGGATGCCAGCAGGGGACCAGCAAGGGGGATGAATGCGGTCAGTAATGCCGTGGAGGAGGCGAAGGCCGAGCCCACACCGATTACGTAGCACAGGACCAGGGCGATCAGCATGGGTGCGCCCAGGGCGAGGGCTCGCTCTGCAAGGGTATCGATGACACCGACGTGCTGGAGCAGGGAAACGTAGGTGATCATGCCGGCCACCAGCAGGACGGTGGACCAGGAGATACCGCCGATGAAGGTCCGGTGTTCTTTGATGTTGATCAGCGCCAGGAGAAGGCCGGCGGAGAGCGCTACAAAGCCGATCGGCATGTGGAAGCCCAGTGTGCAGACAAGCATCGCAAGGATCAACAGGAGGGTGAGGATTTGCTGGCCGTGGGGACGGCTGGTGCGGGCCCCGTCAACGTCGAGGTACTGGGCGCCTTCGCCGTCCCGCAGCTTGCCCAGGAGGGCGAACAGTACGACGGTCAGTGCCGTCAGGATGAGGTTCAGGGCGAAGCTGGCGGCAAAGAGTGCGCCCTGGGAGATGGGAAAGCCATTCTTCAGTGCGATGTCGTGTACCAGAACGCCGGCAACCGACAGCGGGGAGAACCCTCCGGCGTGGGCTCCGTTGATGATGAACGCACCCATGAGTACGGGATGGATGCGCGATTCGTAGGCGAAGCCGATGGCAGCGGGTGCGAGAAGTGCGACGGCGGCGGGGGAGAAGGTGCCCAACGAAGTCAATGCGGCAGCCAAGAGGAAGAATACCCAGGGGAGCAGCAGTGTCTTACCCCTGACGAGGCGCACACAAGTCTGCACGATGATGTCTATGGTCCCGTTCTTCTGAGCCATGCTGAAGAAGTAGGTGACCCCGATGATCGTCAAAACGATACTGGCGGGGAATTCCGCGAGTATCTCCTTGTCGCTCATTCCGAGCATGAAATAGCCGACGCCGAACGATGCCACCAGGCCCATCACCCCGATGTTCAGCGGCCATTTCGTGGCGACGACGAACATCACGACAAGTATGACCAGGGGGATGATCTGTGTAGCGGTCATGGGCGGCTCCGATCCCGAGGTGGCCGCCGGGTTGAAAATGGTACCCCCGAACACGAGGGCGACCAGACCCAGGATCGCGATCGCGGCTACCGATATCAGAAGGATACGGCGCCGACGATTGGGACCCTTGGAACGGTTTTCCCGGATTTCGCTCTCTGCCTTGGGAGCGGGTTGGTAAATAGTCTTATTCATGATCTTGGCTCCTCATTGAGTTGCTGATGCTAGTGAATCTTCGACAGCGCTGCCGAGAGCTTCCGGGAGGTGGATGATGGTGGTGGCGATAGTGCGGGCCGTTCGGTCGACGCCGACCAGCAAGGACCCGTCGCGCTCCTCGCTCCAGGTTTCGATCACTCCCGCGGGAGTCCGTAGTCTCAGGGTGGGCCGCGGAGTGTCGACGGTGATGCTGTTGAGTACGGTGCCCGGGGTCCGTGCGGCGAGGGTCAGCGCGATGCTGCCGGTGATAGCCAATGCAGGGTGGGGCTTTCCCATCGAGAGCATCAAGACGTTGACGTCGCAGTCCGGGTCCGACTGGGTGGGCGAGGCGACAATGGCCAGCTTGGGGATGGCGCGGGCAGCTTCTGCGGCCGATAACGCCAGACCCATTCGAACGGCCGCCTGCCGGCGGATGTGTTCCAACGTTTCCAGTTGCAGTTCCACTCCGGCGACCCAGCTGTCGTATCGGGCTGTGTCCAGGCCCAGCTCCTCGGCACGGACAATTACTACTGGTGCTCCGGCGTCGACCATCGATACAGTCCAGCGTGTTCCGCCGGCCATTATCGTGTCAGTCGCTTCGCCGGTGGGCAGCAAGTTTCCAGTGGTTTTGCCTGCTGGGTCCTGGAAGCCGAGACCGACCCGGTAGCCGGGGAACGCAACCCCGGGCATCTGAGCATCCGGAACGATGGGCAGGGCGCCGGCGGGAGTGGCGACCCGCTGGATGATGATCTGCCCGGTGTTGGTGTTGCGGGTGACGATGCGGGTGATATCCCCGCTGGGGATCACCCAGCCCTTTTCGATGGCGTAGAGGCCGACAACTGCGGAGCAGTTGCCGCAGTTGCTGCCCCAGTCCACTGCTGCCTCTTCGATGCCGACCTGAGCGAAGGTGAATTCGACGTCGACGTCCTCGTTGGCGGGTCGGCGAAGGATCATGGCCTTGCTCGTTGTCGAGGTTGCTCCGCCGACACCGTCAATTTGCCGGGGGTCCGGACTTCCGAAGAGCCGGGGAAGCAGCTCATCCAGGCTCGTACTGGTTTCGTCCAGGTGCTCGGTTTCGAAGACCCAGCACTTGCTGGTGCCTCCGCGCATCCATTCAGCTTCCAACTTCATCGTGATCCCTACATCTCTTAGTGCCGCTCATACGTTCAGGCGCCTGAAAACAGAATGAGCTAGATCACAAATGAAGACAATGTTCAATTATTGTGGGGGGATTTAGTGATACTTAAGTCACTGGTATTGCAAGTCCGTTACCCCCTTCCTTGGCCTCCTGTTGGGGAGATTTCGTTCCCTCGATCACGCTGGATTGCCCGGGATTGCATAGAATGAACCAAACAGACAGAAGGGTTAACCATTGCTTAACGATGCGAGCCAGGATTTATTCGACATCCGCCGGTTGGCCCTGCTGGTGGAGGTTGTCGAGCAGGGATCGATCACTGCGGCGGCGGATTTGATGATGTACACCCCGTCAGCGGTGTCCCAGCAGTTGCGGAAGCTTGAACAAGAGGTCGGGCAGCCCTTGCTCAACCGCCGATCCCGTGGGGTTGCGCCCACAGAGGCGGGCCAGGTGTTGGCCGGGCACGCCCGCAAGATCATAGGACAGATGCGGGCAGCCCAGTCCGACCTGGACCAGATCGCCGGCCTCAGGCACGGTTCCTTGACCGTAGGCACGTTCCCCACCCTCGCCGGATCATTTTTGCCCCTTGTTATCCGCGCCTTCAAGAAGCGCTACCCGGCAATTGGACTCTCGGTGCGCAGCGCGCGTTTCGACGAACTTGTCTCGGACCTCGAGTCTGGAGTCACCGGACTGTGCCTGCTCTGGGACTATCCCTGGAATCGGTTCCACGACGATTCCATCCGGGTAACGGAAGTCTTCCAGGAGAGCACCGTGATCCTGGTGGCGCGCGGGCACCGACTCGCCGACCGGGATGAAGTGAGGATGGAGGAGCTACGCAAGGAGTCGTGGATAGTTCGCGCGGAGGCCCACCCGGTGGTCGAGGTCCTCCAACGCTCCGCCCACGACGCCGGGTTCGAGCCCACCATTGGCTTCCTGGCCAACGACTACCAGGAGGCCCAGGCCATGGTCAGCGTCGGCATGGGCGTGGCCATCGTGCCCAAAACCGCAGTAGCCCTCCAACACCCGGACGTAAGGGTCCTCAGTCTCGGTGCTGACGCGCCCATGCGGCGGGTTTTGCTGGCCCAGCGCCAGGACAAGGTCTACGCCCCGGCAGAGGTCGCTTTCCAATCCACCCTCTTGGAAATCGCCCGCGAACACATCGGGGACTACCTCTAGGCCGAGGACGGGAAGAAGATCCTGAACTGGGAGCCGCCGTTTGGACCGCGAGCCGGGCTCTGCTTCTTCTCCGCTTGGCCGCAGAACCCTCCCCGAGCGTGGTCAGTCCAGTCCCAGCCCGCCACTGGAGCTAATCGGTCCGCCTTGGTAGCGTCGACGCATGGCCATCAAACTTGAGAATGTCGGTATCGCCGTTCGTGACCTCGAAGCAGCAATCGCCTTTTTCACCGATCTCGGGCTCACCGTCGTCGGCCGTGACACGGTCAGCGGCGAGTGGACTGACACCGCCGTCGGGCTTGATGGCAACCACGCCAACATTGCGATGCTCCAGACCCCAGATGGTCATGGTCGACTTGAACTCTTCGAATACATCCACCCCAAAGCGATAGAGTCCAACCCGACCCGCCCCAACGACATCGGTATGCACCGCGTGGCCTTCTCGGTCGACGACATCGACAAAGCCCTTGAGATAGCCGCGAAGCACGGTTGCCGTCCGCTGCGCGGTGTGGCGACCTACGGCGACGTCTACAAACTCACCTACCTTCGCGGACCCAGCGGAATCCTCGTGATGCTGGCCGAGGAACTGAAGAAGGACTGACATGGGGATCGGGGAAGCCGAAAAGCCGGCCACGGGCGCAGCGGCACCTGTCGATGCCGCCACTGCTCTGCCGGAGGCCATGACAGGCAGGGCCAGCCCCGCGAAAGCGGCGGTCGGCGACAAGCCGGTCTTCGCATATATCGCGAGCCTGCCTCAGCCGCAGCGCGGCATCGCCGAAACGATCGATGCGCTGGCGGCAAAGACGCTGCCCGACCTCCGGCGCTCGGTGAAGTGGGGCATGTCGTACTACGGCGTCGGCGACGGGTGGTGCTTCAGCTGCGGCGGTTTTGCCGGCCATGTCAAGCTCATGTTTATCAATGGCGCGGCGCTCGAGCCTGTACCGCCGGTGACACCGGTGGGGATGGGCAAGTCGACGCGGGGTGTTGAGCTCGAGTCCTTGGACGCCATCGACGAACACCAGATCGCGGCGTGGATGAAGCAAGTCGCGTCCGTGCCGGGCGTTGGGGGCAATAGGCGTTGAACCCGGGGCAAGCGGTCGCGTTAAGCGCATGCCCGGGGGGAGTCACTGCTGATCAGGGTATCGACGGGCAGCCTTTCGGGGTGGGTGGTTCAGCGGGTGGTCTCGGCCAGGGCCACGGGCCGCGCCGCGGGCAACGTCCGAGGGCGGCGGGCAGCCAGGTCTGCGGGCAGGATCAGCGCCGCAGCGACTGCCGCGGCCAGGAGCAGGAGGGCGCTGCCCGTTGTGAGGGCGACGCTGACCTGCGCGGCCAGGTGCGCAGTTTCCGGCCCGGACGGGACGGTGGCTGCGGCCGCGACCGCAATGCCTAGGCCCAGGCAGGTGCCCACCTGATGAAAGGTGTTCACCAAGCCCGATGCCGCGCCAGCGTCGGCGGCGGGCGCGCCGACGATGCCGAACGAGGTCAGTGGCGCAAACGCGAGGCCTTGACCGGCACCGATGAGGATCATCGGCAGGGCCACCCCCGTCAGGTATGCGGAGTCGACGCCGGCTCGGCTGAGCCAGAACATCCCGGCGAGGGTGAGAAGGATTCCGGCCAAGAGGACAACCGAACCCGGCATTCGGCCTAGGAGCCGCGGGATGCTCATCGCGACGACAAAGTTGACCGCCGTCATTGGGAGGAATCCGATGCCGGCCTGCAGCGGGTCGAAGCCGAGCACTTCCTGCAGGAACTGGGTGGTGAAGAAAAAGAACGCGATCATTGCGCCCAGGTAGAGAAAGCGCGCCACGTAGGCGCCGGTGCGGCGGCGGCTCCCGAACAAACGCAGCGGCATGATGGGCTGGGTGGCCCTGCGTTCTATCAGAACGAACACGATCAGGAGCACGACGCCGGCGCTGACGCCTGCGAGCGTGACCGGCGACTCCCAGCCCGCAACAGCGGTGTTAATAATGCCGAACACCAGGGCGCCGACACCAAGGGTCGCGCTGAGCGCGCCGAATACGTCGAAGCGTCCAATGGTGCGTCCGGTCTCGGGGAGGAACTTCGGAGCGAGGATGATCATGGCGGCGCCGATAGGTACGTTGACGAAGAACCCGGCTCGCCAGGCGATCCAGTGGGCCAGCGCCCCGCCGATGACCAGCCCCAGGCTGGCACCGATCCCTGCGGTGGCACCGTACAGGGCGACAGCCCGGGTGCGCTCGCGGCCCTCCGGGAAGCTTGCCGTGAGCAGGGACAGCGAGGCGGGCGCGACGATCGCAGCCCCAATACCCTGGACGGCGCGGCCGGCAATCGCCCACCAGCCCGCCGGCGCCAGTCCGATCAGCAGCGACGCGATCGAGAACACCACCAGCCCGAACACGAATACCCGTCGGCGGCCGAGCAGGTCTCCTGCCCTGGCGCCGAGGAGCAGCAGGCCGCCGAAGACCAGCGTGTACGCATCCTGAACCCAGGAGAGCTCACCGGTGCTCAGGTGCAGGTCTTCCTGCAGGCTCGGCAGTGCAGTGAAGATGACCGAGTTGTCCAGCAGGATCATGAAGTAGCTGACGAGGATGACCGCCAGGATCGCCGCCGGGTGGGGAGCGGTTGCAGGTTCAGGTTTCATGTTTTCAATGCAACCTTGATTCCTTAGGGGCCGGGAGTCACGGCCTTTCCGGGTAACGCCAGTGCCTCCCTCGTCCCATGGACCGCGGGTAGCGTGGATGCCATGACACACAGCGACGACGTGCGGAGATTCCTGACCTCCCGCCGTGCCCGGATCACGCCCGAGGAAGCCGGCCTGCCCGTTTATGGCGGCAACCGGCGCGTTACCGGGCTGCGCCGCGAGGAAGTCGCCATGCTCGCCGGGATGAGTATCGATTACTACATACGCCTTGAGCGGGGGAACCTTTCCGGCGCGTCGGACAGCGTCCTTGAAGCCCTCGGGCGTGCCCTGAAGCTCGACGACGCCGAAACGGCCCACCTTTTTGACCTGGCCCGCGCCGCCACCGCCTCGCCCCGGGTGCGGCGCAAGCGCAGTCCGCAGACGGTGCGGCCAAGCGTGCAACGGGTCATCGATGCGATCACGACGGCGCCGGCCTGGGTCCGCAACGACCGAGGGGATGTCCTCGCCGCGAACGAACTGGGCCGGGCCCTTTATCTGGACATGATGGCCGAGGGCCCCCCTCCGCCGAACAGCGCACGCTTCACCTTCCTGAACCCGAAAGCGCGGGAGTTCTTCGCCGACTGGGAACGCAGCGCGGACGACATCGTCGCCGTCCTGCGCTCCACGGCCGGCAAAAACCCGTACGACAAGGACCTCACGGACCTGATCGGCGAACTCTCCACCCGCAGCGAGGAGTTCCGCACCCGGTGGGCCCGGCACGACGTGAAATACCACCGCGCCGGCCGCAAACGGCTCCACCACCCGATCGTTGGCGACCTGGACTTGAGCTATGAAGCGATGGAACTCCCCGCAGACCCGGGACTGCGCATCAACGTGTACACAGCAGATCCCGGCACACCCTCCGAGGACGCACTGAAAGTCCTCGCCAGCTGGGCCGCCACCCAGCGTGAAACGGCAAAGGCCGCGGTCAACGAGAAGCAATGAGTCTCGGCCTTCCACTGTCCTGATTGGCGGCGCCTCCGGCAGCCGCCAGCGGACGGGACGTGCGGGACGGCTACGCTGGCTTCATTCAGCCACGCCGTCCTCTGACCTCTGCGCGGACTTGAACTTACGGCGTCTGCGACGGCGCCAGACCATCACCAGGCCAAGGACGACAATGGGGACCAGCACCCAGCCGCCGATGTCGAGGGCGTCGCCGACGGCATGGGCCAGCGCCCCGGCAAGATAGGCGAGAACACTAAGGCTCGCCACCCAGGCAATGGACCCTGTAATGGTCCACAGCAGGAACTTGGGCCAAGGCATCTTGGCAGCCCCCGCGGCAATGGCGCCCCAGAGCCGGACGACTATGACCCAGCGGCCGAAGAACAAGGCTTTGCCGCCGTGCCGTTCGAAGAACGACTCCAGTTGGACGATGCGGTTCTCGTCTGCGTGGAAGCGCCGTGCAAGCCGCAGCATCAACGGCCGGCCTCCCACCCGCCCAAGTACGTAGCCAACAGTGCTCCCGAGCATGGCGCCCAGGCTGCCGACCGCGATAACGGCAGCAAGGTTCAGGTCTCCGTGGCGCGCCGAGGCGTAGGCCCCAAGCAGTACGGCCACGGCGGGAAGCGGTACCCCGGCGCACTGGGCCAGCACTATCACGAAGACGCCGAAGTAGTACCCCCAATCGTCCGCAATCGCTGCTTCCGCGGCGACGGAGCCTGCCCAGCCGAGCGCCAGGACGCGGAGGGCACCTAATCCGGTCATCGCTCACACCTCACTCCGCTGCTCCGCCGTGGTACGTGATGACGGTCCCAGCACTGCCTGCGTTTGTGCTTCGATTGTTTTGGGGTCGTGACTCCGCCGCGGCGACACCGGGATGGCCCTTGTCTACCCTTGCGGCCCCGGCTGCGTCAAGAGCTCACCACCCGGCCGTGCCCGGGCCACCCTTGAACGGACCAACGATCTGCGCGGTGATCCATCCGCCATAGAAGTCACCTTCCTGGAAAGTCACCTGCTCGCCGTTGACCTCGCAGGAGTCCATCAGACCCGGGTAGAGGGCCACCCGGGTACTGAGCGCCTCGAAGCCCCGGGTGGGTTCGGGGTAAGTCCACCCGGCACGGGGAACGACGACTCCGCCGGCAACGACGTCGAAGTAGTGCGCTTCGCCCTTGAATTCGCAGAAGCTGGTGCCCTCGGTGGGGACGAGCGCCCCGGCAGGGAATGAATCCAAGGGCAAGTAGTAGGCAGGGGGATGACTCGTCTCCAGGACGCGCACGGCATCGGTGGTGTCGGCGATCACCTGCCCGCCCAGCCGCACGATGACCCGATCGGATCGCGGCTCGACCCGTGGCGGCCGCGGGTAGTCCCACACCGATTCTTGACCGGCCTTGGGTTTGATGGGCTGGGGGCGCCGGAAGAAGCCGGAAGAACCGTGCTCAGGAGTCATGTCACCATGCTCCCATCTTCCGCGGGGGCAGCCACTGACGATCGGCAGCGTGCAGGAATCTGACATTCAAGGCCTCGTGGTGCCCAGCGGTTGGGAGCATACTGGATCCCAGCACGTCGCACGTGGTGCTGGACCGGGTGGCCCATAATCCGGCGCTGGAAGTGTGAGATGGGATTAGTGGCGTGAGCAAGCCCGACGCCGCCATATCGGTCCTGACCCGGACGGCCGCCAGCCGTGCTGGCTACCGCTGTCAGGCTGCAGCGGGAGGGGGCGGTCGCTGATGGGCTTCGTCCGCCGGTATCCGCTGGTCGCTGCCACAGTGCTTTGCTGTTTGGTGGTGGCCGGGCTGCTCCTGAGTGGCAAAGCGGTGACAGCGCAGTGGACTGCCAGCATCTACGCGCTGTTCGTCACGGTCCGGCTGGCCGCGGACATGATCCGGGCAGCCGTCCACGGGCGCCTCGGGGTAGACCTGCTTGCGGTGGCTGCCGTGGCCAGCACCGTGGCTGTGGGCGAATACATCGCGTCCCTGATCGTAGTGCTCATGCTCTCCGGGGGCCGTGCACTGGAGGACTTTGCGCAGGGACGCGCCCAGCGGGAGTTGAGCGCCCTACTCGAGCGTGCACCGCAGATCGCCCACCGGGAAAGGGCTGGCCGGCCTGCCGAGGACGTCAGCGTGGGGGAGCTCAGTCCCGGCGATGTGCTTCTGCTCAGGCCTGCCGAGGTGGTCCCGGTCGACGGGGTGCTGGTCTCTGAGTCCGGCTCTTTCGACGAATCAGCGTTAACCGGGGAGAGCTTCCGGTAGAAAAAGCGGCCGGAGACCAGGTCATGAGCGGTTCGGTCAACGGAGGATCTGCGGTACGGATGCGGGCATCTGCGACGGTGACGGATTCCCAATACAGCAGGATCGTTGCCCTCGTGCAGGAAGCTGCGGCCAGTAGTGCCCCTGTCGTCCGGATGGCGGACCGATATGCCGTTCCCTTCACGGTCTTCGCGTTTGTGCTTTCCGGCGTAGCCTGGCTGGCAAGCGGCGATCCGGTCCGGTTTGCCGAGGTGTTGGTGGTGGCCACTCCCTGCCCGCTGCTCATTGCTGCGCCGGTGGCGTTTGTGGCCGGCATGAGCAGGGCCTCCCGGAACGGCATCATAGTCAAGAACGGTGGCACGCTGGAAAAGCTGAGCAGAATCCGCGTCGCGGCCTTCGACAAGACCGGCACACTGACCGGCGGGCGTCCGGTGCTGTTGGAGGTTCGCATCGCCGATGGGGGTGCGGGCCTCGGCGCCGATGAGCTACTTCAGCGGGCGGCCTCGGCGGAGCAATACTCTTCCCATGTGCTTGCTGCTTCGGTGATGGAAGCTGCGGTCAGCCGGAAGCTGCCGCTGCTGGCCGCCAGAAACGCCACTGAACATGCCACCCACGGGGTGTGGGCGGACTTCGGCAGCTGCACCGTCGTCGTCGGCAAGCGCAATTTTGTCGCGGAAAACACGGCTCGGGTGGAGAAGGCACACCTGGCGAGCGGGCAGATGGCCGTATATGTGGGCGTCGACGGTATCTTCGCCGGAGCGCTGATCATGAGTGATGCCGTCCGCCCGAACGCCGCCCAGACGCTGGAGCAGCTGCGCAGGCTGGGAATCCGCGAATCCCTCATGCTGACCGGCGACGCGCAGGAGACGGCGGAACACATCGCCGCCGAAGTGGGCATTACCCGCATCCACGCAGAGTGCCTGCCAGCAGAGAAGGTGCAAGCGGTCAAGGCCCTGACATCCCGGCCGGTCATGATGGTCGGCGACGGCATCAATGATGCACCCGTGCTGGCGGCGGCAGATGTGGGTGTGGCGATGGGAGCCAAGGGCTCCACCGCCGCCAGCGAGTCCGCCGATGTGGTGATTATGCTCGATGATCTGTCCAGGGTGGCCCGGGCCGTGGAGATCGGACAACGAAGCGTGAAAGTGGCCCTGGAGAGCATCTGGGTTGGCATCATCCTGAGTACCGGGCTCATGATTGTTGCCGCGTTCGGCTTTATCCCGGCCGTAGCCGGCGCCCTGTTCCAGGAGCTGGTGGATCTGGCCACGATCCTCAACGCGCTGAGGGCGCTGGGACCGGCCCGGGGGAGGGAGCCTGTCCGGCAGGCGGCACCGGGACCGGCGATGCCGGTAACCAAAGTTCTTCCATGACCGCCGTTCTCGGGCTGAGCGGCGACCCTATCCGCTTGTCGGTTGGTGGCCGTCACGCCTTGTCATGCTGGACCTTGTGCAGGCGGGTAACGATGGTGGGGCAGGGGACGTTCAGCAGGACGGCGTGGGCAGTGGACCCCAGTACAAGCCGGGAAAATGCCCCGCGCCCGCGGCTGCCGATGACCAACAGCCGGGCCTCCCGGGCGGCTTTGACCAGGGCCTTGGCAGGTTCGGTGTCGGTTTCGAGCCGCTGATGGATGGCCAGGTCCGGGTACTTGTCCCGCAGGCCTGCCACCGATTCGGCGAGGACCACTTTGTCCTCCTCAACGATGGTCTCGGCCATCCCGCTGGTCGGCAGCCGGGCCTCGACCCACCTGGCCGGGTTGCGGAGGGCAAGGACCACCGTCAATTCGTCGCCGGCGCGGTCGGCCTCGGCGGCGGCGACGGACACGGCCTGGAGGGATTCCTCGGATCCGTCCACGCCGACCACGACTCCGTGGCGGCCGGTATCCGGCGTTGGCGGGATGACGGCGACCGGGCTGTCCGAGGCGGAAACAACCTGCAATGCGCGGTCGGTCAGCGGCCCGCCGTCCAGCCAGTGCCGGTCGTGCGCCCCGACGACCAGCATGGCGGCTTCCATCGACGCTTCCCGGAGGGCCGCACCCGCGCTGCCATGCCGTAGCTGAACCTCGATGTCGACGTCGGGGGCCTGCGCGCGGGCGCTGTCCTGCGCCTTCTGCAGCTGTTCCATGGCCGCTGCCCGGACGACGTCGTGGTATTGGAAGTCCGGGGTCATCCACCGGTCGTCCACGGCGTAAACGGCGATGACGGGCAGCTTATGTTGCGACGCGCGCTGGAGCGCCCACGTCAGGGCGGTTTCGCTTCGCGTGGACCCGTTGATACCGACGACAATTGGATTGGTCATTCGAATCCCGATCTTCCCCTGCTTGAGAGCTGCATCATCTGAGCGTCGTTTGTGCGCCGGCAGTTTCGGCACGGCACGCCGACGATTCAGTGTGTGCCCAAGGCACAATCGCTGTCAGGGCCTAAAGCCCCAACGTGAACGACTACGGGCTTAGCCGGTACACGGCTGTCCCTTCCCGAGCCTTGTGCCGGGACTTATGGCAGATTCCGGCCGCCAGAGAGTCCATGAGACTGGGAAAGGAGGGTAGGAGGCCTGACCATGACTATTCTTGTCGCTTACGCAAGTGCGATGGGAAGCACCCGGGAGATAGCTGAGCACGTAGCCTCCCGGATGGCTGTTGCACTGGGCGAGGTCGAGTGCCGGTCCGTGGAGGAGGTCGAGTCGGTCTCCGGCTACGAGGCCGTCGTGGCCGGAAGCGCCATCCACAATCAGGCGTGGTTGCCCCAGGCTTTGCTGTTCTTCACCCGCCATGCGCCCGAACTGGCCACACGACCTGTCTGGGCGTTCAGTGTGGGGATGTCCGCCGCCTTGCCGAAGCCGTTTCGCGAGCGCGGTCGGGCACTTCAACAGAAGCACCTGGAACTTGCTCAGTTCCAGGAAGTTGCGCTTCGCGGCCACAAAGTCTTCTCCGGCGTGTACCAGGCAGGCCAGATGCCGGCTCCGCTCCGGGTCCTGTTCCGTCTCACCGGCGGCCACTTCGGAGACTTGCGGGACTGGGCGGCTGTGGACGCGTGGACGGATCAAATTACAGCCCAACTCGCCCAACCTGGGATGAAGCGCTCCCCTGAAAACTTGGTCTGAGGTGGTGTGAAAGAAACGGGGGGATAGTACGTGCCACATGACCCTGAGGTTTCTGGTCCGGCCCCCGGCGGGAATTTTCGGTCGGGGCCGGCGTTAGGTCACTGTATGAAAGCAATCGTGTACCGTGCCACCGGCGATCCCTCTGTTCTCGAACTCGTCGACCGCGAGATCCGCGAGCCGGGACCCGGGGAGGTGCGCGTACGGATCATGGTCTCCGCGGTGAACCCCACCGACTGGAAATCGCGCCGCGGCGCCAAACCCGGCGAGCCCTTGCCCTTCGAGGAGGTCGTGCCGAACCAGGACGGCGCCGGAGTGCTCGACGCCGTCGGACCCGGCGTCGAGCATCTCCACGTCGGTGACAGGGTCTGGCTGGCCCTGGCCGCCTACCAGCGCGCCGACGGCGGGACAGCGCAGGAGTTCACCGTCCTGCCGGCCGAGCGGGTCTTTCCGCTGCCGGAGAACGCAGGATTCGACCTCGGCGCAAGCCTGGGCGTACCCGCGATCACCGCCCACCGGGCCCTGACCATCGCCGAGGACGGCCCGCGGCGACTGCACCCGGGAGCCTTGGACGGCAAAATAGTCCTCGTCGCTGGAGGGGCCGGCGCCGTGGGCCATGCGGCGATCCAGCTCGCCAAGTGGGCCGGTGCGGTTGTGATCACGACCGTGAGCGGACCGGCCAAGGCCGCCCTGGTCACGGCGGCCGGTGCGGATCACGTCATCAATTACCGGGAAACCCACGCAGCCGCGGAGATCCGCCGGATCGCTCCCAACGGCGTCGATCAGATCGTGGAGGTGGCGCCGGCGCAGAACGCGGAACTTGACCTGGCAGTTGTCCGCAACCGCGGCTCCATCGCGGTCTACGCCAACAACGGCGGCGACCAGATGACCCTGGACGTTCGCAGGCATTTCAGCCTCAACGTCCGCTACCAGTTCGTGCTGCTCTACACCGTTGGCATGGCTGCCGTGCACGCCGCCGCCGAGGACATCAATGCGGCCATCGCCGACGGCGCCCTCCCGGTGGGAGAGGCCGCCGGCCTGCCGCTGCATCGCTTTGACCTGGCGGACACGGCTGCGGCCCACGCGGCGGTGGAAGAGAGCGTCGTCGGCAAGGTGCTGATCGATGTGCCAGTGGGCTAGGCGATACCTCTTCGGGAGCCTCGCGGGGCTCACGCCGTGCAGCCGCGGGACTGAGCCTTCCTGAGGGTCTAGCTGCTGCGCAGGAGGGTTACATCGGCAGCGTCCGCGTAGGCGGCCTGGGTCCCCTTCTTCGTGGCGGCCAAGGCCGCCGCCACCGAGGCAAACGCCGCGGCCTCCGTCAGGGATTCCCCGTCGGCCAGCCGCGCAGCCACGGCGCCCGTGAAAGCATCGCCGGCCCCGGTGGTGTCCACCGCCACGACTTTGGTGGGTGGAACGAGGGTGACTCGCTGTGTGTCGGCGGCTTGGGAGTCCAACGCCACGGAACCGTGGGCCCCCAGCGTTACCAACACGCGGTGCAAGCCGCGGTCGGCGAACTGCTGGCGCACCCGCTCCCATGCGCCGGCGTCCATGCCGGCACTCGGTACGGAATCCTTCCCCAGGAACAGGGAAGCCTCATGCGCGTTGACCAGCAGCACATCGCTCAACCGGGCCAGGGCCTGTGGGATCTCCGCGTAGGGCGAGAGGTTCAGCAGGACCGTTGCGCCGGCGTCGTGGGCTGCTTGGGCGGCGGCCGCAACCGTGTCGAGGCCAACTTCAAGGCAGAGGCAGACCACAGCGGCGCCGTCGAAAAGGTCGGCGGCTGCCTCGACGTCGGCCGGGGTCAGGGTGCCGTTGGCGCCGGCGGAGATGATGATGCTGTTCTCGCCGAGGGCATCGACCGAGATAACGGCGACGCCGGTGGCGGCGTCGGCGGCACGGCGGACGTGCGAGACGTCCACCCCGGCGCGGGCCGTCGACTCGAGCAGCAGTGCACCATTGGGGTCCTGGCCCACGGCGCCTACCAGGCTGACGCGGCCGCCCAGCTTGCTGGCAGCCACCGCCTGGTTGGCGCTCTTGCCGCCCGGATTGACGGCGAAGCCGTTGCCGTGGATCGTCTCGCCCGGCTGGGGGAGCCGGTCGCAGTAGATGGTGATATCGGCGTTGAGCGAACCAACGACGACGATCCTCGATTTCGGTGCGCTGGCTTCGGTGCTCATTCGGTTACCTCGGCGTCGGCGGGCTTCGGGATCAGGAGGGACGCGGCGAAGGCTGCCGCGGTGATGGCGAGGCCCGCGATAACGACGGTCAGGTACGACGCTTTGGCGTCACCCATGGACGACGTCGCGACGAGGACCGCCGGGAGGACCAGGAAGCTCAGCCCGGCGCCGAGGTTGAAGGCACCGGCGTTCATGCCAGGCAGGAAGCCGGGGTTGCCCTCCGGCGAGAGAACCACACCAAGGCCGTTCAGCATGATGTTGACCGTACCGGCGTACATGATCCCCAGCAAGGCCGTGCCGATCATCATCATCGGCAGGCTGTGCAGGCCGAGGAATGCGATGATCGCCAAGGACGCAAGGCTGCCCAACAGGCCGATGCGCAGGACCTTTGTGTAGCCCAGGACGGGGGCCAGCCGGCCGCTGATCGGACCGAAGATCCACCCCAGCAGGGCGTACGGCGTGAGGATGAGAAGGGACATTTCGGTGGGGCCGACGCCGAAGCCCGGGTCGGCTGCCTGGACGTACGCCGGGACGATGCCGTTGATGACGGCGAAAATGCCGGTCATGGTGAGCGTGGTGGTGAGCAACGGGGCCCAGGTGGAGCGCTGGCGAAGGTGCACGATTTCCACCATGGGCGCCTTGGCCCGTTTCTCAACAGTCCAGAAAGCGAAGAACGCGGCGGCTGCCACCACGACCAGGCCGGCGGCCAGCATCAACGTGCCGGCAGAGAAGTCCGCGGCAAGCTTGGAGCCTTCGTTCAGTGCGGTCAGGAGTGCTCCCACCGCGATCACGATGAAGAAGACGCCCAGCCAATCCATGGTGGTGCCCGCAGCCGGCTTGCTCTCGCCGGCCAGGACGGCAACCAGGACTGCGGCTGCCACAGCGAGGGCGACCATGAGCCAGAAGATGCTGCGGAAACCGAAGTGCTCGGCAAAGTAGCCGCCAACGAACGAGTCGACGCCGGCCACGCCGCCGTTGACCGCCGTGATGAGACCCATGAGTGCGCCGTATTTGCGCGGGTTGCTGACCGCAGAGCGGAGCATGATGAGGCACAGCGGGACGGTCGGGCCGCTGACGCCCTGGATGATGCGGCCCACGAAGAGCCATGTGACGTCCGGCGCGAGGGCGGCGATGACCGAGCCGACGGCCATCATCAGCATCATGCCGAGAAGGATCTTCTTGCGCCCCACGATGTCACTGAGGCGCGGCAGGAAGAGCGAGAACAAGGCCGCGGCGGTGAAGAACCAGGTTTGGGACAGCCCAATGACAGCCTGGTCCGTTTGAAGTTCGTTGCCCATGGTGACTAGGGCCGGGCTGAGCATGGAGGCGTTGAGCTGGAAGGCCACGCAGGCGGCCAGCAGTGCGACCACGAGCGCGGTGACGTTGCCGCGGGTGGTCCTGGTGTTGTCGGAGATTAAGGTGGTCATTTACTTGGCCTCTCCGGCAACGGCGCCTGCGGTAGCGGCCCCGGCCATGGCGGGGGCTGCTGTGGCGGCGGGAGCGCCGCCCTCTCCGATCCGGACGATCGCATCTGTGACGAGATCCCAAAACTTCTCATGGTCCAGGTCCATGGCGACGGACGTGTGGCAGTCGTCCGGGGCGGGCGCGCGGAAGTCGGCCACGGTCATGCCGAGCGTCAGCCTGCCCTGCAGTTCGATGTCCACCGGGACCTTGCGCGTGGTCATCACCGTGGGGTCGATGACGTACGCAACTGCGCACGGATCGTGGACCGGCGGGTAGTCGAAGCCCTGCGCGTCCTTGTAGGTCTTGGTGAAGAACTCCATCAGTTCCATGACGAACTTTGCCGGCTTGGTGCCAATGGCCGCGATCCGGTCCACAACCTCCGGAGTGGCCAAGGCCTGGTGCGTGAGGTCGAGGCCCACCATCACCACCGGCCACTTTTCGTTGAACACGATGTGTGCGGCTTCGGGGTCGATGATGATGTTAAATTCAGCAACGGCACTCCAGTTGCCCACGTGGTAGCCGCCGCCCATGAGGACGACTTCCTTGACCCGGTCCACGATGCGGGGTTCCTTGCGGGCCGCCATGGCGATGTTGGTCAGGCCGGCGGTGGGGACCAGGGTGACCGTACCCGGCTCATGCGCCATGACGGTTTCGATGATCAGGTCGACGGCGTGGCGCGGGTCCAGCTCGATGGCGGACTCGGGCTGGTCGGGACCGTCCATGCCGGTCTCGCCGTGAATGCTGGGGGCTGTTTCGATAGTGCGGACCAGCGGGCGGTCGCAGCCCGCGGCGAACGGTACGCCCGTGATGCCCGCAATCGTGCCCACCGAGAGTGCGTTGCGGGTGACCTTTTCGAGGGTCTGGTTGCCTACAACCGTCGTGACGGCGAGCAGTTCGATATTGGGGTTGCCGTGAGCCAGCAGCAATGCCACTGCGTCATCATGTCCGGGGTCGCAGTCAAGAATGATCTTCCTGGGCGCCGGTGTCAGGGGCTGTGTTTCCATTGTTGTCTCCACGTCATTGGGGCCTGCGGTGCAGGGCAACCGCCCCCGCCGGCATGCTGCACAGTTTCTGCGCCGGCCGCTGGGGGTTGGTGCCTTGCCCGAACAGGGCACTAAGCATTCACAGGAATTCTGGCATCGCCTACCGCAGAACGTCAAACGCTTAACGTCATTGCGTCAAGCGCTTGATGCCTTGAGATGCCTGAAACTCTAAAATGTTGGCTACGATCGATGCATGGTCACCCTCGATCGGCGCAACGCCCGCGCGCCCCGCGTTACGGCTGCGATGGTGGCCGAGCGCGCCGGTGTTTCCACTGCCACGGTGTCCCTGGTAGCCAACGGGAAAACCAGGGGGCGGGTGTCCGAGGACAACATTTCGCGCGTGCGTGAGGCCATCGCAGAGCTGGGCTACGTGGTGGACAGCATCGGAAGCTCGCTGGCCAAGGGTGTGAGTTCCATCGTCATCCTGGTGGCCCCTGACATCTCAAACCCGTTTTTCGCCAAAGTGATCGCCGGAGTGCGGGAGTCCCTTGGCGCCGAGTACCAACTGCTGCTGTCCGTCACCGACGCCGGCGAGTTCCCGCAGGCCGAGGACGTCCGGAAACTCATGGCGCTCCGGCCGGCCGGCCTCCTGGTGGATGCCCCCAACGCCGGCTTCCTCGAAGAACTGTCCGCCGCCGGCCCCCTGGTACTGCTGGATGCCCCCGGGCTGGAGGCCTACGCCCCCTCGGTAAACCTGGACGTCGCGCGCGGCGCACGTGAGCTGGCAGCGCACCTGGCCGATTCGGGGCACACCCAAGCTGCCTACATCGACAGCGTGACCGGGACCGCCACCTTCGAGGTGCGGCGCACCGCGTTCCTCGCGGAGGCCAGGGCGCGCGGGATCTCGGTGGCGCCCGATTGCATCATCAGCACCACGATCGACGTCGGGTCGGCCGCCGAGGCGTTCGCCCGGGCCTGGCCGCAGTGGCAGCGCACCGGAGTCACCGCCGTCGTATGCGGAACGGACACGCACGCCTACGGCGTCCTGCAGGAAGCCCGCGTCGCGGGAGTCCGCATTCCACGGGAACTTGCCGTGGCCGGCTTCGACGACTTGCCTTATTCGGCAACCAGCAACCCCGGCCTGACGAGCGTGCACCTGCCGGCCATGCCGCTGGGACGCAAAGCAGGTCAGCAGCTCCGCTGGCTCATGGAGGGATCTGAGCTGGAGGAGCCGAATGTAACACTTGGCAGCTCGCTGGTGGTGCGCGGTTCAACGGGCTGACCGGCGGGCGCGGGAAGGAACACCCATGACCGGCCGATGCGTCGGCCGGTCATGGGTGCCTGGCTACCCAGCCTTGCGCGTGGTGAACGGCAGGACCAGCCGGGACTGGTGGGCGGCGTCGCGGTAGATCTTGTGGGTGACGGGCCGGCCCACGGGCAGGTGGAAGGCATCCGGCGGCAGCAGCGCGTTGTGCTCGTCGGCCAGCGGCTCGCCGTTCGAGAGTTCCACCGTCAGGACGTGACCTGGCTTGAAGGTGTTCGCGAACGGGTAGAGGCGCAGCACGTACTCCTGGATGGTCCCGGGCTCCACCGGCACTGAGCGGGTGTGCGGGTGGTGCGGGCTGCCTTCGGTGGTCCGCTCGTCGAGCTCGCGGTGGGAGGCCTTGAGGTAGCCGCTGGTGATGAGCTGGCGTTTGCCGTTGGGGGAGTAGTCCCACAGGCGCAGGATGAAGTTGGTATCCGGCTGATCGATCTCGGCGAAGATGTGGGCGGCGCCGGTGCCGATCAGCTCCGTGGCCTCCTCGAAGGCCGGCGTGGACCAGCTGATGATCTCTACCTTGTCCGTCACCGTCAGCGGCGCCTGGTAGAAGCCGTCCGGGGCGGCGTACTCGACGCCCATCAGCTCGGGTTCTGTGGACAGCTTGTGCCGCGGGCGAAGATACAGGCACTTGTATTCGATCTCCTTCGGCGGCCACGCCTCCGCGGTGGCCACCTCGCGTGAGCCCTCCACGAAGACGCTGACGGCGGGTTCGTCCATGACGCCGTTGTCGATGCCCTTGATCCAGTAGTCGTACCATCGGAACATCTTGTCGTGTTCCTCGATGAAGGGCCGCGACTGCATCGGCGGGTACGGCCCGATGTCCAGCTTCTTGGGGCCACTCAGCGCGTTGTACAGTTCGATCGTGCCGTCCATGGTCCAGCCGCGGCCCTGGTCGATCTGGAGGTAGACCGGGATGTCGATGTTCGGGGCCAGCGTGATGGGGTTGCGTTCCTCGTACCAGTCCCCGTCGAGCTCGTTCATCACGATGTCGAACCAGGCTTCGTGGTTCTTCGGGTAGTTCAGGACGTGGACCAGGTTGGGCCAGGCGGCGACGTCCGGATCTTGCAGTCGCTCCTGGACGAGCTTTTTCAGCTCCCCGGGGGCGTACTTCTCGATCATGCGTGATTTGACGTTGTCGGTGAATGCCCAGCCCGAGTCGCCGCCGCGGCCCTCGCGGGCGGCGCGCGGCATGAACCACATGATGCCGCCGTGGTAGGTGGTCTCGTAGAAGTCGTAATGTCCGCCCGAGACAAAGATCGCCTTCAGGCTCGGCGGCCGCTCGGCCGCTGCCAGCACCTGCATGGAGCCGAAGTAGGAGATGCCCACCATGCCGACGTTGCCGTCGCACCAGGGCTGCTCGGCAACCCACTCGATGAAGTCGTACGCGTCCTGGCCCAGGGAAACGCCGCCGGCGTTGTAGTTGCCGATGTGCTCGCCGCCGGAGTGGCCGGAGCCGCGCAGGTCGCCAATGACGTGGACGTAGTCCTCCTTGACGATGCGCGCGATGTCGCCGGCCTCGATGCAGCCGTCCCACATCGGGCTGGGGCGCCGCTGCGGCGGGGTGGTGAGTGCCAGCGCCTGCAGTTCCTTGCCGTAGGGGCTCAAGGCCACCAGCGCCGGGCGCGGCTTGTCCTCGACGCCCTGATAGGCGTCCGCGGCGAGCTCGACGCCGTCCCGCATGGGGACCCGCAGGTCCTTGCGGATGGCAATCTTCTCCCCACCCGCGTCGATCCTCTGATACTCATTCATAATTGCGAAGCTCCTCTGCTAAGAGATCTGGTTGAACTGCGTGCGGTAGCCGTGCAGCGTGGTGAAGAACGGAGAGGGCTCCAGCGTGGGGTCGCCCGTGTAGCCAAGCTCCTCGGCAACCGGGGCGAACGGGGAGTAGACCGAGTCGGTCTCTTGCAGGCCCTCGCGCAGGTGGCGCCGCGCGGCGCCACCGATCCGGGCTTCCAGGTCAAGGCTGCCCTGCAGGGCCCGCCGGGCCGCTTCACGGTCCAGTTCGACGCCGTACGGCACGCCGTCCACATTCCTGTAGGGGTGGCCCAGGTAGAGATGCTGCGGGCGGATCTCGTCGCGAAGGTACGTCAGGCTGGCGCGGTAGGCGGCGGGATCCTCGTAGCCCGGGAAGCCGTTGGCGGCTCCGTGGATCTGCACGGCATCGCCGACGAAGACCGACTGCTGGCCGTCCACGACGTACGCCACCGACCCGGCCGTGTGGCCCGGGATGTGGTGGACGGACACCGTGACGTCCCCGCCCAGGGAGAGGGTCTCGCCGCCCTTCACCAGCAGAGTCGGCTCCATCTCGCCGGAGATGACTTGGTTCGCTGCCTTGGTTTGCTCCGCCACCGCGTCGGGATTGTCGAGGTACTGCTGGCGCACGCCTACGTACTGGTCAACATGCGCGCGCCGGGACCGCAGCAGGGGAGCATCGGCCTCATGGATCACGACTTTGGCGCGGCGGCCCGTGAGTTCCCAGAGGGCGTGCGCACCGCCGAGGTGGTCGATGTGGCCGTGGGTCAGCAGAATCCAGCGCACGTCCTCGATGCGCCGTCCCAGCTTCTCTAGCGCGGGGATCATGCCGTCGGCGGGCGACGACGCGATCCCGGTGTCCACAATGGCGGGTTCCGGAGCATCGATGAAGAAGCTGTAGAGGCCAAAACGACCCCAGGGCGACACCAGCGGATGAACAGCAACCGGCTCTGTCATTGGACGGCCCGAGCGTTCAGGAAGTCACCGGTCTCCTGGAATGCGCGGTGGAACTCCGGGATCCAGGAGAAATGCTGGACGAATCCGTGGCCGGCGCCTGGGTAGCGGCTGACCGTCGCGTCCACACCGGCTTCCCGCAGGCGCCGGCCGTAGAGTTCGCCCTCATCGCGCAGGGGATCGTACTCGGCCGTGATGACCAGCGCCGGCGGCAGGCCGGACAGGTCCTCGCGCTTGATAGGGGAGACGAGGGGATCCGCCGGATCCGCCCCGCTCTCGAGGTAGAAGGAGTTGAACGGCGCCAGGCCGGCCGTCTCCAGCCCGTAGCCTTCAGCGTTCTCCCGCAGCGAGGGGTAGCGGTCGACGTCGAAGTCCAGGTCCAGGGACGGGTAGAACAGGATCTGGTGCGAGATGGCGTCGAACCCGTCATCGTGGGCCTTGGCGGAGACGGCGGCCACGAAGGTGCCGCCCGAGCTGTCGCCGGCGATGGCGAGGTTCTTCCCGTCCCAGGCCAGGCCGCTACCCTGCGCGGCGGCCCAGCGGACCACGCCGTAGCAGTCATCCAGGCCGGCCGGGAAAACGGATTCGGGGGCCAGCCGGTAGCCGACCGAGATGACCTTGTGGCCGGTCTCCTGGGCCAGGGACCGTGCGATGTGGTCGTGGGTGTCCAGGCTGCCCAGGAAGAAGGCGCCGCCGTGGAAGTACACCAGCAGGCCGTAGGCGTCAGCCGCCACCGGTGTGTAGATCCGTACGGGCACTTCGCCCGCGGGCGTCACTGCCGTGGCGTCCTCGACAGAGGACAACGGGAGGCGGTCCTCGGGTGCGGGAACCTGGGCGGCCTCCCCGGCGCGCATGGCCCCAGGGTTCAGCGGACCAGGAGGCGGCGGAGGCAGGGTGCCGAGGATCTCGGCGATCTGCGGGTGAATTGGCATTGGGTGGTCCTTCCTTACTGGTTGGCCGGGAATGCTGAGTCCACCGCGTCGGCGTGCCAGCCGAGGCGCGACACCCGCTGCAGCTCATCCGTCAGCGGCTTGCGGGTGGCCTCGTAGATGGTCAGTGCGTCCTTCACGGAGTTGCCCTGCACCAGTGCGTCGGCGAAACCGCCGGCGTCCAGGATTGCCGAGTTGGCCCCCTGGCCCTGGTGGTGGAGCATCGCGTGGGCGGCATCGCCGAGCAGCGCGACGGAGTCGGTGTGCCACGAGTCGAGGGAATCGATGTCGAACACCGAACGGCTGGTCACCTGGCTCAGGTCCAGTTCCCGGGCGACCCGGACGATCCGCTCGTCGAAGCCGTTCAGGATCGTCTCGAGGTACTCAGTGGAGATCTCCGGTGCCCACGAGTCGTCATCGGAGGGGGCCGTGATGTCGTACGAGAGTTGCCCGCGGTGACGCAGCGGCAGGTTGTAGGCGATCGTGCCGTTCTCGCCCATGTAGAAGCGCGGGTTGTCGTCCGTCACAAGCCCGTGGGCGTCATCGATCGAAATGACCGCGCGGTAGGCGTGCTCGCCGGAGAACACCGGCTCCTTCTGCGAGAACAGCTGATTGCGCACCGTTGAGCGGATGCCGTCGGCGCCGATGACGAGGTCTGCGGTGACGATCTCGCCGTTCTCGAAAGTCAGCGTCGCGTGGTCGCCGTTGTCCTCGATGGTCTCCAGCTTGTAACCAAGATGCACCATGCCCTCCGGCAGGACGCCGAGCAGGGCGTCGATGAAATCCCCGCGATGGATCATGCGGTTGTGGTTGACCTGCTCGTAGGCGCGCAGGAAGGGCCATTCCTCGTTGGCGAGGACGTGCTGACCGTCCGCACTGAGGATTTCGAGGTGGTCGCTGGGCGAGCTCACGGCGGCGATCGCATCGAAGATGCCCCACTTGCGGAACAACTCGACCGACGGCGGGCGCAGCCCGATGCCGGCGCCGACCTGGGCGAGGGCGGAAGCCTGCTCGTAAACGTGGACGTTCTCCGCACCGATGTTCTGCAGGGCCTTGGCCACCGAGGCCCCGCCGTAGCCGCCGCCGATGATGGCGATCTTGAGGTTCTTGATCTCTGAAGTCTTCATTGGTTGATTCTCTTTCTTGACCCAGGGTGGACCTGGGAAAACTTGGGTGGAGCGGTGGGGGATCAGGCCTGCAGTGACAGGAAATCGGCCGGATTGTCCTCGAGCAGGAGTTTGAGGGTGGCGTCGTCGATGCCGGCCGCCTGCATGTCCGGGATCATGTCCTCGAAGATGTAGTTGATGGTGTGGCCCTTAACGCCGGGCCAGCCCAGCGGGCTGCAGTTCGCGTCGGCCGAGACGAGGAGCTTGTCGGCATAGCCCTTGTTCACGAGGTTGACGAAGTGCTCCATGCGTTCGGCGCGCTTGCGGCCCCAGAACGGCGGATCCGGCAGTTCGAGGTCATAGCCAAAGGTGTCGAACCCGATGCGGCCGCCCTGGTCGTAAATCCAATCGTGCGGGGTGATCGGAGCGTTCAGGCCGTCGTCGGCGTGGCCGAAGAGCACGCGGTCCAGCGGGAGTCCCTCCTCGTTGAAGATGTTCACTGCCGGCTGGGGGTCGATGGCCAGGTGGGTCAGGATCGGCGCGCCGGTGACGACGGCGGCGCGGGCCGCGGCCCGGTAGATGCGCTTGTCAAGGTCCGTCATGCGTCCACCGCGGCTCACGCCGACCTTGATGACGCCGGCCTTCGCGCCCGTGGTGCCGATGCCGACGGTGATCTCGTGAATGAACACCTTCGTGAGGTAGTCCACCGTGGCGCGGGAGAAGTGCGGCAGGGCGGTGTCGCCGCCGACGAAGCCGGTGCAGGCCACGATGTGCACGCCCGTCTTCCGGGACAGGGACTTGTAGTAGTCCACGTCGCGGCCGTTGCAGATGCCGGTGGCGTCGACGAAGGTTCCGCCGCCGTATTCACGGAATTTCCGCAGCTTCGGCACGGTCTCCTCATAAGCCTGCTCCGGGGTTTTCCACCATTTGGTGTCCAGCTCTGACCCGGGCATGCCGTAGCCGATGTGTTCGTGGACCGCCACGATTTCCAGTTCTTCGGCGGGGATGGTTCCCAGCACTGTGTTGACCTTGGTCATTTCGTTCACCTCAGGGGTTCGAAAGTTGTTGTGTGAGGGCGGACGCGTGCTTAGCGCACTGTCAGCAGGTTGCGCGGGTTGTCCACGAGGATGCGCCGGGTGTCTTCTTCGCTCAGGCCGTGGGCCTTGAGGAAAGGCACGAAGGTCGTCAGGACGTGGCTGTAGGGCAGGGTGTACTCCGGCAAGCCCTTGGCCACGCCGATCGAGTTGCCCGACAGGATGATCTTGTCGGCGTGGCCGGCCTTGACGAGCTCGAGCACCAGGTCGGCGCGATCGTGGTCGGTGAGGTAGTCGGCGTGGTCGTTCAGGCCCACGTGGTCGATGCCGACGAAGGCTCCGCGGCCGGCCACCTCGACGGCGGAGCCGGCGGCGTCTTTGCGGTCCAGGTCGCCGACGAGCACCCGGTCGGCCCCGATCTGTTCGTCCAGGACGACGTCGAGGTCGTGCAGGACGTCCGCGCCGAAGCGGATGGAGACCGGGACGCCGGTGTTCTTGGCTGCGCGGGCGGAGCCGCGGAACAGGCTTTCCTCGGTCGGGGTCATGCCGGCGCGGTCGGCGGTGGTCGCGACGATGCCGGCTGCGGCGCGGCGCTCAACCCGGGGGACCACCATCCCCTCAGTGACCTCCCTGCCGAAGAGATCGCTGAATTTTTCGGCCGGCCAGGGGGTGGGCGGGTTGGTCTGCGGCGTCAGGAAGTATCCGCCGAGCTCCTCCTCCGGGCCCAGGCCCGTGGAGGCGACGATGTGGACACCGGTGGAGCGGGACAGTGCCTCGTACAGTTTCAGGTCGCGGCCATGGAACATGCCGGTGCTGTCGACGATCGTCTGGCCGCCGTGCTCGCGGAAGTCCGTGAGTTTCGCAGCCAGGGCCTCGAAGATCTCAGCCCGGTCCATGGAGATGTCCGGGGCGTCCTGGGCGCCGGGGAGCACCGAGAGCAGGGCTTCATGGACCGCGACGACGCCCAGCTCAGAAGCGGCGACGGGACCCAGGACCGTGTTGACGGTTTGCCCGGCCGGGGAATGGAACGCGTCACCGGTAGCGACGGGTGTGGTGGGACTCACTTGGCTTCTCCCTTGAAGATCGGGTGCTTATGCAGGGCGCCTCGGAGCTTTGTGTCGTCGCTCCGTTGCAGAGTAGCCAGCGTCACATATTTCTTTACACGGTGTCAAGCAAATAGTCGTAACGTACATCTAGCATCCAGCCGGAAGGCTTCAGCGGGTTGAACATGGCGTTTATGAATCTAACGAACAGTTCACATGCTTGACATGGTGTAAAGATTGATATCAGACTGTGGGGAGCGCCACATCCAGTCCGGCCTATGCCGGCCCCTCCGTGAAGCACCAGTCCTGGCGCTCAACCGGAGAACCGACCGGAAACAAAGGAGTTTCATCGATGAGTCAGTCCATTAAGGTGTCGAGCCGCGGCTCGGTACGTGCGACGTTCGTGGCCGCCTACAGCGCGGTCACACTCGCTCAAATCACCAACGCGCTGCCGGGCGCCCTCAGCGGCACTTTTGCCGCGGAATTCCATACCTCGGGTGCAGGCCTGACGTGGATCGCGGGCATGTTCCTGATGGGCATTGTGGTGTTCGAGCTCAGCTGGGGGCTCCTCGGCGACGTTCTCGGACGCAAGAAGCTGCTGTACGCCGGCGCGGCGCTGAGCGTCGTCGGCTCCGTCCTGGTCGCGCTGGCCCCGACCACCGAGATGATGATCTTCGCGCAGGCGGTCGGCGGTATCGCGGCGGGTATCCTCTTCCCCATCTCGCTGTCCATGATCGCGGCGATCACTCCAGACCACCGGGCCCGGGCCCGGGTCATTGCCACGTGGGCCGGGTTCCTGTCTCTCGGCGCGGTGATCTCACCCGTGCTCGCCGGGCTCACCGCCCAGATGTTCACCGTGCCGGGCGCCGGGCCCGGCGCGCCGAACGTGTATAGCGGCTGGCGTGTCGCCTACCTCGTTGCGGCCGCCCTCGCCGTCGTCGTTCTCCTCGTCGCACTCCGGGCGAAGGACTCCGCGGCCACCGGGGGACGCAAACTCGACCTGCCCGGCCAGTTCACCCTCGCTCTGGGCCTCATCGCCGTCCTTTTCGCGACCGTCCAGGCGGTCGATGCGGGCTTCGGCTCCTGGGAGGTCCTCGCGGGCTACGTTATTGGCAGCATCCTCCTGGTCGCCTTCGTCGTCATCGAAATGCGCACTAAGCAGCCGCTCATCCACCTCTCCCTGTTCAAGAACAGTGCCTACTCCATCACCGGCATCGTCGCCGTCACCGGCATGTTCGCCTTCCTGGCGATCTGCTTCAGCACCAGCGTCGCCGTCGGCGGTCTCGCCCTGGCCGAGACCTGGAAGGTCGGCGTGCTGTTCGTGTTCATCCAGGGACCGGCCTTCGCCTTCATCCCGGTGGTGGGCTGGCTCATCCACCACGTGGCGCCGCGCTGGGTCCTGACCTCGGGCTTCGCCCTCATGGCGGTTTCCGGATTTTGGCTCTCGACGTTTTCCCTGGGCGCCCCGGAGGCCTTCGGCGGTACCCCGTGGACGGCCTTCATTCTGCCCCTGCTGCTGCTGGGCATCGGATTTGCGCTCACCGTCGGCTCCGTCACCGCGGTGGCGATCAATACCGTCCCGCCCCAGCACATCGGCATGGCCTCCGCGACGACCAACCTCCTGCGGGACCTTGGCTTCGCCCTCGGCCCGGTCATCGGCTCGGCCATCGCGTTCGGTATCGGCGCCTCAGCCTTCGCGGGCCCGCTCGGCGGTATCCTCGGCGGTGCGGGGCTGCCCGCCAATGCCGTCGCCGGGCTCTCCCACGTGCCGCCGCTGGGCTTCCTCTCGGGCTGGGATGGCGTGATCGCGCAGTTCTCCGGCCAGGCATCGGCGGGCGGCGCGCCCGCGGCTGCCGTCGACGGCATGGTCCAGGCCCTCACGGCTGCGCAGCAGCAGATCCAGGGCGCGGCCGGGGCCTCGCTCGGCCAGGGCTTCCAAACCGTATACCTCGTCGCGGCCATAGCGGCGACGGTTTCCGCCATCCTTACCCTCTTCATCTCCGCACGTTCCTCGGCGCCCACCCCCGATGCCATCGCTGAGACCACCGAGGCCAACGCCGAAGCGGCCGTCTGAGACGGAGGGCTTCACTTGACCGCCTACCATCCAACCTTCCGCAAGGAGAACACCGTGACTGCACCCATTGAATCCGACATCGACATCTGGGATGACGACATCCTTGTCGACCCCTACCCCACGTATGCCTCGCTCCGCGAGCAGGCCGCAGTGGTCCACCTGCCCAAGAACGACCTGTACGTCCTGACGCGCTACGACGCCATCCGCGACGCACTCGGTGATCCGGAGACCTTCTCGTCCACCAGCATCGGCTTCAACCCCATGGTGAACGAGGCGCTGCAGGGCACCTCGCTGGCCTCCGATCCGCCCATCCACACGCAGCTCCGTGCCACGCTGTCGCAGAACCTCACCCCACGCGCCCTCCGCGGCCTGAAAGTCGTCATCGACGAAAAAGCGGACAAGCTCGTCGCCGGGCTCGCCTCCAGCGGCAGCTTCGAGGCCATCGACTCCCTGGCCCGCGCCTTCCCGATCGAAATCGTTGCCGACCTGATTGGGTTCCAAGGACACGTCAAGGACAACATGCTGCGCTGGGGCCAGGCCGCGATGCAGGTCCTCGGCCCGCTGAACCAGCGCACCCAGGAGAGCTTCCCCATCGCCGGGGAGCTCTATGGCTGGTGTTCGTCGGTCACGGCCGAAGACCTCGCCCCCGGCTCCATCGGCCGCGGCATCTTCGACGCCGAGACCCGGGGCGAGATCCCGGAAGGCACTGCCGGGCACATCATCCACCAGTACCTCGGAGCCGGCGTCGACACCACGATCGCCTCGATCGGGAATATCGTTGCGCTGTTCGGGCGTCACCCGGAGCAGTTCGAACTGGTCCGGGCCAACCCGGAACTCGTGCCCGCCGCTTTCGCCGAGGTGCTGCGCTACTGGGTGCCCATCCACGTCTGGGGCCGAAAGGCAACGCAAGATGTGGAGATCGACGGCGTAACGATTCCCGCGGGCGCCCAGGTTGGCATTCTCTTTGGGGCCGGCAACCGGGACCCGCGGCACTACGAAAATCCGGACACGTTCGACGTGATGCGGAACCCCGTGGATCATCTTTCCTTCGGCTATGGACCGCACGGCTGTGCCGGCCAGGGCCTGGCGAGACTTGAAGGCCATGCGATCATCGAGGCCCTTGCCCGCAGGGTGCAGTCGCTGACCATCGGGGACGCTGTTCGGGTCCCGAGCAACATGACACGGAGTATCGAGAAGCTCGAGGTCACCAAGGTGGTGGCCGCATGAGGATCGAACTGGACCGGCCGCGCTGCGAGGGACACGGACTCTGTGAGGAAGCGGCCCCCAATCTCATGCACCTCGACGATGACGGCGAACTCCTGCTCGATGTCGCGGAGGTGGAGGGGGCCGACCTGGACGCCGCGAAGGCGGCGGTCCGGGTCTGCCCGGTCGCAGCGCTTCGGCTGGAAGCGGCATGAGCATGCGCCGGATTGTCGTGGTCGGTAACGGCATCGCCGGGCTGACGGCATGCGACTCATTGCGCTCCGCCGGCTTTGACGGCGAGCTGACGGTCGTCGGCGCCGAGCCCCACCAACCCTACAGCCGCCCCGCTCTGTCGAAGGCGCTGTTGCATGATGTGGATGGGAACGGCGGCGGCGGCCTCCAGGCCCACGAGCTGCCCGCGCCGACCCACGAAGCGACCGAACTCCTCGGCGTCAGCATATCTGGCCTGGACGTCGACGCCCGGGTGGTCCGGCTCGACGGGGGCGGCGAACTGCCATATGACGGCCTCGTCATTGCCTCCGGTTCCCGTGCGAAGCGCCTTACCGCCGCGGAGGGAGCAGGCGGGCCACGGCATGCCGGCTCTGACCGGCAGCTCACCCTGCGCACGATCGAGGACGCGATCACGCTGAAACAACGCGTCGCATCGCGCCCCTCGGTCGTTGTGGTCGGCGGCGGACCGCTCGGCATGGAGGTCGCCTCAGCCTGCCTGCAGCTGGGCTGCGACGTCACGCTGGTCTCCGACGTCCAGCCCCTCTCTCGCCAGCTGGGCGACCACCTGGCCGGGATATTCGCCACAGCCGCGGCCCGGCACGGCCTGCGGGTGGTTGGCGGCGGGAAGGCCCGTCTCATCGGCTCCGGTGCGGGGACGCGGGTGGCACTGGCCGACGGCATCGAACTGGAGGCAGACCTCATCGTCACTGCCATTGGCGACGAGCCGAACATCGACTGGCTGGCCGGCTCAGGCCTCGTCGTCGGCGGGTCGTTGCGCGTGGACACCCGCGGCCGGCTGCGGCCGGAGATCGTTGCCGCCGGTGACGTGGCGTCCTTCCCGACCCGCCGCGGGGTGCAACGCGTGCCCCTGTGGACAAGCGCCATCGACCAGGCCAAGGTCGCGGCCGTCGGCCTGCTCCAAGGCGACGCGGCCCCCGAACTCAACTTCCAGCCGTACTTCTGGACCGAGGGCTTCGGCCTGTCGCTCAAGGCGGTCGGCTTCACGCCCCTGGTCGGCGCGCCCGACTACTGTGAGCCGGGCGAGGACCGGGAGTCGATGCTGCTCCGTTGGGAGGACAAGGAGGGCTCAGGTACCGCCGCGGCGATCAACTACCGGATCCCCATCCCGAAACTGCGCCGGCTGGCCGTCGCAGGGCCGGGCGCGCTCCGGCCGTCAGAGCCCGTTGGCTCCGGTGAGCGAGTCCCGGCACCGTCTTTGCGGCATGTCAGGACGCTTGCCGTCGCGCGGTCTTAACGTTTCATGCGTCCGAATTCTGCACACCACGGTTAGGATTAATTCATGTCGTCGCTGCGAGAAGCCCAGAAACAGCTGACCCGCGACGTGATCATCGACCGGGCGCTCGAACTCTTCACCCAGAAGGGCTATGCGGCGACGACGATCGACGAGATCGCCGTGGCTGCCGGGACCACCCGGGCGACCTTCTACGCGCACTACCCTTCGCGTGCCGATCTCATGAGGGACTTCATGGCACGCGTTAACGCCGTGCTCGACCGTGCGGATGGCCCAGACCGGGCGACAACCGCCGTCGAACTCGTCGACGTGGTCCGAGGGGGCCGGCTGCCGGACATCCTTGCCTGGCTCGAGTCGCGCTCGGCGCTCTGGCCGGTCTTCCGTCCATACCTCGACGTGCTGGACGAGGCCGCCGCGGTTGATCGCGAGGTACGGGACCTGGTCCGGGGATGGCATGAGGAAGTTATCGCCGACATCGTCCGCGGCATGCAGCTGGCCGGCCGCTTCTCAGAGGAAACGCACCACATCCGCGGAACGCTTGCCTTTACACAGCTGGACTACGTCGCTACGCTCTGGACCCGCCGCAAACTCGAGCCGCACCGCGAACACGCACTCGAGCTTCTGGCCGACAGCTGGTACCACCTGCTCTGCGACGAAGGCTAGGCAGGGCCCCTACCCGGGCCCGGGGGGATCAGTGGAGTCCAAGGGCTCTGGAACTGCTGGTGAAGCGGTGGCGCCCGCCGGTGCGTGGTCCCGGCGGGCTGTTCCGGACGGCTGCGCTAGGGAATAACATTCCTGCATGGACGCCAAGCTCTTCGCCTATCTGAGCTACAGTGACGCGCCGGCAGCCCTGAACTGGCTCCAGGCAGTGGGATTTGACGTCATTTACCGGCAGGACGGCCCTGCAGGGACGGTGCTGCACGCCGAGATTCGCATGGGGGAGGCGGTGCTGATGGTGGCTAGCAGCGACGCCGCGTACCAGCGGCCGTCCCTGATCGGTCAATCGACCGGCCAGGGACTCTATCTTCTGGTCGAGGACGTCGACGCATTTCATCAGAAGGCCCTCGCGGCGGGCGGAACCTCCGTGATCGAGCCCGAAGATACCCCCTGGGGCGCCCGGCGCAGTCGAGTGCTTGATCCGGAGGGACAGGAATGGAGCGCCGGCACCTACCAGCCCGGAACCAACGCGTAAATCACTCTTGCGCCGGACGCCCTGCCCGGGCCAGCTCCCTGGCCGCGCGGCCGTGGGTCAGCTCGCCGGACGCCCTGCCCGGGCCAGCTCCCTGGCCGCGCGGCCGCGGGTCAACCCACTGGCCGCGCGGACGCCCATTCCTACCGGAACGACCCCACCGACAGGTGCTGGACCCGCCCGTCCACGACCGTGGCCAGTGCCTGCGCGGCAGCCAGGTCATCCGGGGCGACGGACAGCGGATCGACGTCGAACACCGTGAAATCCGCGCGCTTGCCTACAGTGACCGACCCGGAGACAGCCCACTGCCCGGCAGCCCTGGCAGCGTGCGAGGTGTAGCCCTCGAGCGCCTGCCGTGCAGTGAGGGCCTGGCCCGGGGCGATCGGCTGTTCGCCCAGGCGGCCGGCCCGCCGTCGTAATTGCGCGTCCGCCAGGATGGGCAGCGGTTCGAACGGGGCTATCGGCCAGTCGGAGCCGAGCCCCAGGGTGGTTCCCGCCGCGCGGAGGTCCGCGCACCGCCAGGCGTTGTTCGCCCGTTCGTTTCCGAGCCGGGTGGACCAGTTGTCCGTTGGGTCGGCGCGGGAGTAGTGGGTGCAGTGCGTGGGCTGCATGCTGGCCACCAGACCCGAACGGGAGAACCGCCCGATGAGGGCGTCCGGGACGGTTTCGAGGTGTTCGATCCGATGCACGGCCGACGGCGCAACCGACCGCACCGCGGGCGGCCGGGACTCGAAGGCGTCCAGAACTGCGGCCACGCCGGCGTCGCCGATGGCGTGGGTAGCGGTGGGAATGCCACGGCCGGCGAAGTACCGCACGGCCGCCGCGTACTCCTCGGGGCGCGGCCAAAACGGGGCCACCGATTCCCCATAGGCATCGGGCTCAAACAGCCAGGCCGTGCCGTTGTCCACCGTCCCGTCGACGAACAGCTTGATGCCGGCCACCTCCCAGCGCTTTCCGCCCAGTCCGATCTGTTCCGCAAGGAGGTCCCAGTCTTCCTCGCCGCTGCCGGGCATGCACCACGGCGAGATCCGCAGTCGCAGCGGGAGGCTGCCGTCCAGGTCATCGTCGAGGGCGCGGAAGAGCTCCAGCGAACCCTCCCCGCAGTCCATCACGTGGGCGCCCGTCAGCCCGGACCGGGCGAACTGCTGGAAGAGCTCAGCGAGCCTCGCCTTTCGCTCGTCGAAGGACTCCGCCGGCATCACCTGCGCAACGAGCTCGACGGCGGCGGCCTCCAGCAGGAGCCCCGTGGGCCTGCCGCTTCCGTCACACACCACCTCAGACGCCTGCTCAAAGGTCCGCGGTCCGGTGACACCGGCGATTTCGAGGGCACGGGAACTGGCAAGCGCGGAATGCCCGTCGAAGAGCCGGAGCAGGCACGGCCTCCCGGCGATGACGTCGTCAATCAGCTCGCGCGCGGGAGCAGCGGTTCCGAACACATTGGGGTCCAGGCCCCATCCCCGCACCCAATCTCCTGAGGGATTTGCTGCCGCTTCGGCGCGCAACAGTTCGCGCACCTCGGCAAGGTCCCTGGCGCCGGACAAGTCGCAGCCGCGCGTCAGTTCCAGTCCCAACACGGGGTGCATGTGGCAGTCCACCAGGCCGGGGGTCAGAACGGTTGCGCCGAAATCGATGACTTCCGCTGCCGGCCAGCTTTCGGCGTCGGAACGGCTCCCGACGGCGGCAATCACGCCGTCCTGGACTGCCACCGCCTGCGGCGCGGGACTGTCGGCGGGCCGGCCGTCCATCGTGTGGACGGTGTCGGCGAGGATGATCAAATCAGGATTCATGGGTTTCGAAGCTTCCAATCCGTGCGAAGGTCCCGGGACGGTGGCGGCGCACCCAGCGGGCGGCCAGGAGCCCGGCGATGAAAAAGAGGGGCGTCACCAGGATGAGGAGGGTGTTGGTCAGGGCGTCAGCGAAGGTGAGCAGCTCGATGTTCAGGCCGATCAGCAGCACCACGCCGAAGAGCAGGATGGCCGAGGCCAGGCTGAGCGGCACCATCAGCTTGTGCGTCGCCGCCGCGGGGTTCCGGCGCAGGTAAAGGAAGGCCGCCACCGACACCAGGCCCTGGAGCCCCACGATGCCGAAGATGCCCGGCGTGTTCACCCAGATCAGCAGCTGCTGGTAGGGGTCGGCGTTTAGCAGGGCGCAGATGGTGATCACCACCGCGGCCAGAACTGTCTGCAGCTGCCCGGCCCGGTGCGGGGACTGGAACCGGCGGTGGGTCCGGCCGAGGAAGGACGGCAGCACGCCGTCGCGGGCCAGCATGTACACGTAGCGGTTGATCGCGTTGTGGAAGGCAAGCTGCGATGCGTAGACGCTGGTGACGATCAGCAGGTACATCACCACTTCGGCCCACGGGCCCACGTAGTGGTTGATGGTCTGGAAGAACATCCCGCCGGCCAGTTCGCCGGCGGCTTCCACGGCGCGGTCTTCGCCGTATGCCTGGACCACGGTCCACACGATGAAGGCGTAGAAGACGGACATGAAGCCGACGGCGATGTACATGGCCCGCGGCACGGACTTATCCGGGTTCCGGGCTTCGGAGCGGTACAGCACCGTGGACTCGAAGCCCATGAAGGCGGCGAAGCAGATGCCAAGGATCGCCAGGACGCCGGGTCCAAACGCCTGGTCCGGACTGAAGGAACCCATGCTGATGCCGTGGGCTCCGCCGCTGCTGAGGATGCCCACCCCCATCACGGCGAGGATGCCCGTCTCGGCCACCAGGAGTACCCCGAGTACCTTCGCTCCCACGTCGATGCCCCGGTAGCCGAGGAACCACACGGCCACGACGGCGGCCAGTGCGATGGCGGGCCACGGCACCTCGAGCCCGAAGAGCACCTGGAACATATCGTGGGTCTGGACGGCGAAAAGGCCGTAGGCCGATCTGGAGGCAGTTGTAGGAGACGATCGCCAAGGTGGCGGAGGCCAGCCCGACGGTCTTGCCCATGGCCAGCGAAATGTACGTGTAGAAGCCGCCGGATGCTTTGACGTGGCGGGTCATGGCCATGAAGCCGATGGCGAAGAGGGTAAGCACGATTCCCGCCAGCAGGTAGCCGGCCGGGGCACCGATGCCGCCCACGCCGATGGCTACCGGCGCCACGCCTGCCATGACGGTGAGCGGTGCTGCGGCAGAGATGACGAGGAAGGCAATACCGCCCGTGCCCAGGGCGTTGCGCTTGAGGGCGCCGTCCGCGGACGACTTTGGTGGTTTGGTTTGGGTATCCGGCACTGGTCCGTCCTTTCTTGGAGCCCCGCTAAACGAAAGGCTTTCGTTTAGTATGAATGTGTGTGGCGCAGAGCACAATAGTTTTCCCAAAAACGACGACGCCGAGCCCCGCCGACTAGGCTGTGATTGACCTTCAAGAGCTGCAGTCAGGAGAACCCATGGGGCGCCCGCTCCTCCCGCTGATATCCGTGGATGCCCTGACCACGGCCGCCCTGGACCTGGTGGACGAGAGCGGCGATTTCAGCTTTCCGAAACTGGCGAAGCGGATCGGCGTAAGCCAGTCCTCCATCTACAACCACGTCAGCGGCAGGGATCAGATCCTGGAACTCTTGCGCCACCGGATCATCACCGAAGTGCCGTATCCGCCGGTGGACCATAGCAACTGGGAAGCAGCCTTGCGGGTCCTGATCCGCGCCTATCGGGACGCGTTTGCCCGCCATCCGCGGCTGGCACCGCTGCTGGTGCTGCAGTCCATCACCGATCCGGCCGTCATAGGACTCTACGAGGACCTGGCGCTGGCCCTCGAGGGGGCGGGCTTCCGGGGGCGGGATGTGGTGGCGGCCATCTCCACGATCGACAGCTTCGCCCTCGGCGCAGCCCTGGACCTGGCCGCTCCGGAAGTTGTCTGGGACCCGCCGGCGGAGGGCTATCCCACGCTCAAGCGGGCACTTGGCCATGCCGGGCCGGCGGAGGAAAGGGGCGGGCACGCCTTCGACTTCGGCCTGGATGTGGTAATCGGCGGGCTCCGGGCCAAGCTGGCCCGGTAACACCGCAAAGGGCATGCTGCGGACGCCAAGTCAGAATGATGCAACGAGGCTGGCCAGCGGCGGAGGCGCATCTCCGGCCGGCAGTGCCTGGACCAGCAGCGGCGCGTACCGGACCTTGTTGCCGCTGCGTCCTCCGAAGAACCGGCGCAACTGCTCTGTTGTTGGCCGCTCCCGCAGTGAGGGCTGCCGTTGGAGGAGTCGGAATGACGCGAGCTCGCCTTGAGCCTCGATGACGTTGAGCACGGCATCGATCCCAAGGCAGCGGATGAGCTCGTCCTCAAGATCGGCCTCACAGACGTGGAACCCGCGCTCGGCCAGTGAACCGGAGCCGATGCCTGCCCGGCCGAGCGCGCGGGCGATGCCGCGGGATTCCCCTGCGTCGCACAGGCCCAGCAGCCGGTGGTCCGCACCGTTCGGGCCGTAGCGGTCGAGGAAGTGGACGATGCTGGTCGCGCCTCCCATCGGCACCACCGAGACCCGCATGGCTGTCAGGTCCTGGCCAAGGCGCAAAGCCAGCGCCTCGACCGCCAGCCGGTCACTCTCGCCCTCGACCAACACCGTCGTCGCCTGCACCGAAGTCGCCTGCATGGAACCAGTATGTCGGACGCCCAGCCGCGGGCGCCCTCGCGTCGCCGGGTCAGCCCGCGCCGGCCGCGGGGACGGCGGCGTCGGGCTGGACCTGCCGGGACTGGCTCCACGCTATCCAGCCGCCCGATGTGGCCATGAGCAGGGCACCGGCCGGCTGGGTGGGAAGGCTGCTGCCCGTGGTCGCCTGCCCCAGCACGACGCCCAGGACGTAGAACAGGACGGCGCCGGCCACCCAGAGGACCCCGGCCCAGCGCGGGAGCGTCCGGGACTGCCAGACTGCGACCCCGAGCAAGACGTTGCCAAGGAACGCGAGCAGGAGCCCGAGCAGGAACGAGGCCGTCATGGCGGCTGGAAACTCCAGCAGCATGACGTCCCGGTTCCCTTCCAGATAGGCCTTCCCGATCGCGGGGGTGGCGAAAGTGGAGAGGGCGGCGGGGACCATCAACAAGGCGGTTCCCGCGATGGTGATGACGGTGGCGGCCAGTGCCAGGCGGCCGGCGCGGCTGCTGGCCAGGCAGCAGCCCAGCGCGAGGACCCCGAAGATCGCGAGGATGGTGCCTCCCGTGCTGCCGAACAGGTGGCTGGTTTGATAAGAGTCCGAGCTGACGAACCGCGCCCAGGCGTCGGGATCCTTTTGCTGGTCCGGCTGGGGCTCAAGCGTGGCCCAGGCGGTGATCAGGCCGTAAAGGGGCAAGGTCCACAACCCGGCCCGGATCCAACGGGTGGTGTTCTGTGCGTTCATGGACCGCCGCCTTCCCCGACCACGTGCCCTTTGGCTCACGCCATTCTTATCAGCGCTCAGTTGTCTTTTGCGGCTTTGACGGCGGCCTTGGCGGCCTGCTTGTTGGCGCGCACTTTCTTCAGGGACTCAGGGTCCACGATGTCGGCGACTGAAAGAAATGCGTCCTCCTGGCCGTAGGGGCCAGCAGCCTCACGCCAGCCTTGCGCCTGGAGTCCACACTGCTTGCCAAGCAGGGCGAGGAAGATCTTTGCCTTTTGCTCGCCGAAGCCCGGCAATTCCTTGAGCCTGCGCAGCACTTCCTGGCCGTCCGGGTGGTCCTGGTTCCAGATGGCCGTTGCGTCCCCATTCCAATCCCGCTGGACGGTCGCGGCAAGGTCCTGGACGCGGCTGGCCATCGAGCTCGGGAAGCGGTGGACGGAAGGACGCTCCTTGAAAATCTCAACAAAGCCTGCCGGGTCATGCTCGGCGATTGCGGCCGGGGACATGGACCCCAGGCGCGTCCGGATCTTTTCGGGTCCGGCAAACGCAGACTCCATGGTCACCTGCTGGTCAAGCAGCATGCCGGTGAGGAGTGCGAACGCGTCATTGCTGAGCAGCTGGTCGGCGGCGGGGTCGCCAGTGATGTGCAGTTCCATGCGCCTATCCTCCCACCTGCTCCGAGCCACGTCATGGCACCTGTGACTGGCCGAATGGTTCGATTCGGCAGGGAGGTCAGCTGCTTGCTGCCTGAAGTGTCCTGAACTCTGCGGCGGCATACACACCGAGGATCCGGACCTCGGCGGTGAAGAACGCCAGTTCCTCCAAGGCCAGTTGCAGGGGCAGGTCCGCCGGGTGGCCCTCGACGTCGGCCATGAACATGGTGGCAGCAAACTCGTTGCCCACCATGTAGCTCTCCAGCCGGGTCATGTTCACGCCGTTAGTAGCAAAACCGCCAAGAGCTTTATAGAGCGCGGACGGGACGTTCCGGACCCGGAAGACGAAACTGGTCACTGCCTCTCCGGGCAACTCGTCCCGGGTGGGCAGTTCGGCTTCCCGCGCCAGGACCACAAAGCGGGTGGTGTTGGACGGGTCGTCCTCGACCCGGGAGGCCAGCACTTCCAGGCCGTAGATCTGGGCCGCGAGCGGGGGAGCGAGGGAGAGTTTCGCGGGATCGTTCCACTCCCGCACTTCGCGGGCCGAACCCGCCGTGTCGCCGGCGATGACGGGGCGCAACCGTGCTTCACGGATCAGGCGCCTGCACTGGCCCAGCGCGTGAATGTGGCTGTGGACCTCGGTGGCGGCCTCGATGGTGCTGCCGGGGATGCCAAGCAAGTCGAAGTGGATGGGCAGGAAGAACTCGCCGACGATCTGCAGACGGGACGCGGGGAGCAGGATGTGGATGTCCGCCACGCGGCCGGCAATCGAGTTCTCGATGGGGATCATGGCCAGGTCAGCCTCACCGCTGGACACCAGTTCAAAGACGTCCTCGAAGCTGGCGCACGGGACGCTTTCCAGTTCGGGGAACATCTGCTTGCACGCGATATGGGAGTTGGCGCCGGGCTCACCCTGGTACGCAATCTTCTGGGTCACAATCCGTATGCTTTCACGACCCACCCCCGCCGGCCCAAACCGCGTCGCGCCGAGGTCACCAAGAGGGGCGCCGGGCCATCACCCGCGCTGTCCTGACGACCCCTGGATGGTTTGTCTGCCTACAGGTCTGCGATCCCACCGCCGATCAGGGCGGCGGCAATAATCAGCAGGACCACGCTCATGATCACGGTGTTGTGCCGGACGAGGAGTGTTCGTACCGCTTCCAACGGGCCGGGCATCCGTTCGCCTGCCGCCAAGAACGCGACAACCGGAGTCACCACGCTCAGACACGCGATCAGCGTGAAGATGAGGACAGCTACTATCGTGGTCCCGATCGGGAGTCCGGCGCTGCCCAGGGTGAAGCCAGCGCCTAACCCGAGCAGCAACTCTTTCGGGTTTGCGACTGAGAGCAGGATGGCGAGACCAAAACCCCTCCCCGGGGTGCTGTCCTCAATCGAGCTCATCCACCCGGGCAATTCCGGCTCCTCCTCGGGTCCCGGCCGACGGCTCCATTTGCCAACAGCAAGGAAAGCGAGTGCCGCTCCCACGATGATCCGCGTCACCGCTACAAACGGCGAAGCACCACCGGATGATAGCTCGATGACGTCGGACACCACGGCGAACAGGCCGACAACGAGCACGACGCCCAGCAGCCGCCCTGCCAGAAACGCGGCTCCCGCCGATCCTTTGTTCGGCGCGACCAACAGCAACACCACGGCCAGGATGGGCACCGGACTCAACGCGATGCCCACCGCCAGGGGCAGTGTCTCTCCCAGGACGTCTAGCACCCGGACGCCCCAACATCGGGGCCAGACGCCGCTTCGGCATGCATTCGCGCTTCTCCCTACTGACCGGCGGTGATGCCGTCGATGTCGATGAGGAGATGAGCGGGTCCGCGGAGGAACGGGCTCGGCCGGTATGGGGGAGGGTCGGAAACAAGCCGCGGGTTCTCCAGCCTGGTGGCGAACGCGGTGAGGGCGATCTGGGCTTCGAGCCGGGCCAGCGGTGCGCCGAAGCAGATGTGGATGCCGCCGCCGAAGCCGAGGTGTTGGTTGTTGCGCCGGTCCGGGATGAAGAGATCGGGGTTGGCGACGTGCGCGGGGTCGCGGTTCCCCGAAGCCAGGACCAAAGTGATCGAGGCGCCGGCGGGGATGGTGGTGCCGGCGATGTCGATGTCGTCGAGGGCCGTGCGGAAAGGGACGAAGTGTACAGGCGGTTCGTAGCGGAGCAATTCCTCGACCATCGGGATGGCGAGGTCGGGATCGTTGCGTAGCCGTTGGAGTTCGGCTGGGTGGCGGAGCAACGTCAGTGCGCCGTTGGAGATGAGGTTCACGGTGGTTTCATGTCCGGCGATTAGCAGAAGAAGCCCGGTGCTCACCAGTTGTTCGTCCGGCATGCGGCCTTCCGGGCCGTCATCGGTTGCCATCGCAGAGAGAAGGTCCGGGCCCGGTGTCTGCCGGTGGGCTTCGACCAGTTCTTCCATGAACGTGCGCAATTCTTTGCCGGCCTCGGCCCTCTTTTCTTGCTGTGTCTCGGGATCGAGTCCGGGATCTGTGGATTCCAGGGCTACATCCACCCAGACCCGGAAACGCTGTTCGTCGCCCGGGGGCACCCCAAGTAATTCGCAGATCACCGTGACGGGCAGCGGATAGGCCAGATCATCGACGACGTCGATCCGGTTGCGGTCCGCCATGTCATCGATCAGGTCGGTGACAATTTCCGTCATTCTCGCCTCCATCCCGGCGACCCTGCCCGGCGTCGTAGGCGGTCCGAAATGGCGCATGGTGATCCGGCGGAACTTGTCATGTTCAGGAGGGTCCATGCTGAGGAAAGTCGGAGAAATGCCCGGGCCGCCGCCGTCGTCATTGTCGTCGCCGACGGCGGCTGCGCCCGCAGCGGCGGCCGCCGGATTGCGGCTGATGTCGGAACTGACCCTCGGGTCGTGCAGCAGGGCGGCGATCACCGCGTAGGTGCTTACGAGGTAGCTTCCGTCCGGAAGCCGGGTCACGGGAGTCCTGCGGAGCTCGTCGTAAAAAGGGTAGGGGTTAGCCCGGTTCGAGAAGTCGAGGATCTGCTCCCAGGTGCTGCCCTGGCTCATGGTGAAGGCTCCTTCAATCGCGGGGAGGACTCTGTGGGTTTCCGTGATGGCGTGTCACCGGCCGCGGAGTTGGTCAGTCTGGCGCGGCGTTCATTGGGATCGTGACCGGTCACGACGACGGTCGCGTCCTGGGTAGGGCTGACAGCGGGCTTGAAACCGGCCGGAACGGGCCGGGCCTGGACTGACTCATCGATGTGGTGAAACGCCGGCGGGAAGGGTGCGGCCTGCTCGATCAGCGGTTCGTAGAAATCGAGCCACTTGTTCTGGTTGAAGGCGACCGCCGCCACGATGCGGCCCTTGTAGCCGTAGACGGCCAGGAACCGGCGCGTGTCCACCGATCCTTGAACGATGGCTACCTCATCGGCCACCGAGGGCACCCCGACGCTCTTGATTTCGGTGCCGAACTGGGCCGACCAGAATTTCGGCACCTCCAGATGCGGCCACCGTTCGGTCCCGCGGCTGACCATGTTGTGTGCCGCGACCTCGGCCTGGGAGATGGCGTTTCCCCAGTGCTCGACGGCGAGGAATTGGTAGCCGTACATCGGCTGCGGGGCGCGGGCTATGTCGCCGGCGACAAACACGTCATCGGTGACCAGCCCGTTCGCGTCGAACGCCCGGCAGCCGGCGTCGCACGCGACGCCCCACACGCCGCACGCCAGGCCGGAATCTGCGAGCCATTCGACATTGCGGACCGAGCCCAGCGCGGCGACCGCCACATCCACCTCAAGTGTTGTGCCGTCGGACAGCACGGCACGGCGCAGCTGTCCGGTGGCATCACCCTCGAGGGACAGGACGCGGACGCCGCATCGCAGGTCCACGCCATTCTCGATCTGCAGTTCCCCGGCGACTGCGCCGATCACCCCGCCCAGGGCAGCGACGAGCGGAGCCGGCCCGGCTTCGGCCACCGTGACCGTCAGGCCAAGTTCCCGGCACACCGACGCGACCTCGCACCCGATGAAACCGGCGCCGATGACCAGCACCCGACGCGGACGCCCCGCGAGGTGCTGGCGCAGGGTTGCGGCGTCCTCCCGGGTGCGCAATGTCATCACTCCCGCAAGGGCCGCCTCCGCAGGGTTGGGCCAGGGGCGCGACCGCAGGCCGGTGGCAATCAACAGTTTGTCGAATCCGATCAGGCTGCCGTCGGCGAGCTGAAGCTGCTTGGCAGCCAGGTCGAGCCCGGTAGCCGCCACACCCAGCCGCCAAGTCGCGCGGATGTCCCGATGCCGTGGCAGCGAGGTGTCTTCCAGGGGCGCCGACCCGGCCAAGACTTGTTTGGACAGCGGAGGCCGGTCGTAGGGCTCGTGCGGCTCCTCGCCGACCAGAGTCAGCGATCCGGTGAACCCTTCCTCGCGCAAGCGCTCTGCCGCGCGCAGCCCCGCCATCGACGCCCCCACGACGACGATCCGTCCAGTTCTCTTAAAGGTGCTCCCGCTGTCTTCGGCCGGAACAGCCGTCGCCGGTCGTGTGTCCGGATGCAGCGACCCGTCCTGCCCGTCCGGCTGTTCCAGCCGGATGGCCTGAACCGGACACGCGGCGGCGGCCCGCCGGATCCCCGTCAGATGCGCTCCGTCAGGGTGCGGGTCGTAGGTCAGTGCCTCGTCCCCCTGAATCGTGAAGACATCCGGGGCGAGGAAGGCACACTGGGCGTAGCCCTGGCATTTGGTGAGATCGACGAGGACCCTCATGCCGCTTTTCTCCCTCTAGCAGGGCTTGCGCCGCCCGGCGGCCAACCAGCCGGCGCCTCTTCCGATCCAGCCGGGCCGATCCGGCCCTGTCAGGGTTTCCGCCCTGGCAGGCGCAGCGAAACGGGGCCCGCACTCGATTCGATTTCAAGAGTGTAGGCTCCGGAAGCAAGCGGCGGAAGAGGCCTGCGGCCGGACTGGGCGGGGCGCGGGCCGGGGCTTCCCGATTTCGCGGTCAGGGTAGCGGGGCGTCCATTTCCTGCGCCGTGATCCTGGACTCCTTGGCCAATTTGGGGGAATTACCGGGGCTATAACCGTCTTGTCGTAAGTGAGGCGTCGACGACCGGCTGCCTCGTGAAAGGACCTCCTTGCCCACTCCCTATGTCCCGTTCACCATGCACGCTACCGTCCGCGAAGAACACAAGCGTTCGTTCCGCACAGATTTGGAACGCCTTACCCGCGGCCATCGTGGGTGGGCGCCGCTGGACGTCGTCAAGTCCACCGATACCCAGGCGGTGCTGCGCGGAGCGATCGCTCAAAGCGTTCATACTGCCACCGACGCGAGCCTTGCCCGCTACCTCCAAGATCGCTTTGTCGCTGATAACGACATCCACCTCGATCTCGCCGTTTGCATCGGGCGCTAGCAGACGCCCACTCAGGCTCCCGACCAGGGGGCAGCCAAGGAACGCGGAGCAATGTCTGCCTGCTCCATTGTCAGGGGCCAACGACTCTCCCGCGCTCGGTGCGACGCTGGTAGGCCGGTTAGCAGGTAGTCACTAATCCGGGCGCCCAGGAGGCCCCCATGGCCGACGTGAGCATCAGCACTGAGCGCGGAGCAATGCCTGCCTACTCCGCGACACCGGCCGGTGAGGGGCCCTGGCCCGGCGTCGTGGTCATCCACGACGCGCTTGGCTTGAGTCCCGATACCCGCGAGCAGGCCGACTGGCTGGCCAGCGAAGGGTTCCTCGCGGTGGCTCCAGACTTGTTCTACTGGGGCAGCAGGGCCGCTTGCCTATGGTCCCTCATCCGTGGCTGGCGGCCCCTCGGCGACCTGGACGCCACCCGCTCCTGGTTGGCCCGACAGGATGACTGCACGGGCCGCGTCGGGGTGATCGGCTTCTGCATGGGCGGCGGCTTCGCCATCATGCTGGCCCCTGATCATGACTTCGCCGTGGCCAGCGTGAACTACGGCGGTTTCGACGAGGAGACAGCGCGCGCACTGCCTCGGGCCTGCCCGATCGTTGGCAGCTACGGGGGCAGGGACCGATGGCCTGGCGTGCGCAAGGCACCAGCCCGTCTGGAGCCGCTGCTGGCCGCCGCCGGGATCGACCATGACATAAAGGTCTATCCTGACGCCGGCCACGGCTTCCTCAACCAGCATGGACCCTCGGACCTGACTTTCGGGGACAAGCTGCTGGCCAGGCTGGTTGCGGCCGGCTATCACGAGCCCTCCGCCAAGGACGCCCGCAGGCGCGTCCTTGCCTTCTTTCGGCAATACCTGGCCGCCGAGGGGGATGCGCAATGACACACTGCACGCCAGGGCGAAGGGGACTGGCATGAGGGGCTGCCGTCGGTTTCGCCGCCGGCTACCTGTCTGTGGCGCGGCCACACTTGCTTCGCGCTGGCGCGACTGACGGTCAGGACGAAGCGGCCTCGATGATCTTCTCGTCGCCCTCGTTCACTGCCTTGACCACGGCGTCGTAGTCACCACTTTCGACGGCCTTGCTGACTTTCTTGGTGGCCTTCTCGATCGCCGTGTCGACGCGGTCGAGGTAGAGATCATCGACGACGGCAACCAGCGCCGAGGAGCCCGGCGGCAGCCAATCCTCCGCGTTGACGCCGATGGACTTCTCCTCGTGACGCTTCGCGATGGCGCCGGCACCCGCGCCGATCCCGGCACCGATCACGCCGGACAGCAGGAGGGGCGGAGCGAACAATCCGACCACGAGGCCGCCGATGGCGCCGGCTGTTGTGCCGCCGGCGACCAGTCCGCCGCCGTGTTCCTTGACCTCGGTCTGGCCCGAGGCGTCACGCGACAGGACCACCGCCGCCGCCACGGCGGCGTCGTCCAGGCTCTTGATCGCCTTGAAATCCTCTGCCGCCGAGCCCGCGTCGGCGTACGACGACACGAACAAGGTGTAGTTGTGATCTGACATGGTTCGTCCTCCACTCGGTTCCGGCCGGCGTAGCGGCCACTCCGCTTCTTAGTCGACACTCTTGGGACGGGCGGTGCTGCCGTTTTTCTCCTCGGTGGACGGCCTGTCCCGCCCAGACCGTGGCGGTATGCACACCGGTCCTCGCGTAGGTCCAACACTTTCCCCGACAGCCGCGCACCGGCAGGGCCTTAAGGCACCTTTTCCGGCAAGTGAAGGGAGATGGACCGTTCAGGTCAAATGGTCGAAGTCTCCTCGCGCCCAAGCAGCGTGCCGTTGGGCGGAATCGTGCAGCATCGCCTTGGCCCCGGACGCGACTACATTGTTGAAGTTGCCGTAAATCCGGTCGAACGTGAGCTCTCCCAGCTGGGCGGCGATTCGCAGTGCCACAGCACCGGAGAGCGGCAAACGATTCGGGTAGCTGCGCATGAAGGAGATGCTCCGACGGTCTGGATTCGGAAACACGCTGTCACCGGTCAGCAGAACTCCTCTGCCGCCTGCCCCTGCGGCCCAGTGCACCACCGCGCTGCCCGGAAAGTGCCCTCCGGTCTGGTGCAGTGTCAGCCCTTCGGCGATCCTTTGACTGCCAGACCAGTACTCGACCATCGGATCGGTGCGCCCCAGCCATCGCCGGTCTGCGTCCGCCACCAGTATGGGGACGCCACCGAGCCGGCGCGACCATTCGACCTGTACACCAAACATGTGTGGATGGCTGGCGGCGACCGCCAGGACCGGGCCTCGCTCGAGCACTGCCGCCAAAACGCCGTCATCGACATATCCGACCGGATCCCACAGCAGCGAACCGTCGGGTGTCACCACAAGCTGAGCGGTCTGGCCGATCCCGACTGTCGGCTCTGTCGTGATCCCGATAAGACCGGGCTCATTCTCCTTCAGCAATGTCTGCTGGCCCTCCTGCTCCAGCCCGTCCAGTGTGAGCCATTTTTGTCCGTCCTCGGGCACATACTGCCGCTCGTCGGCGCAGATCGGGCAGACCTCCGGGGCAGGTTCGTCGCGTTCCACGGCGCAGGCTGCGCAGATCAGCATGGTTAGGTCCCTTCTAAACGTCTCGCGTCCAGCTTTCCGCCTTCTTCGCCGCCGGACGCACGCTGGCGTGCCCAGATTATGGCACGGGAAAGTCCCTTTGGAAGAGGGACCCTGGGTACCACCAGATGAAGGTTTTAGTCCTGGCATTAAGCTGCACGTCGGCACATTAACCTCCGCGTCGCCCAATTACCGCTGGTGTCATGGCTCTTTGAACCCAGGCAGCGGCGTCCGTAGTCTCAATCCATGCTGAAGCCCGAGCAGTAGTCCGCCGCACCGGACGCCCGGGCCTCACTCGCCGACGTCCACTGGCAGCCGGCGGATCATCCTCAGCACTCTCCGTTCGCAGGCCTGTTGCACCATCCAGGCCTTCCCCTCTCCCCAAAGGAATACGTCTGTGTCATCCCCCCATGACGACTCGACCACGCGAATTGTCGCGGGCGAGTCTCCCAAGCCCAAGCGACGCCGCACCCTTTCGATCAGCCTGGCCGTGGGCCTCGTCCTGCTCATCGGCGCAGGCGCCGCAGTAGCCTCCGCCGTCTCCCGCAGCAACGAAGCTGCGCAGGCCCCCGCCACGTCACCCGCCGCCGAGCTCAGGCTGGGATACTTCAGCAACGTGACACACGGCCCGGCCCTGGTCGGCACCAGCAAGGGCATCATCGCCAAGGATCTTGGCGCAACCAAGCTCAGCACGCAGATCTTCAACGCCGGCCCGGCCGCGATCGAGGCCCTGAATGCCGGCGCCATCGACGCCACCTACATTGGGCCCAACCCGGCCATCAACTCCTTCATCAAGAGCAAGGGCGAATCGATCAGCATCATCGCCGGCGCCGCGGCAGGTGGAGCCCAGCTGGTGGTCAAGCCCGGCATCAACTCCGCAGCCGACCTCAAGGGCAAGGTCCTCGCCTCCCCGCAGCTCGGTGGCACCCAGGACGTGGCCCTCCGCGCCTGGCTCGGCCACCAGGGCTACAAGACCAACCCGGATGGCAGCGGTGACGTCACCATCAACCCGACCGAGAACGCCCAGACCCTGAAGCTGTTCCAGGACGGCAAGCTCGACGGCGCGTGGCTGCCTGAGCCGTGGGCCTCGCGTTTGGTCCTCGAGGCCGGAGCCAAGGTTCTGGTGGACGAGAAGGACCTCTGGGACAAGGGCGAGTTCATCACCACCGTCCTGATCGTCAACAAGAAGTTCGCTGCCGAACACCCGGAGACCGTCAAGGCCCTGCTCAAGGGCCACGTGGAATCCGTGAACTGGCTGAACTCGGCAACGGCTGAAGAGAAGGCCAGCACTATCAACGCTGTCCTAAAGGACACCGCCGGCAAGCCGCTTTCCGCCAAGGTGATCGACCGCGCACTGCAGAACATCACTTTCACCACGGATCCGCTCGCCGGAACCTACAAGAAGCTGCTGCAGGACGGCGTCGATGCCGGCACCACCAAGACCGCCGACATCAACGGCATCTTCGACCTCCGTGCCTTGAACGAGGTGGAGGGCAAGAAGACCGCTGCTGCTGGCCTCGGCCAGGAGTGAACCGCCAAGACTAGGCGGCCCGGTGCCCGGACCAGGAAGGCCCGGGCACCGGGCACGCGTGCATGCGGGGGAGGGCAACATCCTGGCGGGGGCCCGGCGCCGGGCCGTCCGGCGACTATTCCGCGCAGCGGCTAGAACGCCCGGCGTGGCGGAAAGGCGATGCGGTCGAGGTCGTTGACGGCAACCACCCTTGCTTCACCGGCGCGGCCCCGGGCCTGCTCGGCGAGAGGGGTAACGTCCCCGTAGCGCGCAGAAAAGTGGGTCAGGACGAGGGTTCCAGCGCCCGCCGTTGCGGCCAGCTCGCCCGCCTGCCCGGCCGTGAGGTGACGGAACTGCGCGGCCAGCCCGGCGTCGTCGTCGCTGAACGTGCACTCGGTGACGAGCAGATCGGCGCCCTCCGCCAGTTCTTCTGCGCCCTGGCACGGCGCGGTATCCATCACGAAGGCGAAACGTTGACCGGGCCGCGGCTCGCTGACGTCCTCCAGGCTCACGCCGCCCAGGCTGCCCTGGCGTACCAGGCGGCCGACGTCGGAGCCCGCAATCCCGGCTGCCACGAGCCGGTCGGGAAGGAGCGTGCGCGCGTCGGGCTCCACAAAGCGATAGCCATAGGTCTCGATGCGGTGACTCAGTGCCCGCACCTCCAGGCCAGGGGCGATCGGCTCGGCAGTCTCGCGTTCGCTGCCCCCGAAGGCATGGCCACCGTGCGGATGCAGCCGGAGATCAATGCCCCGGGACGCGACCGACACGAGGGCACGGACGGTGTCCTCCCCGGCGGCAGGATAGTGCAGGTGGATGGGGTGGCTGACCTTGTCAAGGGCCATGCGGGAAAGGACGCCGGGGAGGCCATAGCAGTGGTCGCCGTGCACGTGTGTGAGGCAGATGCGCGTGATCTGGGTGACGGTGACTCCGGCGTGGATCATCTGCCGCTGCGTGCCTTCTCCGGGGTCGAAGAGAATGTCCTCGCCATCCCAGCGCAGCAGATACCCGTTGTGGTTGCGGGTGCGGGTGGGGACCTGCGAGGCGGTGCCGAGAACGACGAACTCACGCATGAGGTCCAGTGTGCCACTCGATTGCGACGACGGGATGGGACTTCGGCCAGTTTCGGTTCCCGTGCCGCGGGTGCCCGGCAGGGTGGACCGGCGGGCGCACAGTCCCGACCCATCCGTGTCCGGTGCTGCTACGAATCGCTTCAGTCCGCGCCGGCCGACCGACTTGCGGGCAGGCAGGTCCGGTCACTCCCCGACAGAAAAGGCACACAGACGTGACAGCTTCGAACTACGCCTACTTCGTCAACACGTGCATCGCTGCGGACCCGGATCCCCATCATGGCCTGGCCGAAGACGAAATGTACGGGGTGTATATCAGCTGGTGTCTTCTCCAAAACGAGCAACCCGCGCCCTCCCGGGCGTTCTGGGCAGCCATGAGCGGGCTGGGCCTCGGCGAACGACGTCGTGTGGCACGGCGCTTCATTCGCCCCGGGTTGCGCACAACCGGACCCGCCGCCGTCGACTACATCCTGGCGCGCCGCCCGGCCCTCACCTGAGACGAGATCCACCGTCCGATATGGGGGAGACTTTCAGTCGTCTCCCGCGTCGAGGGACGCCGCATTTCGCATACTCCGGCGTCGCCTCAAGTGCCGTGCGCGGCCACCGCTTGGATTTCGATCTTGGCGCCGAAAGGAAGGGCGCCGGCCTGGAAAGTGAACCGGGACGGAGCCGTCGAGGGATCCGGGAACTGCTGCCGCCACCACGCATTCATGCTGTTGTAGTCGGCCATGTCAGCTACGACGCACTGCACGTACACGATTTCCTCGACCGCGAAACCAGCAGCGCGGGTGATCATCATGACGTTGTGCCAGGCCAGCGCGGTCTCTTCCTCGAAGGATCCCTCCTGGAAGAGGCCGTCTGGATCCAGTGCCGGCATGCCGCTGACGAAGCAGACACCATTTGCTTCGGTGGCCAGGCTGAAGGGGAAGCCTCCGGGAACTCCCGGCCCGGAAATCGTGCGTTTGATGGTCATGGAAATGTCCTCCTGAAATGAACAGGTCTTGGGCGCGTTTGTGAACGGTCAGTTCTGTTGGTGGTGCTGTTCGAGGATGTCCCGGGCGGTGGTCCACGTCCGGCGGCCATAGCGGTCGTTGTTGACGTATTGCAGATTCGCGTCGCCGCTGAACATGCTGGCGAAGTACTCCATGCCCTGCCACGGCGGGAACGGCTTGTCAGAGGCGGGCATGAGGGCTTTCACTGCCCGGCTCATGGTTGTCAGGGAACCTACGCTGCCCGCGTAGAGAAGCCGGAATTGTGTGCCTGTCAGGTCGGTCATGGTGGATGCCAGTGCCCGTGCCGTGACCTGGTCCCCGGCGATCTGGAGGACGCGGGGCGCCCGCTCGTCGAGGGCGGCGGCGGCCGTGAAGGCGGCGGTGTCGTCTTTGGTGGTGAAGTCGAGTACCTGGTCCGGGTCGGACCAGAAGAGCACCCGGTGCCGGGAGAACAGGATCATTGGTGCCTGCCCGGAAAGCATGTCTGTGAAGGCGCCGTTGAGGATCGACGTGGCCCGGATCTCGGTTGCGTCCAGCCGCTGTGCGAAGTCGCGGCGGAGCTGCAGGTTTCGGTTGCTTCGGGGCCGGATGCCGCGGTAGTCAATGGAGAAATCGGAGGGAATGAAGCGCGGCACGCCCACCGCTGCGGCCGCCTCCAGCAGAAGCGATTGGGCATCGTAGATGGCGTTGTCGACACCGTTGATTGCCGAGACCACGCAATCAACATCCTTGCAGGCCCTTCGGAGGCCGTCCGGATCGCCATAACCGGTCTGGATGACCTCGGCTCCCTGGGTGCGGAGTTGTGCAATCTGGGCGGTGCTGGTTTCCGGCCTTGTCAGGACCCGAACAGTGGCTCCAAGGCCGAGCAGGTTCCGCAGGATCCGGCCACCGAGATCGCCGGTGGCGCCGGCCAGCAGGACGGTGCCCGGGGTGGGTGTTGTCGCGGTCATGGTTCGCACCTCAAGTGATCTCTGCCGGAATATTAATAGTCGGCTAAAGACTACCAACGGCGGGAAACCGATTCCCGGGGCGGGGCGGAGCAATGTTCTTATCATCCAACCGGCTCTGCCAGGATTCCCGCTTCCTGGCAGTGGGACCATACTGGGGTTGTGAGGATCGACGCCGGATCAGGAGACCATGGGAGGCGGCGGCCCGGGGCAGGCACGAGTCCGTTCCCGCCGATCGCCGACTATGGGTTTTTGTCTGACTGTGAGGCCAATTGCCTGATCGCTTCGAGCGGGCAGGTCGAGTGGATGTGCGTACCGCGACACGACTCACCGAGCGTTTTCTCCACTATGCTCGACCGCGCCGCGGGTGGCTTCAAGGTGGCGCCGTACGGCGTCCGGGAGCCCACGGCGCGCCGTTACCTCCCCGGCAGCCTGATCCTGGAGACCACCTGGCAGACCGGTACGGGCTGGCTGATCGTGAGGGATGCCCTGGTGATGGGTCCGTGGCATCACACCGAACAGCGGGCCAGCCGTTACCGCCGCCCGCCGACGAACTACGAGGCCGAGCATTGCCTGCTGCGCACCGTCCGTTGCGTCAACGGTGCAGTCGAGCTGTCCGTGCTGTGCGAGCCGGTCTTCGGCTACGGCCGGCGCCGGGCACGGTGGGAGTTCTCCAGCCCCGGATACGGGGAGGTGGTGACCGTCGGCGGCGATGAGGGGGATCCCGTACTGCGGCTCACTACCGACCGCCGGCTGGGCATCGAGGACTCCATTGCGGTCATCCGCTGCCGGATGACCGAGGGCGAGCAGGCTTTTTTCGCGCTGTCGTGGGGTTCGCTGCCCCCGCCTCGGACGTGGGAAGAAGCCACGCGAAAGCAATGGCAGACCACCGAGTTCTGGAGGCAATGGATTACCGGCGGCGAATTCCCCGACCACCCGTGGCGGGAGGCCCTGCAGCGCAGCGCGCTGACGTTGAAGGGCCTCACCTACGCGCCGACTGGAGCTCTGGTGGCGGCGCCCACCACGTCCTTGCCCGAGACGCCCGGCGGAGAGCGGAACTGGGACTATCGGTATACGTGGGTGCGCGATTCCACGTTCGCCCTCTGGGCCCTGTACACCCTCGGCCTGGACCGGGAAGCCGATGACTTCTTTGCGTTCATCCGCGACGTCGCCGCCGAGGATGGTCTGCAGATCATGTACGGCATCGACGGCGAAAGGGACCTTCCGGAGACAACTGTCGAAGAGCTCGGCGGCTACGACGGCGCCCGCCCGGTCCGGATCGGCAACGCCGCCGCCCGCCAGCGGCAGCTCGACGTCTGGGGCACCATGCTGGACTCCGTCTACCTCCACGCCAAATCCCGTGACCAGCTCCCCGAGCCGCTCTGGCCCGTCCTCCTCCGCCAGGTCGAGGAGGCCGCCGCCCACTGGCGGGACCCCGACCACGGCATCTGGGAGGTCCGAGGCGAGCCGGTGCACTTCACCTCCTCCAAGCTCATGTGCTGGGTCGCACTGGATCGTGGTGCCCGGCTGGCGCGCCTGCACGGTCAGCCTGACTATGCCAAGAAGTGGGACACCCTCGCCGAGGAGATCCATGAGGACATCTGCCGCCATGGTGTGGATGACCGCGGTGTGTTCGTCCAGTCCTACGGCACGAGGAACCTCGATGCCTCGCTTCTGCTTGTCCCGCTCGTCCGGTTCCTGCCCGCCAATGATCCACGGGTGCGCGCCACTGTCCTGGCCATCGCCTCTGAACTCACCCAGGACGGGCTGGTGCTGCGCTACCGCCCGGAGCAGACCGACGACGGACTCGCCGGCGACGAGGGGACCTTCACGACATGCTCATTCTGGCTTGTTTCAGCCCTCGTCGAGATCGGAGAACTGGAGCGCGCCAAGGCACTGTGCGAGCGCCTGCTGTCCCTCGCCAGTCCTTTGGGCCTCTACGCTGAGGAGCTGGATCCGGTGAGCGGCCGCCACCTCGGCAACTTCCCACAGGCATTCACCCACCTGGCCCTCATCAACGCGGTCGTGCACGTTATCCGCGCCGAAGAGACCAACCGCGCGGCCCAGTTCGCCCCGGCCCACCGCAACACCTGACACCGCAACACCTGACACCGCAACACCTGACGGCATAGTCTGCGCCAGCGCGGGGGAGCAGTTCGGTGGTTCCCCTGAATCGTCCACCGGTGGGGCATCCGCGTCAGCATCTGCGGCGAATGCCCCTCCGAGGAACAGCGGTCAGCCGATGGGTTCCGCCATTTGTTCCACGATGTAGGCCGCTTCGATCGAGTAGTCGGTGACCGGATCGGTCATCTCCACCTTCCAGCTGCGGGCAAACTGGTCCACACCATGCGTCATGGCCACCGTGCCGGAAATCAGGACAGTGCCTGGCTGGTCCAGGCCGCGCTCCGAAAGGACGTCCAGCCAGTAGTCCGGGGTCAGCAAGGCCCCCAGGGTGCTGTCCTGGATCAGCGTGTCAGCCTCATCTCCCTCACCCACCCACCCCTTCAGCGTGATCCGGTCCAGGTGGCCGCGCACGTCATCAAGCCGCCAGGCTTTGCGGCCCAGCACGTCAGGGCTGGCGTTCTTGCTCCAGGCCACCCCGTGGACCTCGAGGTCGCGGTCCGTGTGGTCGCAGGCGACCGTCAGCAGTACATCGTCCTCTGTGATCACCAGCGCCCACTCGGCTTCCCCCGATGTCCGGCCGTGCTGCACCCGGACTTCGGTGGCCTGCTGCGCAAGGTAGGGCGACACGGGATACAGCGCCGGGGTGGTGGTGGGCCCGGGGACGCCAAGCAGGGCAAGTTCTTCGATGTGGGCCTGCACCTCATCCTGCTCGCGGCCTGCGTAGCCGGCATTGAGCAGGTGGGCGACCTCCACGTTTCGGGTGCTGCCGTCGGGGAGTTCGAAGCTGAGCGTAGCCATGTCAGTACTTCCTTCGTGTGGTGGGACGGTGAGAAATTTACAAACCGGAAACCGTAAACAGTCGCCAATGTACATCTAGTATGCGTAATGTATACATTTAATGCCAGCGTGACAGGCATCACTTCGAAATCTCGTGGAGGACAATTATGGCCAATGCTCCCGTACAGGCATCCGGCGCGGCAGCGCGCCCGGAGGCGCCCATCCGACCCCAGGGCCTCTACAAGGCCTTTGCCGCCAGCCTCACCGGCACGGCGCTCGAGTGGTACGACTTCGCGGTCTACTCAGCCGCGGCCGCCGTCGTTTTCCCTATCGTCTTTTTCCCGTCGTCAGATCCGCTGACCGGGACGATCCTGGCGTTCTCGACCTACGCCGTGGGCTACATTTCCCGCCCCGTGGGCGGAATCGTCTTCGGCCGTCTCGGAGACCGCATCGGGCGCAAGAAGGTCCTTGTCGCGACCCTGATGATCATCGGCGTCGCAACCGTCCTGATTGGCGTGCTGCCTGGCTACGCCACCATCGGCATTGCGGCCCCTATCATTCTGGTGCTGCTCCGCTTCGCACAGGGTGTGGGCGTCGGCGGCGAATGGGGTGGGGCCGTCCTGCTCTCCAGTGAGTACGGAGATCCTCGGCGCCGCGGTTTCTGGGCTTCGGCCGCCCAGGTGGGCCCGCCCGCCGGTAACCTGCTGGCCAACGGTGCCCTCGCCATCCTGACCCTGGCGCTCACAGAGGAACAGTTCATCAGCTATGGCTGGCGCATCGCCTTCCTGCTGTCGGCGCTGCTCGTTGGATTTGGTCTGTGGATCCGCCTCAAGCTCGAGGACACGCCCATCTTCAAGGCAATCGAAGCGCACGGCCAGCAGCCTGATGCCCCCATCCGTGAGGTCTTCAGCAAGGAACTGCGCCCGCTGATCGCCGCCGTCCTCTGCCGCGTGGGACCGGATGTCCTCTATGCCCTGTTTACCGTCTTCACCCTCACCTACGGCATCCAGGTCCTCGGCTACCAGCGGAACCAGGTGCTCACCGCGGTCCTCATCGGGTCCGCTTTCCAGCTGTTCATGATTCCCCTGGCGGGCGCCGTCTCCGACCGGATCAACCGCCGCCTGGTCTATGGCATCGCCGCGGTGGTGGGAGCGGCCTGGACGTTCGTCTTCTTCGGTATCCTGGGCGGCAAGAATGAGCCGATGCTGATCATCGGCATTGTGTTTGGCCTGATGGCGCACTCGTTCATGTACGGCCCGCAGGCGGCCTTCATTGTGGAGCAGTTCTCGCCCCGGCTGCGCTCCACCGGCAGCTCGCTGGCCTATACGTTCGCCGGTGTGATCGGCGGCGCTATCGCCCCGCTGATGTTCACCCTGCTGCTCTCGCAGTTCGGCACCTGGGTGCCGGTGGCGATCTACGTGGCCGTCGCCGCCGTCGTGACGCTGATCGGGCTGTCCCTGGGCCGGAACTCCAACACCACCGAAGATGACGACTACAAGTTGCTCCTCGAGGGTTCCTCCACCAAACGCCCGGCGGTCGGTGTCGATGGAACCACCGTCGGTGCCAACAGCTAGCTGCGGAGCAGGATGTCCCGCGTGACAGCCAGATGATGTTCAATCGCCTGCTCCGCCCTTGCGGCGTCGCCGGACACCAGGGCATCCAGGATGCCCTGGTGTTCGGCGCAGACGTCGTGCCGGCGGCCGCTGGTACCGAACAGGGCGGAGATTCCCACCAGGATCTGCCGGACGTGGAGCTTGCTGTAGGTCCGGGAGATCAGCGCATTGCCCGCGGCATCGATGAGCTGCTGATGGAACAGCGTGTCCAGACGAATGAACTCCCTGACAGACTCGGGTTCGAGGGTATCCGGCAGGGCCGCCTGAAGGGCCAGGGTCTCCTGCATCTGAACGGCAGGAACCTTTCCCTCGGCGATGACCAGCCCGGCCGCATGGCGCTCGAGGACGCCGCGGAGTTCCATCAGTTCGGAGACTTCCCGGCCGGTGACCACCGGCACGTAGGCCCCGCGCTGGGGGATCAGCTCCACCAGGCCGTCGGCGACCAGCAACAGCAACGCCTCACGCACGGGCGTGCGGGAGACGCCAATGTCGGCCGCGAGTTCCTGTTCGTTGAGGAACTTTCCCTGCACGTCCGGGTCGGTCAAAACGTTCTCACGCAAATACGCGTAGGCCTTTTCCCGGCCTGAGGAGGCCGGCCCCGAAATTTTCCGCATACATTAGGTATACAACAAACTGGAGTAAAACCATGCGCATAGCACTCGCCCAAATCATCACAGGCGCCGATCCGGCAGCCAACCTGGAGCAGATCCGAGACTACGCCACCCGCGCCAAGGCCGCGGGCGCCGAGCTCGCAGTCTTCCCGGAAGCTGCCATGCGTGCGTTCGGGAATCCCCTTGCCGAGGTTGCCGAGCCCCTCGATGGCCCGTGGGCCACCGCCGTCCGCGGAATCGCCGCGGAGCTGGGGCTCACGATAGTGGCCGGCATGTTCACCCCCGGGCGGGACGGCCGCGTGCGGAACACCTTGCTGGTGACCGGCCGGGACACCAACACCTCCTACGACAAGATCCACCTCTTCGACGCCTTCGGCTTCGCGGAGTCGGATTCGGTCGACGCCGGCACGTCGCCCGTGACGTTTGAGGTCAACGGGACGGTCATCGGCCTGGCCACCTGCTACGACGTGCGCTTCCCAGCCCTTTTCAGTGCCAACGCCAGGGCCGGGGCGCAGATCAACATTGTCTGCGCGTCCTGGGGATCCGGTGAAGGGAAGGCGGAGCAGTGGGATCTGCTGGTTCGCGCCCGCGCTGTGGACAGCACAACGTTCGTTGTGGCGTGCGGACAGGGAGATCCCGCCAGCATCGGCCAGGAGCCGGTGAGCTCCGCACCCACCGGCATCGGGCACAGCGCGGTAGTGTCGCCGCTCGGCACGCCACTGGTCACCCTCGGCCGCGAACCGCAACTGGCCGTGATCGACGTCGACCCTTCCGAAGTAGCGGCCGTCCGCGCCAAATTGCCGGTGCTGGCCAACGCTCGCGCCCTCTAAACAAGCATCCTGACAGACCGGTCACGACTGAGGGGCGAGAATATTGAGCAAGCAGGAACAGGAATTCCATGAACCGGCAGGTGACTGGCACCCGTCGGGACCCAAGAGCAGCGGCATCTGGGATCGGATGCTGGCGCAGGACCCCGACAGCGGGGATGCGACCCTTCTGCAGCGCTATGAGGCTGGTGCCGCCACTGCTCCGGAAACCATCACCCATGAGTACTGGGAAGAGGTCATGATCCTAACCGGAGAATTGACCGACCTGGGACTTGGCCAAACCTTCACCGCCGGGATGTATGCGTGCCGTCCGCCCCGGATGAAACACGGACCGTATCGAAGCGAACCGGGCTGCAGCATGCTGGTGGTCATCCGGTACCCACACGACGCCGCCTCGTAGTCCGGAACACAGTTGCCAGGGGATTGGGTGTCAGGACCCAGGGCGCCCCGGCCACTGTTTGCCCGCCCACGGGTCGTAGTCAGCGATGAGCTCCTCCTGTGGCGGACGCTCATCTTCGGCCACATGCTGAAGGTTCACCCGCACCCGGTACCAAAGCGAACTCGAGCCTCGCATCCCGTCGACGAGTATGTCGGCGGGATGCAGGGCCGGGATGAGGTCCGCATGCCGGGTCTTCCATTCCTCGAGCGCGGCGAGCGCCTCGGGCTTGGTCTTGGTGCGTGCCACCTCGATGAGCGGCATGACCGACTGCCGGCGGCCCGAGCCGTCGCCGCCGCGCGGGGGCTTTTCGGCGGGGCCGAGCTCGGCAGCCAAGGTGATGAGCCTGTCGAGGGTCCCCACGGCGTCGTCGATGCCGGCGTGGGGGTCGCCCATCGCTGCGAAGCGCTCAAGCACCGTGGGAACCGTGAATTGTTCCGGCCGGGCGGAGGCAACCTCGTCCCAGGTGAGCGGAGTCGAGACCCGGGCGTCGGGCAGGGGCCGGATCGAGTACGCCGATGCCACGGTGCGGTCCTTGGCGTTCTGGTTGAAGTCGACGAACACACTCTCGCCGCGCTCCTCCTTCCACCACCGCGCGGTGGCCAGGCCCGGAGCGCGGGTCTCGATCTCGCGGGCGAGGGTCTCTGCGGCGAGCCGCAGGTCCCGGTAGGACCACCGGGGCGCGATGCGCACCAGGATGTGGAGTCCCCGCGAACCGCTCGTCTTCGGCCAGCCCACCAGTCCCACGTCGTCGAGCACCTCCCGGGCGACATAGGCGACGTCCACGATCTGCGCCCAGTCGACCCCCGGCATCGGGTCGAGGTCGACCCGGAGCTCGTCAGGGTGCTCGAGGTCCTCGGCGCGCACGGGATGCGGGTTGAGGTCCAGGCAGCCAAGATTCACCACCCATGCCAGGCCCGCAGCATCCCGGATCACTGCCTCTTCGGCTGATGTCCCCGACGCATAATGCAGCGTCGTCGTGTGGATGAAGTCGGGGTGGTTTTCCGGCACGCGCTTCTGGAAGAACGGCTCAGCGCCGATCCCCTTCGGGAACCGCTTGAGCACCATGGGCCGTCCGCCGGCGCCCCGCAGCGCACCATCGGCGACGGCGAGGTAGTAGCGAACCAGGTCGAGCTTGGTCAGCCCGGGCCCGGGAAACACCACCTTGTCCGGACTCGAGATGCGGACCTCGTTGTCGTCAATGGTGAGGATCTCGGCGGGGGTCTTCGACGAGTTCATTCCGTCACGCTAGCAATGATCGGATGCCCCAGCCAGAGCGCCTGCTGATCCTGGAAACCGTCACAGGGCTAGGTGCTGAGGTCCCAGTGGACACGGATGGCCTCTGCGATCGGTCCGGCAGCGATATCCACCCGGAAAGCGACCGGCGCGGTCCCCGTCTCTTCGATGACCACGTCATGGTAAACGCGGCCGCACGCCGGACACAGGGTGTAGAGATCCTCGTCCTCGGGCCACGCAGCCAGACCCGCGGGCACCGGCGTGTTTCCGCCGATGTGAACGGGGACGCCCTGTGAGTTCGCCTGGATCAATCCCTCAGTGCTCACGGTATTGCCGCACACACAGGTGATGGTGGTGACGTCGTGGTCGATGACATCAGCGAATTCGTTGTCCATGATGAGCTCCCCGGCGTTGGAAGAAAGCGTTCAGTCGTAGATTATGCCTGCGGGCCGGCTACTGACAGCCTCGCCCGTATTCTTGAAAGATGAGTGGCATCGCGCATCCGACCGTCACATTTGATGACCGCTTCGCGCGGGAGTTCAAGGAGATGGCCATTCCTTGGCGCGCGGAGGAGGCTCCCGACCCGCGCCTTCTGGTCCTCAACGAGCATCTCGCCACCGAGCTCGGCCTCGATCCGGCCTTTCTCCGGAGTCCTGAGGGTCTGCGCCTGCTGATCGGCAACGCCATCCCAGCGGAGGCCAGCCCGGTGGCGCAGGCCTACGCCGGCCACCAGTTTGGCTGGTACGCGCCCCGTCTCGGCGACGGGCGCGCCCTCCTGCTCGGCGAGATCGGGCACGCGGACGGGCAGCTTCGCGACATCCATCTCAAGGGATCGGGACGCACACCGTTTGCGCGGAACGGCGACGGCCAGGCAGTGGTCGGTCCCATGGTGCGCGAATACATCGTGAGCGAGTCGATGCACGCGCTGAACATCCCCACCACACGATCCCTCGCCGTCGTCGCCACGGGGCGTCCGGTACAGCGCGAGACGCTCCTGCCCGGCGCCGTTCTTACCCGGGTTGCCAGCAGCCACCTGCGCGTGGGCAGCTTCCAGTACGCCCGGTCCACGGACGACATCGGCCTACTGCGCCGCCTCGCCGACTACGCGCTGACCCGGCACTACCAGGCCGCCGCGGAGGCGGAAAACCGATATCTCGCACTCTTCCAGGCGGTCATATCAGCCCAGGCTTCGCTGGTGGCCCAGTGGATGCTCGTTGGGTTCGTTCACGGGGTCATGAACACCGACAACATGACGATCTCGGGCGAAACCCTGGACTACGGGCCATGCGCCTTCCTGGAAGGCTTCGACCCCGCGGCCGTCTTCAGTTCGATCGACGAGACCGGACGCTACGCCTACCGCAATCAGCCGCTGGTGGCGGAGTGGAACCTTGCCCGGCTCGCCGAGGCTCTCCTGCCCCTGCTCCACGATGACCAGGAGCAGGCAGTGGGCCTCGCTGTGGAGGCACTCAGCGGGTTCCGCCGGCAGTACAGTGAAGCCTGGTCGGCCGGCATGAAGGCAAAGCTGGGGTTCCGTGAAGGGCTCGACGACGACGTGACCTCGCCACTGGTGGACGAACTCGTGGCCCTGTTGCAGGAGTCACGGGCGGACTACACATCGTTTTTCCGGCACCTGGGCAAAGCCGCCCGCGGCCAGGATGAACCTGCGCGGAGCCAGATTCTGGGCACCGGCGTTCTGGATACGGCACGGTTCGATGCCTGGGTGACGCGCTGGCGCGCCCTGGGACCGGATGCCGACGCCATGGACCGGGTCAACCCCGTGTATATCCCGCGGAACCACCTGGTAGAGGAGGCCCTGGCCGCCGCTACCGGCGGAAACCTGGGTCCGCTGGAACGGCTGATGGACGCCCTAGCCTCACCCTTCGACGAGCGGCCCGGTCTGGAGCATTACGCCTCAGCCGCCCCGGAAAGCTTCGGCCCCTACCGCACCTTCTGCGGAACCTGAGCCGCCAAGGGCAGGTTGCGCTTGGGCATGTAGACGCGTCGAATGGACTCGTTCACCCAGAGGGCGCGGCGTCGGTGTCCGCCGTCGCCGGCGCCACTGCAGCAGTCCGCCCATACGACGCGGAGACCCGGCGGTAGACCGGCGTCAGGAAGGCCAGCAGCGCGGCCGCGATCATGATGAGCCCGGCTATCAGGAACACCAGGGCAATGCCCCGCGAAGTGCCCTCGCCCAGCAGCGGGGCCAGCTGGGCGGAGCCCTCGGCGGACCGTGCGTACGGGATGATCCAAAACTGTGCGATCGGCGCGATGAGGAACGCGGTGATCGGTGCTGCCGCCGATTCGAACGCCATGGCGAATCCGAACACGCGGCCCTGCCGGGGCAGGGGCACCACCTTCTGGATGATGGTCTGCTCGGCGGCCTCGACGAAAGGCACCAGGACCAGGTACAGCCAGATGCCGGCGATGTACAGCCAGGCCCACTCCCGCAGCGTAAACACCGCCCCGAGGACCCCCATCGCGATCACCGCGATGAGCATGGTGCGCAACGGGTTCGACCCGAGACCGAACTTGCCGATCAGAGCGCCGCCTACGATGAACCCCGTGGCGCCCAGCGCGAAGTAGGCTCCCCACAGCTCCACGGGAAACATTTCCAGGCCGTAGGGGTCCATCAACGCCATGTAGACGCCGCCGATGAAGTTGTTGAATGTGGAGAACACGATCAGCGCGAACAATCCCGAAATGGCCAGCACGGCGCCAAGGGAGCCGCGCAGGTCGAATCCGCCTCGTGCGTCCGTAGCGGCCGCGCGCACCTCCTCGGGCATGCGCAGGGTGAGCAGGTGCGCGAAGGCCAGGGCCGTGAGAACCAGCGCGACCACGATCGTCCAACCCATGCCGATCAGCCCGACTGACAGCCCGGAGAGCACGGAGGTGATGATGAACATCAATCCCTGCACCATGCCTACCAGCCCGTTGGCGTTGGCCCGCCGGTCCGGCTCGATGAGGATGGTGACCGTGGTGGAGAGGGCAATGTTGCGCATGTTCTCCACGACTGCACCGACCAGGATTACCAGGGTGAAGACCCAGAACCAGGGCTGTGCCAGGTCCAGCAGCCAGGCCGTGGGTGTCAGGAGGAACATGACCCCGGACAGCAGGAACATCACCAGCGTGAAGCCTGCGGCGAATCGCATCACGGCCAGCTTGCGGTACCGGTCCACGAAGGTGCCGAAGCTGATGCTGGAAAGGGCGATCAACAGCATGTACGCGCCGCCGATCACCCCGGTGGCGATCACATTGCGCGTCTGCAGGTACACCCAGAACGTCAGGGCGAACCACAGGTAGCTGGTGGTGATGTTGGCGAGGGCGGTGTTCACCAGGATCCCGCCGAATGTGCGGTTCCGCTCCGCCGGACTGCGCAAGGACGTGTCGACGGCGTCGGGATCGTCCAGGCGCAGCGCACCGCCGGCCTCGGCCGGAATGGACGGGGCGGCCGTGTCCTCGGGGAGGCCCGCGCTGCCGTGGGGAGCCGCAGCGGCTCCGGGCGGGCCCGGTTCCTGCTCGGTCATGCGTCCCAGTGTACTGACCGGCGCCGGGACGGTCGACGCCCCGTCGAGAAGCTTTCCCTAGACGCCGTCCGGCCGCTGATCGCCCTTGTGGCTCCGCAGGTTCTCCTGCACCTTGCCGAACAAATCCTTGATGGTCGACTCCGTATTGGTGAGCATGTCCGGCTGGACGTAGACGTGCTGGGCGGGAGGAAGGCTGAAGTGGGAAGGCAGGCCACCCGTTCCGTCCACCCCCGCAAGTGCGATGGTCACGCCGCCCTCCTTGCGCGCAATGGCGCCGATCCGGCCGAAGACCACGGTAAATTCGTCCGGCTGGAAGCTGACGGTCAGCCCGACGTGGGTGCGGTTAAGGTCGCTTGCCGCGACGGCCTTCTCGTTACCGGTGCCTTCATAGCTCATGAGCATCTCCTGCGAAAGTTGGTGGTGTTGGTGCCGCCGTACGCGAGCAGTCTACGTCTGGGTCCGGAGCCCGGGTAAGGACCCGCCGGCACTCCGATGCCTGGCGGCTGCCGCCTTTGGTGGAGAATGCGTTCATGACCAATGACGCTCTTCGGCCTGTCTATTTCCTTTCGGACAGCACCGGCATCACCGCGGAAACGCTCGGCAACACCTTGTTGACGCAGTTCCCCGCGAACCATTTTGACCGCATCACGGTCCCGTTCATCACCACCGCCGAGCAGGCCAGCACCGTGGTCGGCACCATTGACAAACTGGTCGCCGCCGGCCCGCGGCCGATCGTCTTTTCCACGGCCGTCAGCAGCGATGTCCGCCAGGTCCTGGCGACGTGTAAGGGAATCGTCGTGGATCTCATCGGCACGCATGTCGGGCAGCTGGAGCAGGCCCTGGGCTCACCGGCCAGCGGCGAACCCGGGAGGGCGCATGGCCTGGGCAATGCGGAGCGGTATCAATCCCGGATGGCCGCCGTCGAGTACGCCATGGAGCACGACGACGGCCAGAGCCTGCGCGCGCTGGAAAAGGCCCAGGTCATCCTGGTGGCACCGTCCCGTTGCGGGAAAACGCCGACCACCATGTATTTGGCCCTGCAACACGGTATCTTCGCCGCGAATTTCCCGCTCGTTGACGAGGACTTTCAGCGGGAGGGCCTGCCCAAGCCGCTGAGGCCTTTCGTTGAGAAATGTTTCGGCCTCTCCTCCAACCCCCTGCGCCTGAGCCAGATCCGCACCGAACGGCGCCGCGGCTCGTCCTACGCGTCGCTGCGGCAGTGCGGCTTCGAGCTGCGCAGCGCCGAGCAGTTGTACGTCTCCCACCGGATTCCGTACCTGAATTCAGCCACGGTTTCCGTGGAGGAAATGGCCGCCACCATCCTGCAGCGCATGAACCTCAAACATTAGGGAAAATTTTCACAATCCCGGTGTGGCGCACGTCATATGGAAAGGTCGCCGGAGACCTGTCACTGTGGACAGGATTCGCGCCCACCGACCGGTTATCGCCGCGAGCGGGGCGGCGCATCTGCATGCCATCATCTGCAAAGGAGCAGCAACTAATGACGACAGACATCCTGTGGTTCTCAGAACTCGGCCTCAAGGACCTGGACCGGGTGGGCGGAAAGAACGCCTCCCTCGGTGAAATGGTGCAGAATTTGACCTCTGCCGGCGTCCAGGTCCCGGACGGCTTCGCCACCACCGCGGATGCCTACCGCAACTTCCTGGCAGATTCCGGGCTGGACCAGAAGATCGCCGACCGCCTGGTGGGCCTGGACACCGACGATGTGACGGCCCTCGCCTCGGCCGGCCAGGAAATCCGAACCCTGATGCGCGAGACGCCCTTCCTGCCGGACTTTGAGGCGCAGATCCGGAACGCCTACCAGCAGCTGGTGGACAAGCACGGCGGCTCCGAAGACCTCTCCTGGGCTGTCCGTTCCAGCGCCACGGCGGAAGACCTGCCCGACGCCTCCTTCGCGGGCCAGCAGGAAACCTTCCTGAACATCCGCGGCATCGAGAACATCCTGCTCGCCATCAGGGACGTGTTCGCGTCCCTCTACAACGACCGGGCCATCGCTTACCGCGTGCACCACCAGTTCGAACACGCCGAGGTGGCACTCTCGGCCGGCATCCAGCGGATGGTGCGCTCCGACGTCGGCGCCTCCGGCGTCATGTTCACCATGGACACCGAGTCCGGGTTCCAGGACGCCGTGTTCGTCACGTCCTCCTACGGCCTGGGCGAGGCCGTGGTCCAGGGTGCCGTCAACCCGGACGAGTTCTACGTCTACAAGCCGGCGCTGCAGGCCGGCCGGCCCGCCATCCTCAAGCGCGGGCTGGGGGAGAAGGCCCTCCAGATGACCTACACGGCCAGCCGGGAAATCGGCCGCACCATTGACTTCGTGCCGGTGGAGGCCTCGTTGCGGAACCGCTTCAGCCTCAGCGACGACGACGTCGAGCAGCTCGCCCGGCACGCCGTCGCCATCGAGAACCACTACGGCCGGCCCATGGACATCGAATGGGGCAAGGACGGGATCGACGGCGGCCTTTACATCCTGCAGGCCCGCCCGGAGACCGTCCAGTCCCGCCGGGCCTCCGGCAGCCTGAGCCGTTTCCGCCTCAACGGGACCGGCCCGGTGCTGGTCGAGGGCCGCGCCATCGGCCAGCGGATCGGCGCCGGCAGCGTGCGCATCCTCACCGCGATCGACCAGATGGCCGCCTTCAAGACCGGCGATGTCCTCGTCGCCGACATGACCGACCCGGACTGGGAACCGATCATGAAGCGTGCCTCCGCCATCGTGACCAACCGCGGCGGACGAACCTGCCACGCGGCCATCATTGCCCGGGAACTGGGGATTCCCGCCGTCGTCGGCGCCGGGGACGCCACAGATGTCCTCTCCGACGGCCTCGAGGTGACCGTGTCCTGCGCCGACGGCGAGACCGGCGTGATCTACCAGGGGCTCCTGGACTTCAGCATCGAGGAAACCGAGATCACCCAGCTCCCCGAGGCCCCCGTCAAGGTCATGATGAATGTCGGCACCCCGGAGCAGGCCTTCACCTTCGCGCAGCTGCCCAACCACGGCGTGGGCCTGGCCCGGCTCGAATTCATCATCAACCGCCAGATCGGCATCCACCCCAAAGCGCTGCTGAACCTGGACGATCAGCCGGCGGACGTCGCGGCGGACATCCGGGAGCGAATCGCCGCGTACGACAGCCCGCGCGAGTACTACATCAAGCGCCTGGCCGAAGGCGTGGCCACCATCGCGGCGGCCTTCGCACCGGAACCGGTGATTGTGCGCATGTCCGACTTCAAGTCCAACGAATACGCCAACCTGATCGGCGGACCCGCGTACGAGCCGCACGAAGAGAACCCGATGCTCGGCTTCCGCGGCGCCTCACGGTACCTGGAGCCGTCCTTCCGGGACTGCTTCGACCTCGAATGCGAGGCCCTGTCCTTCGTCCGCAACGAGATGGGGCTGACCAACGTCAAGCTGATGATCCCGTTCGTGCGCACCCTGGACGAGGCCCGCGGCGTCATTGACCTGCTGGGGGAGAACGGCCTGACCCGGGGCGAGAACGGCCTCGAGGTGATCATGATGTGTGAGATCCCGTCCAACGCCCTGCTCGCCGACGAGTTCCTGGACTACTTCGACGGATTCTCCATCGGCTCCAACGACATGACCCAGCTGGCCCTGGGCCTGGACCGGGACTCCGCGATCGTCTCCGGCGGCTTCGACGAACGCGACCCCGCGGTCAAGAAGCTCCTGAGCATGGCCATCAAGGCCTGCAAGGCGCGCGGAAAATATGTTGGCATCTGCGGCCAGGGTCCGAGCGACCACGCGGACTTCGCCGAGTGGCTGGTGGAAGAAGGCATCGATTCGGTCTCCTTGAATCCCGACACCGTGGTGGATACCTGGCTCCGACTCGCCGGAGGGACAGGCGGCGCGGCCGTCGAAGCAGGGGTCGGCGCCGCCGCGGGAACCGCAGCGAACTGACAGCGCGGCGACCAGGCAAGGACACGAAAGACGCCCGACGGGCAGCACGGACCATGAATTCCAGTCCGTGCTGCCCGAGCCGGCGGCGCGGCCCTGGGGCAGAGGGCCCGGCGCTTTCGAGCGTTTCCTTGACCTGGTCGAGGCCATGCGGTCAACCGACTGTGTCGTCGATGAGCTGACCACCGTCAATATTCAGGGCCGGGCGATGCGCGACGTCGACTCGCGAACCACGAGTTCGGGCTCGACGACGTGGTGCTGAGCGGGTTCTCCGGTGAGGATCTGGTGGTGGAGCATCTTGAAGGTTGCGATGCCCAGCGCCCGGAAATCAAGCCGCATGGTGGTCAACGGAGGCGAGTAGAAGGCAGCCGCCGGCATGTCGTCAACGCCCACGATTGAATAGTCCCGGGGGGCCCGGATGCCGCGTCTTTCCAGCGCGCTCATGAAGCCGAGCGCAATCTCGTCGTTGCTGGCGAAGACAGCCGTGAACGTGGCGGGATCGGCTAATTCGCCGGCGCGATATCCAGAAACGGAGGACCAGTCCTTCGCGGCATCGAGCACCTGCGGGCTCAGGCCGGCGCTCTGCATGGCATCGCGATAGCCGCGCTCACGCTCCTGGGCCTCATTGCGGGTTGAAGGGCCGGCGACATGAAGGATGTCCCGGTGTCCCAATCCGATGAGGTGGCGTGTCGCGTCCCAGCCGGCAGCGTGCGAGTGGGTGCCGGCGGAGCCTTCGTTCGCCGACGGAAGCTCCGAAACCGTGATCAAGGGCGTTGTTGGGTCCCAGTTGTTGAGCAGTTTGTCGACGCCCGGCAGCGGGGTTGAGACCACAATTCCGTCAACCTGTACCGACTTGAAGTGGGCGAGGGCTCGCCGCGCCTCCACTTCCCAGTTCTTGGCTTCGAAGTCGAGATCAAGCTGGGCGATAGTGAGCGTGACATCGGCCTCGCGGGCCGCAAGCCCCAATCCGGTGAGCACATTTGCGCTCCCGTAGTTGAAGGCCCCCAAGGCCAACACGCCTACGGAGTTAGTCCTGCTGGTGCGAAGAGTGCGGGCGGATTGATTTGGCACATATCCCAGCTCATCGATGGCAGCGGTAATCCGCTCGCGCGTCTCCGCCCGAACGTAGCCGACACCGGTGAAATAGCGTGACACTGTCTGGGTTGAGACGTTGGCCAGCTTGGCGACGTCGGCCATGCTGGGCCGTGTCGCGATCCTTGCTTTCGCCAATTCTCCACCCCTCATGCAGTCTGTGTGCGCCCGCCGATCCTGGGCCGCAGGCTATTGTCCACGTCGTCCGCAGCGACGGACAGCCGGCGGGTAACCCATCCAAAGTAAGTTTACGATCACCTACTTGCAGGGTGGGGGACGGCGCTCCGCATAGTCGTCTTTTTTCGAATAATTGGTCAACCGGTTGACTTGGGTTATCGTAAACCCACATACTCGCTATGGGCCAGATCACATCCGCGGGAGTTCTTAGGACGCTTCGGCTGACGCATCCGTGACGAAGGCACCCTCAACTAAACCTACGAAAGGACGCGACGATGCGTTTGCTTGCCAAGGGCGCTGTTGCTCTTACCGCCGTTGCCGTACTCGCCGGCTGTGGCGCCGGCTCCGGCTCCTCTGCTTCGGGCAAAACCGAGCTGAACTGGTGGGTGATCAACCTGTCTGCTCCGACTGCGGTGGCCGCCCAGGACAAGATCATCAAGGATTTCGAAGCGGCAAATCCGGACATCACGATCAAGAAGACCGCCCGCGCCGTTGACGCGCACAAGGACTCTTTGCGGACAGCAATCGGAACTTCAGCGGCGCCGGACATCTACGACTACTGGGCAGGTCCGGGCCTCGGCGGTGAGCTGGTGAAGAACGGCGCCAGCGCCGACCTCACCAGCGAGTACACCCAGTACAAATGGCCGGACCGCTTCACCGAGGCTGCCCTCGGGCCCGCGAAGCAGTACGACGGTTTCAACGGTGTGCCGTGGAAGCTCAACGGCGAGGCCATGTACTACAACAAGGCCCTGTTCGCTAAGGCCGGAATCACGACGCTGCCGACCACCATCGACGAACTCAACGACGCCGCGGCCAAGCTCAAGGACGCGGGCATCACCCCGATTGAATTTGGCGGCACCGTTAACTGGCATGTCATGCGCCTCCTGGACACGTTCCTCGAGGGCTACTGCGGCTCGGCAACCTTTGACAAGCTCGTCACCAAGCAGGCCAACTGGGGCCAGGAGGAGTGCGTCACCAAGTCCTTCACCAACCTCCAGAAGTGGTCCAAGGACTACCTGAACCCCGGCTTCATCGGCATCAACAATGACGAATCGTCCGCTCTGTTCTACAACGGCAAGGCCGCCATGGCCCTTGAGGGTGACTGGTTCAACGCCAGCATCAAGGACAACGCCAAGGTTGAGGACTTCGGCGTGTTCCCCCTCCCCACCGGAACAGGCCGGATGTACGGCTTCGAGCAGGCCATGTACGTCACCAAGGACAGCAAGCACAAGGACGCTGCAGCCAAGTTCCTGGACTTCATGATGTCAACACCGGTCCAGAAGGAAACCCTGGGTACATTCTCGACGCAGTCGGTGAACAAGGAGGTCAAGTCCTCGGCAACTGACGAGCTGAGCAAGTCCTGGGACGGTATCTTCCAGAACGCCAAGGGCCTGTACATGAACAACGATCAGAACCTCAGCCAGTCCCAGACCACTGAGTACTGGCGGATCCAGAACCTGGTTGCCACCGGCAGCCTGGACCCGGCCAATGCCGGCGCCGAGTTCCAGAAGTTCCTGGATTCGAGCAACTAGATCCTTGCCGAAGGGTGGGACCGCGTGCCCCGTGCGGTCCCACCCTTCGGCACCCTGACCGAAACAAAGATCAAAGGCGACCTCTCTTGTCCAAGCTCATAGCCACGCGCCTCGAAGCGCCCCCGGTGCCCGCTCCCCGGCAGCCTTCGAAGAAGCCCCTCCTGAAGCGCATTGCCAGCGGTGGTTTCATCGCAGCCCTGCCGTTCCTTGCCCCCGCCCTGGCCGCATATGTTGTCTTCGTCATCGGCCCGATGATCACCGCAGTGCGCCTGAGCCTGTTCAAATGGTCAGGCTTCACCACTGACCCACAGGTGTTCGTCGGGTTCCAGAACTATGTCCGGTTGTTCACCCAGGACCCGGTGTTCTGGACAGCCATGCAGAACACCATCGTCTGGGTGCTGCTGTCACTGATCATTCCGACCACCCTCGGCCTGGTGATGGCCCTGTCCCTGAACCGCCCCATCTTTGGCCGGAACCTCTTCCGCTCCGTCTTCTACATCCCGGGCGTCCTGGCCCCGATCGCGATCGCGAACATGTGGCGCTGGATGTACAACCCGAACTATGGCGTCTTCTCCGAACTCGCCAAAGCCTGGCACCTCGGCGACGGCTCAGGCGTCACCTTCCTGAGCGACCCCAAAGTGGCCATCTACGCCATCTTCGCCGCTTTCGTCTGGCAGATCGCCGGCCTGAACATGGTCCTCTTCCTGGCCGGCCTGCAAGGCGTGTCCAAGGAACTTGTCGAATCGGCACGCCTGGACGGTGCCAACAGCTGGAAGGTCTTCCGCCACGTCACGTTCCCCGCGCTGCGCCCGACAGTCGTCGTCGTTCTTGTGCTGACCATCGTGCACTCCATCAAGGTCTTTGACCTCGTGGTGGGCATGACCGGCGGCGGCCCGGCGCAGTCCTCGCAGGTGCTGGCTCTGTGGTCCTACTCCAAGTCCTTCCTGCAGCACGACTTCGGCATGGGCAATGCGGTGGCCACGGTGCTGCTGGCCATCACCCTCGTCCTTGTCATCCCCTACCTGATCTGGTCCACCAAAGGAAACGAAGACTGATGAGCACCCTCACTCTCGGGCGCGCAAAGCACGCCGACGGGACATCCCGTCCACGCCGCAACGTCGACTACGTCAGGGTGGGTCTATGGATCGCCCTGGCCGTGACCATGGTCATCTGGGCAATGCCCCTGATTTTCGTGATGTTCACGTCCCTGAAGTCGGAATCGGCAATTTTCTCCACGTCCGCGTTCTCCCTGCCCACCTCAGCCGAGTGGGCCAACTACGCCGAAGCCATGCAGACCGGTAATCTCCTCACCGCCGGCGGCAACAGCCTGCTCATCGCGGCGATCAAGGTCCCCCTGGGCCTGCTGTTCTCCGCCGCCGCCGCGTTCGGCCTGTCCCGCATCCGCTTCAAGCACAGCAAACTGATCCTGGGGGCCTTCGCCCTGGGCTCCATGGTCCCGATCCAGGTCGCCCTGGGCCCGCTGTTCAAGATCATCCTGGACCTGGGCCTGCTCAACAGCCCGGTCGGTGTGATCCTCCCGTACATCGGATTCGGCCTGCCCATCCAGATCTTCATCCTGCACGGCTTCTTCAGCGCCATCCCGAAGGAAATCGACGAGAGCGTCCGCGTGGACGGCGGCGGCAACTGGCGGCTGTTCTGGCAGATCATCCTCCCGCTGTCCAAGCCTGCACTGGCCGCGCTGTTCATCCTGGACTTCGTCGCCACCTGGAACGAATACGCCATCGCCCTTGTCGTCCTCCAGGACCAGGGGGCCCAGACCATACCGCTGGCCATCCAGGGCTTCCAGTCCCAGTTCACCAGCTCCTACGGCCCGCTGAACGCCTTCACCATCATGTCGATCCTGCCCGTCATGATCGTCTACCTGCTGTTCCAGCGCTACTTCGTCGAGGGCATGTTCAGCGGCGCCGTCAAGGGCTGACCCGCCGTACGTTTTGCACAACTTTCACCGCAGAAAGGCCATCATGGCTACCTTTACCGCTACGACTCCGCTCTTCGAGGTCATGCGCGACCCCGCCGGACACGACATCCTGGCCCACCACGTTCCCGAGCTGGCGGCCAACCCGCTGCTGCACACCCTGTACCACTACCAGCTGGGCCTCATTCTTGGCACCGAGGAATCCCTGCGCAAGGACCCCGCCCGGAAGGCCGAAATCCTGGCAAAGATCGAGGCCCTGGAACCCTCACCCGCACCGGACCGTTCCGCCCGGAACAATGAACCGGGGGCCGGCTATGAGCCGGATTCGGTGGAACGCGGCAGCGCCCGCGCCGGCTTCGCGGCCAAAGGCCGGAAATGGCAGCGGTACGAGATCACCCTGGAGGGACCCTTCCACGGCAACCCGTTCACGGACGTGGACCTGGCCGCCGAGTTCACCTCCGACGTCGGGAGCCTCACGGTTCCCGGTTTCTACGACGGCGACGGGACCTACCGCATCCGCCTGCTCGTCCCGGCCGAGGGGGAGTGGTCCTTCGCCACCCGAAGCAACGCCGCGTCCCTGGACGCCATCACGGGAACCTTTACGGCTGCGGCAGCGTCGCCGGATTCCCGCGGCGTGGTCCGCGTGGCCGACACGTTCCACTTCGCCTACGACGACGGCACCCCCTACCTGCCCATCGGCACCACCTCCTACGTTTGGACCCATCAGGGCGACGCCCTCGAGGAGGGGACCCTGCGGTCCCTGGCGGACGGGCCGTTCAACAAGATGCGCATGTGTGTTTTCCCCAAGTCGTACCTGTTCAACGAAAACGAACCCGGGATCTACCCGTATGAGGGATCCGTCGAGGACGGCTTCGACCACACCAGGCCGAACCCCGTCTTTTACCGGCACCTGGAACGGCGCATCAGCCAGCTCGAGGACCTCGGCATCGAGGCCGACCTGATCCTCTTCCACGCCTACGACCGGTGGGGCTTCTCCACGATGAACGCCGCGGCGGACGACCTCTACGTCAAGTACGTCACCGCCCGGCTGGCCTCGCACCGGAACATCTGGTGGTCGCTGGCCAACGAATACGACCTCATGTTCGAAAAGACCACCGAGGACTGGGAACGCTTCGCAACCATCGTGCAGGAGAACGACCCGAACAAGCACCTGCTCTCCATCCACAACTGCCGGGAGTTCTACGACCACTCCCGCCCGTGGGTCACGCACTGCAGCATCCAGCGGCGTGACATCTACAAGACCGCCGAAATGACCACCGAATGGCGCGAGCAGTACGGCAAACCGATCGTCATCGACGAATGCGCCTACGAAGGGAACATCGACCAGGGCTGGGGCAACATCACCGGCGAGGAAATGACCCGCCGCTTCTGGGAAGGTGCCGTCCGAGGAGGCTACGTCGGCCACGGCGAAACTTATGTCCGCCCGGACGACATCCTCTGGTGGGCCAAGGGCGGGGAACTGCACGGCACCAGCCCGGACCGCATCGGGTTCCTCCGCCGCATTCTTGAGGAAAGCCCCCATGGCCACCTCGAGCCCCTTACCGGACACTGGGACGCCCCCAGTGCCGGCATCACTGACCAGTACGAGCTGATCTACTTCGGCTTCAACCAGCCCACCTACCGCCGGTTCGTCAAGCCGCAGGACCTGACGTTCGAGGTCGATGTCATCGACACCTGGAACATGACGGTGGAGACCCTTCCCGGCACGTTCTCGGGGCGGTTCCGCATAGAATTGCCCGGCCGGCAGTACGTCGCCGTCCGGCTGCGCGCCGTGGCCTGACGCCTCACCGGACGGCCGGGGGACAGGATATTCCCACCCCCGGCCAGCCCGGGCTACACCACTCCGACTACACGAAAGCAAAGACGTGATCCACGCCGAGAACGGCCCGCGGCTCTTCGCCCCCGCCCAAACAATTGAAGCCGGCCCCTGGCGCCTGCAGTTGCGCGGGGACGAACTGGCCGACATCGAATACCGGCGACGCCCGGTTCTCCGGGCCATCCGGCCCGTTGTCCGCGATCACGACTGGAGGACCCTCTCACCGAGCGTCGAATCGGTGACGACCACCGACGACGCCGGCACCCTGACTCTCGGTATCTCCCTCCGGTTTGGCGGTTTCGGCGCTGAATACGGTGCCGAGCTGACCTTGCAGGTTGCCGGCAATGAACTCGCGGTCAGGTTCGACGGCACCGCGCCCCGCGATTTCCGCAGCAACCGCATCGGCCTGGTGGTCCTGCACAGGCCCGACGACGCAGGCCGCGCCGTAGGCATCACTGCTCCGGACCAGACCCGCGCCACCGGCGCCTTTCCCGCTGACATCAGCCCGCACCAGCCCTTCCTGAACATCGCAGCGATGGACTGGGAACGTGACGGCACCGCCTTCCGGCTCGAATTCAGCGGCGACACCTTTGAAACCGAAGACCAGCGGAACTGGACCGACGCGTCTTTCAAGACCTACAGCACCCCGCTGTCCCGCCCCTTCCCGGTCACCGTGCATGCCGGGGACCGGGTGCACCAGGGCATCCGCCTCACCGCAGGGCCGCCGGCAGAACCGCCGGCGGAACGGACGGCGGAACCGTCGAGCCTGGGAACTGAAGCGCTGCCGGAGCCGATGCCTGAAGTACTCACGGTGCGCAGCCGGCCCCGGGGCCGGGTTCCCGCCCTTGGAACGTCGACTTCCCGGTCACCGGCGCACCTCAGCACAGTGCCCGGCCTGGACTCCCTGATTGTCGACATTCCCGGCGGTGACACCGCCGCGGCCACAAACCTCATTCGGCAGGCAGCACAGCAGGCCGCCGTGCTTGCCACCCCGCTGGACGTCCGGATTATCGCGTCCGGCCCGGGGGACATCGGCCCCGTGATGGATCTGCTGCCCCTGGAGAACGTGGCCAGGATCGGGGCGTTCAGCTCCGACGGGCACGTCACAGAACCCGAGCTCTGGGAGCAGCTGCACGCCGAAGCGCAACGCCGTCGTTTTCCCGGCACACTGCTCGCCGGGGCCCGTTCCCACTTCACCGAGCTCAACCGGCGGCGGGAACTCCTCCCTGGCGGCGCCGGCGCCGTCACCTACAGCATCACGCCGCAGATGCACGCGACCGAAGTACCCCACGTCGTCGAAAGCCTGCCGATCCAGCGGCTGACAGCGCTGAACGCGCTCCGGATCGCATCCGGCAAGCCGCTGCACATTGGTCCGGTGACCCTCAAGGCCCGCTTCAACGCCGTCTCCACGGACGGAACCGAGGACCCCCGGACCGCCGAGGCGATGACCACCGACCCGCTGCAGGCAGAGACGTTCACCGCCGCCTGGCTGCTGGGCAGCATCGAGGCACTGACACTGCCCGGCGTCGAATCCCTCAGTTACTTCGAAATCAGCGGCCCCAGGGGCCTTCTCACCGACGACGGCGCCCCGACCCCTGCCTTCGAGCTTCTGAAGGCACTTGCCGCCCTGCGCGGTGCCGACGTGCTGGAAGTCGACGGCGCCGTCCACGGGCTGGTGCTCTACCCGGTCAGGGCAGACACTGGGGTGCTGCTTTGCGCCGCGAACCTCACGGCCGCACCCCTTCGCGTGGCAGTCAAACTTGAACACGGTTCCACGCTCACCTTCAACCTTCCCGCCTGGGCGGCAACGACCCGCCCGCTCGGCTGACCCGTCCACCACGAAAAGAGGAACACCATGTCCACCAGGCTTGCAGGCAAAACCGCTCTCGTCACCGGCGCCGGATCAGGAATCGGACTGGCCGTGGCCCAGCGGTTCACCGCCGAAGGCGCCCGCGTGTACTTCGCCGACATCAACCTCGAAGCTGCCCAAAAAGCGGCCGCCGCCACCGGCAGCCAGCTCGCTGCAGCCCTGCCCGTTGACATCTCCGACGAGGACAGCGTCGAGACCGCCTACGGCGCCATCGCCTCCGGCGGCCCGCTGGACATCGTCGTCGCCAACGCCGGCGTCCAGCTCTTCGGCCAGGACGCGAAAGTGGGCGAGCTGTCCCTGGAGGTCTGGGAAAAAACCGTCGCCATCAACCACCGCGGGGCATTCCTGACCCTCAAGCATGCCGTGAGGGCGCTCCAGGGCCGCGGCGGGTCCATCATCTGCACCGGCAGCCCCACCGCCGTGGTCGCGTGCGGGCAAACATTCACCGCCTACTCCAGCTCCAAGGCCGGCGTTCACGGGCTGGCACGCGTCGTCGCGGCGGACTACGCCAAAGAAGGCATCCGGGTGAACACCGTGGTCCCCGGGTACACGGAGACCCCGCTCGTGCAGACCATCGCAGATGACCCCGCCAGCCGCGCCGGCCTGGTGAATTCCACCATGCTCGGACGGGCGGGAACCGCAGCCGACGTCGAAGGCATCATGGTCTTCCTCGCCAGCGACGAATCGGCCTACGCCACTGGCGGACTCTTCACCGTCGACGGCGGCCTGACCGCACTCTGACGGCACTCTGGCCGCACTTTGACGTGGCCGGCGGGCAGCCGGGAACACAAAGCCCCTGATATACGTTGATATGCCGTCAGCAAAGAACACCCGAAAAGAGAAGATCCCGGTGGCAACCGATTACGACGAAGTACGTTCCGACGTCAAGGAATCACAGGACCGTTCCCTGGAGGCGCTGCAGTCCGCCAACGCCCCGGATGCCCGCAGCGTCGTCCGGGAGCTGGACGAATCCGATGCGCTGGACGATGCGATGACTCCCGGCGGGGAGTTCGTTGCCGAGGAACTCATTGTCCAGGTGATTCCCCAGGCCGAGGACGAGTTCACCTGCTACTCCTGTTTCCTGGTCCGGCACCGGTCCCAGCTGGCGCGCGAAAAGGACGGCCACTCGTACTGCATCGAGTGCGAAGGATAGGAGTCCTAACCCGACACGATCGATGACCCGCCGGCAGAAGCCGGCGGTCACGGCGCCGGCCGGGGTGTCAGATCCCTGGCAGCAGGGCCCTGGATGACGGATCCGTCGGTGGCGAATCGGGAGCCGTGGCAGGGGCAGTCCCAGGTGGTGTCGGCGGCGTTGAAGGCCACGGTACAACCCAGATGGGTGCAGACGGCGGAGACGGCGCGGACCTGCCCGTCGGCGTCTTTGTAGACGGCTGTGCTTTCGCCGTTGACCTTGATGACTGCTCCCTCGCCGGGCGCCAAAGTCGCCTGGCTGGGGCGCCGGCCGAGCTTGCCGGTCAGGACGGCCGCCATGGTCTTGGCGTTTTCCTGCATGAACCGTCCCGTACTGGCTGCCGGGGTAATCCGGTTGCTGTTGAACACCGGCGCCCAGCCGTTCTCCCGGCCGCTGAGGATGTCCCTGAGAATGAGGGCGGCGGCGGTTCCGTTGGTCAGGCCCCATTTGCGCAGGCCGGCGATCACGTACACGTGTTTCGCGGTGGGGGACATGCGGCCGACGTAGGGGAGCCCGTCCAGCGGGATGCCGTCCTGCGTTGACCAGCGGTAGGCGATCTCGCCGACGCCGAGGCGGTCGTGGGCGAAGGCGGCAAGCCTGCGGTACCGCCCGGCCGTGTCCCCGGCCTCGGACACGCGATGGCCTTCGCCGCCGATGAACACGTAGCTCGATCCGTCGGCGCTGGCGGTCAGGATGGAGCGCAGGGGTTCCTCGGCGCTGATGAACGTGGCCTCCAGCGGTGCGGTGTCCATCCGTCCGGCGATGAGGTAGGAGCGGTGCGGGTGACTCCGAAGATAGAACAGCCCCTGGCCGCCGAACGGCACATTCGTGGCGACAATGATGTCGCGGGCGCGGATGGCGCTTCTTTCGGTGACCACCACGGCCGGCGAACCGTCGCGGACCTTCTGCACAGTCGTCCCCTCGAAGACAAAGCTGCCCCCACCGTTGACCGCCGCCGCGAGGCCCTGCAGGTATTTCACGGCATGAATTTGTCCCTGCCCGTCGAACCGGACCGCACCCTTGACGGGGAAAGGCAGCGGCACGTCAGTGGTGAATGCGGCGGGGAGGCCGAGCCGGGCGGCGAGGGCCGCTTCCTCACGGACCCGGGCAACGGCGTCGTCGGTTTCGGCGTAGGTGTAGTTGGCGACGCGGCGGAAGCCGCAGTCGATGCCCTCTTCGGCCACAACCGCAGCGATGTGTTCGATCGCGGCCTGGTTGGCCTCCCCATAGGTGCGGACGGTGTTGGTGCCGTGCCTGCGGGCGAGTTCGGTGTAGGCAAGTCGGTGCAGCGAGGTGACCTTGCCGGTTGTGTGGCCGGTGACGCCGGTTCCGACACGGGCGGTCTCGATGACGGCGACAGTGCGGCCGGTACGTTTGAGGGCCAAGGCGGCGGTCAGGCCCGCGATGCCAGCCCCGATGACCGCCACATCGACCTCGACGTCCCCGCCCGCGGCAGGGTAGCCGGTGGTGGCCGCGGTGGCGATCCAGAGGGAAACGGGTTTACCTTCGGGCCGTTCACTGTTCGACGCGTTCACTGGTCACCACCGGATAGGGATTCCTGTGGCATGAGTATAGGCCTGCGGCCAGCCCGGCAATAGGCCGGCTCAGCGGGCGCGCTCCGGCCCGGCGCTTCAAGCGGCCGACGGCGTCAGGGAAGGGGTTTCGCCGTGCTCTACAAGGTGCCCTGCTGGCGCCCCTAATCCGCCGCGAGGTCCCGCGGCACTTGGTCCACCATGAACTCCACGAACTCAGGGACCGCCGCGTGGGGCACCGGCTCCAGCCAGGCCAGGGACACAGTGACGGGCGGGGCATCGACAAGCGGCCGGTACACCACTCCCGGGTGCTGGTGGGTCTCGGCCGTCGAGATGCCGCTCACGCCAATGCCGCGTCCGGAGGATATGGCCAGCAGCCAGTCGTCGGTGTTGTCCGTGGCCACGGTCTGCTTCGGGCGTATCCCGGCCGGCCACAACTCCAGCCTGGTGAGGCCAGTGAGGATGTTGACGACGACGACCTCGGGGGAGAGATCAGCCAGGCGCACCTGGTCGCGGCCGGCCAGCACATGGTCGGCAGGCAGGACGGCGAAGCGCGGTTCCTCGGCCAGTTCGCGTTGCCGCATCCCGGCCGGGCCGCCGGTCACGGGAGGATCCCCGCGGATCAGGGCGACGTCGGCGCGCCCGGAGGAGAGACCGCCGAACCGGTCATCCACGCGGCGCAATTCCACCGGTGTGTCCGGGTGCAGTTCGCGCCAGCGGCGCAGCAGGGGACCGGTGCGGCGGCCGAGGGCGGCCCACGGATACCCCAGCAACAGCGGCCGGACAGGCGTCGCGGCGGGGTCCAGGGCGGCGTCGAGGGCGGCGACTGCAGCAGCGGCGCGCGGACGCAGCGCCTCCCCGGCTGCGGTGATGGCCACGTGGTGGGTCGAGCGGTCAAACAGTGTGGTGCCAAGGTGAGTCTCGAGTTGCCGCAACGTCCGGGACAGCGCCGGTTGGCTGACCCGTAACACGGCCGCGGCAGCACTGAACCCGCCTTCCTCGGCGATTGCCAGGAAGGCACGCAAATGCCGCGCATCAACGCTCATGCGTCTAGGTTATAACGGCAACTCAATTGGCATTTCCGACCGCCTGCTGACCTTCCTAAGGTTGGAGCCATGCACATGGTGACGAAATCCCGGGCCTCCTCCGCCGCACCCGCCCCCGGCTACTCCCGGGCAGCCGTGCTGGTGATGGCGGCGGTGCTGTGCCAGCAGCTCGGTGCGGCGGTGGCGGTCCTCGTGTTTCCCGCAGCCGGGCCGTTGGGCACCGTGACGCTGCGCCTGGCGTTCTCCGCCATTGTCCTTTTGGCCGTCGCCCGGCCGAGGCTGCACGGGCACGGTGCAGGGGCCTGGCGCGCCGCGATCGGTCTCGGAGTGACGATGGCAGCGATGAATTCATTGTTCTACGAGGCCATTGCCCGGCTGCCGCTGGGCACGGCAGTCACTATAGAAGTGCTGGGCCCCCTGGTCCTGTCCGTCGTGGCCAGCCGCCGCGTCAGTGCACTGTTGTGGGCCGGACTGGCCTTTGCGGGAGTAGCCCTCCTGGGACTGGGACAGGAGGGGCTGGCCGACCTCGACGTCACGGGTGTTTGCTTCGCCCTCGGTGCGGCGGCGTGCTGGGCCTTCTTCATCCTGTGCAACGCCCGCACCGGTGCGGCGTTCCCGCGGCTCGGCGGCCTGGCAATCGGGATGGCCATCGGAGCGGTCATCTCGCTCCCGGGCGCCATACTGACCTCCGGGTCCGCCCTGTTGGAGCCGGCCGTCCTGGGCCTTGGCCTCGGCGTCGCCCTGCTTTCGACCGCTGTCCCGTATTCCTTCGAGCTCATGGCCCTGCGCCGCATCCCGGCCGCAACGTTCTCCGTGCTGACCTGCGCGGCGCCAGCCGTGGCGGCGCTGGCCGGATTTGTTGTGCTGGGGCAGCACTTCGGCTTGATCGAGGCGGTGGCGGTTGCCCTCGTGGTGATTGCCAGCATGGGAGCCATCCGGACGGCGTCGCCGGTCAAGGCTCGCAAACTCATCGAAACACCTTCACCGCAGCCGTCCCGTACATGAGCCGAGCGGTTCCCCGGAGCAGGGAACGTCCGCTGACCGGCGCGGGGATTGATGTCAGGCGGCCGGGCTTCGCAACTGCGCCAGGGCCGTGGCCAGGGGCATGCGCAATGCGGGGCCATGGCCAGGAAGTATCACTGAAGCCGTGATGCCGTCCAGGCCGCGAGTTGCCGCCAACGCCGCGGCCTGGTCTGTGTGGTACATCCGGTGGAGCATCTGCGGTCCGGACCTACGGCTCAGCGGATGGCCGCTCACAAACGAGTCACCGACGGCGATCGCTCCTGCTTCGGGAAGAAGGATCGAGACGTTGCCGGGGGTGTGCCCCGGAAGCAGGATCGCCTCCGGGCTGCCGGGCAGGGTCTGGAGCCGCTCGGCGTCCCAGGCCTGGGCCTGTGTTGCCGGCGCGGCCGTCAGGGATCCTGCCTTGATGGCGTGGATCATCCAGCGGAAGACGCGGGGGCGCCACGCCCGGACGATCACCTGACCGAACGTGACTTGGTGCTTTTCCCTGCCCTGGACATGGGCCAGTTCTTCCGGGGCGCACAAGACCGGCGTTGCGTATGTTGCCGAGAAGTAGGCCGCAGAGCCGGTGTGGTCGACATGACCGTGGGTGATGAGCACGGCCCGGGCGTCGGCCGGATCCAGGCCCATCTGTCGGATGGACTCAAGGACCAGGGCGCGGTCGGCAGGGTAACCGCCGTCAATGAGCACGAAGCCGGTTTCGTCGCGGACCACGATCCAGTTGGAGGCGGGTCCTTCAACGAAAAACACGCCGGGTGCCTGTTCGGAAATATTGGACATGGGGTGCCGGTTATTGGCTCGGAGGTGCACCGGCCCATCCTAGCGGCCGGCCCGGTGCCCGCTCACACTCGTCAAGAGCGGCGGGCCTGCCGGCCACTGGCGGTTGGGCACCGGGGGGTCCAAGCTTTAACCATTCGGCGCGGGACCAGATGCGGGCGGCTCCGGCCGGGTGGCGGTGGCATGGCGGGCGTGAGGAGAGCGAGCATGGTAGACACGGCAGCACCGACTCTTCGGGCCGGGGCGCGGAAGGACCTGGTAACGCAACTGCTGGGCATCTGGCTCCTGTTGGCCGTCTTCCTGGACGGCTGGGCCCACCTGCACATCCCCGAACTCGAAACCTTCTTCACGCCTTGGCACGCGGCACTGTATTCGGGCCTCGTGGCCACTGGCGCGTGGATGGCCTACGTAATCTGGCGGAACCGCCAGCCGGGGCGGCCGCTGGCCCGGGCGATACCAGCCGGCTACCAGGGCACGGTCATCGGACTCGCCCTGTTCGCCGTCGCGGGCTTACTGGATCTGGCATGGCACGAGATCCTTGGCATCGAAGTCTCCCTCGACGCCCTGGTCAGCCCCACTCACTTGCTGCTCGGGTTCAGCCTCTTCCTCATCCTCGGCACCGGCATCCGCAGTGCACGGGCTGCCAGCGGCCCGGGGGCCTTCGAATGGACGCCTGCAGCCGTACTGTCTCTGGCCCTGTTGACCGGCCTGGGCGCCTTCTTCCTCATCTACTGCTCGGCCTTCGTCCGCATCCCGCCGGCCCTCCCGTATCTACCGACGCCGATCGGGAGCCCCGGGCACGCCCAGGCGGAGCAGCCGCCGGCGCTGGGGCTCGCCAGCTACCTGGTGACCACGGCGCTGATCATCGGCCCGTTCCTCTATACGCTGTCGGGAGCCCGACGGCCGCCTTACGGCATTGCCACGATCCTGGTCGCCGTGGTGGCGTGGCTGCCCCTGGGCATGTCGGGGCTGCGCCCTACAGCGGTGGCCGGAGCGGCGGGGGCCACGGCAGCCGCCGTCGTCGCGGACGTGCTGCTAGCCCGACGGGCGGGGCCGTGGCTGCGGCGTCGGCTGCCGGCAATCACCGCAATCCTGGCGGCATTCGTCTGGACGGGCCAGCTGATCGGCATCGCCCTGGCGTCAGGGATTGAATGGCCCGTGTCGATGTGGCTGGGAGCCGTGGTGCTGAGTGCGGGAGTGGCCGCGGCCCTGGCCTTCCTCAGCTCGTGGAACACCACTAGCGCCCCGGGGCCGGGAAGTCCCGGCATGTAATCTCCACTGTTCCCGACGCCGGGAGTGGGCTATTTTTGGGGATAAAGGGGAGTGCCCGGCGGCTGGTTCGTTGCCGACAGCGGCGTCCGGCCTCGCCATCAAGTAAGGAAGGCCGCCGTGGCCTACAACGTGGCCCAGAAGCTCATAGCATCGCATCTGGTCGCCGGAGAGATGATTCCCGGGCGTGAGATTGCTTTGCATATCGATCAGACCCTCACCCAGGATGCGACCGGGACACTCGTCATGCTTGAACTGGAGGCCCTCGGGCTCGACCGGGCACAGACTGAGGTGTCCGTGCAGTACGTGGACCACAACCTTTTGCAGGCCGACAGCCGGAACGCGGAGGACCATGATTTTCTCCGCTCAGCCTGCCGCCGGTTTGGTCTGTGGTTCTCCAAGGCCGGAAACGGCGTGTCCCATCCGACGCACATGCAGCGGTTTGGCATTCCGGGCAAGACCATGGTCGGCTCCGACAGCCATACCCCGGCCGCAGGTTCACTGGGGATGCTGGCAATCGGGGTGGGCGGCACGGAGGTTGCCCTGGCAATCGCGGGCGAGCCGCTCTATCTGAAGATGCCGGAGATCTGGGGCGTCAGGCTTACCGGCAAACTGCCGCCGTGGACCAGCGCCAAGGACGTCATTCTCGAAATGCTGCGCCGGCACGGCGTGAAGGGCGGCCGGGACCGGATCATCGAGTACTACGGCCCCGGCCTCGCCACCCTGAGCGCGATGGACCGGCACGTGATTGCCAACATGGGCGCCGAGCTCGGTGCTACGAGCACGGTGTTCCCGGCCGACGACCAGGTCCGGGCTTTCCTGCGCTCCGAACAGCGCGAAGGCGACTTCACCGAACTCCTTGCCGATTCCGATGCCGCGTACGAGGTAACCGACGAGATCGACCTCGCCACGATCGAGCCGCTCATCGCCCTCCCCAGCTCGCCGGGCAACGTCGTTCCGGTGCGGGAGGTGGCTGGCAGGACGGTGGCGCAGGTCGTCATAGGGTCCTCAGCGAACCCGGGCCTGCGCGACTTCGCCATTGTCGCCGCAATCACGAAGGGGCGGCAGTGCCACCCGGGCCTGTCGTTCGACGTCAATCCGAGTTCCCGACAAATCCTGCAGGACCTCACCCGGATGGGGGCCACGTTGGATCTGATCAGCGCCGGAGCCCGGCTGCACCAGACCGGATGCATGGGCTGCATCGGGATGGGCCAGGCCCCCGCCAACGGAAGCAACAGCCTGCGCACGATGCCCCGCAACTTTCCCGGTCGGTCGGGCACGAAGGAGGACTCGGTCTACCTGTGCTCACCGGAGACGGCTGCCGCGGCCGCACTCACCGGAATTATCACCGATCCGCGGGACCTGACAGGGCTCCTTGGCCTGGAATACCCCGCGATCGAACTTCCCGAAGCGTCCAGCGTGAACCTGGCCATGCTGGAGAAGCCCTTGGCGCCGGAGGAAGCCGCCAAGGTGGCACTGGTCAAAGGTGACAACATCTCCGCGCTGCCGGAATTCGGCCCCCTGTCCGACCGCATCGAGGCACCAGTGGCCCTGGTCGTGGGCAATGATGTCTCAACGGATGAGATCCTGCCGGCCGGTGCCCGCGTTCTGCCCTACCGCAGCAACATCCCCAAACTCGCCGAATTCACCTTCGACCAGGTGGACCCTGGCTACCCCGCCCGTGCCGCACGAACCCGCGACTCGACAGGCCACATCCTGGTCGGGGGCACCAACTACGGTCAGGGATCCTCACGGGAGCACGCGGCCATCACCCCGCGCTTCCTCGGGCTGCGCGCAGTGCTGGCCGTCTCGTTCGCGCGGATCCATTGGCAGAACCTGGCGAATTTCGGCGTCCTCGCCCTGGAGTTCACGAATCCCGCCGATCACGACCGGATCGAACAAGGCGATGTGCTCCTGATGACCGGACTTCACGAAGCCCTTACCTCAGGGCGGGAGATCCTGGCGCAGAACGAGACCCGCGACGAGGTCTACCCCGTGCGGCACAGCCTCTCCAGCCGCCAGGTGGACATGCTCCTGGCGGGCGGCCTCATCCCGTGGCTGCGCGAACGGAGAGCGCAGAGTACGCGATGAACGGATGGCCGCGGCCGGACGAGCCTTCCGGCGAAATTACCTTGGTACTCGATCAGCGCAGCACGCTCGGCCGGAAGGCTGACCTTCGCGATGGATTGTCCGCGATCGCCCGCCAGGGCAACCACCTTTGGGTCGCCAATGACGAGACGACCAGTGTGGAGCGGCTCACCCTGGAGAACGGCGACCACGCCGGCGCCCATCGCAGCTTCGACCTCACCGAACTCCTTGACCTGCCCGGAGACAAGGGCGAGCTGGACATCGAGGGCCTGGACGTTGAGGACAACACACTGTGGCTGCTCGGATCGCACAGCGCGGCCCGCAAGCAGGTCAAGGGCAAGTCGACGCCCGCAGAGGCACAGGATTCCCTGGCCACAGTAGAGGTCAGCCAGCGCCGGCGGGTATTGGCCCGGCTCTCGACCACCACCCTGGTTAACGCCGGGAAGACCCTCCCGGAGGTGGACGGCGGCGGGACCGCCGGGCAGCCGCGTGCCGGTGTCCTCGGTCTTGGCCGCAACGAGGACCTGGTGGACCTCCTCGCCGATGACCCTCACCTCGGGGGTTTCATACAGGCCTCGACAACTGGCTCGTACCCGATCCCGGGCAAGGAAAACGGTATTGACTGCGAAGGCCTCGCCGTTGCCGGCGACCGTGTGTTTGTCGGCCTGCGCGGGCCGGTGCTGCGTGGGTGGGCGCTGATCATCGAGCTCGACGTCGGTGGCGGGCCGGGCATTGAGCCGAAGCCGATCGGCCCCGGGAACCGTCGCTACCGCAAGCATTTTCTCCGCCTGGACGGCCTGGGCGTGCGGGACCTGTGCCGGCACGGGGACGATCTGCTGGTCCTGGCGGGGCCCACCATGGAGCTGGACGGGCGTGCGGCCGTGTTCCGCTGGCGGCACGCGCTGACGTCACAAGCCGAGGCCGTCCTCGAAAAGGACGACTTGCACTGCGAATTCGACGCCCCGTTCGGCAAAGGCGACGATCATGCCGAGGGGATCACCGTGCTCGACGACGGCCGGTCCGCCCTGGTCTTGTATGGGACTCCCGCCGGCAAGCGGAAGGACGGACGCCACGGGATCAAGGCCGATGTCTTCGAGCTGGGCAGGTAGACCGGTTTCCCATCGGACGCGTCTCCTACTAAGCCGTTTTCCAGTCCTGGCGGTTAGCTACAGGTCCCGGCTCACTTTTCCGAGCCAGGCCGTCAGGAGAGGAACGACGACGTCGCTGCGCATCGCGCCCAGGTGATCGAGCGCCGGGAGTACCTCCACGTCCCACCCGGCCGCGACGAGCTCGCGCTCGTGCGCAGCAAGCGGCCCGCCGATTCGCACCGTCGCGTCTCCCCAGCGGGGTCCGTAAACGATGTGATCGGCCGAGCCGGCGAAGGCCAGCCGGCGTAGACCCGGGGCCACGCCCACGGCTGAATCGTCGAAGTCCTGGAGCGCCTCGTACAGCGTGACGAACTGGCGGGTCTGAGCTTCGGTGGCCTGAATGGTGGCGGCATCCCAGTCGCCTGGCTCGACCGGGAGGTCAGCCGCCGCGGTCTGCGTAGAGGAGCTGGCAGCCGCCGCGTGGGCCGCCCGCGTCACCGCCAGCATGCTCTTGTACGGGCCCTCGAGCGGCGGGAATCCGCCCATGATGAGGGCCCAGAGCCGATTTGTCCGGATCGCCAACTGTAGACCGCACAGGGCCAGCCACGAGTACCCGTAGTACCCGAAGGTCTCGGCGTGCGCTGCATCGGCGATGGCCAGGAAATCGGCGGCGACGTTCTCCGGCGTGAGGGTGTCCGGCGCCGGGTGCGCCATCCGGTGCCCCTCATAGTCGGCGGCGACCACCCGATACGACTGCGAGAGGGCCGACACCAGGTTTGGCCCGAGGCCGGGGTCCGCGCCCCAGTCGCGCATTGTCTGGGCTTCCGACTCGGAGTGGGCCTTCAAATCCGCAGGGATGAGAAGCGCCCTGCCGCCACCGCTGACAAGGATGGGTATTGCCGTGCCGTCGTGCAAAACGGCCTCAGCCATGTCCGCCACCGGAATCCTCCCGCCCTTACACTTCAAACTGCTCCTGTTTGGTCCTGCTCCCTTGGTACTACTCCCTTTGTACCGCTTCGGTGACAAAAGGCTGCCACCGGGACGCTCGCGCCGGAATGCCCCCCGGCCGCACCGGCGCCGCGCCCCGACTTCGCTGGCGCGCACCGGCGTGGGGGACGAGAATGGGCTCGTGGTCCACCCTCGCCCTGGCGGGGACGGCGACGTGATGAACGCCGCCGCCCGAAAGATTCAGCGCATCTATCTGACGTTGACGCTGGGCAATACCCTTGCGGCCTCGTTCATTTGGGGCATCAATACGCTCTTCCTGCTCGATGCCGGACTCAGCAACCTCGAGGCGTTTGCTGCGAACGCCTTCTTCACCGCCGGCATGGTCCTGTTCGAAGTGCCCACCGGAGTGGTTGCCGACTCTTGGGGCCGCCGCGTCTCATTCCTGCTCGGCACTTTGACCCTGGCCGGAGCGACCTTCCTCTACTACCTGCTCTGGCAGTATTCAGCGCCGTTCTGGATGTGGGCGGTGGTGTCGATCCTGCTTGGCCTGGGCTTCACCTTCTTCTCCGGCGCTGTGGAGGCCTGGCTGATCGACGCGTTGCGGTTCTCCGGGTACGAAGGCGGCATGGAGACGGTCCTCGGACGCGGCCAAATGGTCTCCGGCGTCGCGATGCTGGCCGGCTCGGTGGCCGGCGGCGTGATCGCCCAGGCCACCACTCTGGGTGTGCCGTTCCTGCTGCGCGTAGGCGTGCTGTTGGCCATGTTCGGGGTGGCTTTCGGTCTCATGCGCGACGTCGGATTCACGCCCGAACGCTCGACGCATCCTCTGCAGGCGACCCGCGCAGTGCTCTCCGCCTCAATCGAGAACGGGCTGAAAAATCCACCCGTGCGTTACGTGATGCTCGCAGCACCGTTCAGCGCCGGCGTCGGGATCTATGTGTTTTACGCCCTCCAGCCGTACCTGCTGGAGCTGTTCGGGGACCCCCACGCGTATTCCGTCGCGGGCCTCGCAGCGGCGATAGTGGCCGGAGCGCAGGTGCTGGGGGGCTGGCTGGCGCCCCGCATCCGCAGCCTCGTGCGCAAGCGGACCACAGTGATGATCCTGGCAAGCATCGTGGGCACAGTGATCCTGGTGGTCCTCGGGTTCACCCACGTGTTCTGGGTGGCACTGGTGCTGCTGGCATCCTGGGCCTTGGTTGCTTCGGCGGCCATCCCGGTGCGGCAGGCGTATTTGAACGACATGATCGCCTCGAAGCAACGGGCCACGGTGCTCAGCTTCGATTCGCTCATGGGCTCCAGCGGTGGCGTGGTGGTGCAGCCGATCCTCGGCCGGGCGGCGGATGTCTACGGGTACCCTGCGTCGCTGGCGATTGGCGGCGTGATCGAGCTGATCGCGGTGCCGTTCCTGCTGGCCAGCCGCCGGCAAGGCCACCGGGCCGATCAGGCCAACGCCCCGACGAGCACGACGAACACCGGTTCCCAACCGGCGTAAGACGCCAACCGGGTAACACTTCTGCCACGTGCCTTACTTGGCGATGCCTTCCGGGCCTACAGTTGGGCGTGTAGAGCCGTCGACAGGAGCGCATCAGTGATTACCCTGCAGATCGAACACCAGGTCCGGGACTTCTCCATGTGGAGGCGGGCCTTTGACAGTGATCCACTGAACCGCGCCGCGTCGGGAGTCCGGTCCTACCGGATCTCGCGTCCGCTGGATCAGGAAGACTATGTGATGCTGGAAATGGACTTCGATACGCAGGCAGCGGCCGTGGACTTCCTGGGCCGCCTGCAGAACGATACGTGGAAAACGGGCGTGACGGCGCCGGCGCTGGTTGGTGAGCCATCGACAAGGATTATCGAAACGGTCTCCATCGAGAATGTGACAGCCCCAACCCCCTGACGCTTCCCCCCTCCCGCCTGCCTTCGGTTGCAGCCCTGCTTCGACAGGGCCATCACCTGCCGGACCCGGGCAGCGCCAGCGGCGCTCCAAAGTGCTGCTCGCGATCCCAAAGGTACTGCAGCAGGGCGGTTTCCGGATCCCAGGGATGCTCAGTGACGTGACCCCGCAGGCGGGCCCGGTGCTCCTCAAGTTCCGGCCCGGTGCTGTTGAGGAGGCCGCCGATGATCTCAAGGACCTGCAGCCGCAGGGATGTGCCCGCATATTCGTCCGACGCGGGGTCCGGCGCGATGCCTGGCGCGGTGCTGAGGGACGGCGGCTGCGGCGCCACACAGTGCCCGTCAGTGTGGGCGGATTGCTGGCCGAGGGCCCGGGAGGCGGCCGGCGTGACGGCCGCCTCCCGGGCTCCGGCTGCGCGATGGTTACTGGACACGGACGGCAAATCCGGTTGCGGTGCCGCCCAGAGGGGACTCAACGCTCACGCTCTGGCCCGCCTGGCCCACAACAGTCGATGTAACCCGGATGGCAAACGCCCCGGTGGCATCCACAACGGCCGTACCCAGGACGGTTCCCTCCAGCCCGCCAAGGTGCACTGTCACCGCCTGACCGGCCGGGACGGAGCTGGTCCCGTCCACCCGCCATTCGCGCTTGCTGGCCGTGTACCGGGCGGAGGTAACCGCCACGGTGTCCGCCCGCGGCGTGACCGTCACCTGGGCGTCGCTTGAGGACCCGTCGGCGCTTCCCACCGTCAGCTTGAACGTCAGGGCGCCTGAACCCGCAGGATACTTGTACAGCGGGAACGTGAACGCGGGGCGGGCGGAACTGGCGCCGGAGAGGGTGACTTTGGGATCGCCCGCGCCCACAATCTGCGTCCAGGAATAGGTGGCTGCACCCACCGAACCGCTCCCATCCAAGGTGACCTTGGCTCCGCGCTGCACGCCCAGCTGGTTTGGTCCGGCGTTGGCTGCCGCCGGGGCGGAGGCCAGGACCGTCACCGTGACAGTGGCCGTGCTCGGTCCGCCCGGTCCGTTGACCGTGAGGGAGAAGACGTAGTCGCCCGGAGCGGGTGCGGTGAAGCTTGGCCGGACCGCGTTGGGATCGCTCAGGACTACTCCGGCAGGGCCGCTCCACGAGTAGGTGGAGACCGGACCGCTGGAGGCGGACCCGTCCAGGTCCACTTTCTGGCCTTGGTGGACCGTTTGATCGCCTCCGGCCTGCGCCGCCACCGGAATCGGAGCGCGGGCGCTGCCAGTGACCTCAACCGGCAACACCACTTCGCCCTTGGCATCTGACCTCACGGTGACAGAAACAGGAGGAGCCGCGAGAGGGCCCGATGCCAGCGAACCCGCGGCGAGCTGGCCGAATCCGACGGCGGTCAGGATCCGCGCACCCACCGTGTCACTGGACACCGCCTCGATCGACAGGACACGGGTGTCGGTGTTGAAAGTGGCCTTGCCGCTGACCCTGTCAACGACGTCGATCTTCTTCGCCGACGCCGGTACGTCGCTGGAGTTCGTGACAGTGACCGTGGCCGGCGGCTGGGGTCCGTCAAAGGCGATCCTGGCGAAATATTTCCCGCCGGATCCCTCCAGCGCAGTGGGGCTGAAGAGTGCGCTGCCGGCGGAAGAGTCGGAGACCTGGATTGACTGCGGACCGGATTCGCTGGAGGCGAAGACGTCCACCGTCCCGGAGCTGAGCGATGACCGGGAATACGTTGCCCGCTCTGCGGCCACTCCGCTGTTGGTCGCGAGTTTCCCCTGCACCGTGAAGAGATCGGTCTCCACACAGTCCGCCACCGGTCCCGGAACCGAAGGGCATGCATCCGTGGTGCCCGGATTGATGCCTGGACCCTCGATGCGGAAGATGTTGGTCCCGTACGGGCTGCCGGTGATCTTGTGCGGCGTGGTGCCGTCGCCGACATAGGTGCCCTTGCCGCTGGCGTCTGGCTTCAGGGCGGGATCGGTGGGGTAGGTATCCCAGGTCAGGAACGGTCCGATCCGGCCACCCAGGGCGCCAGAGAAGTCGCCCTTCCCGCCGATGCCGATGTCCTCGGTGTCAAAGACGAGGCCCGGCTTCGAGGTCCGGAGGGTCTTGGTGCCCGCAGGCGTGGTGAACTTGTAGTCCACGCCGTCCCTGACATTGGTGATTTTCAGGCGAAGACGGGCAAAGGTGACCTGATCGCCGTCGGCAACCGGACCGCTGCCGAACGCCTGCTCCAAGGCAATCGCGGCAAGCGCCTTTCCACCGCCGGCGGTGTTCATCGTGGTGCTGGTCAGGGAGTAGAAGCCCTCATCCGGGTAGTTATCCGGGAACGAAACGGGCGCGGCTTCATCCGGCAGCGGCCCGCGGGCCGGACACATCGGATCGGCCTGCGCGACGCACTTCTCCAGCCTGAGGCCGGTATGGTCGCGGTACCAGACCGGGTAGCCGTCTGTCGGATCGACCGGGCCGACTTCCGCGAGTCCGGGACCGTTGACTCCCGGAGGGCCGACGGCGGCCGAGGCGAGGCCAGCCAGCGAGACGACCGCGAAAACTGTGAGCAGGAAACCAAGTATTCGTTTCATCACGATATCCATCCTGTGTTTTTTCGCCCCTCCACCCTGGCGGGAGGAACACGGTGTGCCCGGAGGCGCACTTGTGAGCGTCACGGTATGGACGGGGACTTGTAGCAAGCCTGTGATCGGGCTAACCGGCAACCGCGTGCCAGTGCGCGCGCCCGAGGAATTCCAAGGGTTTCCCTAGGGCGTTCCGGGAAGGCTGGCCCACATGTCACGGTCAGCTGCGCTTCAGCGCGCGAAAATCCTCGTTCCGGCGCTCCTGCTGGGCCTTGTGGCGGCCCTCATCGCCGGCGTCTTCATGAGTGCACCGCGAAACCCGCCCGCGCCGTTGGGCGCCTCAGCCGTCGTCACCGGGGGAGTGGCGCGCATTAACGGCGTCGTTCCGGTAGGGAACGACGCCGGAATGCCCGCCTCCGCCGCTGCCGCGCTCGCCGTGCCGCCCGCCGGCGGGCTTCACCGGGTGCGGCTGCTGGTGGAGCTGACGGCGCTGGAAAAGGGCGGCCTCGCCTATGATCCCGTTGACTACACCGTGTCAGGCCTCGGGACAGGGACGTGGAAGGCCCTGTGGTTTTCTCCCGGTCCCAGGGAGGTCCCGCAAGGGCAGAGCATCAACGCCACGCTCGTGTTTGAGCTGCCGGACCGGGCCGTCGATCTGGCGCTGGATTTGCCGGGCGGGCCGGGCCTGTCCCTGGGGGCCGCGCACCATAGGGGACGAGGCTGACTACCTGTCGCAGATCGGTGGCACGCCCCGAAAATCGAGTAGCGGATACTCGTGTTCGACTCTCTCTCCATGGAAAAAACTTGGGAGCACCACTTCCGTTCGAATTGCAGGTCTCAGATGCTCCCCACCCCGATGCATGAGAGCGCCGGCCCATCCGCAGCGGCGGGGGACTCGTTGCCCCGGCCTGTCCTCGAGGTCCACGTTCTCGGTCCGCTGCGGATCCGGCGTGGTGGAGACGTCATTGAAGCCGGTGAGCTTGGCGGTCCCAAACCGCGGCAAATCCTTGAGATTCTCTTGCTCAATCTCGGTACGGCCGTATCAAAGGACCGCCTCATCGACGTGCTCTGGGCCGGGCAGCCACCGGCAGAGGCGTTGCCGACGCTTGAAAGCTACGTCAGCGTCCTGCGCCGCCACCTGCAGCCCGGCCAGGGCAAATCCGGTCCGCTGCGGACCGTCTCGGGCGGCTACGTGATGGATCCTGCCCTGGTGGACCTGGATGTGCGCCGCTTTGATGCCTTGCTGCGCCGGGCGTCGAGGTGCGGGTCCGTAGAGGCCTTGGAGCTCTTGCAGGAAGCCTTGGGCCTGGCAGCCGCACCCTTGCTCGGGGACGAGCTGAAGGCACCCTGGGCCGAGGAAGAACGGGCCAACCACGAGCACCGGGTCGGCAGGGCCCGGGCGCAGGCCGCCGAGTTGGCGCTGACATTGCACCAGCCCGGGCGCGCGGTCCACTGGGCCAGGGAGGCCCTGGCCGGTGATCCGCTGAACGAGAGCGCGTGGCAGTCCCTCGTCCTGGCCCTGGAGGAATCCGGGCAGCCGCTGGAAGCGCTTCGGGCCTTCGAGCAGTGCAGGCGCACCCTGCACCGGGAAATGGGGTGTGCCCCGGGCGATACCCTTCGCGACGCCCACACCCGCCTCCTGCGGCAGACCGGCGGCGCCGCAACCCTGCCAAGTGCCGCCCCATTCCCCGCCGCCCCCGATCCCGCAGTTTCTGAGCTCCCGAACCCCGCCGCCGTCGTCCCGGACAGCGGCCCCGCAGGAGAAGCGGCAGAAGTGGCCACGCTGCGGGTCCTGACCATCGATGACCACAGGACATTCGCCGAACTGCTGACCGGGGCCCTGGACCGGGAGCCGGACCTTCGCAGTGTCGGCTCGGCGGCTTCCGTGGAGAGCGGCGTGCAGTTGTGCCGCGAACTGGAACCCGACGTCGTTGTCATGGACTACCACTTGCCGGACGGTGACGGGCTGTGCGCCGCGGCCAGAATCCTCGAACACAACCCGGACGCCCGGATCATCATGCTGACGGGCGACCCGTCCCAGGACGTCCTGCGGCAGGCGGCAGCCATTGGAATCTGCGGATTCCTCCCCAAAGACGGCTCGCTGGCCACGATGCTCGACACTCTCCGCCACGCCCGGGCCGGAAACATGGTGGTTCACCCCTCGCTGGTGGCGCGGATCGGCGCTCCGCCTTCGGCTGCCGCCGCGGTCCCCCCTGGGCCACCCCTAAGCCCCCGCGAGCTGGAGGTCTTGCGGTTGATGTCCGAGGGGCATGAGGTGCGGGTGGTCGCCACCAGCCTGGGCATCTCGATCCACACCTGCCGCGGCTACGTCAAAACGATATTTTCCAAACTGGGCTCGCACTCCCAAAGCGAAGCCATGGCCGAGGCGGAGGTCCGGGGCATCCTGCGCGAGAAGTCCGATGTCCAGGCCTTCTGAGGCTGGAGATGGCTGGCAACCGGAGGATTTTCCGGGCACGGCGGAACGGTTCCCGGTCCGGGCCGCCGTCGCGAAATTCCTCCTGATGGGATTCCTTGCCCTGCTGATTGTCGCGACCCCCGTCGCGTTCTGGATACGGGCCGAAGCAGAGCGGCACGCCCTGGACAATGCCCTCCTCGATACCCAACGCGTGGCGGACCTGACCATCAAACCGCTGGTGAACGAGGCGCTCCTCGCCGGGGACGCGGCAGCGCTGGACGCACTGGATAAGGCCCTGGAGCCGTGGCGCGAGGACGCCGCGGTGCTGCGCATCAAAGTGTGGGACGGCAGCGGTCGCGTGGTGTATTCGGACATTCGATCGCTGGTTGGCCAACACTTCGCTTTGCCGGGCTGGGGCCGAGATCTCCTGGCCGGCGGGCCGGGGACGGCCTCCCTGGAAAACCAGCAGGAACTGGAGAACGAGTACGAACTGGCCTCGGGGGAACTTGTGGAGGTCTACGTCAGCTCCTCGGCTACCGACGGTACGCCCTTGATCTTTGAGGCTTACTACGACGACGACCCTGTCCGGGCCGAACAGCAGGAAGTCCTGTACAGCATGATCCCGCCGCTCCTGCTCGCCCTGGCGGCACTGCAGCTCGCGCAGCTGCCCCCCGCCATCCGGCTGGCCCGCGGAATCCAGGACCACCAGGTGACCCGGAACCGGCTGCTGAAACGCGCTGTTGAAGCCTCCGACCTGGAGCGCCGCAGGATCGCCCGGGACCTGCACGACGAGGTGATCCAGGACCTCTCCGGGCTGGGCTACGCCCTTGAATCAGAAGAGCTCCACGGGCCTCCGGAGCAGCGGCCGGTGCTGGGCGGGGCACGGACCATACTGCAGCGCAGCGTCCGCGCCCTGCGGGCCATGACGCAGGAGCTGTATCCGCCCGATCTTGAACAACTGGGGCTCAGGACGTCCCTGGAACGTCTTGCAGAGCCGCACCAGGAACGCGGTATGACTGTGCTTCTGCGGATCCCGCATGATGTCCCGCTCGGCCGTGGTTCCTCTGCGCTGTTGTACCGCGTGGCCCGTGAAGCACTCTCAAACTGTGCCAAGCACTCGGGCGCAACCGCTGTGGTGCTCTCGCTGCGGACAGACCACCAGGGCTCGGAGATAAGCATCTCGGACAACGGCCGGGGCTTCGACACGTCCCGAGGGGCCGCCGAAGGGCATCTTGGCCTGCGGATACTCCAGGACACCATCCGCGAGGCGGGCGGCGCATTGGAAATTCTCAGCGTCCCGGGCGCGGGCACCACTGTGACAGCGCGGTTGCAATCGAATCTCGCCGCGGCCCGCTGAGCCGCAGCCGGGAATTCAGGCTTCTCCCAAGGTTCGGGAATTCGGCCGCAGGCTATCTCCAAGCCCGGTCCTGCAAGGTCTGGTATCCGCACATGAAGGAGACCGGCCATGTCCATTTCACGTCGTCAGGTTTTGTTGATCGGGGGCCTGGGTGTCCTCGGAGCCGGTGGCGCCATGTTGCCCATGGGTTCTGTCGAAGCCAAGTCGGCCAGCCGCATCAGTTCCAACGACATGCCGAAACCATTCCAGGCCGCCCTTGTCCAGGCACCGGTTCTGCAGCCCTACGCTGCCGGAACCGACCCCGTGGACGGCCTGCCCGTCAATTACTACAGGCTGACCCAGAAGGCCGCCGTGGCCAGCATCCTGCCCCGGCTGGGCACACCGATCCTGGGGTACAACGGGTTGTTCCCCGGACCCACGATCAGCCTGGACCAGGGCACAAAGGCCGTCCTGAGGATTAGAAACCAGCTGCCGGCCGAGCATGCGCTGGACGGGCATGCCCTGTCCACGTCCACGCACCTGCACGGTTCGGCCTCGAAGCCGCAGTTCGACGGGTACGCCAGCGACATCACCCACCCTGGGTTCTACAAGGACTACCACTACCCCAACTTCCAGCCGGCCCGCACGCTCTGGTACCACGACCACGGTGTCCACTTCACGGCCCTGAACGCCTACTCTGGGCTCGCCGCCCAGTACCACCTGCATGATCCCGTGGAACGGCAGGTCCTCCCGCAAGGCAACTTCGACGTGGCCCTGACGATCAGCGATGCCATGTTCGCCGCGGACGGGTCCCTGGGCTTTGACGACAACAGCCACTCCGGACTCTGGGGGGACGTGATCCTGGTCAACGGCAGGCCCTGGCCGGTCATGAAGGTGCAGAAACGCGTCTACCGTTTCCGGATCCTGAACTGTTCGATCTCCCGGTCCTTGCGGCCCACGCTCAGCACCGGTGATCCGGTGGTGGTGGTGGGGACCGACGGCGGCCTGGTCCCTGTGGCGCAGCCCGTGGACAGTTGGCGCCATGCCGGAGCGGAGCGGTACGAGGTCCTCGTCGACTTCCGGAAATACAAGGCCGGGCAACGGATTGAACTGCGCAACCTGTCCAATAAGAACAACGTGGACTACGACTTCACCAACAAGATCATGGCATTCGACGTCACGGACGAACCGGTGGACACCTCGGACCCCACCTGGAACCGGATCCCCACCACGCTCGCCAGCAGCGAGGCCATGTCGCTGCAGCCAGGACAGTCCCTGAAGACGCGCAAATTCCGGGTCAAACGGAGCGATTCCACCAACATGTGGACCATCAATGACGACAGCTGGCAGGACGTCATCGCCAGCGGCTACAAAAAAGTCATCGCCGACCCCGACCTCAACTCCGTAGAAATCTGGGAGATCGAGAACAAATCCAGCGGCTGGTTCCATCCCCTCCACATCCACCTCGTGGACTTTCAGATCCTCAGCCGCAACGGGGCGCCGCCCCTGGCGCACGAGCGCGGCCCCAAGGACGTCGTGTACGTCGGTGAGGGCGAGACCGTCAGGCTGCTCATGAAGTTCACCCCCAACACAGGCCTCTACATGATGCACTGCCACAACCTGCCGCACGAGGACCACGACATGATGGCCCAATTCCGGGTGGGCCTGAAGGAGTCCGACTGGGACCCGGACGACCCCATGACGGCCGCCAGGGCTGCATGGGACGATGATCCGGCGTGAACCGGCGCCCGCGGGCCATGGTCCTCGTGGCGGCCCTGGTCCCATTCCTGGCAGTCCTTTGTGTCCGCACCTGGCTCGTTGAACCTGTGAGCGTAGCCTCGGACAGCATGGCCCCGACGATTCGCCCGGGCGCCGTCGTATTCCTGTACAAGCCGGCAGCAGCTGCGGGCCTGATCCGCAATGGCGTGGTGGTCGCTTTTGCCAGCCCGGCCGATGGCCGGACGGCGATCAAGCGCGTCATAGCGCGGGCCGGTCAGAGGGTGGCCATCCGGGATTCGGAGCTGTTCGTCGACGACGTTGCCGTCGCCGAGCCGTTCATCGACCACAGCCGGATAGACGGCACCTATTTCGGGCCCGAGACGGTGCCGGCCGGCAGCGTCTTCGTCCTGGGCGACAACCGCGCCGTGTCAATAGACTCCCGGGACTTCGGGGCAGTGCCCATGACGGCGATCCAGGGCACTGTTGTCGCGCTCCCGCCGGAAGCGGCCATCAACCGTGGCTCCTAGCGTTCTTGTCCTTCGGCCGGGCCGCTGCCGGAAGGGTCCTGTCCCCGTGCAAGCTGCTCATGGAGCCTGTTGATCTGGGCCGTAAGGTGGGCAAGGTCCTCGCTGCCGATGGGTTCGTCCGCGTTCTTCGGGCCATGGGTTGCGGCCGTCACGCTTTCAACGAGCCAGGAGGACACGGCCGCGGTGACCATGCTCAGGACAGCAAATCCGCCGATCATCAGCGCGGTCGCAGCCCACCGGCCGGGAGTTGTGACGGGGTAGTAGTCGCCGTAGCCGATTGTTGTAAGGGTGACGATGGCCCACCACAATGAGTCGCCCATGGTGGTGATGTTCGCGTTGGGTGCGGCCCTTTCGAAATGGAGGACGCTCAGGGCAACGGTGTAGACCAGAATGATCGCGGACAGGATGACATAGGCCATGACGCGGGTCCGGATGGCAGTGCCCGGGGCCCGTTCCATCACTCGGCGCAAGGTGAACGGGCGAAGGAGCCGCAAGGGCCGCGCGACCGGGAGCACCACCATGAGCAGATCCAAAGGATGACGGACGAACCATCGGCCGCGGTGGGGAGCCAGGAGCAACTTCACGAGGTAGTCGACGCCGAAGGCAACCCACGTGGACCCCATGACGAATGCCAGCGCGGCGGCATAGGGCTCCGGCGGTTCGGCAATGACCAGGACCGAATAGGCCGCCAGAAAGATGAAGGCCGCACCGACGAGGGGCCACTCGGAATACTTTTGCCAGGTTTCTTGCCTCATGGCTGAATGCTAGGACTTTGCCCGGCGGATGTCCCCACGAATTTGCAGGCCGAATGAACAGCCCCGGATGGCGGACGGAACGAGCCAGCCACCAACCAGCAGCGGCCCACTCGCACAGCGCTGACAACCATCTCCGGCAGCGGTACATTGAGGGTCTCAGGTGCCGGCCCGCTTTGGGTGCGGCACCATCACGATGCCAGAGTCGGCGGAGGTGACGGGCCATGGCGGAAAATCAGGGACAAGACGGAACCGGACGCGTGGGCGCGGGTGAGACCCGGGCGCAAGAGCACAATCTTGCCGGCGAACTGGGGGTCCTCGAGCAAAACATCATGCAGCGAATCCAGGATTTTAACGATCCCCGGCAGGAATGGCGGCGGCTGTTCTCGGAGTTGTATGGCACATTCCTACTCGTCATTGTCGCGGCCGGTGGCGGCATGATGAGCCAGGCGTTCCCCGGTGTGATCAGCCGCACGGCGGCCGTGGTGGCCCCCGGCCTGATGGTGATGGGGATCATCCTGTTCATGGGCAAGATCTCGGGCGCGCATCTGAACCCCGCGGTCAGCATCGCGTTCGCCCTCCGCGGCGACTTCCCGTGGCGACGGGTGCCGGGCTACATCGTTGTCCAGCTCATCGGGGCGACGCTTGCCTGCCTGCTGCTGCAAGCCGTAATCGGAGTCTCCGCCACGTACGGTTCCAACTATCCGGCGGCGGACTATACGGCCGGCGCCGCGTTCTTGATGGAGGCACTGCTGACGATGGTGCTGGTCAGCGTCATCCTGGGAACCGCCTCCGGGGCCCAGAACGTCGGTCTGCTGGGGGCGTTTGGAGTAGGCGCCTACATTGCCTTGGCGGGCCTGTGGGGCAGCCCCATCTCCGGCACGTCGATGAATCCGGCCCGGACGTTCGGGCCTGATCTCGCCAGTCTCCATTTCAGCGACTACTGGGTGTATGTCGCCGGGCCGCTGACCGGCGCAGTAGTCGCCGTCGGAATCGCCTTCGTCCTGCGCGGCGCGGGCGGCGGCAGGTCCGGTTCCGGCGCCGCACAGGGTGACCTCTTCACGGAGACCACGAAAGAAGACACCTAGACCGCCGAGGAAGCGCAGGACCCCACGCCCCTGGACCGGATCAATCCGCCCTCTTGCGGTAAATCTGCAGACGATGGATTATTTGCTGTAGTTACCCATCGGGTCTCCCGCTTTTCGTTGGGTAAGGGTTGGATACCGCTTCACCGGCACTGCCGGTTCCTCGGTTGGGAGACAAGATGGCAAGCACTGTTCATTCCGGGAGCAAAGAAGTCGACAGCAAGGGGCTGAAGGGCGGTGCGCTCGGTCTCGTATCGAGTGTCGTCGTGGGAGTCGCATCGACGGCCCCTGCGTACAGCCTTGCGGCGAGCTTGGGATTCATCGTCGTCGGCGGCACCATCTTTGCCGGTGTCAAGGCGCCCGGAATCGTCCTTCTCGCCTTCATCCCGATGTACCTCATTGCGGTCGCATACCAGGAGCTGAACAAGGCGGAGCCTGACTGCGGAACTACGTTTACGTGGGCGTCACGAGCATTTGGTCCGGTCACAGGTTGGATGGGTGGCTGGGGAATTATCATCGCCGACATCGTGGTCATGTCCAACCTGGCCCAGATCGCCGGCGCGTACTCGTTCACGTTTGTGGGCGGTTTTGGGCTGCCGGAGGTTGCGGCCCTGTCGAGCAACGTCGTTGCGACGACGATTGCCGGCCTGGCGTGGATCGCGATAATGACCTGGATTTGCTACCGGGGCATCGAGCTCACGGCCCGCGTGCAATACGTTCTGCTCTCGTTCGAAATCCTCATCCTGATCTTTTTCGCAGTCTTCGCCCTGGTAAGGGTGTATTCGGGGACCGCCGAGCCGTACTCCCTCATCCCGTCCCTGGACTGGTTCAATCCCTTTACACTCGACTTCGGCGAGACGATTGCCCCTGCAATGCTGACCGCGATCTTCATTTACTGGGGCTGGGACAGCGCGGTCTCGGTGAATGAGGAGACGAAGGACCCGGGAAAGACCCCGGGGCGCGCGGCCATCATCAGCACAGTCCTCCTGCTGGCCACCTACGCGATCGTGACCGTCGCCGCCGTCGCCTTCGCCGGCGTCGGCGACTCGGGAATCGGGCTGGCAAATCCGCAAAACTCGGCCGACGTTTTCTCGGCCATCGGACCAACATTGTTCGGCGAGGGCCCGGTTGGATCGATCCTCATGACGCTTCTCGGATTCTCCATCCTGACGTCGGCGTCGGCGTCGACCCAAACGACGATCCTTCCGACGGCGCGCACTTCGCTGTCGATGGCGGTCTTCAAGGCGATCCCGGAAAAGTTCGCGCGGATCCACCCGAATTTCCTCACCCCCACCTGGTCCACCATCGGCATGGGCATCGCCTCCGCCTTCTTCTTCCTCGTCTTCACATTCATCAGCCCGTCCCTCCTTCTGGCCCTGATCGGCTCGATCGGTCTGATGATCGCGTTCTACTACGGACTGACCGGCCTCGCCTGCGTGTGGTTCTACCGCAAGACACTGACGTCGTCCTTCCGGAACTTCATCATGCGCGGGGTGTTCCCGCTGGTAGGCAGCCTCATGCTGGCAGCCGTCTTCGTCTACGGTCTGGCCAACTTCGCCCAGCCCGATTGGCTGCAGGACGCAGATGGCAACAACGTGACGATCTTCGGTATTGGTGCCGAGGCCGTGGTGGGCATCGGCGGCCTGCTGATGGGGGCCGTGCTCATGGGTGTCTGGTGGATTCGGAAGCCCGACTTCTTCCGCGGCCGCACACTGTCCCGGAGCGCGGACGAATGAGGCGCGCCGCCAAGAATCTCACCGCCGACCCCGTGGTTTCCACCCGGTGGCTCCCAGCTGAAGGACACCAATGAGGATCCTGTGCATAGGCGCCGGCGGCGTGGGTGGAGCAGCCGCAGGCATCGCGGCGCGCCGGGGCTTCTTCGACGCATTCGTCGTCGCGGACTACGACGCGGCGCGCGCCGAATCTGTCGTGCAATCCCTTCCTTCTGGCCTCAGGGAGCGCTTTGAGGCGGTGGCCCTGGACGCTTCGAGCAAGGGGGCGGTTGCCGATGCGATACGCCGGTATCGCATCACACACGTCTTCAATGCCGTTGACCCACGCTTTGTGATGCCCATCTTCGAAGGGGCGGCGGAGGCGGGTGCAACGTACCTCGATATGGCGATGTCGCTGTCGACGCCGCATCCGGAGGTGCCCTATCAGCTCCCAGGACTGAAGCTGGGTGATCTGCAATTTGACCAGTCGGGCGAATGGGAAGCCGCCGGCCGCCTGGCCTTGGTAGGAATGGGCGTCGAACCCGGCCTGTCCGATGTCTTTGCCGCCTATGCCCAGGAATTCCTCTTCTCCCGGATCGACGAATTGGCCGTCCGGGACGGGGCCAACCTGGTGGTTGAAGGTTATGACTTTGCCCCTTCTTTTTCGATTTGGACGACGATTGAGGAGTGCCTGAACCCGCCTGTCGTGTACTCATCCGAGCTTGGCTGGAGGACCACAGAGCCGTTTAGCGAGCCCGAGGTCTTCGACTTCCCGGAGGGCATTGGGCCTGTCGAATGCGTCAATGTCGAACACGAAGAAGTGCTTCTCATGCCGCGCTGGATTGACGCCAAAACCGTGAATTTCAAGTACGGCCTTGGCAACGAATTCATCGACGTGCTCCGGGTTCTGCACAAACTCGGTCTCGACTCCACCGAACCGGTGAACGTCAAAGGATCCCTGGTCAGCCCGAGGGACGTTGTTGCAGCGTGCCTCCCGGACCCTGCCACGCTCGGCCCGAAAATCACGGGCAAGACATGTGCGGGGGTCCTGGTCCGGGGTCAAGACAAGGAAGGCAATCCACGAAGTACCTACCTTTACCATGTGGCCGACAATGCGTGGACGATGGAAAACTACGCCAGCCAATGCGTTGTGTGGCAAACGGCCATCAACCCGATCATTGCTCTCGAGCTGCTTGCCAGCGGGACATGGACGGGGGCAGGCGTCCTGGGGCCGGAGGCTTTCCCCGCCAAACCATTCCTGGATTTGATGGCCGCCCCCGAGCCTGAAGGATATGGCTCTCCCTGGCACATCAGGGAGGAAACGAACTAGGGACCCGCCAGCGGTCCAGCGGCTCCGGGTTCATGGCCGGAGCAGGGCAACAAGATCTCGGAGAAGGAGAGCGCAGTGAACATTGCGGCCACGTTTCATCCACTGGATCCTCTCAGCGCGGACGAGTTCCGTGCAGCGGTGGTCATGCTCGCCAGCGAGCAGGGCATCACATTTCCTGCCTGGCGACTGGCGGCCATTGAGCTGATCGAACCGGACAAGGCCGCCGTCGACGCCTTCGAAGCCGGAGCGGCGGCGCCCGATCGGGTCGTCGGGGTGAACTGCTTCGAACGGTCCTCCAACAAGACCTACCAGGCGCGGCTGTCCCTGACCCGCGGGGTTGTCCTCTCCTTCACCCATGTCCCGGGAGTCCAGGCGAACATGACCGTGGACGAGTGGGAAGAAGCTGACGCGGCGCTGCGCAGTGACCCGCGCGTGATCGCTGCGCTTGCCAAGCGCGGCATCACGGACCTGTCCCTGGTCTTCATGGACGTTTGGACCTACGGCCTGACAATGGTCCCGGAAAAGTACCAGGGCCGCCGGATCGGCTGGTCCGATACCTGGGTCCGTGCCCGTCCGGGAGCGAACCCCTATGCAGGTCCGGTCAACGGTTTCCACTGCATCATTGACCTGGCCTCGATGGAGCTTCTGGACATCGAGGACACCTATGCGGTTGACCCTCCCGAGGTCATGGGCGAATATGTCCCGGCGCTGATCCCGGAGCGGCTCCGCAACGCCAGCACGCGTGAACCGCTGAAGCCGCTGGACATCGTCCAGCCAGAGGGCGTGTCCTTCGGCGTTGATGGCAACGGGATCAGCTGGCAGAACTGGTCCATGCGCATCGGGTTCAACTACCGCGAAGGCATGACCATCCACCGGGTCAGGTATCGCGACGGAGGCCGGGAACGGCCGATCGCAAACCGCCTGTCCTTCGCCGAAATGGCTGTTCCCTATCGGGACCCCAGTGAGGACCACTACCGCCGTACCGCGTTCGACGTCGGCGAATGGGGTCTGGGATTCATGACGACGTCGCTTGAACTGGGCTGCGACTGTCTCGGAGAGATCAGGTATCTGGACGCGGTCATGCACAATTCGGCTGGGGAGCCCTTCACCATCAAGAATGCGATCTGTATCCACGAAGAGGACGCAGCGGTGTTGTGGAAGCACATCGACCACGACGGCGGCATGGAGGTGCGCCGCATGCGTCGACTGGTGGTTTCGTTCCATGTCACTGTGGCCAACTACGAATACCTGGTCTACTGGCGCTTCTACCAGGACGGGAACATCGAGTGCGAAGTAAGAGCCACTGGAATCATGGTGGTCACACATTTCGACGAGGGCCAGGAGCATCCGAGCGGAACCCTTGTGGACAACCGGACCTACGCGCCCTTCCATCAACACTTCCTGGTGGCCCGGCTCGACCTCGACATCGACGGTGCGGCCAACACGGTTTACCGCTCGGAAACCGAGATGGTCCCGATGGGTCCGGACAATCCGTACGGGCTCGCCCTGCATCAGAAAAAGACCCCCATCACGACCGAGGGGCACGACGACTATTCCTGGGAAACCCAGCGGGCATGGTCGGTGACAAACGACAATTCAGTCAACGGACTGGGAACCCCGGTGTCTTACAAGCTGGTGCCTGGAGCGTCGTTCCCCGCATTCTTTGACCCGGCATCCCCGGTTTTCCAGCGCGCCGAGGTCATTGGGCACACGGTATGGGTGACGCCGAACGATGCCAACGAACGTTGGCCGGCCGGCGAGTTTGTGAACCAAGGAGCAGGCGGACTGGGAATGCCGGAATGGGTGCGGCAGGGCCGGTCCGTGGAAAACACCGACGTCGTCCTTTGGTACGTCTTCGGCATCCACCACATCCCGCGGCCGGAGGAGTGGCCGGTAATGCCGGCGGACACAGTTGCGTTCTGGCTCAAGCCGGTGGGCTTCTTCGACCGGAACCCGGCGCTGGACGTATAGGCACCGGACCGGAGCGGCAGTTCGCCCGGGGCTTGCCCGCACTCAGGCGCCGAGGAAATCCCCGACTACGCGCCCGAGCTCCTCCGGATGCGTCCAGATCAGCGCGTGGTCGGCGGCGTCGATCACCACCAGGCGGGAACCGGGGATGCCGGCGTGGAGCATCCTCGCGTGATGGAACGGCACCGCCTGGTCGTTCGCGGCCGCGACGACGAGCGTCGGGCACGCGATTTCGGCCAGCCGGGGCCTGCTGTCGAACGCCATCGCAGCCTTCCACGCGGACGCCATCGCCTGGGCGTCCTGGTCCGCCATGAGCGCGGCCAGCCAGTCGGTACGTTCGCTGCCCAGCTGCGGGGCCGCCTGGCCGGCTACCAGCCTGGCCAGCCGGCGCATCCCCATGACCCGGAACGCCGGCGGCATCACATGGCCTTCGACCCACTCGCGCCAGGTGGCCATGTTGTAGGCATAGCTGCACACGAGCACGAGGCGCTCGCAGAGCCCGGGAAAGTCCAGGACCAGTTGCTGCGCGATGGCGCCCCCGTGCGAGTAGCCAAGGACGGCCGTGGAGTCGATGGCGAGATGATCCAGCAAGCGGGCCAGGTCCGCCGCCAGCTGTGTGGCCTTGTACGGAGGCGGAAGTCCCCGGCTCCGCCCGTGCCCGCGCAGGTCTGGAATGATCACCGGATGCCGGGCGGCGAGAGCCTCGAGCACTGGGCCGAACATCTCGCCGGTGACCATCAACCCGTGTATGAGCAGCAAAGGCTTGCCCGAGCCGTGCTCGGTGAAGTGAAGCAAGTCAGTCGGCGCGGGGCTCATATCACTCGCGCAGTCGCCTCTGAATCAGCGGGACCATGGCCCGAGTGTGACACCGCTTCTCCTTCGCAGGCAACTGGCCGAGTCCACCCGTGCGCTGGTACTCCAGTAGATTTGTTCCAGTGTTGAAGCAATCAGTGCAGAAACTTTTGGGACCTAGGAACAGGGGAGTGGCGTGGGCAAGCTGATCGAGAGCCAAGACGGAGCCGAGGGCGAATTCGCGGCCAGGATCGTCACAGGCCCGGCGTATCCCCAGCTGCGGCTCAACAGCGAGGCCCTCGAGATCAATATCCGGGTCATGGCGGCGTGGTGCCGGGACCGGGGCGTGGATCTCGCCCCACACGTGAAGACAACCATGTCGGCACCGATCATCGAGCGGCAACTGGCCGCGGGCGCCGTCGGCGTCACCGTCGCCACCGTGGATCAAGTCGCCTCGGCACTGACGTGGGGACATAGCAACGTCCTGGTCGCCAACGAGATCGTCGACAAATTCGGACTGACGCGTATCCGCACGTGGCTGGAGGAAGACCCCGCACGGGAGATCCGCTGCTTCGTCGACTCGGCGGCCGGGATCAGGACGGCAGGGGAAGTCTTCGACGGCGGTGCCACCGCCCTTGAGGTGCTGATCGACGTCGGAACACCAGGCGGGCGCACGGGGGTGCGGAGCCTGGACGACGGTCTTCTGCTGGCTGAGTTGGTCCGTGCCACGCCGGGCCTGAGACTGGTGGGGGTCGCCGGCTACGAGGGCGTGGTGCCAAACAGCAGGGCTGAGGAGACGGTCGCGGCGGTAGACCGGCATTGCCAACTGGTGCGGGACATCTATCTGGCCGCGGCGGCGTTCTTCGAGACCGCCACTCCCATCTATTCAATGGGCGGATCCGCGTTCCCTGACCGGGTGGTGGAGTTCCTTCCCGACCCCGGCCAGGTGCCCGGAACACGAACCATTCTCCGATCCGGTTGCTACGTCACGCACGATCACGGAACCTACGCCGCCGTCAGCCCCGTCCCGGGACTCATCCCGGCGCTTTCTGTTCGCGCCGTCGTCGTCTCAACCCCTGAACCCGGTATGGCGGTTGTCGGGGCCGGCAAACGGGATCTTCCGTACGACGCCGGACTGCCGGTCTTCCTGTCGGCACGGACAGCGGACGGTGCCACAAAGAACGGCGCCGCCGCGGCGGTGCGCAATCTCTACGACCACCACGCAGTCCTCACCGAAGCGACCGGGCTGGAGGTCACCGATACGGTGGACTTCGGGATATCCCATCCCTGCTCGGCGTTCGATCGCTGGCCCGAATACGTCCTCACTGACGGCGACGGAGTCGACCTGGACGTATGGCGCACCGATTTCCGCCGATCGTCCCTGGCGATGGATGACGCCTGACCCTTAGCCCTTGAGGTGCTTGGTGAGGACTTCGAATTCCTCGACGCCCAGGATCTGCATGTGCTGCTCCGCGCTGGTCTCGGCGCGGATCTTGCCGGCAGCCTGCTCGCTGCCGGCAAGGGCGTCCGCGTCCTCCCACAGCGTGATCGACAGTGACTTGTTGTCCTTCCCAAGCAAGTAATAGATGCCCAGGCATCCCGGCAGTTGGAGCACCCGGTTGACGGTGTCATCTGAGGGTGCCCCGGAGCTGTCCGGGCCGGGCTGATACGTGCTGACGCGAGCGAACATGTTGGCCTCCTAGATCCAGGTCCAGCGGTTGGAGCGCCTGCCGCCCAACCTCCCACCAGTAAGGACCTGCCAGCGTGAATGCACAAGGTCGAAACGGGTTGCTGTGCCGATGCCCATCACGCGCCGTCATGAGATGGCAGTCGTGGGATTCCGCTACGGACGCGCACGGATGACGCGGAGATTCTCTGGCGCTGCTGGTATTCCCGTAGCGCCAGGCGTTTTGCGTGTCGGCAACGGGAAAGCGCTGCGAAAAGGGCTGCGACGAAGGCCCGAAGACCCTGTCCAGGTGCCGGTGAACGGTGCGACGATCCGTGAACAAGCACGGTGACCCGGTTCCCAGTTCCGGCTCCCGGGTTCCCGGCGCGACGGACCGCCCGCACCGATCGGGTGGGTCTACCGAGGAGGCATCTGATGATTTCTGCCACGATGGTTGTTGCCACAATTCCGGTCACGGACCTGGAACGGGCGAAGGCGTTCTACGGCGAAACCCTCGGCCTGACATGCTTGTGGGAAACCCCTGTGGGCGTACGGTACCGCTGCGGAACCGCCAGCGAAATATCAATTTTCAAGCGCCCGCCCGTCGCCACGGAGCACACCCAAGCGCACTTCGAGGTGGAGGATATCGAGGCCGTGGTCCAGGACCTCAGCGCCAGGGGCGTCGAATTCCTGGACTATACCGAAGGGCCCTTGGCGACCACGGGCCACATCGCTCAGCTCGGCCCGGCGAGGGGTGCGTGGTTCCGTGATCCTGACGGCAACACACTCGGGCTGCGCCAGGGTTAGAAGCTGATCCCTGCCGCGGCCCAGGCTGCAGGGCCCGGACCGCGGCAATGGGCAGTGCGCCGGACCCATTGCGTGTCACCGGTACGAAAACCTAGCGAAAACGATAGGACTGAGGGCGCTGAATATGTGTTCCCGCTCCGCCCTGCCCTGGCTCAGTCCGGTGGCAGGGCCGAGGCATCGGAGTGGGGGCATCGCGGCCGGTCGCGGACCTCGCGGGCCGCTTCGACATCGGCGGCGCTTTCCATCTGCCCGCGGGCCCGCAGCCCGGCCACCACGCCGTCAATGTCGGCGTCGGGCCGGTTCTGGCTGAGCTTGTTCTTGGCCTCGATCCGGGTGATGAGAAGTTCGACGCCGACGATCGCCCGCAGTTGGCCCGCAATGTAGCGCTCCGGGGCATCATCGACACTCCAGGGCCGCTCCGAGCCGGCTTCATTGTGGTCGCTCAACTGCCGTACGTGGCCGGCGAGCCAGTCCGGATCGTCGTGGATGACGAGGTTGCCGTAAACATGGGCGGTGGAATAGTTCCACGTCGGAACGACGCGTCCGTGCTCTGCCTTCGACGGGTACCACGTCGGCGAGATGTAGGCGTCCGCGCCCTGGATGATGGCCAGGGATTCTCCGGCGGCAGACTCGGTGCATTGGGGGTTGTTGCGGGCGAGGTGCCCGTGCAGCGCACCGTGTTCACCGGACGTCGGGTCGAACACAAAGGGAATGAGCGTGGCCAGGATGCCTTTCGGGGTCGCTGTGATCAGGTTGGCGGCGGCCGGACGGCGGAGCAGCTGCTGGACGGCATCGGGGCCGGCGGCGAAATGTGCGGGAATGTACACGGGGATCCTCCATTCGGATCGGGATCGGGCTGTTGTGTTGTAGTGCGGGGCGGAGTTTGGGTCAGCGGGACTGTTTTGCCGCCACGCCCGTCACCGCCTTGGCCCTTTGCGGCGCGGACCGTGACCGGACGGCCAGGCCGGCGCAGAGAACCACCACGGCGCCGCCGACGATGGTGGTCCAGGTCAGCTCCTCGCCCAGGATCAGCCCGGCCCAGCCGATGCTCAGCACAGGCTGGACGAGTTGGATCTGGCTGACCTGTGCCATGGGGCCGATGGCGAGGCCCTGGTACCAGGCGAAGAAGCCGAGGAACATGCTCACGACCCCAAGGTACGCGAAGGCGGCCCATTGCACAGGAGTGCCGGCTGGCGGCTGCCCGGCCGTGGAGAAGGCCACGAGCCCCACCATGAGGGGAGAGGCGAGAACCAGTGCCCACGAGACGGTCTGCCAGGCGCCCAGTTCGCGGGCCAGCTTGCCGCCTTCGGCGTAGCCGACCGCCGCGGCCGCCACGGCACCGAAGAGCAGCAGGTCCGCCTGGTGCAGTTCTCCAATGCCGCCCGACTGCGCGGACGCGAACCCAATGGCCGCAACCGCTCCGACGCCGGTGATGATCCAAAACGTGACGGACGGGCGTTCGTGGCCGCGAAGGACTGCCATCACTGCCGTCGCCGCCGGGAGTAGCGCTATGACGACGGCGCCGTGGCTGGCGGGAACGGAGGCGAGGGCGAAGGAGGTCAGCAGCGGGAAGCCGACAACCACCCCGGCGGCGACGACGGCGACGCGCGCCCACTGCGCGCCGCGGGGCGGGCGCTGCCGGGTCAGGGCGAGGGCACACGCCGCGAGAATGGCGGCGACAACGGCCCGGCCCGAACCGATGAAAAGCGGAGACAGTCCGGCAACCGCCACCCGGGTGAACGGAACCGTGAAGGAGAAGGCCGCGACGCCGAGGAGCCCCCACCACATGCCGGTTGCCGGCCGGGAGGATATCGGTTGGTCAATAACCGTAGTAGCGCTACTATTGTCTCTCATGAATAACGATAGCACCTCGCAAATGCTGACTCGGCTCCGGGGGTGGATTTCAGGGGCCGCACCCGGCGCCCGGCTGCCGTCCACGCGGTCCTTGGTTGCCGAGTACCAGGCCAGTCCCGTGACGGTGCAGAAGGTGCTCCGCACGCTCGCCGCGCAGGGCCTGATCGAGAGCCGTCCCGGCGTCGGAACCTTTGTGCGGTCCGTCCGAACCGCCCGGCCGGCGGACTACGGCTGGCAGACGGCCGCGCTGGGCTCACCCCAGGCGCCGGTCCGGCCCGTATCGGCGGCGATGCGCACCGCGCCGAACGACGTCATCGCCTTCCACTCGGGCTACCCGGACCGGGAGCTCCTTCCGGAGCGCCTAGTGCGGGCGGCCCTGACCCGGGCGGCCCGCAGCGAGGCGGCAATATCGTGCCCGCCCGTGGCGGGACTGCCGGACCTGCAGTCCTGGTTTGCGCACGAACTCCGCGATGCCACCCCGGCCGGGGTGGCGCCACCCACACCAAGCGACGTGATTGTGCTGCCCGGCAGCCAGAGCGGGCTCAGTTCCGTCTTCCGGGCACTTGTGGGCAGCGGGCAGCCGATGCTGGTGGAATCCCCGACCTACTGGGGCGCCATCCTGGCGGCGACCCAGGCCGGCGTCAGGGTTATTCCGGTGCCCAGCGGCCCCGAGGGACCGGACCCCGACGCGCTGGCCCGTGCCTTCGAGGAGACCGGAGCCCGGCTTTTCTACGCCCAGCCCAACTACGCGAATCCCACCGGCGCGCAATGGACGGCGCGTGTGGCTGAGCAGGTGCTGGAAGTGGTCCGCTCCCACGGAGCGTTCCTTGTTGAAGACGACTGGGCGCATGACTTCGGCATCACCACCGATGCCGCGCCCGTGGCCGCCCGCGACGATTCCGGCCATGTGGTCTACATTCGCTCGCTGACCAAGAGCGTGTCGCCGGGCATCCGCATCGCTGCGGTAATCGCCCGCGGCCCGGCACGTGAGCGCATTCTGGCCGCCCGGGGAGCCGAGTCGATGTATGTCAGCGGTGTACTCCAGGCGGCCGCCCTCGACGTCGTGACGCAGCCGGGGTGGCAGACCCACCTGCGCGGACTGCGCCACCAGCTCCAGGCCCGACGGGACCTGCTGGTCAGCAGCCTGCGGGAGCTTGCGCCGCTGGCCCACGTCGAGCATCTCCCCAGGGGCGGGCTGAACCTCTGGGCGCGCCTGCCGGACGGGACCGACGTCGACCGGCTCGTCCGCGACTGCGAGGCCGCCGGCGTCATCATCGCCGCCGGCACCGAGTGGTTCCCGGCCGAGCCGGCGGGGCCGTTCATTCGACTCAACTACGCCGGAGCCAACCCGGGCGCCTTCCGGGAGGGCGCGCGGATCCTCGGCGAGGTGATGGACCGCACGGCCGGCCGGTAGGCGGTGCCAGGCGCGTTAGTCTCCTCGGCTCTTAGGGCCGGCGGCTTGGGCCTGCGCTGCTTAGAGGTCCGCGCTTGGTTTGGCGTCTGTGGCGCGGGCGAGCAACACCTTGGGCTCCGCGATGCTGACCAGCCCCTGCACGGCCGTGGCCAGCGCGGCGTCGAGCGTCACGAACGCGTCCGCCTGAAGCCGGGTCAGTGCCACGTATTCGGCGTCGAAGGTGTCTTCCCATCCCAGCTGTTCGGCGAGCCGCCACGCGGCGCGCTGCAAGACGCGGTCCCCGAGGAGGCGGATGCGAAGGCCCCGCAGGTACTCGAGCTGACGGTCGGCCTCTGCCTGCGTCACGTCGCCGCGCCGGGCTGCCTGGTACAGGAGCGAGAGCACATGTGAGCGAAGAAGAGTCGGCGCCACGAGCTGGTGGTCCTGGGCGATCGCCGCTTCCTGGCGGGCGAGATACAGGGCCACATCCGGGCCAATCACGAACCGGGTCATGGTCATCGTCCGCCCGCGTCGCGGGGAACGAACATGATGACGGCCACCCCGAGGAGGCAGATCGCCGAGCCCAGGACGTCCCACCGGTCCGGCCGGAACCCGTCGAAGACCACGCCCCAGGCCAGCGAGCCGGCCACGAAGACGCCGCCGTACGCGGCAAGGATGCGTCCGAAGTGCGGGTCCGGCTGCAGTGTCGCGGCGAAGCCATAGATACCCAAGGCCACTACCCCCAGTCCGGCCCACCACCAATCCCGGCCCTCGCGGACGGACTGCCAGACGAGCCAGGCCCCGCCAATTTCAGCTGCCGCCGCCAGGACGAACAACAGGATGGTTTTTGCGATAGTCACGACTGCATCATGCCACTGCCCTGCCGCTTGTTCGTGCACCCCCGCCTGTGCGCACCTGCCCGCGATGCAAGCCGATCTCCTCCGCCGGGTCCGTCACACGGAGACTCCTCTTGCGTGACCGGCCACGCAACCGTATAACTTTAAGCTTCAAGTAAAATTGTGGGGAAGGCCGAAAGAGCTCGACGCCGGCTGCACCCCTTACCGAAGACCTGAGGACCTGAGATGAGCACTGTGTCAGAGACCATCGCCCGGGCGGCCACCGCCCCCGCAGCTGCTGTGCGCAGCCGGGTTTCGGTGCCGCTCCGCTTTCCGGACGGCTTCACCGCCGATGCCGAGGTGATGACCTTCAGTGGGCTCGCGGACGGAAAGGAGCACCTGCTGCTGGGCCTGGGCGACTGGGAGCGGGCAGTGCGGGACGATGCGCCCGGTGGCGCGGGACCCCTGGTGCGGCTGCACAGTGAGTGCCTGACCGGGGATGTGTTCGGCAGCCAGCGGTGTGACTGTGGCCCGCAGCTGCGCGAGGCCGTGGAGCGGATCGCCTACGCCGGCGGATTCCTGCTCTACCTCCGCCAGGAAGGCCGGGGCATCGGCCTGTATTCCAAGCTCGATGCCTATGCCCTCCAGGACGGCGGGCTGGACACCTACGAGGCCAACCTCGCCCTGGGCCACGGCGAAGACGAGCGGGACTACACGGCCGCGGCCCAGATGCTGGGGGCCCTGGGCGCCGGCGCGGTGCGCGTGCTCAGCAACAACCCGGACAAGGCCGCCCAGCTGAGGGACCTTGGCGTCGAGGTTTCCGCGCAGATCGCCACCGGCGTCCATGCCTCTCCGGCCAACCTCCGGTACCTGGCGGCAAAGCGCGACCACACCGCCCACACGCTCGTGCTGCCGTCCGACGCCGGAGCTGCCCGGCATGATGAGCCGCTCGCCATGCCGAAACTCAGCGCCCGCGCCGAACCGGCGGCCCGTTCCGGCGCTTCGGCACCTGCCGCTGTCCCATCACGCGAAGAGATGCTCGCCCGGGTCCAGGGGCTTATTCCGGCCCTGCGTGAGCGGGCCGCGGAGACGGAGGGGCTTCGCCGCATCCCGGACTCCACCATGGCGGAACTGCAGGCGGCCGAACTCTTTCACCTGCTTTCCCCCAAGGCCGTCGGGGGATTTGGAATGGACGTGGAGACCTACGCCGAGGTGGTCCGCCGGCTCGCCCGGGGCTGTGCCTCCACGGCCTGGACGGCGGGCCACCTGATCGAGCATGTCTGGATGCTCGCCCGGTGGCCGCGGAGGGCGCAGGATGAGGTGTTCGCGGCCGGCCCGGCTCCGTTGGCGGCCGCCACCGGTGCGCCGGCCGGTGTGGCCGACAAGGTCCCCGGAGGCTACGCCATCACAGGCCAGTGGAGCTTTGCCTCCGGAGTGATGCATTCCGGGTGGGCCCTGCTCGCCGCACAGCACGGCGGGGTGCGCCTGCAGTGCCTGGTTCCGCTGGCCGACGTCGAGGTCCTCGACGTGTGGGAGACGGCCGGCCTGCGCGGGACCGGGAGCAACGACATTCGCGCCGAGAACCTGTTCGTCCCGCAGCATCGAACGCTGGACTGGGACCTCCTGAGCGCGGAGGCCAACCCGGGAAGTGAGATCCACCAGGATCCGCTGATCCACACCCCCATGGGCCCACTCCTGAATATGGTCGCTCCGGCCGCCGCCCTGGGCTCTGCCGAGTACGCCGTCGAACTGTTCCGCGAGCTGATGATGGTGCGCAAGGTCAAGCACACGGTGGAGGCGCGACAGGCAGACGCGCCGCTCGCGCAGGTCCGCTATGCCCAGGCCTACGGCCTGGTGGCCACGGCTCGGCTGCACTGGCAGGAGGCAATCCGGGTGGTCGCAGCCTCTCATGGCCGCCGGCCCGCAACAATGACGGACCGGGAGCGCGGGGAATACCGCCTTTCCCTTGCACTGAGCGGCGAGGCGTCGGCGGAGGCGGTTCGGTTGGTCATGGCGGGATCCGGCGGGAGCGTCCACCGGCTGTCGCACCCGCTCCAGCGGATCCAGCGCGACATCAACGTCCTGATGAACCATGCGGCGCTCACCAGGGATCCCGTCCTCGAGCAGTCGGGCCGCGGCCTCCTTGGCCTCGGGTTCACTGTGCCCTCGTTCTGATTGTGCCCTCGTTGTGACAGTGCCCCCGTTCCGGCGGGGCAGGCGTCGGACAGTACACTTGAAGCTTCAATGAAATCGGGTTAGGATGGACCCATGACTCAGACAGCCGACCGGCCTCCCGTCCTCTTCCTCAGCCATGGAGCGCCCCCGCTGGCCGACGACTCCACGTGGACCCGCGAACTCAACGAGTGGTCCGGCACGTTCGGCAAGCCCAAGGACATCCTCATGGTCTCCGCCCATTGGGAGAACGCCCCAGTGACGCTGAGCGCCACCGGCCGTGATCCGGGGCTGGTCTACGACTTCGGCGGTTTCGCCCAGAAGTACTACGAGGTGGCATATGACGCCCCGCAGGCGCCTGAGCTGGCTGCCGAGGTGGAAAAGCTCGTGGCCGCCCACGGCCACCACGTGGCGCGCGACGAAAGCCGCGGCCTGGACCACGGTGCCTACGTTCCGCTGAAGGAGATGTACCCGGCGGCAGATGTGCCTGTGGTGCAGATGTCCATGCCGACGCTCGATCCGCAGGGATTGTTCGATCTCGGGGTGTCGCTGGGGCCCCTGCGCGACCGGGGCACGCTGATTGTCGGATCGGGATTCACCACGCACAACCTGCGCTGGTTCAATCCTGCCGGCGGACCGGACAGCACCCCGCCGGCGGTCTCCCGGGAATTCGACCACTGGGCCGAGGAAGCCATGGCCCGCGGCGATGTCGACTCCATCCTGGACTTCCTGAACAAGGCGCCGGCCGCACGCGAAGCGCACCCCCGCAGTGAGCACTGGGCTCCGCTCTATGTTGCCCTCGGAGCCGCCTACGGCTCGGGCGACATCCAGGCCAAGACGGCGATCGACGGATTCTGGTTCGGGCTGTCCAAGCGTTCCTGGACCCTGACCTAGACGCGAGGGCCGAACCCTTAGCGGAGCCGCGAGACCGCCGGCGTCGCACAACGAAACTGTCACACAACTTAACACTGGGAATGACCCGCACCGGGGGCCGGTTGTGAACCCCGGGCGCCGGTTCGCCGGGCTGCCAGAACTTGATGGACATCCCTTCTCGACAACTTCACGACGACTTCCAGGAGCGCAACATGACGATTGCAGTAACAGGTGCCACAGGACAGCTGGGCCGGCTGGTCCTCGAGGAACTGCTCACCACCCAGGAACCGGCCTCGCTCGTCGCGGTAGTGCGCGACGCCGCGAAGGCCGAAGATCTCCGTGCCCGTGGCGTGCAGGTGCGCGTAGCGGACTATTCCGATCCGGCCGCGCTCGAAGCCGCCCTCGCGGGCGTCGACAAGCTCCTGCTGGTCTCCGGCAGCGAAGTGGGCGCCCGGGTGGCGCAACACGCGAACGTCGTTACCGCGGCCAAAGCCGCTGGCGTCGGGTTCATCGCGTACACGTCCGTCCTCGCCGCGGACACCACCGAGCTGATCCTGGCGCCCGAGCACAAGGCAACGGAGGAGCTCATCCGCGCATCGGGACTCGGCTTCACATTCCTGCGCAACGGCTGGTACACCGAAAACTATGCCCAGACCGTGGCAACTGCGCGGCAGACGGGCGCCGTCGTGGCCGCCGCCGGTGACGGCCGGGTAGCCAGCGCCACCCGGGCGGACTACGCCGCGGCCGCCGCAGCCGTTCTCACCTCCGCCGGGCACGAGGGCCGGACCTACGAACTCTCCGGCGACCACGCCTGGGACTTCGAGGAACTGGCGACGGCGATCACCGAGCTCGCGGGCAAGGAAGTCGTGTACCGGCCCGTTTCGGCACCCGAACTGGTTCAGCTCCTGACCGCTGCCGGGCTGGACGAGGGCACTGCCGGATTCCTCGCCGCCCTCGATACGGACACCAAGGCCGGGCTGCTGGCTACCGTCACCGGTGAGCTGTCCGGCCTGATCGGACGGCCGACGACGCCGCTGCTGCAGGCTTTGGCGTCGGCCGCGGCAAGCTGATGCCCTGCCCCTGGGGGACCGGGAATGGGCATAATGAAGGCGTGAAATCTCTGCACGCCCCCGGGGCATAGGCTGCCCGTCCGTGGGAGCCGCGACTGATGGACGACGTGGAACCGCCAGCTGATCCCGGTCAGGCCGGCGACGGGCCGTGGTTGGACGGCCCGCTCGTTCTCGGCGTGCCCTGGGAATTCGACGAGCGGCTGGTACGGGCCGCAGCAGGGCTCGCATCAATCATGAGGGCGCACCTGATCTGCGCGTTCGTTGACCCGGCGAGCTACCTCACGGAGTGGGACCAAGCCGGCTACCGGGACGGCACGTCCCTTGATCCTGTCCGAAACCTGGAAGCCGAGTTCCCGGCCCCGCAACTGCTCAACTCTCTGGAGGGCATTCTTGGGGTGCCCGGCGGAACCTGGTCCTTCCGGGTGTTGAACGGGGAAGTTGCCCGGGCGCTGGTCCGGCTGGCGGAAAGCACGGATGCGGCCGCGCTGATCGTCGGCGGCCAGCGGCCCGGCCGGGTTGCCCGGATGAGCCGGCTTCTGGAAGGCTCGGTCAGCGTGAACCTGACGCGCCTGCAGGGCCGTCCCGTGCTGATCATTCCGCACCCGGGGCAGTAGGCCGCCGCCGGCGCTGCACTGGACGTATCTGGCCGGGTTTCATCCGCTCCGGGTGACGGCACCGGCCCCACAGGGGCCATAGCGTGGGGTTACCTGCAACCCCGGCGAATCGAAGTGAGTGATGTCGGACCCAACCCACCGCGCAGCCGTCACGTCCGAGTCGCGGGCGCTCGTCATCGGCAGTGCAGGCTTCCTGGTCCTCGGCGGCGTCGCGCTTCTGCTCGTCGGGCGGGAACCTGTCGCATTGTCCGGCCGCGGTTCGGCCGGTGACATGGCTGCGCTCGGCACCGCGATTCTGGGGGCCGGGGCAGTGGTCGCCGGCTGCGTCCAACGCAGGCAACAACCGCCACCGGCGGCTCCGGCGGCTCCGGCAGCATCGGCCCGGTCCGGCCGGCTCCGCACTGCCATCGACATCGCCGCCCTCGCACTGACCCACGCGTCCATCTTCCTGCTTGGCTGGCTGGCGCTCTTCGCGATCTTCCAGCAAGCGTTCCTCGGCGCGGTCCTCTACCCCGTGGCAGCCGCCGTCCTCGTCGGAACCACCGGGGCCGTCAGCGCCTACATCGCCTACCTCTCGGCGCTCAGCATGACCGCCTACCGGCTGGCAGCGCTCCTGGCCGGGTTCCTCGTCACTGGTGTCCTCACCAGCATGCTCACTGCGCAGGACCCGCTGTGGTGGCAAGAGCACCTCAGCGCCCTCGGCGCGAGCTCCGATATCTCCGGGGTGACGTTCAACTTCACCTTGATCGTCGCCGGCGTCGTGGTCACCACCCTGGCGGGCTACTCCACCCTGACCCTGGCGACGGCGGCGGCGACCCCGTCCGCGCGTCACCGGGTCAGGCTGCTCGAAAGCGGGATCGTCCTGTTGGGGATCTTCCTGGCCTGCGTCGGCGTGTTCCCCGTGGATGAGCGCTTCGGCCTCCACACCCTGGCCGCGTCCGGCATGGTGGTGGTGTACGGGTCCCTGATCGTCCGGATCCGCGCCCTGGTGCCGTCCATCCCGGCGACCTTCGCCGCGCTCGGCTGGGTCTTCCTCGCTGCGATCGTCACTGCCGCGGTGCTGTGGTTCCCGGTCGGCTATTACAACCTGACCGCTGTGGAGCTCATCGCCGCCCTGCTGATCTTCTCCTGGCTCATCGTCCTGATCCGCAACCTCGCCGCCGTCGACGCCGACCAGTTTGACGCCGACCAGCTCGACGCCGACCGCCCGGCGAACCAGCAGCCGCAGCCCGACGCCGCGGTGGCCAAGCCTGGTCCGGCCGCACAGGATGAAGAAGCGGCTGAGCCGTGAGTGCCGCCAGCCGGGCCACGGCGACGGCGGCGCCGTCGCGGTCTAAGCAGTGGTCCAGGAAGTGAGCGCCTACGAGTGGGTGGGCTCCTCGACCAGGGCGGTGGCGATGCTGTCCGCATCTTCTAACGCCGCGAGGTAGCGTTCGGCATCGAGGGCCGCGGCGCAGCCGGTACCGGCCGCCGTGATGGCTTGGCGGTAGCGGTGGTCCACGGCGTCCCCGCATGCGAAGACCCCGGTCAGGTTGGTGACCGTGGTGGGGGAGTCCACTTTGATGTAGCCCTCGGCGTCGAGGTCAATCTGGCCGGCCAGCAGCTCGGTCCGGGGGACATGCCCAATCGCCACAAAGATCCCGGTGGCGGCCTGTTGGCGGGCTTCGCCGGTCCGGGTATCCGTCAACGTCACGCCCGTGACCTTGGCCTCGCCGTGGATGGCAGTGACGGCGGAGTTCCAGGCGAACCTGATTTTTGGATTGTCCTTGGCACGCTGGGCCATGATGCGGGAGGCGCGAAGCTCGCCCTTGCGGACAACCACCGTGACGGTCTTCCCGAAGCGGGTCAGGAACGTGGCTTCCTCCATGGCGGAGTCGCCGCCGCCGACCACGATGATGTCCTGGTCGCGGAAGAAGAACCCGTCGCAGGTGGCGCACCAGGAGACGCCGTGGCCGCTGAGTTTCTTCTCCTCGGGCAATCCGAGCTCCTTGTACGCGGAGCCCGTGGCGAGGATGACGGCGGGCGCCTCATAGGTGTCCCCGGCGCCGGTGACCACGCGCTTGAGGTGGCCAATGAGGTGGACTTCGGTGACGTCGTCGAAGATCACCTGGGCGCCGAACTTCTCAGCCTGTTGCTGCAGGCCGTCCATGAGCTCAGGTCCCTGGATCCCGCCGGGGAAGCCGGGGAAGTTCTCTACCTCGGTGGTGTTCATCAGGGCGCCGCCGGCGGTGACCGCCCCCGCGATGACGAGCGGCTCGAGGCCGGCCCGCGCGGCGTAGATTGCCGCGGTGTAACCGGCAGGACCGGATCCGACGATGATCAGCTGTTGGTTGCTCATGGAAGACTCCTGGTTTCTGCGGGGCCAAAACCGTCGGCATGACGTCATTCCAACTGTAGCGATGGATGCCACGGGTGGCAGGATGCGCCGTTCATCGCGCACACAGTCCCGGTAGGCCATCACCCGTTTCGAATGACCCGTGGTAGCTCGGCAGGATGGGCGCAGCTTTCCGCCGCGTTTTGAGCGGAGAGCCGCGGCTAAGCGGAGACCAGGGTCTTCGTCAGGATCGTCCCGCCAACCCCGACCAGGACCGCGCCTGAACCCCCGACGATGATCCGGTTGGTTCGGGGCCGGGCGAGGACGGTGGTCACTTTCTTGAGCCCGCTGACCAGCAGCACGTACCAGGCCAGGGCGATCAGGAGAAAGATGCCCGCCATCAGTGCGTGCTGGGCAAGGGCAGGCAGCGGGGCGACGTTGAATTGCGGGAACAGCGACAAATAGAAGACGGCGACTTTCGGGTTGAGCAGGTTGCTCACCATTCCTTGCACGAAGGGTGAACTGCCGCGGGAGGGGCCTTCAGCCTGCGGTACCGCCGGTTGCTTGTGCTTCCTGGCAAAGGCCTCCGCGAGGGCCCGGGCACCAAGGTAGAGAAGGTACGCGGCCCCGGCGATCCGTATTCCGGTCCCAAGGGCCTCCGATGCCTCCAGCAACGCCGTGACACCGAGGACGGCCAGTGCGGCAAGGATCGTGTTGCCCACCATGATTCCGGCGGCGGCTGTTGCCGCTGCCCGCGGGCCGCGGGCCGCGTTCCTGAGGACGAGCGCAAAGTCGGGGCCCGGGACGAGGACGACGACGAGGCAGGTGAGCACAAAGGCCGTCAGCTGTTCGACCATGGTGGATTGCCTCCGGGGGCTGGTTCTTGGGTGGGGCGGAATAAGAAGTCTGCCCCGCAGTTAAGCCGGGGCCAGTCTCCTAGGTTAGGCCATCGCCGGGGGTGGCTGGAGTCCTTCGTTGCCGGCTGGGGACGGCGAGCGCCGAAACCTCACCCGCCGGGAATGATCCGGCCGTGGTGGCGGACAGCTAGCGTGGCATCAGCATCGCACTACGGTGGGCTCTGGCGGGGTGCGTTCCTGGAGGGCCGGGCCCGTGCGTGCGCCCGCCCGGTCTACGGCAGAGGAGGCGGCATGTCCGGCTGTGAATTGATCTGGGACGCGGCGGGCCGCGGGGACGGCCCACAATGAGCTCTCCCGACGGCGCCGCCGCGCAGACGGTGCCGTTCAACCAGAAGCTCGCTCTGCTGCTGGCGATGGCGATGTTCGTCCTCGTGGTGGACACGTCGATCATGAACGTCTCGATCTCCGCCGTGGTGAACGACATCGGTGCGACCGTCAGCGGACTCCAGTCGACAATCGCCCTTGAGGCGCTCGTTTCAGCGGCCTTCATCCTGATCGGCGGCAAGATCGGCGACCTGATCGGGCGCAAGCGCGCTTACGTCATCGGGCTTTGCTGCTACGCCATCGGCGCCATCGCGATGACCCTGGCCCAGACTCTGCTCCCGATCATCATCTGCTGGGCCCTGATCGGCGGCCTTGGTGCCTCGCTGCTCCTTCCTGCCATGCAGTCCCTCATCCACGGAAATTTCGAGGGAGATGCCCAGCACAGGGTCTATGCCCTGGTCGGAGCCTCGGCAGCGATTGCTGCCGCGGTCGGGCCTCTGCTCGGCGGCTTCCTCACTACGTTCCTGTCCTGGCGCGTCGCCTTCCTGCTCGAGGCCCTCATCATCGCGGTCGTCCTGTCCGGAATCAGGCTCGTCAAAGACGTGCCGTACACCGGGCCGCGGGAACTGGATCTCTTCGGATCATTCCTGTCCATTGTCGGCATGGGCGGCGTCGTGCTCGGCATCCTGGTCTGGCAAGAAGGCGGCGAGGCTGTCGGCGCGCTCCTGGCCGTGGGTGCCGTCGGTCTGGGCGGTCTGGTCTACTGGCTCGTTCAGCGCAAACGCCGCGACAAGCCGACGCTGCTGGACCCGGACCTGTTCCAAACCAAAACGTTCCGCTTTGGTGCCACGGGACAAATGCTCCAGCAGATCGCCCTGGGCGGCACCATGATCGTGCTGCCCATCTACCTTCAGATGGTGCTTGGATACAACGCCATGCAGTCAGGTCTGTCGATCGCCCCGCTTTCGCTGACCATGTTCGTGGTCGCCATGATCGCCGGGAAGAGGTCCGGGAGGCGGCGCCCGGCCAGCCTCATACGGTGGGGCTTCCTGTTCCTGGTCCTGGGTTTGGTGGTGCTGGTCCCGGTCGTGCCGCGCGCGGACTCCGGCTGGTGGCTCCTGATCCCGCTGATCATTTCAGGATTTGGCCTTGGGCTGCTGGTATCCCAGCTGAACAACTACACCCTGTCCCCGATTTCGGACGAGCGGGTCAGCGAGGCCGCCAGCGTGAATTCGGCCGCGGGATCGTTCGGTCTGTCCTTCGGTCTCGCGTTCGCCGGCGGCATCATGCTCGCATCGCTGTCGGCCATCTTCATCGGCTTGTCGAATGCCAGCACGGTCCTCCCGCCAGCAGAGAAGCAGCAAGTCGCGACGGTACTGGAAGACGACGCCCAGGTGATGAGCGATGCTCAACTCCAGGAACAGATCGCCGGCCAACCGCAGGACATCCAGAACGAAATCATCCGAATCAACACTGAGGCACGGCCCCTGGCCCTCCAGATCGCATTATTCGTCCCGATCCTTGCCGGCCTCGCCGGGCTCGGCACCTCTTTCCGCATGGTTCGGATCCCCGATCCCAAGCCCGCTGGCGCCGGTGAGGGGACTCTCCTGGGCTAAGTTCCGGATCAGAGCTGCACAAGGCTGTAGCCGACGACGACGAGCCCGATCGCCAGGGTGACGATCGCCGCGATCCTGCGTCCGTGGCGCTGCAGCCAGTTGTAGAGCGTAGTCAGGGGCGCTTGGGCGCGCTCCGGGGACTGGAGCCACACAGCGACAGGAAGAACGACGGCGGACTGCGCCACGACGGCGTAGGCGAGGACCAGCAGACTTCCTTCCAGTGTCGACGGTTCCTGGACACTGATCACGGCACCTGCCGTGACGGCCAGCAGGATTGCCTTGGGACGAAGGTTCAGGCCCAGGCCCAGGACAGCGAATTCCCAGGGTCGGGCGGAGCGGAACCTCGAGGTCATCCTGCCCAGCATGGCATTCTCCCGCTGGCCCTTGCTCAGGAACAGGAACAGGGAGTACCCAATCAGAAGGACACCGATCACGATGGCAAACTGGGCCACCCATTCGTCCCTGCGCAGGAGCGGTGGCCTTACGGGCAGGAACTGCAGCCCGACCGCCGAGAGGCCCACCACTACAACAGAACCTGCAAGGCTGCCGATCAGGAAGGGAAGGGCTCCGCGGCGTGGATCCGGGGAGAGCAGGATCATGATCGTCACACTGACAGGCACAGTGCTCATCGCACCGGCGACGGCGAACAGCAGCAGGCTGGTGACGGTGCTCAGCATGCGTTCTCACCTGTCCCGGGCAGCGCCCTGGCGGCGCGTCATGCCTTCGGCGCGGTGCTGGTGCCGGTGCTGGTACCGCTGCCGGTGTCCGGCTGGCCAGGCCGTAGCCGGCCGCGACGGGCGCGGATCGCCTCGTCCTCTTCTTTGAGGAGATGTTGAACGTCTGTCCTGTCGCCCGTCAACGGCCGCCACCATGCGAGCGCGGGATCGGAATCGAGCAGGAGGGCGCGGACGAAGAGCGTCAGGGGGACGGCGAGGACAGCGCCGACGGGACCGAGGACCACGGCCCAGAATAGGACGGAGACAAAGGTCAGGGTCTCGCTGAGCGACACGGCGTTGCCCACGTACTTCGGCTGGACGATGGACTGGATGACGCTGTTGATCCCGCCGTAGACGATGATGATGGTCACAACGGTGGTCCAGCCGCCGGTGAGGAATCCGAAGAACAGCGGCGGGATGATCGCGATGAAGTACCCGATGTTGGGGATAAAGCTGCAGATGAAAGACAACAGGCCCCAGAGCAGCGCCCCTGGGACTTGCAGGATGACCAGGACCAGCCAGTTGAATATGCCTTGGGCGAGCCCGAGGACCGTGGTGGCGACCATATAGCGGCGCACGCCGGTTCCGAAGACGTCGAAGGCGGCGACCAGTGCCGGGCGGTGGTAGTTCAGGTGGGTCAGGATCACAGGTACCCGCGAGCCATCGATTGCCATGAGGATGAGCATTGTCAAAATGATCACGAGGCTGGTGACCAGGCTCGCGATGTTCCCCAGGAGGCCGCCGAGGAACCCGATGATACGGCCGGGGGTAAACCCGTTCAGGACTTCCTGGGCTTGCTGGGGGCCGAATCCCGCAGATTCCAGTGCACTGGAAATTGTGGCGCCGAGCTGTTGCATTTGGGGGGCGTATTGCGGCAGCAGCGCGGAGAACTGTGCCAGTGAGGCGATGAGGACCGCGGCGAAGGCGGTCAGCAACCCGAAGACGGCCGCGATGGTGGTTCCCGTGGCTATTCCCCGGGGAATTCCTCGTCCTTGCATCCAGCGGCGCAGGGGGTGGACACACAGAGTGAGCACAAACGCAAAGAACACCGGTGTGACAATTCCCCGCATCGCACCGAGGCCGAAAGCCACCACGGCCGCGCCGGCCAGGGCGAGCAGGATGGTTACGCTGCGGGGGAGGGCCGGACGTGGACCGGGTTCGGATGATGCCGGCTCCATTGGGCCCTCCTTGGTTCAGCCTGGTTCCACCTTAGGGGCGAGGAGGCGTGCTGAGTAGTGACTTCATTGTGGCCTGTCCCCGACTATGAGGGATCCCCAATCCGAGTCAGACGACTGCCTTGCTCTTGATCCGGTCGAACTCCTCCGGAGTGATGGTTCCAGCGTCCATGAGGGCCTTGGCCTTGGCGATCTCCTCACTCGGACTGGCCGAGGCAGCCTGGCGGATGTAATCATCGGTTTCCGCCCGGCTCTTGCGGGCCGCCTCCGTTGCCCGCTTCGTCATTCCCTTGCCGCGCGCGACCATGTACGTCAGAACGGACAGGAGGGGAACAAACACCAGGAAGAGGATCCAGACGGCCTTCCACCAGCCGCTGAGTTCGTGGTCGCGGAAGAGGTCGCCGATCACCATGAACAACGCCCACAGGAAGGCGAAGAACGCATAGAAGATAAACATCCACCATAAGAATTCCCAAAAGTTCTGGAAGAAACTCATTTTCGCTTCCCTGCTTTCCATTGGCGGGCGTTCAATTGGCGAGGCGTTGCTTGTGAACGGGACCCTGTGCGGGTGATGGGGCCACAGGCCCGGGTCCCTGGCGGCTGTTTCAGCATTTGGCGTCATTCGTGAGGTCGCTGACGGCGGCCTGCACGTTTGCGGCTTCGTCCCGCAGGGAGTTGATTGCCTGGGTCAGGGTGGCGGTGTCGGGAACGGCGTTGACGGCGGCACCAAACTTCTGTTGGGCGGTCTTGACGGCATCCACGCGATCCTTGGCTGCGTCACCGGCTGCCGTGACCAGATCGTCGTAGGCTTTCGCCACCTGCTCCCGGGCCGACCGGATCTGCTCCAACGTGGCACCTGGCTTGAGGGTGTCCTTGAAGTTCGTCAACGCTGAGGAGAATGCAGCGGAGGCGGCGCATACCGGTGAAACGCTCGGAGTCTGGCTGGTGGCGGGGCTGGCGTTCGGACTTGTGGTGCTGCAGCCCGTCAGCAGCCCGATTGCCGCACAGAAGGCAATCAGCGCGAGGACTGGTTGTGGTCTCGACACTGCAAGGCCCCTTTCTCCGTGGACTCGCGTACTTTTCATGGCTCGCGCCTGGCAGCCCTATCACTGGCAGGTACAACCAGTGTTGGCTTCGGACCCGGCGGGCGCCTCACCCGCCGGGGGTGATCCTGCAGGCGGTGCGCGCGCGCGCCCGCGACCGGTCGAATCACCCCCGGATGATGATGTGCGGGTCCGGTACACGTGATGGACTGCTGTCCAAAACGAGGAGGACGTCATGTGCCGTTGGCTCGCGTATTCGGGGTCGCCCGTGAAACTTGATGATCTTTTGTACAAACCTGTCCACTCACTGGTAATGCAGAGCAAACACGCACGCATGGGAGTCGAGACGACCAACGGCGATGGCTTCGGTGTTGGCTGGTATGGATCGGCGCCGACTCCCGGAGTGTTCCGCAGCACGGAGCCGGCCTGGCACGACCGCAACCTCCGCGAATTATCCGCCCTGGCATCCGCCGGGCGCGTTTTCGCCCACATCCGCGCCACAACCGGCTCGGCGATCCAACAGACCAACTGCCATCCGTTCCGGCACGGCCGCTGGCTGTGGATGCACAACGGGCTCATCACCGATTTCCCGACGGTCAAGCGCGACTTGGCCTTCGCCGTCGAGCCGTCGCTGTTTCCGTTGATTGAGGGAGCGACGGACTCGGAGCTGTTCTTCTACGTCGCGCTCACCTTCGGCCTGGAGAAGGACCCGCGTGCTGCGGTCGCCTCTGCGGTTGGACTGATTGAAGACGTAGGCAAGCGCCACGGCATCCAGTACCCCATCCAGATGACTGTCGCAACCACCGACGGCGAGACCACCTGGGCGTTCCGCTACTCCAGTGAAGGCATGTCCCGGACACTGTTCCACAGTGCCGACATCTCCACGCTTCGCGCCCAGTACCCGGACAACGCGATGCTCCAGGAGCTCTCCTCCGACGCGCGCGTGGTGGTTTCCGAGCCGCTGGGGGATCTGAGGGGGGCATGGAGGGAAATACCGGAATCAACGTGCCTGGTGGTGCACGGAGGCGGAGAAGACCTCTTCCCGTTCACGCCTACAGCCCCCTAGCGCTGGCTGCTGCCCGGCAACGGCCCCGCCCGCAATTCTGGCCCCCGCAATCCAGTGCGCTGAAGAAGTTTCAGGGCACTGGATCCCGCACGCCGAGTCCTCTAGAGGATCCCGTTCCTCAAGGAAGAGGGATCGTGGGGTTCGGCTCGTCCGGGGGGCGATCCTTGGCGGGCTTCTCAGCCTTGGCGGGTTTCGCCGGAGGCGCCGGCGCGGGCACCGGCTCCGTTGGAGCCACCGCCGCGGACTCCGGGCCGGGCGCGGTGACGGGCTTTACCGGGGCCATCGTTGCTGTAGCCATCGCCGCGGGCTCCCGGCCGGGCACCGATAGTGGTCCAGGGGGAGGGGCCGGGGGCCCCGTGACGGGCTCGGTGGCGGACGCTTCGACGTCCGGGCCGTCCGGGCCGGCCGCAACGGCGGGGCGGCACAGCAGTTCGACCAGGAGAATGGCGAGCACCGCAACGACCGCTGTCCAGATGGCGACGGCCGCCGTCGGGTCCTGCCAGAAGATCAGAACCAGCACGGCGATACCAACTATCGTGGCTTCCAGTATCCGCCGGTATCGGGCCAGCCAGCGCTGCCACGGTCGGGCCTGGCTGGCGCCGACTTTCCCGGTGATGTAATCTCCCGCGCTCGCAAGCCCGTGCCGGACAAATTCCGCGGGGCGCGAATGACCGCCGAGGAAAGCTGCCACGGCAATGATGAGTCCCACCGCGAAGACAAGGCGCAGGCTGTTGCGTAGGGGCACCAGGAGGGTTTCCACCAGGCTTTGGGCCGCCGCCGGGGACACGGAGTCTGGCGGAATCGAATTCAGGAGGACGGTGCGGCCGATGACCAGTCCCAGTGCCAGCAGCGCCATGGCTATGGCCACCGCCAAACCGACGCCGCTGATGGTGCTCCGTTTCCTGCCACTCGGGGCCACGGCAATCGCACCAGCGGCGCTAATCACCGTCAGCCACGCCAAGATGGGGGCGGTCGCATCCAGCGTTCGGATGGCGTTCGTGGCCCGGACCAGTTCGGGAGACTGGAACAGCGTGATCTGCGCGTCAACGTCCGGAATGCGGGCGGCAATGCCGACCCCCTGCTGGACCAGGGCACTCTTGACCTGGGCGATGATCTCCTTGGTAGAAATCGTCACAGTGCCGTTTTGGTCGATAGTTACAGTTCCGCCGGAGCTGCCGGTGGCGAGGTTCACCAGGCCCTGGTGGGCCACCCGGTTCACCTGCACCCAAAGACCCTGGAACTGCGGTGTGGCGACGAATTTGGAGACAGCGGTATGAATGAGGTTCTTAGTCTGCTCCGCAATCGCCGGCGCCAGACCGGTGATCACCGCGGCAACACGTGGCGCCGTCTTGCTCAGTTCGTTCAGCGCGTCCGCAATGACGGTCTTGAAGTCCACGGCGTCGGTGATCTGTTGTGTGACCTTGTCCGCGATCTCGGCCTGGATCGCCGGGTCGGAGGCCAAGGGAGCCACAGTTGCGACGTAGCGGTCGGTGTCGATGAGTTCACTGCGCAGGTACATGGCGGGCACGGCGGCGAAGGCCAGCACTGCAGTCAAGACCACCAGCACTATGGCGATAACCCGGCGGGCCAGCCCCGAATGCGACCTGGCCGGCCTGGGTGGTGCCTTTCTGGCCTCGTCCCGTTCCTGCTGCAACCGGGCAACTTCCGCACGCAGCCGGAGTATTTCTTCCTGGTCCGTGCCGCTGGAGCTCGGGGACTGATCTTGGAGAGACATGGGGTTCCGCCTAGGTAGCAACTCGTCGACCCGGCCCGATGTACCGCGGTTGGGCACTCATGACAATTTTCATTGTCCACGCGGTGCGTCCGTCCAGCCCCACCCACATAGGGTGATCTGTTCGTGCCGGGGAAGGGTTGCCGTCCCTGCCGCGGCGCGGCGGTTCGGGCCACGCTGGGCCGCCTGGCGCCTCGCATCCGCGTCCTGCCAGGAGTTTGATGGGCCGCTACTTTGTACTCGGGAGAATTTCCCGCCTACCTTCACCACATTGGCGCTGCATCATCTGTTTTGGGTGATGCAGCAAGGCTGCTTGGGCCTACCGGCCCAGACGGCGGCCGGCAGCGAAGAAGGCCACTTTGACCACTAATAGGAGCACTCCCAGATCAGCAATCATTTGGACGGAAACCACTGCCCGCGCCAGTTGGCTCACCGGAGTAATGTCGCCGAAACCGACGGTGGCAAAGGTGGACGTCGTGAAGTACAGGGCGTCTGTTTTGTTCAAGGGTTCGCTGAATGAGGATGGATCCGTTAGCGACATTGACGTGTAAAGCAGTCCGAAAAGGCACAGAAACATGAGAACGGCTTCGACCACGGTCACGGCGGCCCGGACCTGGGGGATATGCGCCGAGAGGATCATCCGCACTTGAAGGGACATGGCGGCGAGAAATACCACGACGACGGCGGCCAGGCGGATCCACGCGGCCGCCGGATTGTCCACGTTGAATCCCGATATTGGAATTACGAAGTAGAGGGCGAGGATTAGCACGGAAAATGCAGCCAGGCGTGCCGCAGCAAAAATAAGGACCTGCCTCCGCCCGGCTTTATCGAGGTCATGGAGGAAAATCGGGTCCATCTGGCTTCCGTGCTTCGTAGCCATGACTGATGATACCCCCGCCCCACATTTACCGGCGCGCCGCGGGAACGTGGGCGCCGGCTGCTATTTGGCCGCGCAAAGCGAAGGCGCACAAGGGGTCTTTGCGCCCTGTTAGGGCCCTTTTGCGGCCGCCTAGCATGTGCTATGTGGGTGAAATGCAGAATGCTGGATGGCTGCCTGGTCCTCAGTTCAAGATCCGGCCACCGCTGCGCGGTCTCGGAGCGTTGGCGCGTCCGCGCCTGGACAACGCCCTGTCCGCATCCGCCGATTCGCACCGTCTGACGCTGGTCGCAGCGCCGGCCGGCTACGGCAAGTCCACGTTTTTAGGCGACTGGGTCCGCCACTGCGACCTGCCGTGCGCATGGCTGTCGCTCGATCGGTTCGATACCGAACCGGCACGGCTTTTTCACGGGGTTGTCGGGGCGATCCAGCGCGCTGCCGGCACGGTGCCCATGCCGGGCAACGATGCATTGCTGGCCCTTGACCAGAGCCTCGCCCATGACCGGGCTGCCTCCTACGACCTTTTGCTCCGGGCCCTCGAGGAACTCACGGAGCCGATTGTCCTCGTGATCGACGACGTCCACTTGGCCGGGCCGGGGCTGGCGACTGGAATCGTGGGCGTCCTCGCCGCGTCGGCGCCCCCGTCACTGCGGCTGGTCCTCTCCGGACGGGGCCACACGTCAATCCAGCTGGAGAGGTTCAGGTACGGCGAGGGCCTCGGTGAACTGCGCGCCGCTGAGCTTGCCTTCACGCAAGAGGAAGTCGCCCAATTTGCCTTCCTGCTGGGACAAGACGCAGCCTTTGACGCTGGTTCCCTGTGGAGAATGACTGCCGGCTGGCCGGTCGCCGTGCACGCGGGAATCGCCTCGCTGGCGCAGGCGGGCAACGTGCCGGTGCCGATGCCTGTCACGGCGCCGGGGACCACAGCAGCGCACGTACCGCTCGCCGACTACGTCGCGGAAGAAATCCTCGACCAACTCGAACCGTCACTGGCTGAGTTCATCTTGCGGGCCACCACCTGCGACTGGCTAGGCCGGCGGCTCGCCGTCGAACTCTATGGCCGGCCGCACGGCGGCGTGCTGCTTGAGGAATGCCTCCGCAACGGCCTGTTCATCGAGGAGCACGACTACCGCGGCGGCGAATCGATGTACCGCTGGCATTCCCTCTTCGCGGCGCAGTGCCGACGAATACTGGAGAGGCGCGACCCACTGCTTGCTGAGCGCCTGCACCGAGTGGCGGCGCGCTACTACCAGGATTCCGACGTCGTCGAGTGCGCAGCCCAGGCGCTGCAAGGGCGCGCGCCGCGGCAGGCCGTGATGTCGCTCGGCGCGCACTGGCTCGACTTCGTTCTGGGAAACGATGTCCAGAGCCTGGAACGGCTTTGCCGGGACCTGCCGGCGCCGTGGAGCGAGGACCCAGAGATATTGATGATCAGATCCGTCTGCCGCATGCTTTCCGGCGACAACGCGACGGCGTCCGAGCTCACAGACCGGGCACTGTCGCGGACCTATGTCCTGGATGCGCTTCGCCGCCGGAGACTTGAGGCGTGCCGGGCCCATTTCGAGCCGATGCCTGCCGTCGGTCGCCAGGACGTCCACGCTGCCCCGGCCGAGGGCGGCAGGCCGATCAGGGAGATTTCAGAGGACAGCCACTCTGCCGCCAGTTCAACAGGACTGTTCCTCCTTGCCCAGGCGGAATTTCGGCTGCACCGCACCGGCGACCTCGCGGCAGTCCTGCTCCAGTCAGCCGGCGGAAGCGGCAATCTTGAGCGGTTGGAAGCCATAGACATCGGTGCTCAGGCGGATCTTGCGCTGGCGTTTGCAGGAGCCGGTGATCTGGTGCGGGCCGCGGAGAGTGCCACGAGTGCCCTGGAGCGGGGTGAGGCCCTGGGCTGGAATTCGCAGGAACGGATGGCTCCGGCCTGGCTGGCCCGCGGCATTGCATGCTACTGGAACGACGACCTGGCGGCTGCCCAAAAATACCTGGCGAGGGCCCAGCGATTGGGCAGCGAGCTATTCCCTTCAGGACCGCTCAGTGTCATTTATCGGGTACTGACCGATTGTGCCATCGGGGATCCGGACCGGCTCGCAGAATCCAGCTCGGCGCTGGAATCCTTCCACGCCCGTGGACTCTACAGCGTGTCATGGAACGCCCTGCACACCATTGCCAGGGCGAAGGTCGCTGACGCCCAGGGCGACCTGGAGGGGGCCTTGGCGATCGTGCACCCACTCGGCGCTGGCGGACATGGGGCGCTGGCGGATTCGCTGCTGGCGGAGCTGCTGTGTCGCGGAGGCGAGATCGACGCCGCCCAACGCTGCACGGAGTCATTGACTGGCCGGCGCGGCAACTCCTATGTCGACACCTGCGCGAGCCTGACGGAGGCGCTCGTGGCCCTCGGAACCGGAGACACGGCCGCGGCGCATGAACGGATTGAACATGCGGTCCACCGTGCCGAGCCCGAGTCCGTCTTTCGGCCCTTTGCGGAGCGGAAAGAGGAACTCGCGGACCTGCTGGTGCAACACGCCGTGTGGGGCACCGCCCACGAGTCCTTCATCGCTGCCCTCATGGCACGTGATACCCAGAGCGGGGCCCGGCTCCGGACACAGTCCTACTGGAGCCTGACGGAGCGCGAACGCGAAGTGCTGGCCTACATGCGCTCCATCATGACCGCGGCCGAAATCGCCGACGCGCTGTACATATCGGTGAACACGGTCAAAACGCATGAACGGTCCATTTACCGGAAACTCGGGGCCGGAAGCCGGCGCGATGCCCTCAAAACGGCCGCCAAGCGCGGCATCGTTTGAACCGGCAGCAGGCAAGGGTGGAGCCGGACAATTCACCCGGACTGGGTGAGGCCCAGGCCGGCAGGGAGGCTGAGACTTGGTGTAGCGCCGGGGTGCCCGGGGATGGCCTCCGCAAGATGACGGTGAAAGTCTGGAATCATGACAAATTCGGATCCTTTTGTGATTGTGGTCGGGTTTGACGGCTCCAAGCAATCGCGCGGCGCCCTCGAATGGGCCGTGGACGAGGCCCGGTACCGCGATGCCGAGCTGCGGATAGTGACTGTTTGGAGCAAAGCGCCGATGTCCTGGTATCCCGCGCTGCTGGAAACAGCCGCCGGGGAGGTCGTGGCCGAAGCGTCTCCGGAACAGCAGGCCGAGGCCCTCGGCGCTGAGGCGGCGCGGGCAGCCGAGGGCGTGAACGCGGTGACGCGGACCGTCCACAGCGACTCGGCGGCGTCGGCAATTCTTGACGCCGCGCGGGAAGCCAATCTGGTGGTGGTCGGCTCACGCGGCCACGGCGGATTCGCGGGCCTGCACATCGGATCGGTCTCAGCGCAGGTGGCCGGCCACTCGCCGTGCCCTGTCCTGGTGGTCCGTCCGATAGCGTCTTGAGTCTCCGGCAGCCGGCCGGGGCTGACTGGCCGGTCAGCCGGAGACTCGCGACGGTGTTACTTGTTCGGTGTGAATTGTCCGGCCTTAGGGCAGGACCTTCTTACGGCAGGACCTTGTACAGGTCGATGACCGTTTCTTCCGGCGGCGAGGCGAAGCCACCCTCAATGCCTTGCTGCATCCGGGGCAGAAGGATCGTGTCGCGGAATTTCTCCCAACTCTCCTTCGATTCATGGACTGCCATGATGGTCCAACCGCCCGCGGACGACCCGCCGGCGTGGAAGATCTGGCCTTCCGGCAGGAGCCCCTCGCCTGGATGGACTGCTGCAAGCGACGCTTCGTACTGCTCCTTGGTTCCTCCCGGGAAAAAGTGCACGACTCCGTAGGGCGCGGTCTCCATTGCTACTCCTAGGCTGGTGGATGGGACTGGACAAGGCCAGTCCTAGACTCCGCTACCGGGCATGTCAAGTAGTTATCCAACCGCAAGTCCGTGCCGCAGCGGCCCGATCCGCGCCACCGCCCGGACGTCGCGCCCGTGGGCGATTGAACGGTCCTGTTGGCGGCCAGGCCCTGCGCCCTACGCCTGCGCCTGGTGGCGCACGCCGGCACTGGCCTCCGCTGTGAACCCGAGGTTTCGGGAGACCGCCCTGGCTGTTGCCTGGACTGCCGGTGCCAGCACGTTCGGGGGAGTACCGCCGTCGGGAACCACTATGGAAAGTGCCGCGACGACGGCGCCCTGGGCGTCGAATATGGGGGAGGCCACGGAGACTGTCCTGGACGGCGCCGACCTTCTGATCATGGCGACCCCCGTGCGGCGCACGTCGGACAACGTGCGCCGCAGCTGCCCCTCCGGCATGGCGTCCACGCCGGCTTCCTCATCAGCGGGCTGCCTGATGACGGCTTCCTGGAACGCCGTGTCCGCGCCGGCCAGCAACACCAGGCCGACGGCGGTGGACCGCAGGGGAGCCCGGCCGCCCACCCGGTAGGCCACCTCGGTAGCCTGCCTGGAGGACAGCCGTTCAATGAGCACGGCCTCGTCCTTGTCACGGACCGCCAACAGGACGTGGTGGCGGGTAACTTCGAAAAGGTCCTCGAGATAGGGCAGCGCGATTTCCCGCACGCCATGGCCGCGAGGCGACAGTGATGCGACTTCCCATAGCCGTACCCCCACAACGTAGCGCCCGTCGTCGAGCCTTTCCAACGCGCCCCAGGCCACCAGCCGGCCGATGAGCCGGAGCGCTGTCGGCGCCGGCATGTCCGCGTACCTGGCCATTTCGGAAAGCGTCAGGGCGCGGCGCCGGTCCGTGAACACGGCGAGCAGGCTCAACGCACGGTCGATGACGGGTTCGCCCTGCTTTGGCCGTTTGCCGCGCGCCGGAGCGGCGGTGCCGGGAGTGGGGGTGCCGGGAGTAGGGGTTGCGGGCCCGGCGGTGTCCGGATCCCTTACGGGGACTGCTGTCATTTCAAACCGTTCCTCTTTCGCCGCCAGTGACCCCCACCACACTAGTGTTTCGCCCAATGAAACCCCTAGCCGGCGCCCGGATGTGGCGCCGGGATATGGCGCCCACCGGATGTGGCGGTCTGGGTGGGGCGTCACCTGCGGCGGTGCCGGGTCAAACGGACTGAGCCACCTTCGCCTTGGCCAGGCTGCCAAGGAACTTGGCGCTCTCCTTCGGGGTCCGCTCCTGCGTTGCCCTGTCCACCGCGATGAGGCCGAACTTCGGACCGTAGCCAAAAATCCACTCAAAGTTGTCGAAGGCGGTCCAGGCGATGTAGCCGCGGACGTCGATGCCGTCGGCCAGGCAGGACGCCACGCCGGCCACCGCCGTGCGGAGGTAGGCCAGCCGCTTGGAGTCGTCCTCGGTCGCCAGGCCGTTCTCCGTGACCATCACGGGGATGCCGGCGATCCTGGCCGCCTCCCGGATGGTCGCCTCGAGGGCTTCGGGGTAAATCTCCTCGCCCATCTGGTTCGTCTCGGCACCCTCAGGGGCCGGCGCGACGCCGTCCGGCCCGAAAACCGTGCGGCCGTACGTCTGGATCCCCACGAAGTCGTCCTCCCGGGACGCCGCCAGGAAGCGTTCGTTGACTTCCCGGCGGATCCTGTCCGCCCGGTCCTGGCCGCCGTCGGCTGCCTGGATGTCGGTGTTGGCCAGGGTCCACCCCACCGGGAGCTCTGGCCGGACCGCTTTGATGGCGGCCCGGCCCTCACGGTGCGCCGCGAGCTTGATATCGAAGCCGGCCTCGGAGACTGTGAACTGGAAGGGCGCCACGCTGCTTGCCTCGATCCCGAGCCGGTCCGCCGCGGCGGCCCAGAGCGGCACGCTTGCCCTGCGCTCGGGGGCCTCACCGCCCAGGCCGAGTTCCTTGAGCAGCCACGGGAGGTTCGGCTCGTTGAGTGTGCAGGCGACGCCAATGAGGTCGCCGAGGTGCCTCATGGCCCGGTCGCAATAGCGGGCAAACCGTGCGGGGGTCCGCGGGTCCTCCCAACCGCCGGCCGCGAGGAGCCAGAGGGGTGAGGTGAAGTGATGGAAGGTGACCACCGGAGTGAGTCCGTGCTCATGGCAGGTTTCGAGCATGCGGCGGTAGTGGTCGAGTTCCGCCACTGAGAAATGGCCTTCTTCGGGCTCGATGCGTGCCCATTCAAGCGAGAAGCGGTAGCTGGTGAAGCCCAGGCTGGCGATCAGGGCAATGTCCTCGCGGTACCGGTGGTAGTGGTCGACGGCGTCGCCGGATGGTTCGGCGAAAATCGTCCCGGGCAGCCGCTCCAGGAACCAGCAGTCACTGTTGACGTTATTTCCTTCCACCTGATGGGCTGCGGTGGCCACGCCCCAGAGAAAATCCTGCGGGAAAGCAAAAGAGTCGGTCATCTGGTTCCTTTCGGTGTGAGCGTCAGGCGACAGTGCCTGGGCTGACTGTCCATCCTCGGTGCTTAATGGCGGACCAGGGATAGCCGTTTTCATTGGTTGAAAGACCCATCGCTGCCCGTCCACTGCATCGCGCCTCGGCCGGAGACCCGCCCGGAGTGACCCCCGCCACAATACTTTTCCAATCAATGACATTGAAGTGTTTCCGTTTGAGGCGGCGCCGTGATCCTTGAGTGAGCCGGTCACCGAGACCCATCGACGAGAGGGGCACCGGCGCAAAGGCCCGGAGAGCCGGTCACAGACGACCGGCATACAGGCCGCCAGGCTCCCCCAGGATGTTGACCCCCATTTGTTGAGAAAGAATGCGAAGGCGCACCACATGAAACTTCTGAACTCCACCGCACGACGGAGCGCGGCCGTTCTGGCCGGGGCGCTTCTGCTCAGCCCGCTGACCGCCTGCGGCGGCTCCGGGCAGGCGGCGTCAACCGTTGACAAGAGCACGCTGACCATCGGCGTCGAAAGCGACAGCGCCTCCTTCGGCTTTGACCCGCTGCGCGTCTCGGACGCACAGCGGCAGTTCTTCGAAGGCCTCTACGAGAACCTCATGACCCTGCAGCCTGACGGCTCGGTTGGTCCGGGCCTGGCCACCGGATTCAGCTACAACGCCGACAGCACCGTGCTGACGTTGACACTCAAGCAGGGGGTGACCTTCACGGACGGGTCCACACTCGACGCCGCACTCGTGAAGGCCAACTTCGACCGCCGCACCGATCCCGCACTCTCGGCGTACTCGGCCATCGCCAAGGGCGGCGCACAGGAAGTGACGTCCGTTGATGTCCTCAGCCCCACCCAGGTGGCCCTGACTTTCGCCAAGGCGCAGCCGGGCTTCGAGAAGAACCTGTCCTCCACACTGGGCATGATCGTCGGCAAGACCGGGGCCGCGGATTCGGCGAACCTCGCGGCCAAGCCGGACGGCTCAGGACCGTACACATTGGATTCCGGGACCACCGTGAAGGGCAACAAGTACGTCCTGCAGAAGAACGACAAGAGCTCCGACGCCGCGAAATACCCCTACAGCAAGATCGTCTTCAGCGTCATTCAGGACCCGCAGGCACGCGCCAACGCCCTGGTCTCCGGCCAGGTGGACGTGGCCCAGCTGACGTCACCCACCGTTGACTTCGCCAAGGCCAAAGGCGTGGGAGTCTCCCAGATCGGCGGCACCGTCCAGACCATGATCGCCTTCGACAAGACCGGCAAGACGTCGCCGGCGTTCGCCAGCGAAAAGGTCCGCCAGGCCATCCAGCACGCCATCAACCGCAAGGCCCTGGTGGATGCACTGCACAAGGGGGACATCGCCACCTGGAACGCCGTGCCCAAGGATTCCGCCGGATTTACGACGCAGCTGGAAGCCACTTTTGCCTATGACCCGGAGAAGGCCAAGAGCCTCCTGGCCGAGGCCGGCTACGCCAACGGCTTTGACTTCACCATCGTCGCCAGCGCCACCACCCAGACGGATCTGCAGGCCGTCCAGAAGGATCTCGCCGCCGTCGGCATCACCATGAACGTGAAAATGGCGACGTCGACCGATGAGGCGTTTGCCGCCGTCGCCACCACCCCGCTGGGCTACGCGCCGCTGGGGTGGGACAACCCGGTGGGCTTGATGTACGGCGCCATCCTGAGCGGCTTCACCAATGTCCAGAAGGCCACGGACGACCAGCTCACGGCCGCCACGGGCGAGGCCGCCGCTGCCAAGGACGATGCCGCCCGCAAGGCCGCCTTGACCAAGCTCAACACGCGGCTGGTTGAGTCCGGCTGGTTGATCCCGCTGTTCGAATCCCTGACCAACCAGGGCTACAACACCAAGAAGGTCAAGCAGGTGGACTTCGCAGGCAGCAACGTCTACCCGCTGCTCTCGTCCTACGCACCGGTTAGCTGACCACCGATCCTGCCGGGCGGCCCTTCCGAACAGGAAGGGTCGCCCGGCAGGTCCTGACCGATGGAGGTCACCATGGCACTATTCATCACCAAGCGCCTGCTGATGGCGCTGGCCACCGTGCTGGCGGTCGCGGTCCTGGCGTTCCTGCTGGTCCACGCGATGCCCGGCAGCCCGGGTGCTGTGTCGCTCGGAGCGGGCGCCTCCCAGGAGGCAATCGACGAGGTCAACGCCCGGCTTGGCTGGAACGATCCGCTCTTGACCCAGTTCTTCCGCTGGCTCACAGACGCCGTCCAGGGCAATTTGGGCACGTCCCTCATCGACGGCCGTTCCGTCGCGGCGGACCTGGGGAACAGGCTCCCCGTCACAGCCTCGCTTGCGGCCGGCGCCACCGTGCTGAGCGCCGTCCTCGGCATTGGCCTGGGCGTGACGGCGGCGGTCCGCGGCGGCCTGGTGGACCGGATCGTCGGCGGGCTGTGCGGCCTCGCGGTGGCGCTCCCGGCCTTTTGGATCGGCATCATCTTCGTGTACCTGTTCGCCGTCCAGTCCTCGGTCTTTCCCGCCACAGGCTACGTTCCCTTCGAGGTCTCACCGCAGGACTGGGGCATGTCCCTGGCTCTTCCGGTGATCACCCTGGCCGTCGGCGGCGCAGCGTTCATCGCCCGCCAGACCAGGGCCTCGATGCTCGAGGCGTTGCAGCAGGAGCACATCCGGACCCTGCGGGCCACGGCCACCCCCACCTGGAAAATCCTCTACATCCACGCCCTGCGCTACGCCAGCCTGCCCATCGTGGCCGGCATCGCGCTGCAGTTCATCGGCCTGTTTGGCGGTTCCGTGATCGCCGAGCAACTGTTCGCCATGCCGGGCCTGGGCCAGGCTGTCCAGACCTCCGTCAGCACCCACGACGCCCCCGCAGTCCAGGGCGTGGTGGTCATCGCCACCGTCGTGGTGGTGGCTGTGAACCTTGTGCTGGAACTTGCCACCAAGTTCCTTGACCCGAAGTTGCGTGCCTCATGATCCCCAAACTCAAGCCCCGCCCGCGGGCCGCCATCACCAAACGGTCCGCCAACCGGCTCTTCGCCTCCCCAGGGGGTGTGGCCGGCGTCGTATGGCTGGCGGCCCTGGTGGTTGCCTCGCTGACCGCCCAGTGGTGGCTGCCCTACAAGACGGAGGACCAGGACTTCACCGCCGTCCTGTCCGGCCCCACCGCCGCACACTGGCTCGGCACGGACGAGCTCGGCCGGGACCTCCTCAGCCGCATCTTCGCCGCCGCGGCCGGCACCCTGGGAACTTCACTGATCACGGTGATTGTCGGCGTCGGGCTGGGAACCGTCCTTGCGATGGCGGCCGGCGCCGCCGGCGAACGGGCGGAAGGGGTGCTCAGCCGCGTCACCGAGATCATGATGTCGCTCCCCGGCACGGTGATCATCCTGGCCGTCATCGGTGCCGTGGGAACCAACATTCCGCTGATCATGGCGATCCTGGGCGTCCTGATCTCTGCCGGCATCTACCGGGTCATGCTGGGCCAGGCGAAGTCGCTGCAGTCCCAGCTGTACGTGGACGCCGCCAAGGTGGACGGCGTCAGCATCCTGGGGATCAGCCTCCGCCATGTCCTGCCCGGCCTGACTAACACGATCGTGGTCCAGTCCGCCCTTATCTTCGCCGTAGGCATGCTGATCCAGGCCGGACTCGCGTTCATCGGCTTCGGCCCGCCCATCCCGCAGCCCAGCTGGGGCGGCATGATCCAGGGCGCCTCGCAGCACGTCTACGACGCACCCTGGCTCATGGTTCCCACCGGTGCGGTCCTTGCCCTGACAGTCCTTGCCGCGAACGCCATCGGCAACGCCCTGGGGAAGGCGCCGAACGCCGCGGCCTCCCACCTGCCCTCGGCAGCGGCCCGCCGCCAGCGCGGCAGTTCTTTTGCCGATGCCGTCGCCGCAGCAGGCGCCGCCGCCTCACCCGCAGGGACGGGCGCCGTCCCCGCGACAGGCCAACTAAGCGTCCGCAACCTTTCCGTGGGGGTCGACGGCGGCACGGCGCTGGTCACGGACGTCTCGTTCGACGTCGGCCAGGGAACCGTGCTGGGCCTGGTCGGGGAGTCCGGGTGCGGCAAGACCATGACGGCGCTGTCCCTGCTGGGACTCCTGCCCTCCGGGGTCTCTGCCACCGGGGGCCAGATCCTGTGGAACGGCAAGAACCTCGCCGCCGCCACTGAACGCGACTTGGAAGGCATCCGCGGCCGTGACATCGCCCTGATCTCGCAGGAACCCATGCGGGCGCTGGACCCCATGTTCACGGTGGGCTACCAGCTCACAGCCGCCATCCGGCGCCTGCGCAAGGAAGGCAAAGCCGAGGCGCGTGCCGAAGCCCTTGTCCTGCTGGAAAAGGTAGGCATCGTGGACGCCGAAAGCATCCTCAAGGCCTATCCGCACCAGATCAGCGGCGGCATGGCCCAGCGCGTGGCGATCGCCCTTGCGCTGTCCGGCCGGCCGCGGTTGCTGGTGGCTGACGAGCCGACGACCGCCCTGGACGTCACCGTGCAGGCCGAAATCCTCTCGCTGCTGCGTTCCCTGGTGAAGGACACCGGGATGTCCGTGGTGATGGTGACGCACGACCTTGGCGTCGTGGCCGACATCTGCGACAACGTCGCCGTGATGTACGCCGGCCAGGTCGTGGAAAGCGGCCGGACCGCCAACATTCTGGACAACCCCCGCCACCCGTACACCCTGGCGCTCCTGGCCGCCGACCCGCACGCCAACAACGCCGCGGACATGCCCGAGCGGCTGGCCACCATCAGCGGCCAGGTTCCGCAGCCCAAGGACTGGCCCACAGGCTGCCGGTTCATGGCGCGTTGCCAGTTCGCAGGCTCGGCCTGCGCCGCCCCGGTCCCGCTGCTGTCCTCCGGGTCCGAGGACGGAAGGGTCCGCTGCGCCAAGGCGGACGAACTGGCCGTCGAGGGCCTGGAATGGCTTGCCACCGAAGTGCCCACGCACCGAGTACTGAAAATCGTCGAAAAGGACCTGGCATGAGCATCCAAGCGGCAGAGCGGCAGGGGTCCCCAGCCCCCGTACTGGACGGACCCATGCTCGAGGTGAAGGACCTGGTGGTCCGCTATGGCCGCGGCCGGAAGGCTGCGGCGGCCCCGGCCGCGGTGGACGGCGTCAGCTTCGCCATCCGCCCCGGCGAGACCGTAGGCCTGGTGGGGGAATCCGGCTCCGGAAAATCCACCATCGGCAAGGCGATCCTGGGCCTCCAGACGAGCGCCGGCGGCACCATCAGCTACCAGGGCAGGGACATCACCCATGCCGGTGCCGCAGAGCGCCGCGCCCTGGGCGGTGAGCTGCGGGCCGTCTTCCAGGACCCCAACTCCTCGCTGAACCCGCGCCAGAGCATTGGTGCCTCGCTGGCGGAGCCGCTGCGGATCCGCGGAGTGTCGGCGGTTGACGCGCGGGGGAATGCCGAAGCCATGCTGCAACGTGTGGGGCTGCCCCGCGAGGCCGTTGACCGCTACCCGAGCCAGTTCTCCGGCGGCCAGCGCCAGCGCATCGCGGTGGCGCGCGCCCTGATCTGTGAACCCAGGCTGGTGGTCTGCGACGAAGCGGTCAGCGCCTTGGACCTTTCAACCCAGGCCCAGGTACTCAACCTCCTCGCCGACCTCCGGGACGAACGCGGCCTCAGCTACCTGTTCATCGCCCACGACATCTCGGTGGTCCAGTTCCTGGCGCAGCGCGTGGTGGTCCTCTACCGCGGCCAGGTGATGGAAAGCGGCCCCGCGGCAACCGTCACAGAGCAGCCCAGGCACCCCTTCACCCAGGCCCTCGTGGCTGCCTCGCCCGTCCCAAGACCCGCGGAACAGGCCCAGCGGAGGATGCTGCGGGAATCTCTTGGCGTCCGCACGGCCGCCGCGGCGGCCGCAAAGCCTGGAGGCTGCCCGTTCAGCCAGCGCTGCCCGCTGGCCACCGAACTGTGCACATCCGTTCGTCCCGCCCTGCGCACCGTGGGCGAGTCCGACGTCGCCTGCCACTACGCCTGATGGAGCCCACCTTGACTGCCACCACGGGCCGCCGGCCCCTGCCCCCAACACGCCTCCGCTCCGACAACCTCAGCCAGGCCTTCGGGATCACCAACACTGCTCCCAGGTTGACCTGGACGCCGCCGCAGGGCACCCTCCGTCAGGTTGCCTACCACCTGACCGCCAGCAACGGCTGGGACACCGGCCGGGTGGACAGCGGCACGCACGGCTACCTGCCATACGGCGGTCCCGCCCTCGGCTCGCGTGACCGCTTCGAATGGTCCGTCCGGACATGGGACATGGCCCCGAACGGCACTGAGATTGCCTCCGCCTGGTCCAGGCCCATGACCGTGGAACTTGGACTCCTGCACCCCGGCGACTGGAGTGCCCGCTGGATCGGACCCGAGGAACCCGTGGTCCCGGCGCCGGGGAAGCGGCCAGGCTACGCCCTGCACCACGACTTCACCCTGGACGCCGCCCCGGATCTTGCGCGGGCCTACGCCACGGCGCACGGAATCTACGAGCTCTTCATCAACGGGGAGCGGGTGGGGGACCAGCAGCTCACCCCCGGCTCCACGAGCTACCACAGCACCCTGCAGGTCCAGATCTTTGATGTCGCGCCCTTGCTGCGCGCCGGCGCCAACACCGTACGCGCGGTCCTCACGGACGGCTGGTTCCGCGGATCCTTCGGGTTCACGCGCGACGCCGACATGTACGGAACGCAAACGGCATTCCTGGCGCAGCTGGAGATGGTGTCCGGCGGAGCCCGGACCGTCATCGGCACGGACCCATCGTGGCTGGTCAGCGCCACGGAGATCGCCAGCGCCGATCTCATGGCGGGCCAGCGAGTGGATTTTCGCCGCGGCCACGGGGCGGCCGGGCACGCGGTCCTCCGCGAGGGCAGCTTCGCCACGCTCAGCGGCCCGGTGGCGCCGCCCACCCGGGTCGTGGAGGAACTCCTTCCGGTCTCCATCACCCGCCTCAGCAACGGCAGCCAGATCGTGGACCTGGGCCAGAATATCCATGGCTGGGTCCGTTTGAGCCGGCTGGGTACTGCCGGCACCGAAGTGACCCTGGTGTACGGGGAGGCCCTGGACGCCGACGGGGAAGTCATCCAGGACCACCTCCGCCCCATCGACTTCAAGAACCCTGGACAGTTCCTCGACCCCGGGCAGAGGGACTCCGTGGTCTCGGCCGGCACCCGGGGCGAGGTGTTCGAACCGCGCCACACCACTCACGGTTTCCAATACATCTCGGTCCAGGGTCTCGCCGACACTTTGGAGCCGGCGGACATTGTTGGCTGCATGGTCCAGACCGACCTAGAGCGCCTGGGCACCTTCAGCTGCAGCGACAACCGGCTCAACAGGCTGCACGACATTGTGGAATGGAGCTTCCGCGACAACGCGTGCGAGGTGCCCACCGACTGTCCCCAGCGCGAAAAAGCGGGCTGGACCGGCGACTGGCAGCTGTTTGTACCCACCGCGGCCTACCTCTTCGACGTCTCCGGATTCTCAACGAAGTGGCTCAACGATGTCCGCGCCGACCAGTGGGAGAACGGTGTGATCGTCAACATCTCGCCCTCGCCCGGCCCGGACGCGACGCGAAACGACCCCATGGCGTTCCTGAACGGCTCCGCCGGCTGGGGCGACGCGATCGTGTCCGTCCCGTGGGAAATCTACCTTGCCACCGGTGACGCGAAGATCCTGACGGAGAACTGGGATGCCATGAACCGCTGGCTCGGCTTTGTGCGCCGCACCGCCGAAGAGAACCGGCACCCGGCCCGGGGGGCGCTGTGCCCCACGCCCGAAGAGCACGAGAAGTACCTCTGGGATACCGGCTTCCATTGGGGCGAATGGCTGGAACCGGACGGGCCGCAGCCGGACTTATTCGGTGCCAGGAGCGCAGACCACGGCATCGTTGCCACCGCCTACTACCGGCGCTCCTCCGCCATCATGGCCAGCATTGCCTCCGTCCTGGGCAGGGCAGCCGAGGCCAAGGAACTCGGGGAACTCTCCGAGAACGTCCGCCGCGCGTGGCAACGGGAATACCTGCACGCCGACGGGACAGTCGGAAACAGGACGGCGGGAAACGGGACAGCCGGCAACGGATCAGTCGACGGCGGCACGCAGGCCAATTGCGTGCGGGCGCTTGCCTTCGGCCTTGTGCCGGACGGCGCCCGCGCCGCCGTGACAAACCAGCTCGTCAACCTGGTCAGGGAGGCTGGCACCCATCTGGGGACCGGCTTCCTGGCCACGCCGTACCTGCTGCCCGTCCTTGCCGACAACGGGCATCCCGGCCTCGCCTATGAGCTGCTCATGCAGGACTCCGAGCCGTCCTGGCTCGCGATGGTGGACCGCGGTGCCAGCACCGTCTGGGAGGCCTGGAACGGCCTCGGCCCGGACGGCACGCCCGAGGCCTCGCTCAACCACTACAGCAAGGGCGCCGTTATCTCCTTCCTGCACCGCTACACGGCTGGCCTGCGCCAGGCACCCGGCAGCGCGGCGTACCAACGGATCATCATCGAGCCCCGGCCCGGCGCCGGGATCACGTCCGCGGCCACGTCGCACCGAGGCCCGCAGGGCCTGATCGAGGTGGGCTGGACAATGGACGACGGCGAGCTGACCCTCAGGGCGACAGTCCCGCCCGGCACCACAGCGGAGGTCCGCCTCGCCGGCCAGCCGAACGCCGTCGTCGGGCCCGGAACACATACTTTTCCCGCCGCCGTCCCTGCGCGCGGCGCAGGCACCATTCCGACCCTTGCAAGGAGCGCACCATGACCCCCGAGTCACTGACCACGCCAACGTCCAAGCCAACGTCGAGGGCGGAACCCGTTCCGGCGGGACCGGAAGCCACGGCGCCTGCCGGGTTGCCGGCCCCGGCCTTCCCGCCGTTCCTGCCCCCGGGCACGGTCGACGTCGTGTCGGAAAACTCCACCGTCCACCGCGAGGTCAGCTACGCAATCGCCGTCGGCTACCGCCGGCTCGCCATGGACATCTGGCTGCCCCGCAACGCCGCCGCGACGCCGGTTCCGCTGGTTCTGTGGGTCCACGGCGGCGCATTCCAGCTCGGGGACCGCCGCGAACTGCCGCCTAGCTTTGCCCCGGAATCAGTGTTCCGCCTACTGAACCAAGCCGGCATCGCGTGCGCCACCGTGGACTACCGCCATGCCCTGGAAGCGCCGTTCCCGGCCCAGCTTCACGACCTCAAGGCCGCCGTCCGGTACCTCCGCGAACACGCTGACCTGCTGGGCATCGACGCCGGACGGATCGGCGCCTGGGGCGAGTCCGCCGGCGGCCACCTCGCCGCACTGCTGGGACTCACCGGCCTCCGTGACGACCTTGAGGGCGGACTCGGCGTACAGGGCCACTCCAGCGCCGTGAGCGCCGTCGTCGACTTCTACGGGGTGTCCTCCCTGCCGGACATGCCGCCCATGAACCTGCCGCCCGGCATGATGGCCGGACCGTTGAGCGCGGCCGTGCCGGAGGGCATGACCCTGGAACCGGGCCCCATGCTGGTGGGCGGCACCGACGATCCCGCCCTGCTGGCCGCCGCGAGCCCGCTGGGTTATGTCACCGCCGGTGCACCGCCGTTCCTGCTGATCCACGGCGACAGCGACGGCCTGGTGCCGCTTGCCCAAAGCGAACTGCTGGCCGCCGCGTTCACGGATGCGAACGTCCACCACGAACTCATCCCGATCAGGGGCGGTGACCACTGCTTTTTCGGCGCGGAGGACCAGCTGGACTGGATCCTCAGCACGGCCGTGGACTATTTCGCCCGGTGGCTTTAGGGACAGATCGAATGTTCGGCTGTAGCATTCCCGCATGGCTATCGCACGCTTCCCAGGACTCGTCATTGACTGCCCCGACGCCGGAGCCCTCGCGGGCTTTTACGGTGCCCTGCTCGGCTGGAATGTGAAGGATGACGGCGACTGGGCCGAAATCCGCCCGGACGACGGCAGCGACTGCATCTCGTTTCAGCAGGTGGACGACTACCGGGCGCCGGAATGGCCGGGCCAGGGCGTACCACAGCAGATGCACCTGGACCTGATGGTGCGGGACCTGGACGAAGGCGAAAGAGAGGCCATCGATCTGGGAGCCACCAAAGCGGACACGCAGCCCGGGACCACCTTCCGGGTTTTCCTCGATCCGGCCAGCCACCCGTTCTGCCTCTGCGTGGATTAAGCACACCTCGTCCGGCCGCGGCGCTCTTTCGCCGCGTCCGGTCAGGATCGGCAGCAGCCATGCAGACCAACAATCCGCTCCGCGCACATGATTTCCAGTCAATGAAACTACGCTAGCGGGCGCATTGCCGTTCCCGGGACGCTGGGGAAAGCCCTAAAGCTTCCTCCTTCTTGACGAATCGAGCCGACGTTGACTCCCAACACCCTTCGTTTCCCGTCCCGGGAACCCGCCCGACTGAGTGCCACCGTTCCCGCCCCCGTCCGCTTCGAACACCACGAGGAGCCCTTCGGCATCGGCGAGGACCGGCCGCGGCTGTCCTGGCAGGTCACAACGGACACTCCCGGCTGGGTCCAGACCGCCTATGAGCTTCAGCTCGGTCCCGATGGCGGCAGCCTGGCAAGTTACGGCCGCATCGACAGTTCCGAGCAGCTCCTGCAGCCGTGGCCGGCGCCGCCGCTGGAGAGCCGCCAGCGCATCGCAGTCCGGGTCCGTGTCTGGGGCAACGACGCCGGCGGGCCCTCCGCATGGAGCCCCGTGGCCCACGTGGAGGCCGGACTGCTGAACGCCGCAGACTGGCAGGCCGCCATGATCCGCCCGGCCTGGGACGAAGCCAGCGAAGCCAATGAGCCGGCAGCGCGCCTGAGCAGGACTTTCGAGCTGGAAGGCGATGTGCGGTCCGCCCGGCTCTACGCCAGCGCGCGTGGCGTCTACGTGGCGCACATCAACGGCCGGCGCGTGGGTCGGGACATCCTGGCCCCGGGCTGGACCAGCTACCATCACCGGCTGCGCTACCAGAGCTACGACGTCACTGAGTACCTCCAGCCCGGCACCAACGTCATTGGCCTTGAGGTAGCGGACGGCTGGTGGCGCGGCAACCTGGGCTTCCAGGAGAAGCGCAACACCTACGGCAACCGCACCGCCGTGATCACCCAGCTGGAAATATCCGACGCCGGCGGGGCAGTCACCACGATCGGCACGGATGAGTCGTGGCTGGCCGGGCGGGGGCCGGTGCTCTCGGCCGACCTGTACGACGGCGAAACCTACGATGCGCGGCTCGAGAGCCATGGCTGGGCTGAGGCCGGGGCTGAGAGGGGAGCTGAGACCGTGCTGGACGCAGGCACGCTGCAGCCCGCCGTCGTGGTTGACGGCTTCGATCCTGCGGTCCTGGTCGCACCCGACGGCCCGCCCGTCAGGGCCACCGAGGAGCTGCCGGTCAAAGCGGTGCTTGGAACGCCGTCCGGTAAGACCATTCTGGACTTCGGCCAGAACCTCGTCGGCCGGGTGCGCTTCCATGTGAGTGGTCCGCCCGGCACCGAGGTGGTGTTGCGGCACGCCGAGGTGCTGGAGCACGGTGAACTTGGCGTCAGGCCGCTCCGGGTGGCCAAGCAGACCGACCGCTACATCCTGCGCGGAGCTTTGGGCGGCGAGTCCTGGGAGCCTGGGTTCACCATCCACGGCTTCCGCTATGTGGAGGTGAGCGGCTGGCCGGGCGAACTGGACCCCGGCGCCTTCACCGCCGTCGTGATCCATTCCGAGCTGGCGCGAACAGGGACGTTTGCATGCTCTGATCCGATGCTGAACCAGCTTCATTCGAACGTCGTGTGGGGGATGCGCGGGAACTTTGTCGACGTGCCCACGGACTGCCCGCAGCGCAACGAGCGGCTGGGCTGGACCGGGGACTTCCAGATCTTCGCCGCCACGGCAGCCTTCCTCTACCGGATTCCGGGCTTCAGCGCCTCGTGGCTCAAAGACATGGCCGCCGAGCAGGGGACAGACGGGCCGCCGCCGCTGGTGGTCCCCGAAGTGGTGGCCGAAAAGCCGCCGTTCCCGGACCGCCCGGTAATGGCCGCGTGGGGTGACGCCGCCGTCCTTGTTCCCTGGGTGCTGTACCAGCGCACGGGGGACCTGGAATTCCTGCGCCGGCAGCTGCCGGGAATGACCGCCTGGCTGGAATCCGCGGCCCGGGCCGCCGGCCCGGAGCTGCGCTTTGAGCACGGCTTCCAGTTCGGCGACTGGCTGGACCCGGCCGCACCGCCGGACTCGCCCGGTGACGCACGCACGCCCTGGCAGCTCGTGGCTCAGGCATACCTCGCGTACTCGGCGTCGGTGGCCGGCGAGGCTGCCGGACTGCTGGGCCAGGACGCGGAATCGAGGCGGTTCCGCGAGTTGTCCGACCGGTCCCGGGCGGTGTTCCGCGAGCGCTACCTCGTCGACGCCGGCAGGCTCACGCCATCCACACAGACCGCCTACGCGGTGGCCCTGCGCTTCGGACTCCTCCAACCGTCGGAGCACCCTGCCGCGGCCGCCCTGCTGGCGGAAACCGTGGAAGCCGACGGGTACCGGATAGCCACCGGGTTCGTAGGGACTCCGCTGGTCTGCGACGCACTCAGCGAGCACGGCCAGGCGGCGGCGGCCTACCGGCTGCTCCTCCAGACCGAGTGCCCGTCCTGGCTGTACCCGGTGACCATGGGCGCTACCACCATCTGGGAGCGCTGGGACTCCATGCTCCCGGACGGCAGCATCAACCCCGGTGAGATGACGTCCTTCAACCACTACGCCCTCGGTGCTGTGGCCGACTGGATGCACCGCAGCGTGGCCGGCCTCGCGCCGGCCGCGCCGGGGTACCGGAAGCTGCTGGTCCGGCCCCTGCCCGGCGGGGGACTGGGCTGGGCGGAAGCCACGCACCAGACCCCCTACGGCGAGGCCGCGGTCCGGTGGGAACGGGACGGCGAGGAGTTCTCGCTGTCCGTGATCGTCCCGGCCGGCTGCACCGCCGCGGTGTACGTGCCCGACGGCGGGAACACCGGCGTCGACGTCGGCTCCGGGACGCATTCGTTCCGCTGCGTTGTTCCTTCCGCCGCAGCCCCCTCGGCAGCAGCCGGTGGAGCCCGCGAGCCGGCGCTGCAGCCATGACCCTGGATCTGGGGCTGGCCGGCCTCATGCACCACGTGGCCGGTGCCGGTTCGTTCGCCGATCTCCTCGCCGACCCTGCCGGGATGCGGCGGCTGGAGGCGTTCAGCGGTGGGGAACTGCCGTATGTGGCCCCTGCCGTTCCCCTCCGCCTGGTGGAAGCCCCGGGGCCCAACGGGCCCGTGCCCATCCGGATCTACGGCCCCGGCAACCTGGCGCCGGACCGGGGCCCGGGTTCGGGGGAAGGCCGTTCGTCCGGTGCCGGGCTGCCCGGTTTGGTGTGGCTGCATGGCGGCGGCTTCGCCGGGGGCACCCTGGACATGCGGGAAGCCGATCAGGTTGCCCGTGAACTCGCTGACCGGACCGGCGGGCTGGTGTTTTCCGTCGACTACCGGCTGGCCCGCGACGGCGTCCACTTCCCGGTCCCGCACGAGGACACGCTCGCGGCCTGGCGCTGGACAGCCGCCCACGCCGAGGAGGTCGGCGTGGCGCCGGGTGGCCTGTGCCTCGGCGGTGCCAGCGCCGGCGGGAATCTCGCCGTCGGCGCCGCCATGTATCTCAAGGACGCCGGCCTGGCGCTGCCGGCCAAACTGCTCCTCGCGTATCCCTTCCTCCACTCGGAGCTGCCTTCACTGGAGCCTGCAGCTGTAACTGACGGAGGCGTGCTTTCGGCCCTGCCCCGGATCCTGCGCTTCACCGGGGATGACTGCCGGGGCATGGTGGAGAACTACATTGGCGGCCCGGCCGGGATGGCGTCCTCGTACGCCCTGCCCGGCCATGCCGATCCTTCAGGGCTCCCCCCGGTGGCAGTCATTGCCTGCGAATACGATGACCTGCGCACCTCTGCTGAGCTGTTCGTCGAGTCACTCAACGCGGCGGGTGTTCCGGTGGCCTTCCGGCTGGAAAAGGGAGCGACGCACGGGTACCTCAACCACTCGGCGGCGCTGGGGATCGTGCAGCAGGGGCTGGCATTCCTCGCGGCTGAAGTGGACTCGGCAAAGCCCTTTCAATGATTGAAATCCGCGGTTTGCGCCCGCCCTGTGATCCGACAGTCTTAGGGGGAGGCGCCGATGCATCAGGTGACCGGCGCAGGAAACGGAAGGGAGTCGACCATGACGGATGCTCACGTGCTGAGCGGCATCGAATTCGCCCGCACGGGCGGCGACGGTTCGCGCCCGCTGCTGCTGGACCTCTACCTTCCGGCTTCCGGGAACGGGGCGGCTCCCCGCCCCGCCGTGGTCCATTTCCACGGTGGTGGCTGGCGCGTCGGGGAGCGGTCCTCGCTGGGCCCGGTCCTGGACGGATTCGGCCTCAGTGCCTTCGAAAAGCTCACCGACGCCGGATTCGTGGTGGCGTCGGCCGACTACCGGCTCAGCCACGAGGCAGTTTTCCCGGCCCAGCTACACGACGCGAAGGCTGCCGTGCGCTGGCTCCGGAACCATGCCGCGGACTACAACGTGGACCCGGCCCGGATCTACGCGTGGGGCGACTCCGCGGGCGGCCATCTCGCCAGCCTGGTGGGCCTCACTGCCAATGCCGGCTCTCCGGACTTCGCAAATGTTGACGGCGCAGATGTTGACAGTGCAGGTGTTGACGGTGCAGGTGTTGACGGTGCAGGTGTTGACAGTGCAGGTGTTGACGGTGCAGGTGCTGAGAGCTCTGCTGCCGACGCTGGCGTGGCTGCGGTGGCCGCCTGGTACCCGCCCACGGACCTGGTCCGGATGGCCGAACAGAGCCTGCCCACCGCCGTCGCCCGGGCCGACGACCCCGGATCCCGCGAGGAACTCCTCATCGGCGCCGTCCTGGCCGACGAGCCGGCGAAGGCGGCAGCGGCCAGCCCCATCAGCCACGCCAGCCGTTCGGCCCCGCCATTCTTCCTGGCCCACGGGACGGCGGACCGCTTCGTTCCGCCTGCACAGTCCGAGTCGCTGGCTGCCGCGCTGGAAGGTGCCGGTTCCGCCGTCGAACTTCTCCTGATTGAGGACGCGGACCACATGTGGATCCTCCCGGACCACAGTCAGGCCGCGGCCGAAAAGGCAATGGAAGCGACCCTCTCGTTCTTCCTCCGGCAATCCCGGTCCGCGGAGACGCCGGCCACCTGACCGGCCACCGCACCCCCACCGCCGCACCCCACCACTGCCGCACTCCGGATGATTGGCCCACACACATCGGCACAGGGCCTCCGTCGCCGTGCCCACCCACCACCCCCGCCCCTGGGCGGCACCAGAAAGGCCCACCACATGCAGTACATAGGCATCAATCACGACGGCGGCGCATGGGCGGCCGTCCTCCTCGGCTCACGGGTGGTTCCGCTGGCCCCGGTTGCGGACTTCTGGGCCGATGCCGCCGGTTGGCAGGAGAAAGCGGACGCCCTCTCAGCCGATGCGCTGACGGACGACTCCGGTGACGCGTTGGACCGCGCCGACGTCACGGAGGTCCCGCTGGTGCCGGCCTCGGCCCGGGTGATCTGTGTCGGCCTGAACTACAGGGCCCACGCCGCCGAAGGCAGCTACAAGGACCAGGAACTGCCGCCCTACCCCACACTGTTCGGGCGCTGGACGGCCTCCCTGTCGGTGGGAAACGTGCCGGTCCCCGTGCCCTCGGGCGAGGACGGCCTGGACTGGGAAGGCGAAGTGGCCGCCTACATCGGCCACCGCGTGGAATCCGTTGACGAAGCCACCGCCGCGGACTCAGTTTTCGGCTACTCCACGTTCAATGACATCACCGCGCGCCGGGCCCAGAAACTCACCTCGCAGTGGACGCTTGGCAAGAACGGCGACCTCAGCGGGCCGATGGGCCCGTTGGTCAGCCGGGACGAAGTGGGGGACCTGCGCGACGGCCTGCAGGTCCGGACCCGGGTGAACGGCACCGAAGTCCAGAACGGCAACACCAGGGACATGATCTTCTCCGTCCCGGCAATCATCGCGCTGATCAGCCAGACCTTCACCCTGCACCCCGGCGACGTCATCGCCACCGGCACCCCTGAAGGCGTGGGCTACGCCCGGACCCCGCAGTGGCTGCTGCAGCCCGGCGACACCGTCGAAGTGGAAATCGACCGGCTGGGGACCCTCACCACCCCCATCGGCACCCCGGACCTCCGGGCGGGGGCCCGATGACCGCCGTCGAGAATGCCTCCCTGGCGGACCTTCCGGAGGACGTCCCGGTGCTGATTGCCGGCGGCGGGCCCAGCGGGCTGTTCCTGTCCCTGGACCTGGCCCGGCGCGGCATCCCCAGCACCGTCATCGAACCACGGACGTCCATCGATCCGGACAGGCCGCGGGCAAAGACCACCAACGCACGCACCATGACGCACCTGCGCCGGCTGGGCCTCGCGGACACCCTGCGGAACGCGGCGCCCCTGCCCGTTTCCTACGCCCAGGACGTCATCTTCTGCTCGGGGCTGACAGGGGACAGCGGGCGGGAAATCACCCGCTTCCGCCAGGCGTTCCAGCTGGTTCCCGGCCGCTACGAACAACAGCCCGAGTGCGGACAGCAGGTCCCACAGCCTGTCATGGAAACAGTCCTGCGGGACGCCGTGGCAGGATCGAAGCTGGCCACCCTGCTGACCGGGCTGACCGTCGGCGACATTGACTACGGCTCCCAGGGGTCCAGCCACGCCGCCCCCGGGCCGTCCGGCCCGCGCGCCCGGGTGGAGGTCTCGGACGCCGCCGGACGCCGCCGTGCCGTCGAGTGCCGCTTCCTGGCCGGTGCCGACGGCGGATCCTCCGCCGTTCGGCGCGGCCTTGGCATCCGCCTGGAGGGCGGCTCCGCGGAACTGTCCAACATCAGCATTCTGTTCCGTTCCCGGGACCTGGGTGAGGCCATCACCCTGGATCCCGCCGTGCAGTACTGGGTGCTGGGGCCGGGCGTGGCCGGCATGGTGGGCAGGATGGACCTCGAGGGCACCTGGTGGGCCATCATCCAAGGCGTGGACGGGCGTGAGGCCTTCGACGCCACCGCCCTGGTGCGCTCGCTCATTGGTGCGGAAGTGGACCTTGAGATTGTCGCCACCGACCCCTGGACAGCCCGCATGTTGCTGGCACCCGGCTACGGCGGCGACGCCGCATTCCTGGTGGGCGACGCCGCACACCTGAACCCGCCGTGGGGAGGGCACGGCTTCAACACCTGCATTGGCGACGCCGTCAACCTTGCATGGAAAATCGCCGCGGAGATTGGTGGCTGGGCCGGCCCGGCACTGCTCGGAAGCTACGAACTGGAGCGGCGCCCGGTGGCCGAACGGACCATCCGGGACGCCGCCGCCAACGGCCAGGCCCTCGCGTATCACTTTGCGGACCCCGCACTGCCCGAGGGCGGGGCCGCGGGCGAGGCCGCGCGGCTTCGGGCCAAGGAGGCGCTGGCGGTCAAGCAAAGCGAATTCGATGCGCTGGGCCTGGTCCTGGGCTACGGCTACCCGTCCTCGCCCCTGGTTCTCCCGGACGGCTCGCCCGTGCCGCCCGAGGACCCCATCCGCTACGTTCCCTCGGCCAGCCCCGGCGCGCTGTTGCCACACGCCTGGCTGGACCGCTCGACATCGCTCTACGACATTCTTGGACCGGGTTTCACGCTGCTGGTGGACGCCGGAAGCCTTGCCGGCGTGCCCGCGGAGGAGGCCTATCAGCCGGTCCTGGCGGCCGCGGCGCGGCACGGCATTCCGGTGACGGTTACCGCCGTCGGGCCAACAGATGACGGATCGCCGATGGCGGACCTGTGGGACGCCGACGCGGTCCTGGTCCGGCCGGACCAGCACGTCGCCTGGCGTGGGACCGCACCCGACGCCGCGGCGGCGGCCATCGGCATCGCCGCCGGCTGGCCACCCGAACACCGCATTTCCAAAAACCGCGTTTCCAAAGACCACGACAGGAGCCCCCGTGTCGACGCAATCGTTCCGTGACTTCCTCTACCCGCCGGACCATCCGCGGGTGGCGGCGATCCGCGGGCTGGATGCCCGGAGCTACGCCGAAGCAGCCACCACGGATTCCTTCGCCGGGCCCATGATCGAGGGCTGGAAGACGCTGTACCCGCAACCGTTCGTGGGTGTCACCAGCAACGGCACCGTGATTGAGGGCCTCTACCGGTTGGGGCCGTCAGAACCCGGCGAGGAGGCTCCGGCAGCCGCCATGGTGGCTGCCGCAGGGACGCTGCTCGGCGCCGTCACCCCCGCCCAGGCTGAACAGTTGGTGTACGCGGCGGACGCGCAGGAATGGCAGAGCTGGGCCAACCCGGAGTTCATGCAGCACGACACCGGGCTCCGGCTTGACGAGCTGGATAGCCCGGCCCGCGATGCCGCCCTGTCCGTGATGGAGGCCAGCCTCAGCCCTGCCGGCTACGAGCTGGTCCGGAACCTGATGCGGATCAATGGGTTCCTGGGCGACCTGGTGGAACTCCCGCAGCTGATGAACGAGTTCAGCTACAACTTCGCCCTGTATGGATCCCCGTCCCTGACCGAACCATGGGGCTGGCAGATTTTCGGCCACCACGTGGCGCTCAATTGCCTCGTGGCGGGAAGCCAGCTGGTGGTCTCGCCGGTGTTCCTCGGCGCCGAACCGGATCTCATCGACGCCGGCCCGCACCGGGGCGTGACAGTGTTCAGGGAGCGGATCGCCTGGGCGCGTGAGCTCATGGCATCCCTCCCGGAACAGCTGCGGCGTGACGCCACGGTGTTCGAGGACATTCAGGATCCAGCCATGCCCGAAGGCAGGATGCACCCCGGCGATGAGCGGCATTTGGCCGGGTGCTTCCAGGACAACCGGGTGATTCCGTACGAGGGCATCAGGGTGTCGTCCCTGCCGGCCCGGGCGCGCACCATCCTTGACCTGCTGGTGGACGACTTCATTGCCCACCTGCCGGACGGACCGAGGGCAGCGCGGCGCCGGGAAATCCAGGAGCACTACGGCCAGACCTGGTTTTCCTGGATCGGGGGCTGGGCCGCCGGGGATGCCTTCTACTTCCGGATCCAGAGTCCCGTGGTGGTCATGGAGCTGGACCACCATACCGGCGTCTTCCTCAGCAACGACACCCCCGCCCCGTTCCACATGCACACGGTGATGCGCACGCCCAACGGCAACGACTACGGCCGCGCGCTAGTCCGTCAGCATCAGGAAGCCCGCCAGCATCAGGAAGCCGGCCAGCATCATGAAGCCAGCCGGTTCCAGGGCTGAATCCGCAGCCGAACAAACAGCCAGGGTCCGGAACTTTTGAGGAGTTCCGGACCCTGGCTGTTTGTCGAGCGGACGTGCTTAGGCAGTCTTAGATGTCCAGTGCTGCGCGTCGCTGCGGCGGGGGACCCACCACTGTCAGGTCCATCTCGGCCTGGGCGCGGCCGAAGCCCTCCATGTCCATGTACGGTTCGCCGCCCTCGGTGTACATGTAGTCCTCGGTGGGTTTGTTGAAGTACTCGAAGAAGCCGTTGAACACCGACGGCGTCAGGAACCCCACCATCTGGGTGTTGTGGGAGTCGAACGCGAAGGAGTGGATGGTTCCCGCCGGTGCGTGCAGGAAGTCGCCCTTGGTGAGCAGGACCTCGCGCCCGTTGGCGTAGATCCACATCCGGCCCTCGGTGCAGAGGAAGTTTTCCGTGTGCTGTTCGTGGAAATGGAGCGGAATGTAGGGGGACTTGGCGCCCTTGGTATGGACAGCGAAGTAGTTCGATCCCGTGTTCGCCGGCCGGGACAGGTACGTGAACATGGTCTGGTAGCTGACCATCCGCTCGCCCTCCCCGGCGCTGAGGAAGTACGGGCTCTGGGCGGCTGGCAGCCCGGCGTCCTGCCGGAATGACGGCGCCACCCGTTCGACGTCGGGGAACGTCATCCCGAATTCGGCGCCCACCTCGGCGCACTCCCGCAGGCTGGGCTTCCGGCCCGCCGTGACGGGCGGGACGTGCGAATCGATGTGCGTGCCGACGCGCTCGTAGTACGCCTCGGCGCCGCCGGGGGTCATCCAGTTCAGGAAGCGCGTGTAGTGGCTTGCCATCCGGTACGCGTGTGGGGTTCCCGGCGGGATCACCACGGAATCCCCGGGAGCCAGGATGCGGCTTTCGCCTGGCAGCCATACGTGCAGGATGCCGTCGAAAACGTACAGCGTCTTATGTTCCACGGAGTGGCTCACAAACGGTGATTCGGACCCCATCCCGCCGGAGATGTAGGCGGCGCTGAAGATCCCTCCGGTGTCCGCCGCGCGGGCAATGACGGTGACCAGTTGGCCGTTGATCTCGTAGCGGGCGCCCTCGCCCGACGCCATGTAGTAGGGGACGGCTTCGCCTGGCAGCACATTGGCCACCGGGAGCTGTTTGTTCATTTCCTCAACGCTGAGGGACATCGCATCCTTCTTTCCTGTCGGTGGACCGCGGACTGCCCCCAAGAATGCCTCCGATTCTCCGCCGGGACGACATCTATTTCCAATGGATGAAACACTTCCGCCGATTCGTTTCAGGCCGCTGGACCCAGGGGTGACGGTTCCAGGCCGGTTGTCGACGCTCCAGACCGTTCCCTAGGTGTCCCCGGCATTCCCGGATACGGTCCTAAGGCCCTGTTTTCGTGTCAGTCCCCGCGGTTAGGGTGGCGTGAGGCGCATGGCGGTCCGCGATTCGAGCCGGTGCGCCCTCAGTCAACAAAGCCGAGGACTGCGGGGGGAACTTTGTCCAATGATTCGACCATGACCTGGTCTCCCGGCGATTCGGGCCGAACGGCGGCAACGGCGCCGTCCGAACGGAGGGACTGCGCCGCCGGCCATTGGGATGGCTCCAGCCCGCCGGCGTCCCCGGCCGCCAGCCTAGGCGCCTACTGCAGCGATCATTGGCCGCCCCTGTAGGCGCGCCAGCGCCGGCGGCCGCCCACCACGCGGGGCTGTTGGCTCCTGTTTACCCAGGATTTACGCAGCTGACCTTGTCGGCGTTTCAAGGCCGCGGCGAAACTGTTAAGACGGGCTGATGCTATCTCTTCAGCCGCAAGGATAAACCAGCGGGCAGCAGCGCAGCTTCCCCTTCCACGCCGTGGCAACGATGCCCGGAAGGGGAGCCCGCAAAACGGGAGGAACGTCATGGCCGGCACATTTGAACTCTTCGTAGATGCCGATGCCTGCTTCAGGTTCCGGCTCAGGGCCCCGGACGGGGCAGTACTGGCCGTGTCAAAGGGCTTCGCAGACAAGCCTGCAGCCGTTGCCGGGATCACCGCGGTACGCGAGTACGCCGGCATGGGACTGATCAGTGACCTGTGCCCGGCCGAGCCCCTGGTGAGTCCGGCGGCACCGCGGCCAAGGGCAGCCGGCACGCCCGTGCCCGGCGTCGACCGGCGCGTGCATGACAACGACCTTCGCATCCGTGCCAGGGCCCTCCGCCGGCCGGCGCACGGTCCCGGGGCCGTCGGCGTCGCCTGACCTACGGCTCCATTCCGGCGTTGACCGGAACGAACTCGATCTTGTTCGCGGGGTGGACCGTCTTCCTCGGTGCCCGCGAGAACCCCTTGGCATCCAGGTGGTTCTGGGCCCGGTACTCCGCCAGGGCGTCGTCATAAAGGCCGTTGAGCCGGCGCCCGGAGTAGACCCCCTCCGAGCCGTCCGCAAACGTGATGCTGATGAGTGTCTTTTCTGGAAAATGCCGGTTCATGCGGATGAAGCCGTCGGCGTCCTGCTTGAGGTTGATCATGCGGTTCCCACTTTCGTGATCGAGATGATCCAGTCTCCCGTCTTCGTCCTGCCGAATCCAGCCGGTTGGCGGCAGCCGCCGGTGGGCGACGTCGACCTACTCGGACGCATAGGCGTCCACCGCCTGCTCAATTACGGGACTGTAGAGGTCCCATGAGTCGGCGGGTGCGGCCGCCACCAAGACGCTGCCACCCCGCGATCCTGCAACGAGGCAGGCGATCTCCCGGTACCTGTGCGCGCCGACGCGAGTCACATAGGTGTCCTCCACGCATGAGCCGATGCCTCCCCGGAACGGCATTCCGGCACGGTCTGCCAGTCGGCTGGCGGAGGCGGCGTTCTCGCCCGTGAGGTGGGCGAGCCGAAACTCGGACCAATTGGACAGTGACTCCTCGCCCTGTTGCGGCGTGGCGTTGAGATAGATCCTGAGATCACCGTTGGGCGCCGTCGCGGTTGCGGATACGGTGCCGGGGTCGCCCTCCACCGGAATGGCATCGGGTGGGATGGACAGTACCGCTGTCGCATCCGGGAGTTCCAGGGACTGCCACCCGGCCGGGGCCAGGCCGGCGCGGAACCAGCCGAACGGAGCTGCCCCGGACGGAGGAGCCGCCGCTGCCTCGTTCCCGGTCCGGGAACAGCCACTGGCGCCCAGCACCGCCGCCGTCCCTGCCAGCGCGAGGAACAACAGTGCCGTTCGACGGCGCGGTGCAGGCCCCGCCGTGGTGCTACTTGTTGCCGTCACCGTCGTCCGGTCCTCCGTTGTTATCGGCATCGTGATCATTCCCGCCGGGAGCCGCCGCGGGCGGCGGAACCATCCGCCTGGGAACCATGGGCCGGGGAACCATTGGTCGCGGTGCCATGGGATTCGGAACCATCGGCCGCGGTGCCGGGACCACGGGCGGAACGACGCGTCGCGGTTCCGGGGCGGGTGGCCGGACCATCGGGGCCGGCACCATGGCAGGCGGAGCTGGCATCGCCGGGGCCACCTGCGAGGGGATCGGTGCCGGAGCAGGCGGTGCAGGTGCAGGCGGTGCAACGGCCGGTGCCGGGGCCGGGTAATAGGGGTCTTTGGGCGCCGGCGAGGGGCTCCCCGCGGCGGGTGCCGGTGTGACTGTGCCAGGGGTGGATGGTGGGGCTGGTGCTGCCGTGTGCCCGGCGAAGCAGGATCCGAGCATTAGTGTCGTGCCCAGCGCAGCGGCGGCAAACGCCGGGCGGGAAATCTTCATGGTGCGCTCCTGAGGGAAGGCCGGCCGTGTTCGGCCGGGCTGTCCCTAGAACGGCGCCGCCAGCCCAAGAGTTCAACGTTGCCAACTGCCAAATGACTTCCAGACGGATTCCAGCCGGGGCCGGTGAACGGAAAGCGGCCCGGCGTCGTAGTTAAGGCCAGGAGGCGGAAAATGTCCGATCGGGAGGCCGAGCTGCTGCGCTCGCTGCAGGACGCCTACGGTCCGGCCCTGTGGCGGTTCGTCATGCGCATGACCGGTGACAGCACCCTGGCCGACGACGTCGTACAGGAAACGCTGATCCGTGCCTGGCAACACCCGGAAGTCCTGCAGCGCCCGGAGGCGGCGGTGCGGGCCTGGCTCTACACGGTGGCCCGCAATCTGGTCATCGATGACCGGCGCAGCGCCCGACGCCGGCACGAGAACCGGACGGAGCCGTTGCCGGAGATTCCAGAGGCGGACCGGGTGGACAAGATCCTGGACGGGTGGCTTGTATCTGATGCCCTGGCCGGGCTGTCCGCCGAGCACAGGGCTGTGGTCATCCACGCGTACTACCGCCGGGAGACGACGGCAGAAATCGCGCAAAGCCTGCAACTGGCGGAGGGGACTGTGAAGTCGCGGCTGCATTACGCGCTGCGGGCGATGCGGCTGGCCCTGCAGGAAGGAGGCGTGACGCCATGAGCAAGAACGGAATGGATGAGTACCGCAGCTGGGATGCCGCGTATGTGCTGGGATCCTTGGTGTCCTCCGAGCGCCACGAGTTCGAAGAACACCTGTCCGGTTGCGCCGGATGCAGGGCCGCCGTGGCGGAGCTTGCCGGAATGCCGTCGCTGCTGGCCGTCCTGTCGCCCGAGGAGGCCCTCGCCCTCGGGCAGACCGACCGCGGAAGGCCCGTGCCGGGGGTGGCCCCCGGGGTGGCCGGCGGCCTCGCGGGCGGGCTGCCGAGCGGTCTGGCGGGGCAAGTCCAACGCGGACGCCGGCGCGTGCGCCTGGCCGTGGCCGCCCTTGTTGTGGGCGCGGCCGCCGCCTCGGGCGCTGTCACCGTTGCCGTGACCGCCCCGGTCAGCGCACCTCCGCTGCCCCCCGCGCAGACGCAGGCCGCGTCAGGGACGGCCCTGAACTTCACCCCGGTGGCCGACAGCATGCTGGCCGCAAAGGGTTCACTGACCCGGCAGCCGTGGGGAACCCGGATCGACTGGGAGTGCACCTACACGCCATCCCCGGCTGACGTTCCCGCACCGGACGGATCCGGCGGTGCCCGCCCACCCGAGGAGTATGGATTGGTGGTTGTCGATTCCCGTGGTGCCGCCACACAGGTGGCCACCTGGACGGCAACTCCCGGGACGGTGGCCACGCCGACGGCGACCACGGTGATCCGGACTGACGACATCCGCCGGGTCGAAATCCGTGCCGTGGCCAGCGGGCGGACGATCCTGAGCGCGAGCGTATAGCCCGCGCGGACGTCGTTCACGAATTGCAGAGACAATGGAGGCGTGACTTCCGCGACCACACGCCTGGACCCAGCCTGCTCCAACGGCCTTTTCGATCTCGGCGTCGTCGGGGCGGGCCTGACCTTCGCGGATTCGCTGGGGGACCTCGCCGCCGCATTGCGGGGCGGCGGTGCCGGCGCGTCCGCGGTGGTCCAGGCTCCTCCCGGCACGGGCAAGACGACGCTTGTCCCGCCGTTGCTCGCCAACCTCGCGGCCGCAAGGATCGGCAGCGGAAGCGGTGCCAGCCCGCGGATCGTGGTCACGCAGCCGCGCCGCGTCGCCGCCCGCGCTGCAGCCCGCCGCCTGGCTTCCCTCGACGGCACCCCGCTCGGTGATCGGGTCGGCTACACGGTCCGCGGCGAACGCCAGACAGGACCCGGGACGGTGATCGAGTTCGTTACCCCCGGCATCCTGTTGCGCCGCCTCCTGACGGAGCCTGGGCTCGAGGGCACCGATGCCGTGATCCTCGACGAAGTCCACGAACGCGGGCTGGAGACAGACCTGCTCGTCGGGATGCTGGCCGAAGTCCGGCAGCTGCGCGGTGACCTCACGCTCGTCGCCATGTCGGCGACCCTCGACGCGCCCCGCTTCGCTGCGCTGATCGGTGACGGACTGATCGGTGACGGATTGATCGGTGAAGCGGACGGGAACCGCGACGGCGGCCGCCCGGCCCCGGTTGTCGACTGTCCCTCCGCGCTGTTCCCGCTCGAGGTGGAATGGGTCCCGGCGTCGGTCCCGCGGCTGGACGAACGCGGAGTGGCCCGGGCCTTCCTGGACCACGTGGCCGACACCGCAGCCGCGGGGCATGCCGCCGCACTGGCTGCCGGGCGGGACCTTGACGCCCTGGTGTTTGTCCCGGGCGCATGGGAAGTCTCCTACGTTGCCGCCCGGCTGCGCGGCCGGAGCCACGCCGAAGTCCTGGAACTCCATGGCCAGGCCGGCCCGGCGGAGCAGGACCGCGCCGTCTCCGGGCGCGAGCCCGGCGGGGCCGCCCGGATCATCGTTTCCACCGCACTGGCCGAATCCTCGCTCACCGTCCCGGGCGTCCGGCTGGTCATCGATTCCGGGCTGTCCCGCGAGCCGCGGCGTGACTCCAACCGCGGAATGTCCGGACTCGTGACAGTGTCCTGCTCGCGGGCGTCCGCGGAACAGCGGGCCGGCCGTGCCGCACGACAGGGCCCCGGCACGGTGATCCGCTGCTATGACCAGAGGGCCTATGGCGCAGCGCCCGCCCACCAGACTCCGGAGATAGCCGCAGCAGACCTGACCGGCGCCGCCCTGGTGCTGGCCTGTTGGGGAGCCCCCGGCGGCCGTGGACTGGCCCTGCCGGACGCGCCGCCCCAGGCCGCGATGGACAACGCCGTTGAAGTGCTGCAGGAACTCGGGGCAGTGGCGCCGGACGGTCACGCAACCGACCTGGGCAAGATCCTGGCCCGGGTCCCGACGGACCCGCGGCTGGCCCGCGCTCTGCTGGACGGCGCCGCGACGGTGGGCCACCGTGTGGCGGCCGAGGCGGTCGCCCTCGTCTCGGGGGACCAGCGCGCCCCGGGCGCCGACCTCACCCGCCTTGTGGCCGCGCTGAGGACGGGCCGGGATCCCGGATCCCGGCGGTGGGCGGAGGATGTCCGGCGGATGGAGAGAATCGCACGCCAGGAGGGGTCCGGCGTCGCGTCCTCCGCTCCTGCCGGCGTGGTGGACGCCGCGGAGGCAATCGGCTTCGTCGTCGCCCTGGCCTTTCCGGACCGTGTAGCGCGCCGCGTCCCGGGCGAGGGGCCGGCGCAATACCTGCTCACGTCCGGTACGCGGGCCGGGCTGCCGGCCGGCAGCCTGCTGTCCGGGCACGAGTGGCTGGGCGTGGCCGAAGTGTCCCGCGCGCAGGGCCGCGACGCCGCGGGGACCGGCGCCGTCATCCGCTCCGCGGCGCCGCTGACGGAGGACACCGCGGAGGCTGCCGCCCGCCACCTCCTGAGCGACACGCTACAGGCGCGATTTAGCCAGGGCCGTGTCTCGGCCCGGCGTGAGCGCCGCCTGGGCGCAATCGTGCTGTCGTCCACCCCGGTACGCCCGCCCGCGGACGAAGGCCGCGCAGCTGTGGCCCGCGCCCTGGCGAGCGAGGGGCTGGCGACCATCGGCTGGTCGAGCGCGGCGGAGGCCTTGCGCCGCCGGCTGGCCCTCCTGCACCGGGAGCTGGGCGGGTCCTGGCCCGACGTGTCCGAGCCGGCGTTGCTGGCCCGGCTGGACGAATGGCTGGCCCCGGAGCTTGCCGCGCTGGCCGGCGGCGCATCCACGGGCGGGATCGACCTCGCCGGGCCGCTGAGCCGGCTGCTTCCCTGGCCCGAGGCGTCCCGGCTCGGTGAATTGGTGCCGGAGACGCTGGCGGTCCCCAGCGGATCCCGGATCCGGATTGACTATCCGGAGGTCGGAGACGCCACCGGGCGGCCGGTGGTGGCCGTCAAACTGCAGGAGTGCTTTGGCTGGGCGGAGACGCCGCGGCTTGCGGACGGGCGTGTGCCGGTGCTGTTCCACCTGCTCTCACCGGCACGCCGGCCCCTGGCCGTGACGGATGACCTCGCCTCGTTCTGGTCCGGGCCCTACGCACAGGTCCGCGCGGAAATGCGCGGCCGCTATCCCCGGCATCCGTGGCCCGAAGACCCGTGGACCGCGCCGGCGACAGCCCGGACCAAGCCACGGAACTGACCCCCGCGGGGCCGGAAACTGGCACCGCCGGCCGAACACTCGCGCCGCCCGGGGCAACAGGGGCATGATGAAGGAGCACGACGCCGGCGGACCGCCCGGCCCGCGGGACGCCGGGCAACCAGGCCGGTCAAGTGGCAAATAAAGCGTGATCTCAGCCAAGCGATGAAGAGTGATGGCCATGCATCTTGCGTTCGTCTCCATTCCCGCCTACGGACACGTCAACCCCACCCTGCCGCTGGTGGCGGAGCTTGTGGGCCGGGGGCACCGGGTCACGTACTTCACATCGGCCGACTTCGGACCGCGGATCCGTGACGCCGGAGCGGCTTTTTCGGCTTCCGGCGGGAACTGGATGGCATCAATGCCGGCCCTGGCCCCCGGGCAGCGGGCGCAGGCGCACCTGATGCTGCCGCTCATGAACCGTGTGTTCGAGGACATCCGCGCCAGCTTCCCGGCGCTGGTGGAACATCTGCGCCAGGACCCGCCCGACGCGATTTGCTTTGACGCGATGACACTCAGCGGCAGCATGGCCGCTGAAAAGATCGGCGTGCCGGCCATCGCCCTCATGCCCACCTATGCCACCAACGAACATTTCTCGCTGCGATCACTGATGCCTGCCCGGCCGCCGGAAGGCGCCGATGAAATGGCGAAGGTGGCTATGGCCATGGGCCGGCTGCTGGCCGAGTTCGCGGCCGAGCAAGGCGTGCGGACGCCACGGATGTTCGACGGCCCGCCGGCGCCATTCAACATCGTGTTCCTGCCGCGCGAGTTCCAGCCCCGGGGGGAGACATTCGATGACCGGTTCCGGTTCGTGGGGCCAAGCGTGGGCGGCCGCGACAGCGAAGGTGAATGGGTGCGTGGGGGAACGCGTCCGCTGGTGTTCATTTCGCTGGGGACCACTCCACTGAACCGCCAGCCGGACTTCTTCCGGACGTGCCTGGACGCCTTCGGCGGAAGCGACTGGGACGTCGCCATGGCGGTCGGGGACCAGACCGGACTGGCTGATCTCGGGACGATTGCGCCAAACGTCCTGGTCCGGGCCTTCTTCCCGCAACTGCAGGTTCTGCGCCAAACCAGTGTCTTCATTACCCACGCCGGCATGAACTCGACCATGGAGGCGCTCTATTTCGCCGTCCCGATGCTGGCCGTGCCGCAGCAACCGGAGCAGGAGGCAACCGCCAGGCGGCTTGAAGAACTGGGCCTTGGCCGGCACCTCGCAGCGGAGGACGTTGGTCCGGACGCGCTCAGGACTGCAGTCGCCGAGCTCCATTCCGATGCACAGGTGCGGCGGAACGTGGCCGCCATGAGCGAGATTGTCCGCGGGGCGGGAGGGGCCGCGGCCGCAGCCACCGCGATTGAATCGCATGTGCATCACGGGGCGGGCCGGTTCGGGACGGTCGGCTAGCGGCAGCCGGTTAGGCCGGTCGGCTGGGGTTGATCAGCGGAGCGCGTCCGCGGGATTATCGCCGTGCGCCCTGAGGAACTCCGCGACCGTGGCCGCCAACGACGCCCCTACCTCGTCCGTACCGCGCTTGGCACCGGCAACAGCAAAGGAATGGTCCCCGCCCTCGCGCCACTCCACGGTCGCGGTCGGCCCGATCCTGGCCGCCACGGACTCCAGCAGTTCCGGGGTAGCGAACGTGTCCCGGGTGCCCTGCAGGAACAGCATCGGCAAAGTCAGCCCGTAGAGGTGCTCATCGCGGAGCTTCTCCGGTTTGCCCGGCGGGTGCAGCGGATAGCCGAGGTAGACGAGCCCGGCGGCCGGCATGCCTTCCGCCACCGCCATGGAGGCCATGCGTCCGCCGAACGATTTCCCGGCGGCCCACAGCGGCCGGCCGGCAGACCGGGATGCGGCGGCGTCCATGGCCACCCGCCAGGCGGCGATTGCCGCCGGCGGCCTGTCAGGAAACTTCCGTCCTGCCTCTCGGTAGGGAAAGTTGAACCGCAAGGTGGCGACACCCAGGCCGTTCAGGGCCCGGGTGAAGCCCCCGAGGAACGGATGGTCCATTCCCGCCCCGGCGCCGTGGGCAACAACCAGAGTGGCGAACGAGCCGTCGGGGTCGGCAAAGACGCCCGAGACTGTAGCGTCGCCGACGTCGAGGGTGATGGGGACTTCGGGTGTCGTCATGTGTCCATCATGCCCGGTCAGTGGCGTCCAGCCCGCTGCGCTCTTCACCTGTCCACGCCGCCGGGGTAGGTTGTCCCCATGGCCAGGGAAGAAGCGCACCTTACTGTCAGCGGTCCGCACGGCGACCGGGAGATGCGGGTGTCGAGCCCGGGCAGGGTTGTCTGGCCCGGTCTGGGACTCACCAAGCTGGACCTGGCCCGGTACATGGTGGACGTCGGGGACGCTTTCCTGGCGGCCAACGGGGACCGGCCGGTGACACTCCAACGGTTCAAGGACACGGTGGATGGCGAACAGTTCTTCTCCAAGAACCCGCCCAAGGGTGCCCCGGATTTCATCCGCTCGGTCGACGTCGCCTATCCCAGCGGACGATCGCACCCGCAACTGGTCATTGACGAAGTCGCCGCCGCCGTGTGGGCGGTGCAGATGAACACGGTGGTGTTCCACCCCTGGGCCTCCCGGGCCGGCAATCCGGACAACCCGGACCAGCTGCGGATCGACCTTGACCCGCAGCCCGGCACCGGCTTCGCGGAGGCTGTTCCGGTCGCGCGGGAATTGCGGCGCGTCCTCGCCGAGACAGGGCTGGAGGCCTTCATCAAGACCTCAGGCAACCGGGGACTCCATGTCTTTGCCCCGATCGAGCCGACCCGGGAGTTCCTGGACGTGCGCCACGCGGTCATCGCCGCAGCGCGCGAACTCGAGCGCCGCCTGCCCGAGCAAGTAACCACCGCCTGGTGGAAGGAGGAACGCGGCGCCCGCATCTTCGTCGACTTCAACCAGGCGAACCGCGACCGCACGATTGCGGGGGCTTACAGCCCGCGCGCACTGGCCAACGCGGCGGTGTCGTGCCCGATCCGCTGGGAGGAACTCGACTCCGCCGACCCTTCTGCCTTCACCATCGTCACGGTGCCGGACCGGCTCAAAGCCACCGGCGATCCGTGGGCCGGCATGCATGCGAACCCAGGGGCCATCGATCTCCTCCTGGGGTGGTGGGACCGGGACCTCGAGGCGGGTCTGGGAGAGCTGCCGTTCCCGCCGGACTTCCCGAAGATGCCCGGGGAACCGCCGCGGGTGCAGCCCAGCCGGGCGCGCAGCCAGGGCTGAAATCGCTAATTCGTCGTTCGTTCCCGGGACGAATCAGCGGCCTCTACCGTTGGTAGTAGTAGGCGGAGCCTGCGACGGTGCACGGCGCCGCACCGCCACGCGATGAGAAGGAATCCGATTGCTGATTGTTTTGACGGGAATTGACGGATCGGGAAAAACAACAGCCGCACGGTCTACAGTGAAGGCCGCGCGCCGGGCCGGCCAGAACGCGCTCCTGCTCAGGAACTACGCAGGCCGGCGCAGGATGTCCCTGCTGAGCACACAGTTCATGCCAGGGCGCACCGGCATCCGGGCTTGGTCATCATGGACCGCCACCTGCACTGCCAGCTTGCACTGCGCCAGGCACGGGGTCTTCCCCGGGGCTGGCTCCTGCCGTTCCTCCTGGCAAAGTTTCCGCAGCCCGACGTCGTGCTCCACCTGGTCATTGACCCTGAACAGGCCCATCGACGGGTAATGGCGCGCGACACGGACACGGAAACGCTCGAGGAACTCGACTCATTGAGGGCCGCCTACCAGGCGATGCCCGAATACGCGCACTTTACCGAGTTGGCTGCGTCGGGTACACCAGAGGAAGTGGTCTCCCAGCTCTCGCTCGTCATCGCCGATGCCGCCAGGAGCCGGGGGGAAGAGCCGGCGTCGCCCCATCCGTGAGCGCGCCCGCGTCGAATTACCGGCATGAGCAAGGCGGAGAAGAAGAACCTGAGGTATTGCGATTACTACTGCTTCATGTCGCTGAAGGATTTCGCGGCGTGGGTTGACGCCGACGACGACCAGGAACCCGCCATGTCCTATTCCGCACCGCCTACCAGGTGAGGTCCTGGGCCTTGATTTCGTAGTGGCCGTCCCGCTGGGTGAATGTCGCCAGGTATCCGCGCTTGACCCCGTTGACCACCATCTGGCAGTCCGTGTGAGTGTTCACCTTGATGTCCGGGAAGTTCTTGCACTCCACTGCGGAAATCGTGACGCCGGCCTTCTTGGGCTTGGCCCGGGCCTTGATCCGCTCGGCCAGGACCTTGCCGCTGGTCTGCGGATCAAAGACCACCACCGACGGCGGGGGAGACGCAGTCACAGTGGTCGTAGGGCCCGGCGTTGCCGGCGGCGCAGCACATCCCGTCATCAGGAGCGCCCCGCCCAAAGTTGCTACGCATGCAGTTCTGAAAATATTCATCGTCGATCATGTCCGTCCGACGCCGGTCCCTGGAGCTGCCCGAGACCCAGGCTGCCCAAACCACACAATGCCTTGCGCGGCTTGGGGAATCCTTGGCCTCCAAGTCTCCAAGGCTCAAAGGCCCCAGAGCCCAGCTCCAGACCTCAGGCTCCCGCGCTAGCGGCGCGGACGGAGGGTGCGAAGAATGCCGCGGATCGAGACGCCGACGGCGAGCACCAGCGGGGCCAGCGCCACAAGCACCACCACGGTGTTGGGCCGGAATGCCATGTGGCCCTCGGGGCTCTTGGCATAGACGCCCACGGGCATCACGAAGCCGCCGCCCCCGCCACCACTTCCGCCGCCGGCCTGGGCATCTTCGGTGCTGCTGCCTCCGCCGAAGCCGAAAGACACCACAGCGACGGGGATGACCTCTTCCCCTGCGATGTTCATGGCGGGGCCGTACGCCCGGGAAACACCCACGTTCTTGAACGTGTCCACGAGGGACGAGAAAGACTCAGACATAGCTCACACCATAGGCAACCGAACCCACAAGCGCCAGAGCCGTCCGCCACGGTGGGAAAAGACGGGCACCACGGCAATGGGGACCTAAGCTCTGGTTGAGGGCCGTGTACTGCCCTTAGATTTGGAACTGCCGGGGCGCAGCCCTCGGCGCTGGAGACGAGTCACGGGAATCGAGGCACTGGACATGGCGACATCCACGAATGCGGCTTCACGGCTGGCCGACGCATTGGCGATCATCCTTGGCACCGATGGGATTCCCCTGCGGCTGCAGGCCTGGGACGGCTCGGAGGCCGGCCCGGAAGACGCCCCCGTTGTGGTGTTTCGGTCCCGGCGGGCACTTCGCCGGATGCTGTGGTCACCCGGCCAGCTTGGACTGAGCCGTGCCTACGTCGCCGGCGAAATCGACGCACCCGGCGACATCTTCGCGGCCTTCGCCGCCCTCAGCTCGGCCGGAAAATTCGCCGAGCCCGGCCCATTCCGGCCGCCCACTCCCCGCGAAGGATTCGCACTGCTCAAGACTGCCGTCCGGCTCGGGGCCCTGGGACCGAACCCTGCGCCGCCGCCGGAGGAAGCCCGCGTGGACCGGTTCGGCCGGCGTCATTCCAAGGGCCGCGACGCCGCGGCCATCTCCCACCACTACGACGTCGGGAACGACTTCTACGCTCTCGTCCTGGGCCCGTCCATGGTCTACTCCTGCGCCGTCTGGGAGTCGGAGGAGACCGAGCTTGACGCTGCCCAGGCCGCCAAGCTCGACCTCGTCTGCCGCAAGCTGGGTCTCAAGCCGGGGATGCGCGTGCTGGATGTGGGATGCGGCTGGGGCAGCTTTGCGCTGCACGCCGCCCAGCATTTCGGGGCCGAGGTCGTCGGCGTGACGCTGTCGGTGGAACAGGCGGCCATGGCCCGCAAACGGGCCGCGGACGCCGGGCTGACGGACCGGGTGGACATCCGGGTGCAGGACTACCGCGATGTGGACGACGGACCGTTCGATGCGATCAGCTCGATTGGCATGTCAGAGCACGTCGGCCGCGAGCAGATCCAGCACTATGCCTCCCAGCTGCACGGGCTGCTCCGCCCGGGAGGCCGGCTGCTCAACCACGCGATCTCCTGGAACGCCGGGCCCACGGCACCGGACCCGGATTCCTTCATTCCCCGCTACGTCTTCCCGGACGGCGAGATGCTCAGCCTCGCCGACATGGTCACCGCACTCGAATCGGCGCGCCTGGAGGTCCTGGACGTTGAGGCGCTGCGGCGCCACTATGCCCTGACGCTCCGGGCCTGGGTGCGGAACCTTGAGGAACACTGGGATGAGGCCGTACGCCTGGCCGGCGTGGGCCGGGCCCGGGTGTGGCGGCTCTACATGGCAGCTAGCGCCCTGGGCTTCGAGGCCGGTATCACGGGAGTGAACCAGATTCTGGTGCAGCGCCCGGGCGGCGAGGAACCGCCGTTGCGGCGCTCGTCGTGGATCTGAGGCTGATCAAGGAACGGCTAAGTCCCGGTACCCTCCTGCCGTGTGCCGAAGGCTGACCCGCGGACCCCGCGAAGCTAGGCTGTCATCATGAGCAATACCGAAGTCGCGCCCCAGGAAATCCTCTGCGGAACCGAGGGGACGCATGCCGGCGTCGAACTGCTGGCCCCGCGGCAGGTCCCGCTGGGCGGTCCGCGGGCGATGGACGTGCGGCGTACGCTTCCGCAGCGCCAGCGGAGCCTCATTGGAGCGTGGTGCTTCCTGGACCACTATGGCCCGGACAGCGTCGGTGATTCCGGCGGCATGAAAGTACCGCGCCACCCCCACACCGGCCTCCAGACCGTCAGCTGGCTGTTCACGGGGGAGATCGAACACCAGGACTCGGCCGGCTTCCACGCTGCCGTGCGCCCGGGCGAAGTGAATCTCATGACGGCCGGCCGTGGCATCAGCCACTCCGAATTTTCCACCCCGGACACAACAATGCTGCATGGTGCGCAACTGTGGGTGGCGCTGCCGGACGCGGCACGCCACATGACACCGACCTTCGAGCACTATCGCCCCGAACCGGTCCACGGGCCCGGCTGGACCATGCGCGTCTTCCTCGGCACGCTCTGCGGGTCCGCCTCGCCCGTCGCCACCCATACGCCCTTGCTGGGCGCGGAGATCCTGCTCGAGGCGGAGGCGGAATTGACCCTCGACACAAAGACGTCGTTCGAACATGGCCTGCTCGTCGACTCGGGCACCCTCTTCCTGGACGGACACCCAGTGCCGAAGGACCACCTCGCCTACGTTCCCGCAGGTACCGGAACCTTGACCCTGACAGCAGGCCCGGATGGGGCCCGCGTCCTCCTGATCGGCGGTGAGCCGCTGGGCGAAAAGATCGTGATGTGGTGGAACTTCGTGGGACGCAGCCACGAAGAGATTGTCGCGTACAGGGCCCAGTGGCAGGCCGAGATCGGTGCGGAGGACGGTTCCGGTCCGACGTCGACGCCGGCGGCCGGAGGAGGCGCCGACCTGCGGTTTGGCCCGTTTCCGCCCGGGGGTCCTGCCGCCCTCCCGGCCCCGGCCCTGCCGAACGCCCGCATCAAGCCCCGCGGCTGAGCAGTGCATGAGCCGTGCCTGAGCAGTGCTCAGCGGCGTGCAACATCTACCCAAGCCCAATGCCCCAAGCCAGGCCAACGCGCCAACCCGTCCCAGCCCAGGAGACCACGCCGACCATGACCACCATCAGGAACAACCCGGAGCGCGGCCGTTTTGAACTGCTCGACGCGGACACCGTCATCGGCAAGGCCGCCTACGTGGACGATGCCGGGCCGGCCCAGCGGATTTTCTATCACACGGAGATCAACGAGGAATATGGCGGCCGGGGGCTGGCCGGTGTGCTGGCCGCCCAGGCACTGGATGAGACCGTCGCCGCGGGCCTTTCGATCGTGCCGGTGTGCCCGTACATCAAGAAGTACCTGACCAAGCACCCCGGCTACGCGGCCAGCGTCGTGGCGCCCACCCGGGCCCATCTGGAAATCGTGAGGGATTCGCTGGCCCAACGCGTCCGGCGGTAACTGTTCGTTACGCTTAGGGGCCAACGCCGCTCAGGTGTGGGCGATGAACCGCTCTACACGCCGGTCCGGAATGAGCCAGATCGCGGCAACAAGTGTATAGACGGCGATCCCGAAGAGCGGGTTGATCAGGCTGAGGCCCATCCCCGCTATGTACAGCGCCGGGGAGCCCTTGCCCTTCCAGTCCTGCCCCATGGCCTCATCCAGCGCACCACCGCGGCCCTGCTGGCGGATCAGGGCCGATTTGAGGATGTAGTAGGCAATGGCGGCGAGCAGGAGGTTCAGCCCGTAGACAAGGACGGGGACCTCCGCCAGGCCCGCGTCATTGATCCACCGGGTGGTGAAGGGGACCAGGGACAGCCAGAACAGCAGATGGAGGTTTGCCCAGAGCACTGTGCCGTTGATCTTCCCGGCCAAATGGAGCATGTGATGGTGGTTGTTCCAGTAGATCCCGACATAAATGAAGCTCAGCAAGTAGCTGAGCAGCGTTGGAAGCTCGTGAAGCAGCGCCGGCCACGTGGGTTCGGCCGGGACATGAAGTTCCAGCACCATGATGGTGATCACGATCGCCAGCACCCCGTCGCTAAAGGCCTCCAGCCGGTTCTTGTTCATGGGCCGCCTTAGATCAGGGCATCGTGGCCGATGCAGCGATGGACTGCCGACGCCGTGGCGCGCGGTTCGTAGGAAACGCTACCGGTCCGCCCAACGTCTGGCGGGAACCCACGCCGGACGGCCCGCCACGGCGGGGGGCGCCCGCCACTGCGACGTCGTCAGAGCAGGCTCAGCCTTCGGCTTCGGCTTCGAGTTCCGCCTCGGCCATTTCGAGGGCGAAGCCCAGTGCGCTGGCAAGACTGCTGGCCGCCGCCACGATCCGGGGAGTCCCCACAATCGGAGCAACGGCGATGAGGACGCCGCGGACATCCTCCAACGTGATGCCGACGTCCACGGCGGTACCGGCGTTGAACAGGTAGGAGGCGACTGGGGCGTCGACGGCAGCGAGGGCCGCGATCCGGACCAGCATCAGTTCGCGAGGCTCAAGGGTGGAGCGCTCGAGCGACACGGCGGTGATATCGGCGAGGGCGGCGAGGACGGGTGCTTCTTCTTCGGCCATGGTCATGTCTCCATCTGGTTTCGGTGTTGTTGCCGAGCGGGGCGGCGCGAGCGGGGAGCCCCACCCGTCTGCAACTTAACCCGGTACGGCCCAGGAAGACATCACCCGAACGGGATGAACCGATCGCTAGGTTTCGGAACCCGGAACAGACCGGCCTTGAGTGTGCGGCGACGGGGTTCGGCAAGACATCACCAACGCGTTGACGAGGCGCTACTTCGAGGCCACAATCGCATTAACTCGACCCAAGCTCAGCAGAACTGACCCAGGCAATCAGTGCCCGTGGCGGGTCCTGACGTCAAAGGGAGGTCGGCGATTATGGCCGAGAAGAAAGTCAAGCATCCAAGCGTCGAGCAACGAGTATCGAAGGGCAAGGACTATCGCAAGGAAGCACCAGTTTCCAGCCACACAGGGTGGGAGCCGGCTTCCGACCGACCCGATCCGGTGGCACTCCTCGAGGAACAAAACCTCACCCGGGAACAGGACCTCGTACCGGTGCGCCACGGCCGAATGTTGGCATCACCATTCACGTTCTACCGGGGTGCTGCCAAGATCATGGCCGCCGACCTGAAGGACACTCCGCGGGCCGGCCTGCGCGTCCAGCTGTGCGGAGACGCCCACCTGTCCAACTTCGGAGTCTTCGCCTCGCCCGAGCGAAACTTGCTGTTTGACCTGAACGACTTCGACGAGACACTTCCGGGGCCGTTTGAGTACGACGTGAAGCGGATGGCTGCGAGTTTCACGATCGCGGCGCGGAACAATGCGTTCACTACGGAAGAAACGCGCGATTCGACCCTCACGGCTGTTCGGGCCTACCGCGAAGCGATGGCCCAGTTCGCGCAAATGCGCACCCTGGACATCTGGTACGCGCGCCTGTCCGAGGAACAGCTGATGGAAGCGATCGACCTCGCCGTGGCAAGCCAGAAGGGGAAGGCCCTCAAGAAGGCTGCCCAGGGCATGGAAAAAGAGGCGCGGCAAAACGTAGCCAAGGCCCACACAAAGGACAGCCTGCAGGCACTGTCCAAGCTCGCCGAGAGCGTCGACGGGAAGTACCGGATAGTCAGTCAACCGCCAATCGTCATTCCCGTCCGGGAACTGGCGGATACGTACGGCATGTCCGGCGATGACGTTGCAAAAGCGGTTCGTGAACAGCTCCGGTCCTACCGGGCCACGCTGCCCGATGACCGGCGGCACCTGCTCGAACAATTCGAAGTCATCGATGTCGCCCGCAAGGTGGTGGGCGTCGGCAGTGTCGGCACGCGGGCGTTCATCGCCCTGCTGCAGGGACGCGACCAGGAGGATCCCTTGTTCCTGCAGGTCAAGGAGGCCACGAAATCGGTGCTGGAGGACCACTTGCCGAAGAGCAAGTTCAAGCAGCCGGGGGAGCGGGTGGTGCAGGGGCAGCGGATGATGCAGGCCGCAAGCGACATCTTCCTGGGGTGGACCAAAGGTGTGCAGGACAACCGGTTCCTGTACTGGCGTCAACTGCGTGACATGAAGGGCTCGGCCGTGGTGGAGGGGATGAAGCCGCTGGGCATGACCTTCTACGCCGATGCCTGCGGCTGGACGCTGGCGCGGGCGCACGCCCGGTCCGGTGACCCGATAGCGATCGCCGCCTACCTTGGCAAGAGCGACAAGTTCGAACGCTCCATCACTGATTTTTCCGAGCGTTATGCGGACCAGAACGAAAAGGATTATCAGGCCTTCGCCGACGCGGTCCGCTCGGGCCGCCTGGAAGCAGTAGAAGGCCTCTGAGGGAGTGCCGGCGGCGGAAGGCGGCACCGTGGGTGATCGGCTCGAAGGACAGCAGGTTTCGCTTTGGGTCGCCACGGCAGCCGGTGCCGCCAGATATCCGTCCCTGGGCTCGGATCTCGAGGTCGATGTCGCCGTGGTTGGGGGAGGGATTGCAGGCCTGACGGCGGCGCTGGCCCTCAAACGTGCCGGACACACCGTCGCGGTTCTGGAGGCGGCACGGATTGGCACCGGGGTCACGGGGCACACCACCGGCAAGGTCACGTCCCTGCACCGGCTGGTCTACACCGAACTTGCCGACCGGCACGGGCCGGATGTCGCAGGCACATACGGGCAGGCCAACCAGGCCGCAATCGAGCACATAGCGCGTGTGGTGGCGGAGGAAGGCATTGACTGCGGCTTTCGACGGGTGTCCAACTACACGTACGCAGAATCCGACGACGCCCTGGCCCAGGTCCGCGACGAGGCGGCCCTGGCCGCACGGCTTGGATTGCCGGCAGCCTTTACATCCGACGTTCCGCTGCCGTTCGCTGTCCGGGGCGCAGCCCGGTTCGATAACCAGGCACAGCTGCACGCGGTGAAGTACCTCCAGGGCCTGGCCCGCGCCGTGGACGGCAGCGGAAGCCATGTGCTGGAGGATACGCTCGTCACCGCGGTCCGCGATGGTGTGCCCGGCGTCGTCGAAACCGCGCGCGGCACAGTCCGGGCGCGCGATGTGATCGTAGCCACGAACGTTCCCGTCGGCGACGGCGGGAGTTTCGCCGAACGCTGCTACCTGCACCGCTCCTACCTCGTTGCCTGCCTGGCACCCGCCGCGCCCCTGGACGGGACGTTCATCAGCGTCGACGAGCCGATGCGCTCCATCCTGGCGATCGACGTCGAGGGTTCCCGTTACGTTCTCACCGGCGGCGAGGGCCACAGGGCCGCCGAAACCGGCGATGCGGCCGAGCGGTACCGGAGGCTCGAGGAATTCTCGCGGGAACGCCTCGGTACCGGGCGGACCAGCTTCCGCTGGTCCACGCAGGACACCATGCCGGTTGACGGGTTGCCGTACGCCGGGACATTGACCCCGACGGCGGCGCACCTCCATGTGATTACCGGCCTGCGCAAGTGGGGGCTGACCAACGGCACCGCCGCGGCGCTGGTCCTGGCCGACGCCCTGACCGGAAAGCACAACCCCTGGGCGGCGGTGTTCGACACCAACCGGGCGACGCCGGCCGGCGGGGCCGGCAAGAAGAAGGTCCAGGCGCCCCAACCCCAACCCCAGGAACCGGACCAGCAGGACCAGGAGGAACGGCGCGTCGCTGCCCTGCGGCCCGGTGAAGGCACCGTGGTGGAGATCGACGGCGAAAAGACGGCGGTCTATGCCGACCCGGGCGGTGACCTGGTTGCCGTCTCGGCGGTCTGCACGCATCTGGGTTGCACGGTCGAGTTCAATGCCGAGGACTCGACCTGGGACTGTCCCTGCCACGGCTCGAGGTTTTCCGCGAACGGTGCGGTGATCCAGGGCCCGGCGGCCGTGAACCTCGCGCCGAGGCCCCTACTGCGTCATCTGCCCGCCGGGGTTCCGGCGCATGAGGCGGGTGAGCCGGACTCGCCGCCGGGGATTGCCCGGCGGAGCCGTTCCAGCTCGAGAACATCGCGCCCGAACGAGTAGATCAGCAGCCCGAGCGCCGCGCCGAGCACCACGGCCCCGAGCCACGCCGGGACGCCGGGCAACAGGGCAAACAACAGGGCAGCGGGCTGGGTGGCTCCTATGACCTTGCGGACAGTGCTAGGCGGCAGCGGCTTCCTCAGCCAGGGGCGGAAGCAGGCCGCCGCGAGAAAGGCGTAGTACATCAGGCCGATGGCCAGGGGCCACGGGCCGAACGTTCCCGCCGCGGCGCAGGACAGCACCAGAACCAGGGCGGCGTCCGTGTCTGAATCCAGCCGTGAACCCTCGGCCGTGGCTGACCCGGTGAAGCGGGCCACCCGTCCATCCACGGCATCGAGCAGGAACGCCGTGGTGCCCAGGACCACCACCGCGGCAGCTCTTGCTGCCGCTCCCGAGTCGGCTCCGGCGATCAAGCCAACCACAGTCATCGCGGCACAGCAGGCCACGATGGCGGCCCGGCCCAGGGTGACACGGTCCGCGGGGGTCGAAAACCGGGGATTCCGGCGCAACACCGAGCCGGTGGCCCGAAGGATCACAGCGGCACCCGCCGCCAGGGCCCCGAACCAGAGAGCCGGATCGGTGAGGACCTCCATGCCGAGCCAGGCCCAGGCCACCAGATATGCTGCGACGGCGGCACCGGCATCCGTCACAGCCCGGCGGGCGCGTGCTGATCCGGGCCCGGTTGGTCCGGCGGCTGTCGATCCCAGACCTGCCGGCGCCGTGCCCTTTTGTTTCGCGCGCCGTTGATTCGCCCGCTGTTGTCTGGTGCCCTGTTGTTTGGAGCCTTGTGCAATCGTCTTCAGCCTGAATCACCCCGCCCACATGCTAGCAATTCGAGGCCCGGTTCCCGGGCAGCGCCGGTCGGCGCGGTGCCGGTCGTCATGTGTCGGGTCGTGATGTGTCAGGACGGGGCGGGACTCCGGGAAGACCGCCGTCCCGCCCGGGCGAAGCCGATGGCCGCCAGTACGGCTCCGGCTCCTTCGGCCACTGCGCTCAGGGACTTCTCGAAGTACCAGATGGGCTCGTACATGGCCGGAAATGGTCCGAACGCGGGAATGTTCACGTACCGGTACGTGACTACGGCGACGAAGGCGCTCAGCGCAACGACGAAAGCTGCTGCGTAGGCGGCCCTGCTGCCGCGCAGCAGCACCCACAGCCCGGCCAGCACAGCCGCGGCCGACTCCAGCAGGAAAAGGTTCCCTTGACCGATCCCCGCGGAGTTTCCCGCCTGGTAGCCCGGGGCCAGATGGATATGGACGCCGGCGTCAATGAACAGGGCCACCGCCGTGAGGATACGCAGGGCCATGCCGGTTCCGTGGACTCCCACGGACCGTCCGGAGTGGCTTTGGACGCTCATTTGACCACCAGCGTCCCATGCATGTTGGTGTGGTAAGTGCAGTGATACGGATAGGAACCGGGCTGTGTGGGCGCCGTGAAAGTGGCGGTGCCGCCGCCCTTGACCACGGCATCGAATGCTTGGCCTTCGTCAGCCGTGACCGTATGCGCAGCAGAATCCAAGTTGGTCACCGTGACCACCGCGCCGGGCGCCACGGTGAGCGGGTCGCCGTAGGCAAAGTCCTTGATCGTGATGGTGGCGGCGGCTGTTCCCGCCGTCTGGGTGGCTCCGGAAGGGGGCGCCGACGTCGACGCCGGCACTCCGGTTCCACTGGCGCACCCGCCCGTCCCGAACAAGATCAGCAGCAGCCAAATCGTTGACAGCTTCCGGCGAGCATTCATGGCGCACACCCCAAGCGGCTTGTGGGACAAAGAGCGAATGAACTTAATAGATTCATTGTGCGCCTGCCCGGCATAAATGGAACCAGTTTTTGCTACGCGGTCCCGCGATGTGATGCCCCGGCGTCAGGCGGGGGAGATAGCGTAGGCCAAGGATCCATTCCACGGCCGCGGGAGGAAGATTGCGTGAAGCGTGACAAGTCCGGGTTCGCATCGCTCACAGTGCTCATCGCCTTCGGGGCGAACGTTCTTGTCGCGGCGGCTAAATCCGTGGCGGCGCTCATCTCCGGTTCGGCGTCCATGACGGCCGAGGCAGCCCACTCCTGGGCCGACACCGGCAACCAGGTGTTCCTGCTCATCGCCGAACGCAAAGCCGCCAGGAAACGGGACAAGGCCCACCCCATGGGCTACGGACGTGAGGCGTACGTGTGGTCCATGATCGCGGCCTTCGGCCTGTTTACCGCCGGGGCGGTGGTATCGGTGATGCACGGCATCCAGCAGCTGCTCACGCCGGAGCCGGCCGGCGACTTCGCGATCGCCTATGTGGTCCTGGCGGTCGCTTTTGTCCTTGAGGGTGTGTCCTTCACCCAGGCGTTCCGGCAGAGCCGGAAGGCGGCACGCGAACTGGACCGGAAAACACTGGAACAGGTCCTCAAGGGTTCCGATCCCACGTTGCGTGCCGTCTTTGCCGAGGACGGGGCCGCACTGATCGGCCTGCTCATCGCGTTCGCCGGCATCTTCCTGCACCAGGTCACCGGATCCTCCGTGCCGGACGCCGTGGGGTCAATTCTTGTCGGCATCCTGCTGGCCGTTGTCGCCGTCGTGCTGATCGATCGGAACCGCCGCTTCCTGGTGGGACAGGCCGTCACCAGCGACATCGAGGGCTCCATGGCCCGCCGCATCCTCGAGCACCCTGAGATCGAGCGCATCACGTACCTGCACCTGGAGTTCGTCGGCCCGCGCAAGCTTTACGTCGTGGCGGCGGTGGACATGGTGGGGGACCGCCAGGAGCATGACGTCGCCGTGGCCTTGCGCCGCGTTGAACGCGAACTCGAGGACCACGCAACGGTCGAGGAGGCCGTCCTGACCCTCGCCACAGCGGACGAGCCCTCACTCGACTTCCCCGCCGCCTGAGGGCAGCCCGGCCCTAGGCGCGGCCTGAGGGCAGTCCGGCCTTAGGCGCCGTCCGCCACTGCGTCCACGCCGGCCGGTGGCAACAGCTGCGGCCCTGAGGCCAGCAGCGCCTCGAGGACCGGAGAGGGGCTGGGACCCGCCAGGAGGAAGCCCTGACCCATGTCGCAGCCAAGCGATCGCAGGAGATCCAGCTGCCCCGTGTCCTCGATGCCTTCGGCGATGACGCCCAGGTTCAGTTTCCGCGCCACTTCCAGGATGCCCTCGAGCATCGCCGCGGCCGGGGCGTCCCCAGGCACTCCGGACAGGAAAGAGCGGTCAATCTTGAGGATGTCCGCGGGCAGAGCGGCGAGTGTGCTGAGCGAGGAGAATCCGGTCCCGAAGTCGTCGATCGCGATTCGGACGCCGAAACTTTTGAGCCGGTTGAGGGCGCCCACGCCACCATCGGAGCTCGTGGCGAGGGCCGATTCTGTGACCTCCAGGATCACCTTGTCAGCCTGTGAAGCGGGGTGGGCCAGGATGCGCTCCAGGGCGGCCAGGTTGCGGTCGCTGGAGAGCTGAACCGTGCTGAGGTTCACCGAGACCCAGAGGTCGTCGGCGGTGCCCGGGGAACGGCGCCAACCGGCGACGTGGCGGCTGGCTGTGTCGAGAACCCAGCAGCCGATGGGGCCGATGTCGCCGGTTTCCTCGGCCAGGGGGATGAATTCTGCCGGTCCCAGCCGGCCCAGCGTGGGATGTTCCCAGCGCACCAGGGCCTCCACCCCGGCGATCTCACCTGTGCCCAGTTCAACCACCGGTTGATAGTCCAGACGCAGCTGGCCTGCCTGCACGGCCGTGGCGAGGTCGGCCCGGAGCGCGGCACGGTAGGTCATTTTGTCGTAGCCCCGGGCATCGAAGAGCTGGTAGCGGCCCTTGCCACTGTGTTTCGCCATGTACATGGCGAAGTCAGCCTGCCGCATCAGCTCGGCCGGATCTGCAGTTCCGGCGCTGCGCTGGGCGGCACCCATGCTGACGGTTACCTTGAGCCGGACGTCGTCGATGCAGAATGGCTCGCGCAGGGCGTCCTGGATGCGGCCGGCGACGTCGTCGGTTGCCGTGCCGCCGTCATTCATCACCACTATCGCGAATTCATCCCCGCCCAGCCGGGCGACGAGGTCATGCTCGCGCACGCAGCTGCGAAGGCGCTGGGCCAGCTGCATGAGCAGCGCGTCGCCGCCATTATGGCCCAGCGAGTCGTTGACGTCCTTGAAGTCGTCGACGTCGATGATCACGAGGCCCTCGCGCCGGTCAACTGACCCGGCGTCGGCGGCGAGAAAGACCGAGGCGAGGCGTTCGGTGAGGACCACGCGGTTGGCCAGTCCCGTGAGGGGATCATGCGTGGCGCGGAAGGTCAGCTCAAGATGGTTGTCATGCACGGTGGCGGCCATCGAATTGAATGCCTCGGCCAACTGGCCCAACTCGTCATTGCGGACAACGGTGATCCTGTGGCTGTAGTCGCCGGCCTGCAGCTTCAGGACCCCCCGGTAGAGACCCTCCACGGGGCGCATCAGGTACTTGGTCATTCGCCGGCGGAAAAAGAAAACGCCGCCCACCGCTACTGCAAAGAGGACTGTGCGGCCGGTCGAAACCATCTGCTGGAGTTCCGCGCCGTACGCGACGCCGTCGTCGAGCGCGTCGAGCGAAGCCCTCCGGATGTTCGCCAGCAACGCGCGCGACCTCGCGCCGGAGGCGGCGAACGACGGGGCCTCTGCCACGCGGTTGCCGTGCAGGCCGGCCACCTGGCTGTCCCAGAGTCCGTGCGCGGACAGGCCGTCCTGCCACGCGGTCCGGGCCTCCCCGAGCGAAGCGCGCATGCCGTACGCGTCCGGCAGGATCCCGGCGGCGGCGTCGAACTGGGCGGAGACGTCCTTTTGCTGCTGCAAAAAGGCCGATGTGTCGACGGGTACTTCGGCGAGCAGTTGCAGTCCGGCTTGTTCGTGGTCGTCCAGGCGGGCCCGTATTTCGGCGACGGCCTCCGACTCGAGGCGGTGCTGTGCGGCGGCGTGCTGGATTTGATCCGTGACCACGCGGACGCCAATCACGGTTGCGACAACGCCGAGCACCAGCGCCACGAACACCAGTGCGAACGCCCTGGACCATTCGCGTTGCAGGCTGCCGGTAGGTACGGGTGTCTGCGGCCCGGTCATCTCCCCGGCCGGTGCGGCCTCCCGGCCGGTGGAACGTCCCGGTGCTTGGGCGGCAGCCGACGGCGGCGCGGCAGCAGGGTCCACCAACTTGTTGTTGGGGTTACGCATGGTGTGCCTCCGGCCTCGTGCCGGCACTCGCCGCATCGTCAACAGGAGCGTAGCCGAAGAGGCCCGTGCGGGTCATGTCCGGCCGCTGCCCGAAACTATTGTGAAGCATGTGACAGCAGTGTACTCGGCGCGTGACTGACGCGGTCGAGGACGGGTGCCAAACTTCCTGTGCCGGGCTGAACTCCTCCGGCCGCCTGCGTGCGGGAGAGGGCGGGTCTTAGCTGAGGCAGTCCGCGCAGTAGGCGTGGCCGCCCTTTTCCTTGGCCAGCTGGGACCGGTGCCGCACCAGGAAGCAGGAATAACAGGTGAACTCGTCCTCTTTCTGCGGGATGACCGTGACAGTCAGTTCCTCGCCGGACAAGTCTGCCCCCGGAAGCTCTACGCCCTCGGAAGTGTCTGCCTCGTCGAGCTCGCGGACCACGCTGCGGGCGTCAGGCGCGTTAGCCGAACGGAGGGCCTCCAGGGAAGCGTTGCGTGATTCCGCGACGTCGGAGCGTACTTCGTCATAATCGGTTGCCACCTGGTGGTACTCATTTCCGTTGCGGGGTGTGTGATTCAGTTTGTGATCCGGAGTCTTTCCGGTTCTCCGGGATTGAACGGTACAGCATGACACCGGGTAAAAGCTGGGGACTGGGGCAGTCGCGGCAGTGACGCTCGTGACACCTCCTGGCGGCGGTCAGCGGCGCGGCCCCCTGCACTTCGTTCGCCACTGGTCACCGGGGCGTCACGCGGCGTTAACTTCGGTGTCCTACCCTGATTCTTTAGGCATCATCCACCATGCGCACCACCATCCGTAGGGAGGGATTCACCATGGCCGATATCGCTGGAGTGCTGGGACGGCTGACGCCGGAGGAACTTAATGAGCTGCGGTCCCTCGGCCCCAGCGGGCACCTGAACCGGAGCCTCACTGACGCCCTGGACCGCGCAGCCGGAGGGCCCGGGGCAGGGCGCGGCTACTACGTCCCCAACGGGAGCGTCAGTGCCACCGGCGGACCCCACGTGGTCCTGCGCAGCGACGTGTCAGGATGGCTGTTCGGCCCCGCCCAACAGGCCTAGCCGGGCGAGGTGACCCCTTCCCACCGACATGGACACGTCAGGTTCCTTCCGGGCCGGCCCAGTAAGGGCCATACTTGCTCAAAAGGAGGGGTCTGGATTGCGGATTCTGATGGTGGAAGATGAGCACGCCCTGGCGGAAACAGTCCGGCGCGGACTGAAGAATGAGGGGTTCGTCGTCGACGTTGCCCACGACGGCGTCCGGGGACTCTCCGCCGCGCTCGAGAACGCGTACGATGCCATCCTCCTGGACCTCATGCTGCCGCGGATGAACGGCTACGACGTCTTGAAGGAATTGCGGAACCGGAAAGTCTGGACTCCGGTGCTGATGCTCACGGCCAAGGACGGCGAATACGACCAGACGGATGCCTTCGACCTGGGCGCGGATGACTACCTGACCAAACCGTTCAGCTTCCTGGTGCTGGTCGCCCGGATCCGGGCGCTGATCCGGCGTGGAGCGCCGGCCAGGCCCGTCATCATGACACTCGGCACATTGTCCCTGGACCCCGTCAGTCACAGTGTCCGCCGCGGAGATACCCTCATCAGCCTCACGGCCAGGGAGTACGGGCTCCTGCACTACCTGATGCGCCGGCACGACCAGATCGTCTCAAAGGCGGAGATCCTGCAAAACGTCTGGGATCCGGCCTTCGAGGGCGCGAATAACGTCGTGGAGGTCTACATCGGCTACCTTCGGCGCAAGATCGATGGGCCTTTTGGTCTCCACAGCCTGACCACCGTGCGTGGCATGGGCTATCAGCTCAGCGCCGACCCGATCCCTGAGCCCCGTGCCGTCGAGCTTCGCGAGGGCTGACGTCCTCCGGTGCCGCCGCCTCCGGGCAGGGGAAGGCGATCTCAAACCGGCAGTGGCCCGCCGGCGCGTTCGTCGGCCGGATGGTCCCGTGATGGGCGGCTACGATGCCGGCTGCGATGGCCAGGCCCAGTCCGCTGCCGCCGCCTTCCCGGGAGCGGCTGCCGTCGAGCCGGACAAATCGTTCGAAAATCCGCTCCCTGTCCGCCTCCGGGATGGGGTCGCCGTCGTTGTCGACCGTGATGATGACCTGGTCCCCGGCGGCGCGCAGGTCCACGGCGATCCGGGACAGGGCATGGCGGTCGGCATTGTCCAGGACGTTCCGCAGGACCTGCGCCAGCCGGCGGGCGTCGCCGCGGATCCGTGCGGGAACGAGCGTCGCCTGAATCTGGTTCTTGCTGGTTGACCGCAGCCGGCGGATCTCCTGGTCCAGCACGTCGTCAAGATCGACGTCTTTCTGCTCCACCTTCAGGCCGCCGTCGTTCGCCTTGGCCAGGGTCAGGAGGTCCTCGACCAGGAAGCTCATGCGGGCTGTCTCGTCGGTGAGGACGTCCTTCATCTGCAGCCACATCGCCCCGGTGGGATCCGCGGCCGCGATTTCGATTCCGGCCCTCAGTGTGGCCAGCGGGCTGCGCAGTTCGTGGCTGGCGTCCGAGACGAACCTGCGCTGTTCGCTGTCCGAGGCCTGCAGCCGGTCCAGCATCGTGTTCATGGTCTGTGCCAGAGCCTGGATTTCATCGTTCGTGGCCGGCACATCGACCCGCCCGTCCAGCTGCTCGGCGTCGATCCGGGCCACCTGGCCCCGGATCCGCTCCACCTGGCGGAGGGATCTTCCCACAAGGAGCCACACGGACACGGCCACCGTGGCCAGCAGCAGAGGCGTGGCACCCAGCATGAACCATGCCACCGTGGCGATGGTGTCGGCCTGAATCTGCGAGGCCTGGGCCACCACCACCGTAAAGCTCAAAGTGCCTGTCCGCGCTCCCACCGTGACGATGTGATAGTCGTCGGTGTCCGCGATGCTCGGAAGGCCCGAGACATCCTGGGTCATGGTCTGGCCCGGGGCGGGCCGTTGGGCAGACAGCGGGGCGTTGGCGATCTCGGGATCCGAGCCGGCCAGCACGTACCCTGCGGCGTCCAGCACCTGGACGAACTGGCCCGCATGGGCGGTATCAATAATGTAGGCCCGGGCATCCGCGATATCCATGTCCTCCATTTCGGCGACCACATCCAGAGACTTCTGCCGGGCTGCGGCGTCGCTTGACCTGGCCAGGGACGCCTGGAGCAGCACCAGCAGGACCATGCCGCCGAGAAGCAACGCCACGGCCACGACGCCGACGGCGACCGCCGTCGAACGCTTGCGCACGCCCCAGTCAACGGCGCCCCTGCCGGGGCGGTCATGTGTGGCCCGCTTGCCCAGTCCCATCCTCCAAGAATGCGGCAACGCAGGGATCCGGACAACCAGTGTGGCGCATTTCCGCCGCCTCACCCCCCGCCCCATACCCCGGGTAGATGCCGGTGCCATCCGGACGTGTGGCCGGGGGTGCCGGGAGAGGTCACTCTCAGACTCTTCTCAGGGGGATGCGGGACAGTAGAAACAGGATCAGAAAGACGGCCGAACCGGGGCCGTCACACCACAGATTCCGGTCGCACGCTCTCCTCAACCAGCGTGCGGCCGGGCGCGACCCTTCTCCAAGTCTCCCGTTCCTGGCAGAGCAACCGGCAGCCACCACCCCCTCTTCGCGGCCAGCCCATGCCGCCGGTCCTCCGGCGAGGCCTCAGGGCCTGGGTGTCACCCGCAGCCAGAGGAACTGCTGGGCGTTCAGTCCGATTCCCGCGTCAAGGCGCATGCCGGCTCCGGTCAGGAGGTCCACGGCGTCGCCTTCGAAGCCGGACAGCGTCACCGCGTGCACCTCCTGCGGGCCGTCGCTGAAGTTGGCCAGCACGAGGACCAGGGTTCCGTCTCCCGGACGCTGGTACCCCAGGACACCCGGATTGTTCGTGGCGAACCCGACCAGCCGGGTGCCGGCCAGTTCCGGCGTCGAGGACCGTACGGAAATCATCCGGCGCAGCCCGGCGTAAACCGCCCCGGCGGGCGTTTCCTGGTCCGCGCGCCGTGCATAGTCTGCGGCCGGATAGTGCGGCCGGTGCACCCAGCGGCTGTCAGTTCCGTGCCCTTCCTCGCGGGCGTACTGGTAGTCGTTGGACTGGCCCACCTCGTCACCGAGGTACAGCAGCGGGATGCCCCCGGTGCTGAAGGCCACCGAATGGGCCAGCAGGATCCGGTTCACCGCCGCGGCTGGGTCGCCCTCCACCCCGCACAGGGACGCCGTCGTGCCGGAAATCCGGCAGTCCCCGGTACGGGGATTGTCCTGGAAGGGCACCCCGCGGGCGAAGCTGCCCGGAAACCGGTTGACGTAGAAGGAATTGAGGAACCGCCGGTGTTCGAAGGCATTGATGCCGAGCTCGGCCGCGTCCTCGTCGGCGAACGTCCAGCCGATGTCGTCATGGCTGCGGACATAGTTCACCCAGGACGTGCCGTCCGGAATGTTGTGGCGCCGCTCCAGGGCCTGGTTGAGCAGCGAGACGTCGCGGGTGGCCAAGGCCTCCCAGATCAACGCCATCTGCAGGGGATTGTAGGACAGCTGGCACTCGGCGGGGTCGATGTAGCGGGCCACCTCATCGGGGTGGACGATCGCCTCGGATTTGAACAACACCGACGGCGCGGCCAGCCGGCACACGGCATTGAACGCCTGCAGCAGCGTGTGGGCTTCGGGCAGGTTCTCGCACGGCGTGCCCAGCTGCTTCCAAACGAAGGCGACGGCGTCCATCCGGAGGATCTCCACGCCCTGGTTGGCCAGGAAGAGCATCTCCCCGGCCATGGCCCGGAAGACGTCCGGGTTGGAGTAGTTCAGGTCCCATTGGAACGTGTGGAAGGTGGTCCAGACCCACCGGCCATCCGGCGTTTGGATGAAGGATCCGGGGTGGTCGTCCGGGAAAATTTCTCGCACAGTCTGCTCGAACGCGTCCGGCATGGACCGGTCCGGGAAGATCCAGTAGTAATCGCTGTACGCCGGGTCGCCCGCCGCCGCCTTCCGGGCCCAGTCGTGCTCGTCTGAAGTGTGGTTGAAGATGAAATCGACCACGAGGCTGATGCCGTTGGCCCGCAGCTCAGCGGCAAGGTCGCGCAACTGCTGGATGCTGCCCAGCTGAGGGTTGACGTCCCGGTAGCTGGAGACGGCATAGCCGCCGTCGGAGTGCGGTTCGGGGGCCAGGAACAGGGGCATCAGGTGCAGATAGGTGAGGCCCAGCTCCTTGAAATAGGGGATCCGGGAGCGGATACCGTCCAGGTCCGCGGTATAGCGGTCGACGTAGCAGACGCCGCCGAGCATGGTGTTGGCCTGGAACCAGCCGCTGCTGTGCTCGCGTTCCGCGTCGAGGCTCTTGAGCCCCGCCGGCCTCTGAACCCACGAGCGGGCGGACTCCAGCACGAGGTTTGTCAGTTGATCCACCCAGTCCTGTCGTGTGCCGTAAAGGTCTTGGAAGAGCCGGAGCAGAACCGGGAAGTGGTGGTCGAAGCGTTCTTCGAAGACCGCCCGGTCCGGTCCGGCCCACCCGAATTCCGGGCCCGATGCCAGGGCCCGGAGGACATGCCGGCGGACCTGCTCAACTACCTCGTCCACAACTACCTCGTCCACGGCCCCGTCAGCTACGCCGTCATCTATGCGGGCGGGTTCAACCATGGGGCGTCTCCTTCGACGAACTTCGGCCCCCGACGGCGCCACGACAGTTCACATCCTTGCAGACCCAAGGACCGGTGCCCAGCGCAGAGGCGTGTTTCGGCGGGGCAAGATCTCCGGCGGAGGTGTTGTTGCGGGAGGGTCTATAGGCTGGCGTCATGACCGGTTCCACTGATCTCCTGCCCACGGTGCTGTGCGTCGGGCTCCTGATGGTGGTGACCGTGGCACTGCTCGCGGTTTTCCGGATCCCGCACAGAACCGCGCCGGCCCTGGCCATCCTGCGCGGAGCTGCACAGCTGGCCGTCATCAGCCTGATATTGGGCAGTGTCATCACCAGCCCGGTCTGGGTCGGCGCCGCCCTGCTCGTGATGTTCACGGTGGCAGCCGTGACGGCGACGCGGCGCCTGGGGTGGACGTGGGGCCGCCTGGCCGTGGTGGGCGGCTCCATGGCGGTGGGCATCCTGGTGACCCTGGCGATCGTCTTCGGCACCGGCGCGATCGCCTTCGCGCCCCGCTACGCGCTGGCCATCGGAGGGATCGTGATCGGAAACGCGATGACGATCGCGACGCTGGCCGGCCGGCACTTCGCCGAGTCGGTGAATGGACATTGGGACGAAGTTGAAGCGTGGCTTGCCCTGGGTGCGACGCGGCGGCAATCGACGGTGTGGCTGGCCCGGCGCGCCGTCTATGCAGCCCTCATCCCTTCCACCGACCAGACCAAGACGACGGGCCTTGTCACCCTCCCGGGGGCGTTCGTGGGTGCGATCTTCGGCGGGCTCTCGCCGCTGGAAGCGGGCCGCTTCCAGATCGTAGTGCTGGCCTCGATCATGGCGGCGGGGACCATGACCGCCGTCGCCCTGATCTGGGTCATCTCGCCGGTGAGGGTCCGTCCCGCGCGCCCACGCTAGGCCGGGCGCCAAGTTGCCCTGCCCTAGGCCGGCACCCGGATGATGAGGGGGTCCATCGCCTGGCCGTCGGCGTACTGGCCGTCGAACAGGTCCGAACCCGCCGCGGACACGGCCACCTCGACACGCTCCCAGACCAGGAATCCCTCCATGTTGCGGGGCGCGGCAGTGCGCAGGGTGCCGACGTCCGAACGGTCCATCCCGCCGCCGTCGCCAGTGCTGATGGACAGGACCCCATGCCCGGCCGTGAACTCGACCCAGGGATCCAGCAGCCGGACGAACATCATTCCATGGTGGCCGGCAACCCGGACGTCGCCGCGGAACCGCAGCACGCCGGTGCCGGTGGCGGCATCGTATTCGGAGCCGGCGTTGGCGAAGCAGAACTCCCCGGAGGCGGTCACCGTGGCGCCGCCGGCGGCGGAAACGGCTCCGTCCGGGAGTCCCGAAATGTAATCCATGAAGCTGCGCTTGATGCCCCAGGTCAGACCCGCAGGGGGCAGCGGAGCGGGGGAAGCGGACGCTGGTATCACGTAGGTTCTCCTGGGCCGTCGGACGGATCTACATCGAGCCTAGCCGCGGATCCGCGCCCGGCTGAACTGTTGCACGGCAGCAGCTTCATCCGGCGTATTTCTCTGACGGCGTAGGCACTCCGGGACTAGCGGCGGGGCGGCGGTGGTTGACTTGGATGAGTACCGCTTAGCAGGAGGTGCATTGTGGCAGCATCCATCAGCAGGGTCCCCGGATCCGAGGTCTCTGAAGACCCGCTGGATTCCTATTCCGCGACTGTCATCCGTGTGGCCGAAGCTGTCACACAGCACGTCGCAGCGCTGGAAATGACAGGCAGCGGGCGCAACGGCAGGCTGGTCAGGGTGGGGGCTGGTTCGGCCGTCCTGTTCACCACAGACGGATACTTGCTCACCAACGCCCACGTGGTGGGCGGCGCCCAGTCCGGCCGCGCGGTCTTCGCCGACGGCACCACCACGGCCGTGGATGTGGTGGGCGCGGACCCGCTCTCCGACCTCGCCGTGGTCCATGGCAGGGCACCCACGGCGGCACCGGCGGAAATGGGCGACGCCGAATCCCTCCGGGTCGGCCAACTGGTGATAGCGGTCGGCAACCCGTTGGGGCTCGCCGGTTCTGTCACGGCCGGTGTGGTCAGTGGGCTGGGCCGGTCCATTCCCGTCTGGTCCGGACGGAACCGTCGCGTGATCGAGGACGTCATCCAAACCGACGCAGCCCTCAACCCCGGCAGTTCCGGAGGCGCGCTGGCCGACGCGCACGGGCGGATCGTAGGCATCAACACGGCGGTGGCCGGAGTCGGGCTCGGCCTGGCCGTCCCTATCAACGCCACCTCCCGGCGGATCATCGGCTCGCTGCTTAAGGACGGCCGGGTTCGCCGCGCCTATCTGGGCCTGGTGAACACTCCCATCCAGCTGCAGCCAAGTGCCGTTGTCCGGACGGGCCGCAGGGAGGGCCTGCTGGTAGTTGAAGTCCTCCCCGGTTCGCCCGCCGAGCGCGCCGGGCTCCGGGCCGGCGACATCCTGCTGAGGGTCGGCCAGATGTACGTGTCCAACGCCGAGAGCCTGCAGAAACTGCTGTTCGCCGAAGCGATCGGTGAACCACTGGAGCTTGTAGTGCTTCGCGACGGAGCGGACCTGCGGCTGGTGGCTGTTCCGGCGGAGATGACCGACAACCAATAAGGAAAAATCCTGCCGCAGGCTCCATCCGGCGGCAGGGAAAATCCAGCGCGGAGTGGCGGTTCCCGGCGCCGGAAATGTCGCAGCGGGCACGAACTCGGGGCCGCCTCAGACTACTTGGATTCCCCATGCGTGGTGTGCGGTGAATCACTCGTTTGGCGCCACAAGTACCTGCCCGCCGCTCCACGTCCTTACTCAACGATACTGACGCCTGTACGCGTCTTTCTTTGGGCGAAAGATCGCGTAGCGGCATGCCTTGTTGCGCCCTGTCCGGCGTGTAACGGTGACATTGGAAAGCCGGAGGGAACAGAGTCTCAGTATGGCCTGGTTTCAATGTTGATCCGGCTCTTCGCAGACGATTCAGTTCGTTTTACCTGGGGAAATCGGAGAACATCGTGGATAGCCAAACGGGAACTACACCCTCCATTTCGGTCCGCTTGTTCGGATCATTCGAAGTGCGCCGGGACGGCGTGTCACTCACCGCCGCCGACATGGGGGGATGCAAGCCCCGGCACATACTGGAAATTCTTCTGCTGAACCTGGGCACTCCCGTGTCCAAGACCCGGCTGATCGATATGCTCTGGGGTGCCGGGGCCAGCGATGGCTCAGTGGCGACGCTCGAGAGCTACATCAGCGGCATCCGGCGTGCCATCCAGCCAGGGCAGACCAAGACCGGTCCGCTCCGGACGGCCAACAGCGGTTACGTCCTGGACCCCACACTCGTGGATCTGGACCTGTTCCGGTTCCGGGGGCTGGTCCGCGCAGCCGGCGAGCTGGCTGCGGTTGAGGCCTACCCGCTCATGCTCGAGGCCCTCGAGGTCTCGGCCGAGCCGCTGCTCGGCTTCGAACTTGCCTCCGACTGGGCGGAAGAGGCGCGTGCACGCCACGCAGCCGAGCGGGTGGCACTGCAGATCCTCGCGGCCGAAACGGCGGCACTGCTGGACAACCCGGACGACGCCGTCAACCTGGTCCAAGCTGCCATCCGGGCCGAGCCACTGAACGAACGGGCGTGGACCGTACTGGTGACTGCCTATGAACAGGCCGGCCTGCCGGCCGAAGGACTGGCGGCCTATGACCGTTGCCGCCGGCTCTTTGACCGCGACCTTGGCTGCGCCCCGGGTCCGGCCCTGCAAGAGGCTCATCTGAGGCTCCTGCGGCAGCGTGCGGAGAGCAACTCCGAACTCTCCGAGGTGCTGGCGGCGCTGCTGTATCTGGGTGAGCGGTTGAACGCGCCCAAGGGCCGGCAGTTGCCTGCCGCAGAGTCCCGACGCATGCATGAGAATGCCGGCCGGGTCCTGGATTCCTTCCTGCAGCGCGTCAGGGCAGCGGTCTGACGAGGGGGCCCGGCTGAGCGGTCTGATCGAGGGGGTCTGACGCGGCAAGGCCGGGCGCCGCCGGGCGAAGAGTTAGCTTCGTCACGTGGCCGGTTTTCTCGGGAAATTCGGCACTGCCGGGCCCCATACTTGGAAAGACCCTGGCGGGCTGTCCCACCGCCGGGCGTGAGGAGGGCCCATGGAAACCTTGAAGAAAGTCGTCACCAATGAGTACTTCCCGGCGGCCGCAGTGCTGTCCGGCGTCGTCCTGTTCTGGGTCCTTGGCCTGTTCGGCGGACTGTCCCTCCTGAGCACCCGCCAGTCCCCGGTGACCACCCTGACCTGGCTGATGTTCGTGTACGCCGCGGCCGTCCTGTCGCCCCTGGCCGGCCTGGTCGCCGCGATCGACCTCGTCCGCCGCTGGCTGCGGAACCGGCAGGCGCGCACCGCGGAATCCGCCTAGCACGTACCGTCGCTGAGCGGCGGCCTGTACCGCCCGTCCGCTACTCGAAACGGGAGGGGTCGCCCATACCCACCCGTACGACTTCCGCGACGCCGCTTGAGTAGTCGATCACCGTTGTTGGCTCGGCACCGCAGTCGCCGGAATCGATCACGGCGTCCACTACGTGGTCCAGGCGCTCTTTGATCTCCCAGCCCTGCGTGAGAGGGTCCTCCTCATCCGGCAGCAGCAACGTGCTGGACAGCAGCGGTTCGCCGAGCTCCGCCAGGAGCGCCTGGACCACGTGGTTGTCCGGGATGCGCACGCCGACTGTTTTCTTCTTCGGGTGCAACAGCCGCTTGGGGACTTCCCTGGTGGCGGGGAGGATAAACGTGTAGCTGCCGGGCGTGACTGCCTTGATGCTGCGGAAAACGTCGTTGTCGATCTGGACGAACTGTCCCAGCTGCGCGAAATCCTTGCAGACAAGCGTGAAGTGATGCTTGTTGTCCAGCTGCCGGATGGTGCGGATCCTGTCCAGTGCCTCCCGGCTTCCCAGCTGCGCGCCCAGCGCATAGCAGGAATCCGTGGGGTAGGCGATCAGGCCGCCTGAGCGCACGATCTCCACTGCCTGGAGGATGGAACGCGGCTGGGGGTTCTCGGGGTGCACATCGAAGTATCTCGCCATGGCATGAAGCTTACGCCGGAGGCGCTCTGACCGTTGAAGCACTGGCGTTGAAACACCGCACGCTGGCTCCCCGCCCGCCTCGCGCGCCTGCCAGCGTGCGTTCAGGCGGCCAGGGCGGCGAACATGAGGGCCAGTGCGGCGGCCCCGACAACCTCGACGGCGGTGTCGGCCAAGTCCCGGAAACCGGCGGAGTGTCCGTTCCGCAACCAGCCGCCGGGCGACCGGATGGCCGGGCGCACCGGCGGTTCCTCCGAACCGGGCCAGAATTGCAGGAGCAGCCGGGCCGTCCACAGGACCGTGGCCAAGCCAAAGACGATGGCCAGCCCGGAAACCGCGGACGGCATCAGTGCTGGCTCCGCGCTCCAGGCCGGGTCCGGCGCCGCCAACGCAGCTGCTGCCGAACCACCGTGATGCGGCAGCGAAATCAGCTGGCGCCGGGGCGGCGGTACCGCCGCGGACGCTGGCAGCCCCCAGAGACCCGTGGCAGCGAGCATGAAGGCCATCGCGGCCATGGCCGCGGCGTCGTAGAGGGGCTTCGCCGGACCCGACGGCGGCGACCCGTCCCGGCCGGGGGTCGGGCGTCGGACGGCTTGTACGACGAACCACCAGGCTCCGAGTGAGAACAGCAGCACCTGCGGCAAAACAGGCCACTGGCCGCCCGGGACCAGCATGATGGCCATGGCCGCCGTCATGAGGGCGTGCAGCCCCGAGTCGACCCGCCCGGTGGGCTGTGCTGCGGCCATGCCCCGCCAGGCCGAGTACAGCGTCGCCGCGACCAGCAACCCCGCCAGTGTCCAGCGCAGGGCCTCGCCCGCAATCATGGCCGTCTGATCAATTCTTCGTGCTTACAGCTGCTCGTCATGATGGATCCGTTCGACGAGTTGCCGCAGCGGTTCGCCGCTGCCGCTCCACTGCTGGGCGATGAACTCCGCAGCGATGGAGACGGCCGTTTCCTCCGGCGTGCGGGCGCCCAGATCCAGGCCTACGGGGCTGTGGAGCCTGGACATTTCGTCCTCGCTGAGTCCCGCCTGGCGCAGCCGTGCGATCCTGTCCTCGTGTGTGCGCCGGGATCCCATGGCGCCGATAAAGGCCACGGGACTGCCGCGCAGGGCCACCTCGAGGACGGGGATATCGAATTTCGGGTCGTGGGTGAGGACGCAGAGCACGGACCTGGCGTCCAGCAGGCCCTGGGCGAATTGGTCGCCCAGGTACCGGTGGGGCCACGCGTTGACCACTTCGGCGGCGTCGGGGAACCGCGCGGGCGTGGCGAAAACGGGCCGAGCATCGCAGACGGTGACCCTGTACCCCAGGAACGTACCCAGCCGGGCCAGCGCCGCGGCGAAGTCGATGGCGCCGAAGACGATCATGCGGGGCGGCGGAGCGTAGCTGGTGAAGAAGACGCGCATGCCGGTATCCAGCCGCTCACCGTCAATCCCGTAGGTCAGGATGCCCGTGCGGCCGGCCGCCAGCAGGCCCTGGGTGTCATCGCCGACGGCGCGGTTGGTCCGTTCCGAACCCAGGTCACCTTCGTATCCTTCGGGCCGTACGATCAGGTGCCGCCCCACGCGGGTCGCATCCGGGTGTTCGATGACAGTGGCCACCCCCACCCGGCGCCCGGCGTCGATGTCTTGCGCGACGGCGTCGAGTTCGGCAAAGCGGTGCCGGGAAACCGGTTCGACGAAGATGTCGATGATTCCGCCGCATGTCAGGCCAACCGCGTAGGCGTCGTCGTCGCTGATCCCGTAGCGGACCAGGGCAGGCTCGCCGTCGTCCTTGACCTGGGTGGCCAGCTCGTAGACGGCACCCTCGACGCAGCCGCCGGAGACGGAGCCGACGGCGTCGCCGTCGGCCGTCACCAGCATGGCTGCTCCGGGGAGCCTCGGCGCGGACTTGAATGTGCTCACGACGGTGGCCAGGCCCGCCGTGGCGCCATTGCGCCAGTCCGCCAACAAAGCCGCCAGGACATCGCGCATCGGTGCTCCTTAGAGCCTGCCGCACAGCCGGAGCGTCCGGAATGCCGAGCGCCGGCCGGCCCAGTAGGCGACGCACGCCACGGCGGCGAGGACGCCGAGGACTTTCACCGGGTTGGAGAGCTGGTCTGCCGCGATGCCCTTGGCCAGGGTCAGGGCATCCAGGCTGCCGGCGGGTTCGGCTTCCCTCCGGACCGCCGTTGGGGCCGCCGGGGGGGCAGTGCCTGGACGGGCTGTGCCCGCCGGTTCAATACCGGAAACCACAGCCGCCGCGGGGACCGGTTCCGGGACGGCCGCGGGAAGCTCAGCCTCAGCCTCCGCCGCCGCTGGCTCCGTGACCAGTTCCGTGACCAGTTCCGTGACGGGCTCCGGGGTTGGGGGTGCCGCCTCTGCGAGCATGGCCTGGAGGTTGTCCGCGAAGAGGGACATCATCTGCTCCGTGACGCTTCCGATCACCCCCTTTCCCATGGCCGCTGCCTTTCCTGACAGCGCCAGGTCGGCGCTGACCGTCCCCTGCGTGGCTGCACCGTCTTCGGCCAGCACCAGGGTGACGGTGGCCTCGGCGGTGCCTTGTCCGCGGGTTTCCTGGGCCTTGCCGCCAAGGACGGCACGGTGTTCGTCGGCGTTTCGTTCAATGACTGTCAGCAGGCCCTTGTACTGCATGGTGACCGGGCCCAGCTTCACGCTCATGCCCACCTGGTAGGCGTCCTCCGAGAGCTTGTTGAGGATCTTGGCGCCGGGCAGGCAACCAGCCACCTTTTCAAAGTCCATCAGCGTCTCCCACACCCGGCCTATCGGTGCGACCAGCGAAAACGTCGTGTCAATTTGCATGGGTTGGTTCCTTGCCTCTCGCTCGTCGTTGTCCAGTGGCTGCCGTTGGGCCGTCGCCGCGGATGGCGGCCGCCATCTCCGCCAGGGCCGTATAGCTGTGGCCGCTGACGAAGGCGTCGCAATAGGGCAGTGCTGCTGCCATGCCGCCCACGAGGGGCTGGTACCGCGGAGCGGCCTTGCGCGGATTCACCCAGACGATCCTGTGCGCGAGCCGGCGCAGGCGGACCATCTGCGCTGCGACCTGGTCAGGATCCTCGTAGGCCCAGCCGTCCGAAAACACCACCACCACCGCGCCCCGCGCCAGACCGCGGCGGCCGTGCTCGTCGACGAAGCGCCGGAGGCATTCGGCAATCCGGGTTCCGCTGGCCCAGTCCGGCGCGGAGGCAGCGGCCCCGGCCAGCGCCTGGTCCGGATCGCGCAGGGCGAGTTGCCGCGTAAGCCTGGTCAGCCGCGTGGCGAAGACGAAGGCCTCGGCCCCGGCGCCGGTCACCGCGCCCTGCAGCAGGGACACAAAGACGCGCGAGTAGGGTTCCATCGATCCGGACACGTCGCACAGCAGCACCAGTTTGCGGCGCTGTTTGCGACGGCGGGCATACAGCAGCAGCGGCGCGTCTGTTCCGGAACGCCGGGCGGCCCGCACCGTCGCCCGGACGTCCAGGCTCGCCGTGCTGTGTGCGGACGTTCGGGTGCGGCGGCTCAGGCGGAGCGGGGTGGCCAGCTGCAGCGCCGCTGCCAGCCGACGCACATCCGTGACTTCGTCGGCGGACAGCTCGGCAAAGGAGGTCTCATGCAGGTGTTCGTCCGGGGAAACCATGGCCAGGACGGCCTCCCCGCCAGTTCGGGTGGCCTCCGACGCGCTGTCCCGGTCCGGGGAGGCCACCCGCGGCTCCTGCTGCTGGCCGGGGACCGTGTCCACCGGCCGCATGTCCGGCGCTGCGGGCCTGCTCGACGCGCCCGGAATGGGCGGCCTCGGCTCTGCCGGGCGGCCCGTGCTGAGCGGCCGCGCGGTGGCGGCCTTCCCGCGGAAAACGGCTGCGAAGACGGCATCAAAGACGGGCAGCTGTTCCCGGGCGGACACGAGCACAACGCGGCACGTCCAGTAGAGCTGCTCACGGTCGGTCGGCGGGATCAGGTGGAGGGCCTCGGCCAGCCGGGCCGCCCGGTCCGGCGACGTCGAAAGACCGGCCCTCCGGATTGCCGTGACCAACGCGGCGGACAAGGCGGCTGCCTCGACCCGCGGCGGCCGGTCGGCCCCGGCCCTGTAGTTCTCACCCATCAGTGCCCTCCACCACCCAGGCCGCCCCCCGGGTGCCGACGAGCTCCAGGTCATCGCGGTTCTTGATGACCGAGCCCCACGTCCGTTCGGCCGTGCCGGCGTCGATCCGTTCCACCCCCAGCACGGCCAGGGCAGAGACCCAGTCGATGGCCTCGGAAATGCCCGGCGGCTTGGCCAGGTCCAGGGTCCGCAGCCGGGTGATGACGGCCGCGGCCTGCAGGGCCAACGGGCCGCTGCTGGCAGGCACCCGGCGGCGCACGATCTCCGCGATCCGGGCTGGCCCCGGGTAGTCGATCCAGTGGTAGAGGCAGCGGCGGGTCAACGCGTCGTGAAGGTCCCGCGTCCGGTTGGAGGTCAGGATCACAATCGGGGGATGGGTGGCGCGTATAGTGCCGAGCTCGGGGATGGTGACCGCGGATTCGGCAAGGAGCTCAAACGTGAAGGCCTCGAATTCGGCGTCGGCGCGGTCGATCTCGTCCAGCAGCAGCACGGCAGGCCGCGGGCCGGGATGCTCAAGCGCCTGCAGGAGCGGCCGCCGCAGAAGGTACTGGGGGGCGAAGAGGTCGGTCTCCGTGACCTCCGCGTCGCGGACTTCAGCCAGCCGGATGCCAAGCAGTTGGCGCTGGTGGTTCCACTCATAGAGCGCCTCGCCGGCGTCGATTCCCTCGTAGCACTGCAGCCGGTACAGCGGGGTGTCCAGGAGCCCGGCCAGGGCCTTCGCGGCCTCTGTTTTCCCGACTCCGGCCTCACCTTCGAGCAGGATGGGCTGCGGCAGGCGGACCGCCAGGAACAGCGCCGTCGCCAACCCGACGTCGGCCAGGTAGTTCGTGCGGTCCAGCGCGGCCATGAGTGACCCGACATCCGGGACCCGGCGCAGCACGTCCTGTTCCGCTCCGGCCCGCGCCGCGGTACTCATATGGCCCCCTGCAGCCCGTCGAGGAGGCGCCTGTAATCGTCCTCCGTGTCCACGTCCCGGGGGACGGGGCCGGACGTGCGGACCTCGACGACGTCGTCCGTCCGCTGTTCGAGGAGCTTCCACACGGCTTTATCCCCGCGCAGGCCGGCCAGGTCCGGAAGCAGGCGCCGGGCAAACGCCAGCGGATGGCCGACGCCGTCGTCGTAGCGGCACACCGCGATGCCGGCCGGCATGCCGGGGACAGGCACGCCACCGGCAGACGGGGTGCCTGAACCTGGCTGCCGGAGGGCGCCAAGCACGGCCCGGACACTCGCTGCCCGGACGCCGGGCTGATCGCCGAGCAGCAGGACTACGGCATCGGTATCGGGATGCACGGCGGCGAGCGCTGTGGCGATGGAGGACGCGCACCCGTCGCCGTAGTCCGGGTTGAGCACCACATCGCAGCCGCCGGTGTCCACCATGCGCGAAACTTCGGCCGCCGATCCGCCCAGGGCCAGCACTGTCTGGCTGAAGGCGCAGTCCCGCGCGGTCGCCAGGACGGCGTCGAGCAGGACTCCCGGACCGTAGGGCAGGAGCTGCTTGGGTCGGCCCAGGCGCCGGGAGGCTCCCGCAGCCAGGATGATCCCTGCGGTCCGGAGTGAGGTGCCCCCCACCGGTTCAGCTCGCGACGGCATAGCGCTCCGGATCCTTGCCGAAAGCGGCCCGGCAGCCGGGGGAGCAGAAGTAGAACGTGGCGCCGTCGTGGAGCAGATGCAGGGACGACTCCAGGGCCGGGACGGACATGCCGCACACAGGGTCGACCGCGCTCGCCGGCCCTGGTTCCGAGGCCGTTGCCGCGGCTGCGGCAATAGTTGCGTGCGGCGCAGGGGGCGGACCAGCGCGCCGCGCCTTGGACCGTTCCCCCACCAGCTGGGCCAGGATGGACAGCGCGATTTCCCCGGGCGTCCGGGCGCCGAGCTGCAGCCCGGCCGGCGTGAAGACCCGCCGCCGCGCCGCGTCGTCGACGTCGAGGGACTCCAGGACGGCCGCGCCCCGGGTTCCACTGGCCACGAGGGCAACGTAGGGGACACCCGCGCGCAGGCCGGCTTCCAGAGCACTCTCCTCTGCCTTTCCGTGCGAGGCGACAATCAATGCAGCGTCATCGCCGCGGGGGTCGGCGCCCACGCCGTCCGTGAGTTCGACTTCCAGGCCGACGCCCGAGCCGAGCGTCGCCAGGGCCTGGGCCACCGGCGTCGTGCCCACCACCAGGACCCGGGGCGCCGGGATCCGCGGCTGGAGGAAAATCTCGATCGCCCCGCCGCTGAGGCAGGGGTTGGTGACCTCGACAGCGCCTTCCTCGACCATGCGGGACGGTTCGCCGGGCAGCACCCGCAGCAGGAGCGGTTCCTGGGAAGCCAGCACCTGCAGGCTGTACTCCCGCACCGAGGCCTCCACACAGTTCCCGCCCACGAAACCCTGGATCTCCCCGGAGGGCAGCACCAGGGCAGTGTCTCCGGCATGGGCGCTCGTGGGACGCTGGGCGCGGACCACCGTGGCGTGGACGAACGGCTCGCGGCGGCTGGTGAGTTCATCCGCCCGGGCGGCCAGGGATACTGCTGGTGTGGTCATCAGATCGGCGGCCTGGCGTTGCCCTGCATGGCGGCCCAGACGCGGGCGGGCGTGCACGGCATGTCCATATGCGTGACGCCGAAAGGCGCCAAGGCGTCGACGACGGCGTTGACGATCGCCGGCGGTGAGCCGACTGTCGCGGACTCGCCGATGCCCTTCGCCCCGATCGGGTGGTGCGGGGACGGGGTGACGGTGAATCCGGTCTCCCAGTCCGGCACCTCCATGGCCGTGGGGATCAGGTAGTCCATGAAGGACCCGCCCAGGTTGTTGCCGGCCTCGTCGAACTCGATGATCTCCATCAGGGCCATGCCGACGCCGTCCGTCAGACCGCCGTGCACCTGGCCTTCGATGATCATAGGGTTGATCCGGGTGCCGCAGTCATCCACAGCGATGAAGCGCCGCACCTTGACCTGCCCCGTGCCGGAGTCGACGTCCACGACGCAGATGTAGGCCCCGAACGGGAAGGTGAGGTTGGGCGGGTCGTACGTGACTTCGGCGTCCAGGTTTCCGTCCACGCCCTCGGGCAGGGCAACGGTGCCGTGGGCGCCCATGGCGATCTCGGCGATGGTCTTGCCGACGCTGGGGTCGCCCTTGACGAACCAGCGGCCCTTTTCCCACTCGAGGTCCTCGGGGCGGGTCTCGAGCATGGCCCCGGCTATCAGTTTCGCCTTCTCGCGCACCTTACGTGCAACAAGGGCCACGGCACCGCCGCTGACCGGCGTCGACCGGCTGCCGTACGTGCCCAGGCCGAAGGGGGTCTGGTCGGTGTCCCCGTGCACCACCTCGATGTCTTCCGGCGGGATGCCGAGTTCCTCTGCCACGATCTGGGCGAAGGTGGTCTCGTGGCCCTGGCCCTGGCTCTGCACCGAGATGCGGACCACGGCCTTGCCGGTGGGGTGGATGCGCAGCTCGGCGCCGTCGGCCATGCCCAGGCCCACAATGTCGAAGTGTTTCCGCGGGCCGGCTCCCACGACCTCCGTGAAGAAAGCCACGCCGATGCCCATGAGTTCCCCGCGTTCGCGCTTTTCGGCCTGCTCGCGGCGGAGGTCCTCGTACCCGGCCAGTTGCATCGAGAGCCGCATGGCGGCCTCGTAGTCGCCCGAGTCGTAGACCCAGCCGGTCTTGTTGGCATAGGGGAACTGCTCCGGCTTGATGAAGTTCTTCAGCCGCAGCTCCGCTGGATCCATATCCAGCTTGCGGGCCAGGACGTCCACCATCCGCTCCACGAGGTAGACGGCCTCGGTGACGCGGAAGGAGCACGCGTAGGCCACGCCGCCGGGCGCCTTGTTGGTGTAAACGCCAGTGACGGAGCAGTGGGCGGCTTTGAGGTCGTAGCTGCCGGTGAAGATGGAGAAGAATCCGGCCGGGTTCTTGGTGGGCTGGGCGGTGGCGTTGAACGCGCCGTGGTCGGCCAGCACGTGGGTGCGCAGGGCAAGGATTTTGCCGTCCTTGGTCGCCGCGATTTCGCCCTGCATGATGTAGTCCCGGGCGAACGAGGTCGACATGAGGTTCTCGGAGCGGTCCTCCACCCATTTGACCGGGCGGCCGGAGACGATCGAGCCGACGACGGCGAGGATGTAGCCGGGATAGATTCCGACCTTGTTGCCGAAGCCGCCGCCGATATCAGGGGAGACGATCCGGATCTTGTGCTCGGGGATGCCGGCCACGATCGCGAACAGGGTCCGGTGCGCGTGCGGGGCCTGGGTGGTCTCGTAGAGGGTCAGCTTGCCGCTGACTGCGTCGAAATCCGCGACGGCGCCGCATGTCTCCATCGGTGCGGGGTGGACCCGCGGATACACCACCTCCTGGCTGACCACAACGTCCGCGGAGGCGAACACCGCATCGGTCTCGGCCTTGTCACCGATCTCCCAGTCGAAGATCCGGTTGTCCGTCCGGCCCTCGATCTCGTCCCGGATCACCGGGGCGTCGGCATCGAGCGCCTTGCGGGCGTCCACCAGCGGAGGAAGCACATCGTATTCGACGTCGATCAGCTCCAGGGCATCCCGGGCCGCGTAACGGTCCTCGGCCACCACGAACGCGACTTCCTGCCCCTGGAACCGGACTTTGTCCGTGACCAGCACGGCCTGGACGTCGGCGGAGAGCGTCGGTGCCCACGCGAGTTTCAGGCCCAGGAGGTCCTTGCCGGTGATGACTGCCACCACTTTCGGATGCGCCAGGGCGTTGGTGGTATCGATGGACACGAGCCGGGCGTGCGCCACCGGAGCACGCAGGATGGCGCCGTGCAGCATCCCGGGCAGCACGATGTCATCCAGGTAGTTGCCCTGGCCGCGCACAAAGCGGGGGTCTTCCTTCCGCTGGATACGGCCATAGCCGATCGGGCGGTCCTCGTCGCCGGCAGCCGGGTTTGACGGCCGGTCATGGATGACGGTCATGCCTTTACCTCCGCGTCTGTTTCCGCTGTCTCTGTGGTGACATCCGGGACGGCCGTATCGGTGCCGTCCAGGCCGGTGCCGGCAGAATGGGCGGAGGCCGGTGCCTCGTCCAGGCCGCCAGCAGGATGGGCGGCGGCCCACTGCACCGACCGGACGATCGTGGCGTAACCCGTACACCGGCAGATCTGCCCGGATATCGCCTGCCGGATCTCGGCGTCGTCCGGGTGTGGGTTCTTGTCCAAGAGCGCGCGGGCCGTGAGCATCATCCCCGGGGTGCAGAAACCGCACTGAAGCCCGTGCTCCTCCATGAAGCCTTGCTGGACGGGGTCGAGGGTGCCGCCGGCGGCCAGGCCCTCGACCGTGCGGATGTCGTGCCCCGCGGCCATGGCGGCCAGGACGGTGCAAGACTTCACGGGCTGGCCGTCCATCAGGACCACACACGTCCCGCAGTTGCTGGTGTCGCATCCCCAGTGCGTACCGGTGAGGCCCAGGACCTCACGGATGTAGTGGACCAGGAGTACCCGGGGCTCGATCTCGCTCGTGACGTCGGTGCCGTTAACGGTCATGCTGATCTGCATCGGCTTCAGCCTTCCTGCATCTGGGCGGCGCGGGCACAGGCCCGCCGCAGCACCCTTCGGGTGAGCTCATCGGCGAGGTGCCGTTTGTAGTCGACCGGGCCGCGCTGGTCCGCTACCGGGTCGCAGGCCGCCGAGGCCAGCCTCCCGGTCTCGGCGAACAGCTCCTCGGCAGGACGCTTGCCGCGGAGCAGGGCGGCGGCCTCGGCCAGTGGGTGGTCGAGGCCCAGCGCCGTCAGCCCGACGGCGGCGTCGTCAATGGTTCCGTCCGCGGCGAGGGAGACGGCGGCGCCGGCGGCCCCGACTGCCCAGTCCCCGACCCGGCGCTCGACCTTTTCATAGGCGCTGCCTGTGCGGGGTCGGATGCCGAACCTGAGTTCGCACAGGAGCTCATCCTGCCCCACAGCAGTCTCGTACGGTCCGCGGTGGAACTCGGCCATGGACAGGATCCGCTCTCCGCGTGGCCCGCGGATCACGGCCTCGGCGCCCAGGACATCACACACGGTGGAGAGGTCTTCGGCGGGGTCAGCCTGGCAGAGCGAGCCGCCAATGGTGCCGCGGTTGCGCACCACGGGGTCGGCGATCACCAGCTCGGCGTCCCGCACAATGGGGAACAGGCCGGCGACCTCGTCTGATTCCAGCAAGGTGGTGTGGCGGGTCATGGCACCGATGCGCAGCTTGTTGCCGTCCCGGAGGATGAAGTCCAGCTCGTAGAGGTCATTGATGTCGATCAGCCACTCGGGCCGGGACAGGCGCAGCTTCATCATCGGCAAGAGGCTGTGGCCGCCGGCCACCACCCGGGATTCCGGGCCGTACCGGGCCAGGAGCTCCAAGGCGTTGTCCACAGTAGTGGCGCGTACGTAGTCAAATGGAGCCGGAATCTGCATAGTCCCTACCTCACTCCGATTGGCCGGCGGCGTGATGGTGCGGCTGCATGGCGCCGGATTGAGGTCAGTCTTGCCCCGGCCCGACGACACTGTCAATATCGTGATAAGCGAAAGGTTATGAAGCCGTGGCGATGACATTGGGACAGTTGCGGACGTTCGCCCTGGTGGCCAAGCTGGGCTCTCTGCACGCGGCCGCAGCCCACCTCGGAGTCAGCGAACCGGCCGTTTCGACGGCCCTGGCCGCGCTCAGGCAGGATCTGGGAGACCCGCTCTTTGTGCGGGCCCACGGCGGGATAGCGCTGACCCCAGGCGGACGGGCTCTCGCCGAACATGCCCAGGACATCGTGGGGCTGGCGGACCAGGCCCGCTGGGAGGTGGCACACGCCCAGACCGAGACCGGGCGCCTGAAGATCGTGGCGACGGCGCCGTTTGCCGAGCACGCCGCCGGGCGCCTGCTGGACCTCTTCACCCGGCGAGTTCCCGGCGCCTCCGTCGATGTGGTGGTGGAAGAGGCGGAGGATGTTGCATCGCTGCTGCTGGAGCGCGTCTATGACATCGCTTTGGGCGCCCGGCCCGCCGCCAACAGCGCCCTTCCCAACGGTTCGCTTCCCAACGTTACCGGCGACGTCGGCCTCGACTCCGTTCCGTTCCTGCGGTACCAGCGGATCGTCGTGGCGTCGGCCAGTCATCCCCTCGCATCGCTCCACGGACCCGTGGCGCTCGCCGAACTGCTACGCAGGCCGTGGTTCGCTGGTGCCGCAGGCATCCAGGCGGCGAGCGAGGAGGGCCGATGGCTGGCTTCCCAGGCAGTAGCTCCGGAGATCATTCGGCTCAGCAGCGAAACCGAGGCGCTCGCCGCCGTCCGGGCGGGCGAGGGAACCATGCTGGCGCTGGGCCATATAGTCCGGGCCGAAATCCGCAGCGGCGCCCTGGTCCGTGTCCCGGTGGCCGGAACGCCGATCTCCGGCCTCTGGTGGGCCAGTACCCTGGACCGCCGCCGTGCCACCACCATAGCACGGACCCTGCAAAGGTTTGCCGGCACCGCGGACGCCACCGCGGCCATGGTTGCTCCCGGCGGTTCACGGGGATTGGAACGGCGCGGGTCCAAGTTCCACGTGGCGCTCTGGAGCTGAGGCGCCTGGGGCGGTTTATCGTTGCGCGACGCCGGAGCGGATGCTACCCCTTGAAGGTCAGACGATCCGCACCCCGAGAGTTCGAACCCCGTGAGAAGGAGTAGCCATGACGTTGTCCCGAGACGAAGACAGTTCGCTGCGGCATTGGAGCAGCCGGCTCATCCAGGCCCTGCAGATCCTCGACCTCGACGTCGACCACGAGAAGATCGTCCAGGTCGCGGACGAGTCCGTCAAGGCTGTGGGGCCCCACGCGGATGCCATCAGCGCATTCATTGTGGGCTACGCGGCGGGAACTGCCTCCACCAAGGGCCGCCACGGCTCCAAGGAAGCCGCCCACGCCGCGTCCAACAAAGTCATTGAACTCTGCGAACACGGCGAGTCCGGCGGCCCGGACGAGGAAGGCTGGGCCAAGAGGGCACAGTGAGACAGGTCACACACCACCGGACATGCTCATTGGTGGGGCTCAGGGATGGGCCTGGTGGTGTTATGTCCAGTGGCCGTGGCCGGGGCGGGGCATGTTCCCCTGGCCCCGGCTGCGCCCGGCCCCGGCCTGCGCGGACATTCGGCTAGGGCGAGGCCGCCCCGGCCGAGGCTGTCGCCGCGCCCTCTGGTGTCTGGTCCAGGCTCGGTTCGAACCGGACGATCACCGCCTTCGACACCGGCGTGTTGCTGCCCTCGGCCGTGTGGTTCAGCGGCACCAGCACGTTGGCCTCGGGGTAGTAGGCGGCGGCGCAGCCGCGCGCCGTCGGGTACGACACCACACGGAACTTGCGCACCACGCGTTCCTCGCCGTCGTCGTACACGCCGCGGATGTCCACGAACTGCCCGTCGGCGAGGCCGAGTTCGGCGATGTCGTCAGGGTTCACGAACACCACATGGCGGCCTTTCTTGATACCCCGGTAGCGGTCGTTGTGCGAGTAGATGGTGGTGTTGAACTGGTCGTGGGAGCGCATGCTCTGCAGGATCAGGGTGCCCTGCGGCCGGTCGATAAGTTCGAGGTCGTTGACCGTCAGCACGGCCTTGCCCGTGGGCGTCGGGAAGGTGCGGGAATCGCGGGGACCGTGCGCGAGGACAAACCCGCCTTCCTGCCGGATCCGCTGGTTGTAGTCCTTGCAGCCGCCCACGACCCGCGAAATGTGGTCGCGGATCAGGTCGTAGTTCTTCTCATAGCCGTCCCAGTCGGCCCTGATTTTGTCGCCCACCAGGAGTTTGCCCAGCCGGCTGACGATGGCCGGCTCTGAGAGCAGATGGTGGGACACCGGTTCAACGCTGCCCCAGGAGGGGTGCACGGCGCAGACTGTATCTTCCACGGAGACGAACTGGGGTCCGGATTCCTGGATGTCGATCTCGGTCCGGCCCATCGTGGGGAGGATCAGCGCCTCACGGCCCGTTACGGTGTGCGAGCGGTTCAGTTTCGTGGAGATCTGGACCGACATCTCTGTGTTGTCCATGGCCGCCATGGCGGCATTCGTGTCCGAGATGGCTCCCACCAGGTTGCCGCCCAGGGCAAGGAAAACCTTGATCTCGCCGGTGCGCATCTTGTTGATGGTTTCGACGGCGTCCGTGCCGTGTTCCCGCGGCGGCTCGAAGTCGAACTCCTTGCCGAGGGCCTCCATGAAGGATTGCGGCATCTGCTCCCAGATGCCCATGGTGCGGTCGCCCTGCACGTTACTGTGCCCGCGGATGGGGGAGGCGCCGGCGCCCCGCTTGCCGATATTGCCGCGCAGCAGGAGGAGGTTGATGATCTCCTTGATCGTGGCAACACCCTTCTTCTGCTGGGTGATGCCCATGGCCCAGGTGATGATGACTTTCTCGGCCTTGAGGTACCGGGCAGCGAGTTCGTCGATGTCCTCGCTGCGCAGACCTGTGGCCTCGAGCACGGTTCCCTCATCCAGTCGGGCCAGGTGCTCTTTGAGCTCCTCGAGTCCCTCGCAGTGTTCGGCCAGGAACGCGTGGTCCAGGACCGTTCCGGGGTTCTTGGCCTCGGCGTCGAGGACGCGCTTGGACACTGCCTGCAGCAACGCCATGTCGCCTCCGATCCTGATCTGGAGGAACTGGTCCGCGATCTGGGTGCCATGGCCGATCACGCCCTTGACCTCCTGCGGGTTCTTATAGCGCCGCAGGCCGGCCTCGGGAAGGGGGTTGACGGCCACGATCTCGCCGCCGCGGTTTTTGCACGCCTCGAGTTCGGTCATCATCCGGGGGTGGTTGGTGCCCGGGTTCTGGCCCATGACGATGATCAGGTCGGCTTCGGCGTAGTCGTCAAAGCTGACTGTGGCCTTGCCGATGCCGATGGTCTGGCCCATGGCCCAGCCTGAGGATTCGTGGCACATATTGGAGCAGTCCGGCAGGTTGTTCGTGCCGTAGCCGCGGACCAGCAGTTGGTAGAGGAAAGCCGCCTCGTTCGACGTCCGTCCGCTCGTGTAGAACGCCGCCTGGTCGGGGGAGTCCAGCCCCTTGAGTTTGTCGGCCACGAGCCGGAGCGCTTCGTCCCAGCTGACCGCCCTGTAGTGGTCCTCGCCGGCGGGCTTGTAAACCGGTTCCGTCAGCCGGCCCTGCATGCCAAGCCAGTACTCGGACCGGCTCCGCAGCTCGCTGACGGAATTCTCGGCCCAGAAACTCTCGGGGACCACCACCGGCGTGGCCTCCCAGGTCACGGCCTTGGCCCCGTTCTCGCAGAATTCGAAGGCCTTGCGGTGGTGCGGATCCGGCCACGCGCAGCTCGGGCAGTCGAAGCCGTCCTTCTGATTCATGGCCATGACGGTTTTGCGGGTCCGGTTCAGCCCCATCTGCTCGATGGCCGGCTTCATGGAGTGGTACACGCCCGGGACACCGGCGGCCCAGCTCTTCGGCCCGTCCCCGACAACCAGTTCTTTCTCGGACGGTTCCTCGATCTGAGGGGTCTTGCGAGTCACGTGAACTTCCCTTCTGCAACTACCGTCGGGTTTGGACGGCGCGCTGATCTGCCACTCTGCAGCTTACTGTCAGGCCTATCAGCTTGATCGGAGCGCCGCAAGCAACCGGCCCGGAGCCGCGCCTTTGCACGGCCCGCCACCGTCGGATACGCCCTTATACAGGCCCCGCCTTGGGGCAAGCTGAGAACCTGCTGAAGAACAGCCGCAGGTAGCAGCGGCCAAATATTCGGGTCCTCGAGGGGTAGCCGTTACCCGTCTGTAATCCGCCCACAGACCCACCGCGCAGTAGTTCCCGCGTAGCTGCGCTGCCGCCGTCGCTGTCCGGGCGAGTACCCCAATACGCCAACACGCGTACTTAAGACCCCTGATCCCGGTGGCTGGCAGTCCCGAAAATCGCCGGACTGCGGTCCGGATCGCAAGTTACTCATCCGTTCCAGTTTTCCCCAAGGAATCACCCAGCACTCTTGCACCATCACTCACTCTAAGAGGCAGGTGTGCAATGAATTTGTTCGCATGCAGGAAGGTCGGCGGTCAAAGACGCTTTAGCCGACCAACCCGCGCAGTCGCAGCAGGGACAGCAATGACCTTGCTCAGTTTCATCGGACTCACCACAACGGCGCTTGGCGCCAGTGCCGCGCCGGCACCCGTCGGCGCAGGCTTCACGGTCACCCCATCCGACCTGGCCTTCATCCTCAAGCAGATCAAGATAGCCGAGGCGCACGTCGCCAATACGACGTCGGCCACCGGCCCGTGTGGGGCCCTGGTCGGACCCGGCCCCAACCAGATTCCCGACGCCCTCACCTCGTACGGCCTCCGCACAGTTGACGGCTCCTGCAACAACCTGATCAAGGGCCGCGAAACATTCGGGGCCGCCGATCAGGTTTTCCCGCGTCACACGACGCCGCAGTTCAACGCCGCGGATGCTGCTCCGGCAGCATTTGGTGGAGGCTCCACCTCCTACGCACAAAAGTCGGGCAACGTGTTCGACGCCCAGCCACGTGAAATCAGCAACCTGATCGTGGATCAGACGGCCACTAATCCCGCCGCCATCGCCGCTGCAGGGTTCCCGGTCCGGACCCAGGGCAATCCGGGGCTCGTCCCCTGCACCACCGATCCTGACCCCTTGGCGACTCCGCCGGTCGAGGCTGTGCCGGCCGGCTGCGTCCCCACCGGAAAGACGCTGTTCATCCCCAACGTCACCACCGACGTCGGCCTCTCCCCACCGTACAACTCGCTGTTCACCCTGTTCGGGCAGTTCTTCGACCACGGCGTTGACCAGACGGTCAAGGGCGGCGGAACAGTGTTCGTTCCGCTCAAGGCCGACGACCCGCTGATCACTGTGGGCCCCGACGGCAAGCCCAACACGGGCGACGAAGTGGCACCCAACAGCCCCAACGCCTTCATGGTGCTCACCCGCGGCCAGAACCAGCCGGGCCCGGACAACATCCTCGGGACTGCCGATGACGTTCAGGAAGCTACCAACACGGACTCGCCCTACGTTGACCAGTCCCAGACCTACACGTCCCACCCCTCCCACCAGGTGTTCCTGCGGGAGTACATCAACAACACCGACGGCAAGCCGGTTTCAACCGGCAAGCTCCTCGGCGGCGTCGCCGGCCCCACCGCCGGAGGCATGGCCACGTGGGCTGACGTGAAGTCCCAGGCCGCGATCTTCCTGGGCCTCAAGCTCCAGGACAAGGACGTCACCAACATCCCGATGATCGCCGCGGACCCTTACGGCAAGTTCATCCCCGGACCCGCCCGCGGCCTGCCGCAGTACGTCACCCTGACCGGCTTGGTCGAGGGCGACACGGCAAACCCCGTTCCGGTGCCGGCGAATGTCCGCTACTTCGACACCCCGTTCCTGACCGACATCGCGCACAACGCCGATCCCTCGCCGCAGGACACGGACCACAACCCTGCCACGCCGCCCGTCGCGCCCGTCCCGGACGCCGACACCACGGCCTCGGCAGACTTTGCGAACCAGCCGGCCGGGACCTACGACGACGAGATGCTGAACGCGCACTTCTGTGCCGGTGATGGTCGCGTCAACGAGAACATCGGCCTGACCACCATTCACCAGATTTTCCACTCCGAGCACGACCGCCTCGTGGCGGATATCGAGAACACCCTCACCAATGACACGTCGACCAAGGGCGTCGCCGCGCTGGCCGAGTGGAAGCTGGCCGCGGGTGCCAACGGCTGGAACGGTGAGCGTTTGTTCCAGGCGGCCCGGTTCGTCACGGAAATGGAATACCAGCACCTCGTGTTCGAGGAGTTCGCCCGCAAGATCCAGCCGGCGGTCCAGCCCTTCCACGTCTACCACTCGGATATCAACGCCGCGGTGCGGGCCGAATTCGCCCACGCGGTCTACCGGTTCGGCCACTCCATGCTGACCGAGACGATTTCCCGGACCAACGCGGACGGCAGTGACAACTCGATCTCCCTGCTGAACGGCTTCCTGAACCCGCCCGAGTACACCAACGGCGGATCGGCGGGGCCCCTGACCTCGGAAGAGGCCGCCGGCAGCCTGGTCATGGGCATGAGCGACCAGGTCGGCAACGAACTGGACGAATTCGTGACGGGAACCCTGCGCAACAACCTGCTGGGTCTTCCCCTGGACCTGCCAACGATCAACATGACCCGTGCACGCTCCGAAGGCGTACCGCCGCTCAATGAGCTGCGGCGCCAGATCAACGGCGCCACGGGTGACGCGCAGCTGGCACCGTACACGAGCTGGGCAGACTTCGGGCAGAACCTGAAGCACCCGGAATCGCTGATCAACTTTGTAGCTGCCTACGGCACCTACCCGACCATCATCAGCGAAACCACGCTGGCGGGCAAGCGGGCAGCGGCCAAGGCAATCGTTGATCCGGGCACCCTTGCGACCCCTCCCACGGCTGACATGACGGACTTCATGAACAGTGCCGGACCGTGGGCGACACAGGAGACCGGCCTGAACAAGGTCGACCTCTGGGTCGGCGGCTTGGCGGAGAAGACCAACCTCTTCGGCGGCCTCCTGGGCAGCACGTTCAACTACGTGTTCGAGAACCAGCTGACCGACCTGCAGAACGGCGACCGCCTGTACTACCTGGCGCGTACTCCGGGCATGAACCTGCGCTCACAGCTGGAGAGCAACTCCTTTGCCGAGATGATCATGCGCAACACCAACGCGCACTCGCTCAAGGCGGACGCCTTCGGCACTGCCGACTGCAAGTTCGAGCTCGGCAACCTGGCCGGCACCCCGGCAGGCTACGCCGCATCCGGGGCCACGGTCGTGGACGACCCCAAGTCCGAATGCCGCGAGGATCTGCTGCTCCTGCGCAAGCCTGACGGCACCATCCAGTACAAGGAGAAGAACGTAGTCGATCCCAGCGGCATCAACGGCCAGTCCGTGTACAACGGCACGGCCAATGCTGACCGCGTCACCGGCGGCAACGACAACGACACGTTCCTCGGCAACGAGGGCAACGACGTCATTGAAGGCAACGGCGGCGACGACATCGCCCTCGGCGGTGACGGCAACGACAGGATCACCGATTCATCCGGAGCCGACGTCCTCAAGGGCGGCCCGGGCAACGATTACCTCAACTCCGGTATCGGCGATGACATCCTGATGGGCGGTGACGGCCAGGACTTCACTAATGGTGGCGCAAACGACAACGAAACCTTCGCGGGTCCCGGCAACGACTTCGTGCAGGCAGGTGACGGTGCCGATGCGGTCTTCGGCGACGGCGGTGACGACTGGATCCAGGGTGGTTCCGGCCAGGACCTGCTGATCGGCGACCACGGCGCCCCGTTCTTCGACGACCCGGCCCAGACGAAGCCCGGCAACGATATCTTCGTCGGTCAGGTGGGCGAGAACGACTACGACGCCGAAGGTGGCGACGACATCATGACCAGCAATGCCGCCATCGACCGGTTCGCCGGTGCGGCCGGGTTCGACTGGGCCACGCACCAGTACGACACTGTGGCAGCCGATGATGACATGAAGATCAACAACAACCTCATTGGCCTTCCGCTGCCTGTCGTTGTCAACCGCGACCGCTGGCAGGAAGTAGAAGCCAACTCCGGTTCCAAGTTCGACGACGTCATCCGTGGCGACGACGCAGTGCCCAGCACCGTAGGTGGTGCAGGCTTCAGTGGCTGCGACGTCCTCGACCAGACGGGCATCAACCGGATCGCCGGCCTGCAGGCCATCCTGCCGGCACCGACCACCCCGCTCGCACCCGTCGAAGCACTCTCACCGATGGGCGTCTGCCCCCTGACCGGTCCGGTCTGGGGCGACGGCAACATCCTCATCGGCGGCCTCGGCAGCGACAAGATCGAGGGCCGCGGCGGCAACGACGTCATCGACGGCGACCGGTACCTGAAGATCCGCATCAGTGTGCGGGACGACGCAGGTGTGGAGATCGGCACCACCGACCTCATGGAGCACCAGTACCAGACCGGCAACCCGCTGACCCTGGCGGCTGCAGTAGCGGCCGGCGTCGTCAACCCCGGGAACCTGGTGGCTGTCCGCGAAATCGTGACCCCCACCGCCCTCGAAACTGCGGGCAACCGGGACGTCGCGATCTTCTCCGGCCCGCGGGCCAACTACACCGTCACCACCACCGGTGGCGACGGCACGATCGGCTCGGCAGGCTCCACCACCACGGTGGTGGACAACGTAGGCATCGACGGGACGGACACGATCCGCAACATCGAGTTCCTGCAGTTCTCCGACACCGTTCTGCCTAACGCCCCGGTCATCGGCACGGCAACCGCCGGCGCCGGGCAGGCCACGGTGCGCTGGACGGCTCCGACGGTCGGCGTCGCCGACACCTTCTCCGTGAAGGTGCTCGACGTGACCACCAACCCGGCCGGCGTCCAGGTCGGCGCCCTGCGCTCCGCCCCGGCAGGCGCCACCAGCCTGGTAGTGACCGGCCTGGCGAACGGATCCCAGTACAGGTTCCAGGTGCTGGCCAGCAACGCCCTCGGTGACAGCCCGTTCTCGGCACTCTCCAACACGGTGAGCCCGACGACGGCGACCGCACCGGGAGCACCGACCATCGGGACGGCCACGGCCGGGAACGCTTCGGCAACCCTGACCTGGACGGCACCGGCCAACAACGGCGGATCCCCCATCACGGGCTACACAGTGAGGGCCTTCGCCGGAACTGTCCTGGCCCGCACCCAGGCGGTCACCGGCAATGTCGGAACCGTCGTCGTCACGGGCCTCACCAACGGGACGGCGTACACGTTCGACGTGGCCGCCATCAACGCAGTGGGCACGAGCGGGTTCTCGGGCCGCACGGCAGCGGTGACACCACGGACCGAGTTCGTGGCTCCCACCGTGACTGCGCGTGCTCCCGCAGTGGGCGCCGTGTCTGTCAGCCAGGGCACGAACGTGACGGCAACGCTGAGCGAAGCGGTCACGGGGGTGACGGGTACCAACTTCCAGCTCCGGCTGGGCACCGCGTTGGTTCCCGCCGTCGTCAGCTACAACCCGCTGACGCGGGTGGCGACACTCAACCCCACGCCGACACTGACGGCGGACCGCGTGTACACGGCGACCCTCTCGGGGGTCCGTGACCTCGCGGGCAACACGATGGTGACGAGCACGTGGTCGTTCACCACAGGCCCCAACCCGACCATCACCGCCACGACTCCCGTCGCGGGAGCCACCGGGGTGCTGCGCAACAGCAACGTGACGGCCACGTTCAGCGAGGCCATCACCGGCTTCGCGGTTGCCGGCAAGGTCCGGATTGAGCGGGTCTCCACCGGAGCCCAGGTCCCCTCGGCGGTCACGTTCAACACCACCACAAGGGTGCTGACGATCAACCCCGGAGCCAGCCTCCTCGCGAACACCCAGTACCGGGTCACCGTCACCGGTGGCACCACTGGAGTCCGCGACCTGGCGGGTAACCCGCTGACATCCGTTGTCTGGACGTTCACCACGGGCGCGGGACTGTAACAAGCAGCAAGAGATCGCCGGCTGGCGGGCCCGCAACGGCCCGTCAGCCGGCTTCCTCAATTCCTCGAAAATCACTTTTCGACACTGCATTCAGCACTATTGCCCACTTGGAGGGGCCATGACTACACGACGTGAAATCTTCAAACTGGGCGCCGTCGGCGCCCTCGGACTGGCCGGATTCAAAGGCGGCGACGACGGCGTTCCCACCACTGGGCCGAGCACACCGCTCATTACCGCCAGCCAGCTTGCACCTGCGAACATGCCTGTTCCCTATGCGGGCGTCTTTCGCCGGCCGCCGGAGCTCGTCCCCTTTCAGACAGGCTTCGACGGCGGCGACCCGGCCCGCCCGTTCGCCCGGTACGCCCTCACCCAGAAACTCGGACAGGCCCAGTTCGTTCCCGGCCTGAATACCACCGTTGCGGGCTACAACGGCATCTTCCCCGGCCCGACCATCCGGGCCAACCAGGGCACCCGGATTGAGGTGCGGATCCGCAACGACCTGCCCGCCGCCGGGCTCGTGCAGCCCGCCCGCTTTGACACAGTCACCCATCTGCACGGCTCCGCGTCGCTGCCACAATACGACGGCTACGCCAACGACATCACCATCCCCGGGAACTTCAAGAACTACCACTACCCCAACTTTCAGGCGGCCCGGACGCTCTGGTACCACGACCACAAGCACCACATCACCGCACAAAACGTCTATTCAGGGCTCGCGGCCTTCTACCCGCTGTCTGACAAGCACGAGCGTGCGCAGTTGCCGCAAGGCGAGTTCGATGTGCCCTTGATGATCTCGGACGCCATGTTCAAGGCCGACGGCTCGCTCGCCTATAACGACAACGACGTGAAAGGCCTGTGGGGTGACATCATCATGGTCAACGGCGTGCCGTGGCCCACCATGAAGGTCAAGCCCCGGATCTACCGCTTCCGGGTGCTCGATGCGTCCATCTCACGCTCCTACCGGCCCACGCTCTCAACGGGGGACCCCGTCTATATAGTTGGAACCGACGCCGGCATGACGCCCAAAGTGCAGGCCGTGAAATCCTGGCGGCAGGGCACGGCGGAACGCTACGAGGTGCTGATCGACTTCCGCAAATACCGGACCGGGCAGCTGATCGAGCTGCGCAACCTCAGCAACAAGAACAACATCGATTTCGCCAACACCAACAAGATCATGCGCTTCCAGGTGGTGGCCGACTCCGGATCCGGGGCAGGCTCCATTTCGAGCATTCCGGTCACGCTGGAGGACGGCGGCTCCGTCAACGCGCCCAGCGGCGGCATCCCCACCATGAGCCTGACACCTGCGATGGCCAAGGCGAAACGAGAGCTGAGATTCTTCCGCGATCACGGACAATGGACCGTCAACGGTGTCACCTGGGCAGATGTGGAGAAGTCCGGGTTCACCAAGCTGTTCGGCAACCCCCAGCCATTCGACGTCGAGCAGTGGACCATCGTCAACGCCTCCGGCGGCTGGTTCCATCCTGTGCACATCCACCTCATTGACGCCAAGATCATCGCCCGGAACACCAACGGCGGCAAGCCGTTCGCTTGGGAACAGGGCCCCAAGGACGTCTTCTACGCCGGCGAGAACGAGTCCATTACGGCGCTCATGCAATTCGACACGGGTTTCGGCGGAGGCGGCCGCTACATGATCCACTGCCACAACCTGGTCCACGAGGACCACGACATGATGGTGCAGTTCTCCGTGGGCGATCTGCGGACCAACGACCCCATCACCACGGATCCGCCGGTCCTGGACCCCGAAGCGCCCGACGCGTTCCCGCCGGTCTACCGGCCTGGATTCCCGGCGGGGACCTGACGTGCGCCGCCTGGGACAACTGGGCGCGGCGGCCCTGCTGGTGCTGGCGCTGAGCGCCTGCACCGGCGGAACGCCGTCACCGGCACCTGCCTCGCCGACAGCCGGGGCTGCGGCGAGCGCCGCGCCCGTCTCGCTGGAAACCGGGACAGACGTCGGCAACGGCCGTCCGACCGTGAGCAATGACGGGCTGATGGTGCGGCGCCGCGCGGTCATCGCCGTCCACCCCACCGAGGGAGCACAGCCGGGCGCACCCCGCGCACGGCTCGAGCAGACGGCGGCCACCAGCGGCATCGTCCTGTCCGACATCCCACCGGACGTCCTCGAGCCGGCGATCCTCGAGCATGTGGCACCGGAGCTGATCGTGATGCTTCCGGCCGGAAGTACCGCTGAGGACGCGGAGAAGCTGGCTGAACTCGCCTTCGGCGCTGAGGGCACGTACCCCGGTGTGGAGCACGTCCACGTTTCCTCGGTCCTGGTCCACGATCTCCAGTTCACCGTCGCCGCCGCCGATCCGGCAGCCGTGGCCGGTTCCATCGCCGAGGAAGGCATCCTCTCGGATGCGCTCGGCAACTACGGCACGGTCCTGGAGAAGGGAGCCCTGACGGTCAGCTACACGGGGCCACTGCTCAGCGACGCGCTGGTGGAATCCGTGCGCAACGGCATGGCCCGCGCCGCCGGCGTCGAGTCCGCGGCCGTAAAGCTGGCTCCCCGTTCGGCCACGGGCGAGGGAGTGGACATGTCCCTCGAGCCGGAACCGGCACCGGAGCCTGAGGCGACGGCGGATGACAGCGGGACCCACTCGCACTAAGGAAACCGGTACCAAGGAGACCGGCACTGACTGCACCAGTGGCCGGCCGGAGCAAGGGGAACGCTACCGGCCGGCCACGCGTGTGTCCGGGTACATCCGGAGGTGACTTTTGGCCCTTGGCGCCCGGCAGGCCCGGGCGGAAGCTGCAGTGGTCCACACATATTAAAGGCCCACGGGAGCGCCATGAAGCACCACCACATCGGGGATCCGCAATGAACCCCGACGCCGTTACCCGGACCTCCGTGCTGAAACAGATCCACGATCTCGCCCGGCCGCTGAAAACCCATCGAGACCTCAGCGGGATCGTGCGGAGCGCCGCCGACTGCCGTTTTGTCGCCGTCGGCGAAGCGTCCCACGGGACCCACGAGTTCTACACCTGGCGCGACACCCTCAGCCGGCGGCTCATCCAGGAGGAGGGCTACAACTGGATCGGAGTCGAAGGGGACTGGCCCGACTGCTGGCGCATCAACCAGTGGGTCCGCGGCCTGGCGGGGAAGGACCAGGGAGTCCATGCGCTGCTGGCCGGCTTCGAACGCTGGCCGACCTGGATGTGGGCCAACGAGGAAGTCGCGGCGTTCCTGGACTGGCTGCGCGGCTGGAACGCAGGCCGGCCCCAGGACAAGAGGGTCGGCTTCTACGGACTGGACGTCTACTCGCTCTGGGATTCATTGCGCGAGATCATCGGCTGGCTGGAGGGCAACGTTCCCGATGCGGTGCCGGCGGCCAAGCGCGCCTGGCAGTGCTTCCTGCCCCATCACGAGGACCCGCACGAGTACGCGTGGAACACGCGGCTGGTGCCGCAGTCCTGCGAGCCCGACGTCGTGGCCCTCCTGACTGAGGTCAGGGCCCGGGCCTCCAGCCCGGGACCGCACGATGAGGACGCCTTCGACGCCGTCCAGAACGCTGAGGTCGCGGCGAACGCTGAGCATTACTACCGCGTCATGGTCCGCGGCGACCGGCAGTCCTGGAATGTCCGGGACCATCACATGGCGGACACCATCGACAGGGTCAGCCGGCACCTGGGGCCGGCGTCCAAAGGGCTGGTCTGGGAGCACAACACGCATATCGGGGACGCCCGCGGCACAGACATGGCGCAGGACGGCCTGGTGAATGTCGGTCAGCTGCTGCGCGACCGCCATGCGGGCGAGGGGGTGCTGCTTGTCGGGTTCGCAGCCCACCACGGTTCCGTGACCGCCGCCGACGGGTGGGGCCGCCCCGAACGTATCGTCACGGTGCCCGAGGCGCGTCCGGGCAGCCACGAAGACTTCCTGCACCAGGCCCTCGGGGCGCCGGCCGTCCTGGAGTTCGGCGACGACAGGACCGGCCCCTGGTTGTCCACGCGGCTCGGGCACCGGGCGATCGGCGTCGTATACCACCCCGAAAGGGAGGCCGGAAACTACGTTCCGACCCGGATGGGGGAGCGATACGACGCCCTCATCTGGCTCGAAAACACGGCTGCCCTGCGGCCGGTGCACCATGAGGGGCCGCCCCGGGAACCGGAGTTCGAGACGGAGCCCACGGGATTCTAGCCCGGCTCGGATTCAACGAAGGCGGAACCATAATGGGCAAGCCAATCGTCGTCGGGATCAACGGGTCCGCGGGCAGCGAGGCCGCACTGACCTGGGCCCTTGGACGGGCGGCCCGGGACAAAGCTCCCGTCCTGATCGTCCATGCAGTGGACGACCGCTGGATGTCCCCGGAGTTCCAGTACCACGAGATCATCCGCGAATCAGGGATGGACCTGCTGCAGAAAGCGCAGGCGAGCGCCCGCAGGCAGGCCCCGGACGTCGACGTGGACATTGACCTACGTCATGGCAGCGGAGGCTCGGTGCTGCGGGACGCGTCCACCCAGGCAGCCCTCGTGGTGGTCGGCGCGCATGGCAAACGCTGGCCGAACGCCGGGCCCCTGACCGACCGCGCCCTGCAGGTTGTCGCCGCCTCCGAGTGCCCCGTAGCTGTCATCCCGGCGAACCTCGCAACGGCGGATCGGGGCGTCGTAGTCGGTGTGGCCGGCTCCGAGGAATCGCTGCAGGCTGTCGCGTTCGCGGCCGCGGAGGCAGACCTGGGCGGGGACGAGCTCACCGTGGTCCTCGTATTCAAGAGCACGGCGCGGTGGGTGGAGATACAGTCGCCGTCCAGCGACCTCGCCGAGAGAATGGTCGAGGAGAACCGGATCGTGCTCGCCGAGTCGGCGGCCGGACTCGGCGGGCAGTACCCGGACCTGACAGTTCATCAGCGCCTGGAAACCAACATCGAACCCGCCAAGGCCCTGGTCAATATCGCCGACGGTGCCAGGCTGCTGGTGATTGGAAGCCGTGGACGCAGCGGATTCTCCCGGACTGTGCTCGGCTCCACGGCGCACGCCGTACTGCTGGGCGTGCCGTGTCCCACGCTCGTCACCCATGTGCACAGGGTCAGGCACGGAGACTGATGCGGCTCGGAAGCGTGGTTCCCGCCGGTGCCGGGACTGGGTCTGGGCCGGCCACGGGCCGCCGGAAAACCCCTGACGGGAGGGGCTTTCCGCGGCCGCCATCGGATGGGAGGATGATGCAGTGGACCCCTTCTTCAATTTCGTCACTCACTTTTGGTGGCTCGTCTTTCCGATGAGCGGACTGATCGGCGGGTGGGCGCGGACCTGGTCCAAAGCCGCTGAACGCCGGCACCGCCGTCGGGTGGAGCTCTACACGCTCAAGAACCAGGCCGCGCAGGCCGAGCAGGCCAGCCAAACCGAGGTGCTGGGCCTCATGAAGGCCCACGACACCGTCAACAAACGCTGGCTGGACTACGAACTCGATATCGGAAAGCTGATCGACTATCCGGTCATGACCGACGTCCGGGAACCCCTCACAGTGGCGTTCCTGCGAGCAAAGCGTGAAGCCGACGGCTTGCGGCCGGCCGCCCCCGGGGATGTCAGGACGGCCGCACGGCTCGCGGAATACAGGGCGGCCGTGACCGGCTTTGAACTCGCCTTCGACGTCGCCGAACGCGAAGCGAAGCGGATCAGGGACAGCAAGTTCACCGGGCCGGAACGGCAGCGCCTGGAGACGGCCCGGAAGCTCCTGAGGATCGCGTCGGACGCCGCGGCAACCCCCGCCGAGCGCCAGACGGCCTACCGGCGCGCCCGCCGGGAACTGGACGGGCTCATCGTGCTGCCGGAGGCCACCCTCGCGGCGCTCGAGGACAAGATCGCTTCCATGCTCGACGCCGGCCCGGCGCCGGAGGCCCGCCGGACCGGTTAGGTCGGACAGCATAAACCGGACAGTTTAGGGAGGCGCCGCGGGCTGCGCGGGGCGCCCCGTTTCGCTGTGACAAGCATCGCACCGCCACCATGAATGCCACGTACAGCACCGGGGCGGAATTTAGGGTCTTCTGGCATGTTTTGCCCTGCCGTTTTTCCCACGTACCATCGATAAGGTTTCAAAGCTGCTTTAGTGGCCCGGCGAGTTCATCCAGACATGAACCCCGTGGCCATGCAGCAACGGGGATGTGGAACTGCCGACCGTGAACACTTCAGATTGGGCAACAGGTGGAAATCACCGTAATGGTGGCGCTAGTGATATCGCTGGCGCTGTTCTTCGACTTCACCAATGGATTTCATGACACCGCGAACGCCATGGCTACCCCCATCGCGACCGGCGCCATCAAACCGAAAACAGCAGTTGCCCTCGCGGCGGTGCTGAACCTCGTGGGAGCGTTCCTCTCCACGGAAGTCGCCAAGACCGTCTCGGGCGGCATCATCAAGGAAGGCTCGGGCGGGGTCCAGATCACCCCGGACATCATCTTCGCCGGGCTGATGGGCGCCATCCTCTGGAACATGATCACTTGGCTCAAGGGCCTGCCGTCCAGTTCCTCCCACGCCCTCTTCGGCGGCCTGATTGGGGCCGCGATTGCAGGTATCGGCATCCACGCGATCAACTTCGAGTCAATCCTCCAAAAGATCATTCTTCCCGCGGTGTTCGCCCCGATCATCGCGGGCGGCGTAGCCTACTTGTGCACGCGGCTGGCGTACGCCTTGACCGCCCGCCATGACCCCGAAACCGGGGACAAGCTCACGCAGAAGCGCGGCGGATTCCGGACCGGTCAAGTCTTCACGTCCAGCCTCGTGGCGTTGGCCCACGGCACCAACGACGCCCAGAAGACGATGGGCATCATCACCCTGGTCCTGATCTCCGCCGGCCTCCAGCCTGCCGGCTCCGGTCCCGAGTGGTGGGTTATCACCGCCTGTGCCTTCGCCATCGCGATCGGCACGTATTCCGGCGGGTGGCGGATCATCCGCACCATGGGCTCGGGACTCACCGAAGTGAAGCCCGCCCAAGGCTTTGCCGCCGAGACCAGCACCGCCACAGCCATCCTGGCCTCGTCGCACCTCGGCTTCGCCCTGTCCACCACGCAGGTGGCCTCCGGCTCGGTCGTGGGCTCGGGCATGGGACGCCGCGGCACTACGGTGCGGTGGGGAACCGCCGGCCGGATTGCGATCGGCTGGCTGTTCACGCTGCCGGCCGCTGGAATCATGGGCGCGCTGACGGCTCTGCTCGTGCAGACCGGGGTCGTAGGCGTGATCATCGCGGCGACTGCCGGCACCGCCGCAGTGGCCTATATGTTTGTGCGCTCACGGAAGTCGCCTGTGGGCAGCAACAACGCCGTCGAGATCGAGGAAGTCGGCCAGGCCGTGCAGTTCCGCAAGAAAAAGTCCGCCACCAAGTCGATCAAGAACGGCGGTGCCCAGCGATGAAATGGCTGGAACTGTTCAGCGTGGCGAGTGCCACGCTTGTGTCCGCTGTAACCGTAGTAGTTCTCTACTCCCTCGGCGTCCGGCTCACGGCCATCGCGGGGGACACCCGGACCACCCCGGCGGCCTGGACCCGACCGCTCGCTTACACGTGCTTCGCTTTGTGCGGCGCCGCCATTCTCTTCGGGCTCTACCTGATCATTCCTTACTTCCACAAATAGGACGTCCCTGCGGCCGTGCAGCCGCTGCGTCACGGGGATGGGACACCTGCCACCGCAGTGGCTAGGCTGGGGCCATGGCGAGCTTCCAGTACTTCGTGGCATCCTCACTCGACGGGTTCATCGCCACTGTCGGGGACAACCTGGACTGGCTGCTCCAGTTCGACGGATTTGACGGTGGACAGGACAGCTACGACGCGTTCATGGCCGACGTCGGCTCCATCGCCATGGGCGGCGGGACCTACGCCGGGCTGCGGGAACACGAACCAGCCACGTGGCCCTATCCGGACACGCCCTGCTGGGTTTTCACCCACCACGAACACTCCGCCCCAAAGGGCGCCAACGTATCGTTCGCCCGCGGAGACGTCCGCGAGTTCGCGGACGACCTCAAGGACCAGGCCGGCGGCCGAAACGTCTGGGTAGTCGGCGGGGGCGACCTCGCCGCGCAGTTCGCCGACGCCGGGCTGCTGGATGAACTGATTGTCTCGGTCATTCCGGTGGTGCTGGGCAGCGGCAAGCCGTTGCTGCCCATGACAGGTCCGACGCCGCCGCTTGAGTTGAGCTCATCGCGCACCCTGGGGCGGGGCATCGTGGAGTTGCGCTACCGGTTCCCGGGCCGGACCTAGCCGGGCTCGCCTAGCGCTCTGTGTCGCGGATCAGGTTCGTGATCCGGGCGGTGGAGAGCCGGCGGCCGCTCTCATCGGTCATGACGATCTCATGCGTGGTGAGGGTCCGGCCCAGGTGGATTGCCGTGCAGGTGCCTGTGACGGTGCCCTCGGAGATCGCCCGGTGGTGCGTCGCCCCGACCTCGATGCCCAGTGCCTGCCGGTTCGGGCCGGCGTGCATGCCCGCCGCGAAAGAGCCCAGCGTCTCGGCCAGGACCACGTGTGCCCCGCCATGCAGGATCCCGGCCACCTGGGTGTTCCCCTCCACCGGCATTGTGGCCACGGTGCGCTCCGGACTCAGTTCAAGGAAGCGGATCCCCATCTTCACCACGAGGGCGCCGACGCCGTACTGGCCCAGCCAATCGTGCATTTCCTCGGGAACACCGGCCGCCGCGAGCTCGGCCGCGAAGGGGCCGGGCGTGAAATTGTCCATCATGGCAACTAGGCTGGCACCTGTGAGCGAAACTACCAAACCGGCCCCTGCCCCATCTGCAACAGACCTCCTCCCGGCAACTGAACCGGAATCAGTGCTTGCGGCCAAGCCCGCCCGAACATCCACCCGGGCCGCGGCGTCGGTTTCCGCCACCGAGGCTCCCGTGATTCCCATCACGGACCAGCCGCGACTTCTCGTGCTGGACGGACACTCCATGGCGTTCCGGGCGTTCTTCGCCCTGCCCGCGGACAAGTTCTCCACCGCCACGGGGCAGCACACCAACGCCGTCCACGGCTTCACATCCATGCTGATCAACCTGATCAAGGAACAAAAGCCCACCCACGTGGCCGTGGCATTCGACGTCTCCGACGACACCACCCACCGCAAGGCCGAGTACAGCGAGTACAAGGGCGGACGCAACGAGACCCCCCGCGAAATGAGCGGCCAGATCGACCTCATCGACAAGGTCATGGGCGCATGGGGCATCAAGACCATCAAGATGCCCGGCTGGGAAGCGGACGACATCCTGGCCACGCTCGCGGCCATGGGTGAAAAGGCGGGTTACGAGGTGCTGCTGGTATCGGGGGACCGAGATGCTTTCCAGCTCATCACGGACAACGTGTTCGTGCTCTACCCCAGGAAGGGCGTGAGCGACATTCCCAGGATGGACGCGGACGCCATCCAGGAGAAGTATTTCGTCAGCCCCGCCCAGTACTCGGATCTCGCCGCCCTGGTGGGAGAGACCGCGGACAACCTCCCGGGCGTTCCCGGCGTCGGCCCCAAGACGGCAGCCAAGTGGATCAACCTCTACGGCGGACTCGAGGGGGTCCTGGAGAACCTTGATGCGATCGGCGGAAAAGTAGGGGATTCCCTCCGCGAAAATGTTGAGGACGTCAAGCGCAACCGGCGGCTCAACAGGCTGCACACCGATCTGGACCTGCCGGTCACCCTGGACGAGCTCGCGGATCCGCGGCCGGACCAGGATGCCCTCGAGGAGCTGTTCGACGCCCTCGAATTCAAGACCATCCGCACCCGGCTCTTTGCCCTCTATGGCAGCGAAGTCACCGAATCGGAGCGGGAGAGCCTGGACACCCCGGACTTCGTCATTCCTGCGGACGCCGCCGAGCTGACCGCCTTCTTCGCGGCCGGCGCCGGGAAGCGCTCCGCTGTGGCGGTCGATCTGGTGCCCGGCCGGATCGGCGAGGACGCCGCCGCGGTGGCGATCGTCCGTGACGACGCCGCCGTCTACCTCGACCTGGCCAGCCAGGACGCCGCCGCCGAGAACGTCCTGGCAGCCTGGCTGCGTGACGCCCACGCGCCGAAGGTGCTGCACGGTTTCAAGGCCGCGCTGAAGGCACTCACCGCCCGGGGATTGGAACTGGAGGGCGTGGTGGATGACACCTCCATCTCCGGCTACCTCATCCAGCCCGACCGCCGCAGCTACGAGCTCGCCGAGCTGGCGCAGCATCACCTCAACATCTCCGTTTCCACCGAGGCCGCCAAGGCCGGCCAGCTTGAGCTGGCGTTCGACGGCGATGACGCCGAAGCGGCCGGCGCGCTGGTCCACGTGGCCGCAGTGGTCGGGGCCCTGAGCCGCTTCTTCGAAGCGGAACTGAAGGAACGCAAGGCCGAGGACCTGCTGAGCACCCTGGAGCTGCCAGTCAGCCGTGTCCTCGCCGACATGGAACTCGCTGGAATCGCGATCGACATGTCCCGCATGGACGAACAGCTGTCGGACCTCGCCAAGGTGATCGACAACGCCCAGGAGCTCGCCTTCGCCGCGATCGGCCACGAGGTCAACCTCGGTTCGCCGAAGCAGCTCCAGACCGTGCTGTTCGAGGAACTGGAGCTGCCGAAGACCAAGAAGATCAAGTCCGGCTACACCACCGACGCCGCGTCACTCAAGAACCTGCTGGAGAAGACCGGGCACGAATTCCTGGTCCAGCTGATGGCGCACCGCGAGTCCTCGAAGCTGCGCCAGATGCTCGAGTCGCTCAAGAAGTCCGTGACGGACGACGGGCGGATCCACACCACATACGCGCAGAACGTCGCAGCCACGGGCCGGATCTCCTCGAACAATCCCAACCTGCAGAACATCCCGATCCGCAGCGAGGAAGGCCGGCGCGTCCGCGGGATTTTTGTGGTCAGTGAAGGCTACGAGTGCCTGCTGTCCGCCGACTACTCGCAGATCGAAATGCGCATCATGGCCCACCTCTCGGGGGACGAGGGCCTGATCCAGGCGTACCGGGACGGCGAAGACCTGCACCGGTTCGTGGGCTCGAACATCTTCCACGTGCCCACCGACCAGGTGACCAGTGCCATGCGCTCCAAGGTCAAGGCGATGTCCTATGGCCTCGCGTACGGCCTGACCTCGTTCGGCCTGTCCAAGCAGCTGGAGATCTCCGTTGACGAGGCGCGGACGCTCATGAAGGACTACTTCGACCGCTTCGGCGCCGTCCGCGACTACCTGCGCGGCGTGGTGGACCAGGCCCGGGTCGACGGCTACACCGCGACCATCGAGGGCCGCCGCCGTTACCTCCCGGACCTCACCAGCACAGACCGCCAGCTGCGCGAGAACGCGGAGCGCATTGCGCTGAACTCGCCGATCCAGGGATCGGCGGCTGACATCATCAAGCGGGCCATGCTGGGCGTTCACGCCGAGCTGGCGGCCCAGGGCCTCAAATCGCGCATGCTCCTGCAGGTCCATGACGAACTGGTCCTCGAGGTAGCCAACGGCGAGCGTGAGGTCGTGGAGAAGCTCGTGACCGAGCAAATGGGCTCGGCTGCGGACCTCAGCGTTCCGCTGGACGTCCAGATCGGCGTCGGCACCAGCTGGTACGAGGCGGGGCACTAACTTTTATCGGTTCCGGCGCCGCCGGAACGTCAGGATTTTCAGGATTCTCAGGGGGAGAAGCACGTGGCAGATAAGTACGAACTCAGGCGGTTCCGCGCGGTCGAGAAGGACTCGGCGGACTATGCGCAGGGCACAGCGTGGCTGCGGGGAGTCGGGATCGGCTTCTATGAGGAACCGCGCAAAGACGACTTCGTGGACAAGATCATGGCCATGTACCTCATGGACAACCGGGAGATGACCGGCGTCTACCAGGCCGACGGCGTCGCCGCGCACTCCCTGGCGGCCGACGTCCCGGTGGCGACCTTCGCCACGCTGCGCAAGGACCTGAACGTCGGCTACGGCCGGCAGCTTCAAGCCCAGCTCGTCACGGCCGTCACGGTGCGCGGGACCCACCGCCGGCAGGGACTGCTGCGGCGGATGATGACCGAGGACCTCACGGCGGCCAAGGCCGACGGCGTCGCGCTGGCGGCCCTCACCGCCTCCGAGGCGTCCATCTACGGCCGGTTCGGCTACGGGGTGGCCACCTTCGAGCGCAGCGTCAAGGTCGACACCGGGCCGCGCTTCCGCCTGCGCCATGCGGCGGTCGGCTCGGTGGAGATCGCCGACCGCAAGGTCCTGCTGGACCTGGCACCCCAGGTCTTTGCGCGGGTCCAGGCTTCCATGCCCGGATCAATTTCGCGACAGGAAGCGTACCGGCTGCGGTCCTCGGGCACCCTGGGCCGCGACGGCAGCGAAGACGAGGCCATCCGCTGTGCCCTGCACTACGACGCGGCCGGCACCGTGGACGGGTACGTCTCGTACAAGTTCGCCGGGTGGGACGCCAAGCCGTACACCATGGAGATCCTGGACCTCGTGGCCGCGACCGACGCCGCCTACCTGGAGCTGTGGCAGTTCCTCGGCAGCATCGACCTCGTAGACCGGATTAGCTGGCAGGAAGCGCCGATGGACGACCCCCTGGCCTGGGCGCTGGAGGATCCCCGCTGCGTCGAGGCCTCAGACCACCGGGACATGCTGTGGCTGCGGATCCTGGAACCGGCCCGGGTGCTGGGTGCCCGGCGCTATTCGGCCGACGGCACCCTGGCCTTCGCCGTACGGGACAGTCTTGGCTTCGCGGCCGGCACCTTCGCCCTGACGGTGAGCGGGGGAGAGGCCACGGTGACGCCGGCTCCGGACGCCGAGCCGGACCTGTCGCTGGATGTCGCGGACCTGGGCTCCATCTATCTGGGCGCCGTCTGCCCGGTGACCTTGACGGCCGCCGGCCGGATCACTGAACACACCGCCGGGGCGGCGTTGACGGCACGGCTCATGTTCGCCGTCGAACGCTCACCGCACTGCCTCACGCACTTCTAGAGGTCCGGTCCCGGTCGCGGCGCGCAAGGCGCCACGCGCTTTGACCGGCGTTCACGTAAACGACTAGACTAAACGGGCGTGTACTACGTGCGCGCATCTACAATCCACAAAATCAGGATGACCCGGCGGATCACTTGTTGTGAAGCCGTGTTCTTGGCCTGCATTCCATAATGCGGGCGAAGCGGTTTGCCTGACCGACTAACTATCCACAACGGAGCCCCTACTACATGACCATCACCTCCACCGAGAAGCCCGGTACCCCCGTAGTCGCCATTAACGACATCGGTACCGCTGAGGACTTCCTCGCAGCTGTCGACGCCACCATCAAGTACTTCAACGACGGAGATCTCGTCGAAGGTACCGTCGTCAAGGTCGACCGCGACGAAGTTCTGCTCGACATCGGTTACAAGACCGAAGGTGTCATTCCCTCCCGCGAGCTTTCCATCAAGCACGACGTTGACCCCGGAGACGTCGTCTCCGTTGGCGATCAGGTCGAAGCCCTGGTGCTCACCAAGGAAGACAAAGAAGGCCGCCTGATCCTCTCCAAGAAGCGTGCTCAGTACGAGCGTGCCTGGGGCGACATCGAGAAGGTCAAGGAAGAAGACGGTGTTGTCACCGGTACCGTCATCGAGGTTGTCAAGGGTGGTCTTATCCTCGACATCGGTCTGCGCGGCTTCCTGCCCGCATCCCTCGTCGAGATGCGCCGTGTGCGCGACCTTGCTCCGTACATCGGTCAGCAGATCGAAGCCAAGATCATCGAGCTGGACAAGAACCGCAACAACGTTGTTCTTTCCCGCCGTGCATGGCTCGAGCAGACCCAGTCCGAGGTCCGCTCCACGTTCCTCAACAAGCTGGAAAAGGGCCAGGTTCGTCCCGGCGTCGTTTCCTCCATCGTCAACTTCGGTGCCTTCGTGGACCTGGGCGGCGTAGACGGCCTGGTTCACGTTTCCGAGCTGTCCTGGAAGCACATCGACCACCCGTCCGAGGTTGTCGAAGTTGGCCAGGAAGTCACCGTCGAGGTTCTCGAGGTCGACCTGGACCGCGAGCGCGTCTCCCTGTCGCTCAAGGCTACGCAGGAAGATCCGTGGCAGACCTTCGCCCGCACCCACGCCCTCGGCCAGGTTGTTCCGGGTAAGGTCACCAAGCTGGTTCCGTTCGGCGCGTTCGTTCGCGTTGAAGACGGCATCGAAGGCCTGGTCCACATCTCCGAGCTCGCAGTGCGCCACGTTGAGCTGGCCGAGCAGGTTGTCTCCGTTGGTGACGAGCTGTTCGTCAAGGTCATCGACATCGACCTCGAGCGCCGCCGTATCTCGCTCTCCCTCAAGCAGGCCAACGAGGGCGTCGACGCCGACAGCACCGAATTCGATCCGGCACTCTACGGCATGGCCGCTGAGTACGACGAAGAGGGCAACTACAAGTACCCGGAGGGCTTCGACCCGGAGTCCAACGAGTGGCTTGAAGGCTACGAGAACCAGCGCGCCGCCTGGGAGCAGCAGTACGCTGACGCCCAGACCCGCTGGGAAGCACACAAGAAGCAGGTTGCCCAGCACGCTGCCGACGACGCTGCAGCTGCAACGTCCGGCGAGAGCGACTCCGGCACCACCAGCTACTCCTCCGAGCCGGCTGCAACCGAGACCGGTGCAGGCACGCTTGCTTCGGACGAGGCTCTTGCCGCTCTGCGCGAGAAGCTGACCGGCAACTAATTGCCCTTGCGCCTCGGGGAGTCCTTTCCCTGAGACCAGGCAGTTTGTAGCTTGAAGCCGCACCGTCACGGTGCACAGCAGTACAGTTCAGCAAAGGTGGCCGCCCCCTCGGGGCGGCCACCTTTGCTTTGCGCGGATCATTGTGAGGACATGCCCCTCGGCCGCCTTCACCGCTGGACATGTCCATTTTTTGCAACCCTCCCCCGGGGGGACATGCCCATTTTTGGGGTTTGCCCGTGGGCATATGGGTATTGTGCCCAGTCCTGGTTCGGTGCGAGGGACATGTCCAGTGGTGGGAACCGGGCCTCACCCCTGCCTCCGGACATGTCCAGTCCTCGGCGCGTTCCCCGGGGGACATGCCCATTTTTGGGGCTTGCCCGTGGGCACATGGGTTTTGTGCCCAGTCCTGGTTCGGGGCGGGGGACATGTCCAGTGGTGGGCGCCCGAGTCATGCCCTTGCCGCTGGACATGTCCATTGTTCGGCGCGCCCTGCCGGACATGTCCAGTCCGCGGCCTGCAAACCCCATCTTCGGGCAGCAAGAGCTGTCCCGCTGCCGAGTGCTGGCGTCAGCCCACGGCACATCACGTTAGGGATTCCTTGACGGGTGCCCGGCTCTGAGTGCAAACTCGGCAGGTTGAGATATTCGCGGCCGACGATGAGGGGACTTCCATGGCTGACACTTCAGGGGCTGTTGAATCGCAGGACATACTTAGGGCCGACGGTTCGTGGCCGCGTGGCATTGGTGCCATCACACTATTTGTCGAGGACCTGGCCACCACCAAGGGCTTCTATGCGGCAGTCTTCGGCCTGCCGCTCATTTTCAAGGACGAGGTCTCTGCCGTCTTCAAGTTCGAGAACACGTTGATCAACCTGCTCAGCGTTTCCGAAGCTCCCGAACTCATCCAGCCGGCCTCAGTGGCCAGCGCGGCTTCCGGTGCGCGAATGCAGTTCACCATCGAAGTGGACGACGTCGATGCGATGTGCGCCGAGTTGTCCCGCCGCGGCGTTGAACTGCTCAATGGCCCAATGGATCGACCGTGGGGTATCCGCACAGCGTGCTTCCGCGACCCTGCTGGACACATCTGGGAAATAGCCCAGTCCCAATAGGCGCCAGACGGAACAATAGGTCTGCCGAACGGAGGACATGTCCATTCCCCGGTTCGCCGGTCGGGCATGAGGTGCTTGGGCCCATTTGTGTCGGCTCGGGGAGGGCATGTCCACTGTTGCGGAGGCGAGGCGGGGCGAGGCCCGGTCGGGCGCAGTGCCGTCAGGGCAGCGGGATCCTGCCCTTGACCGTCTCCGACGCGGCCTCCGTCTCCGTCTCCGTCTGCGAGGCTTCACCGGGCACAAGTTCGGCCCCCGCGGACTTCAGCAACGCGAGGGCGCCGACATTGCCGGCCGTGGTGTCGGCCACCAGGACGGCCGCCCCGGCCGATACGGCCCGAGCTTTCACCTGCCGCAGCGCCTCGCGGCCTACGCCGCGACCGCGGAAGCTTCGGGCGAGCCAGATTCCGGTCTCCAGCGCCCCGCCGCCAACCCCTGCCGCTTCACCGACCCCGCAACCAGCACCACCTTGCCCCGGCCCCGTCTCCGTCCGTTTCAAGCGCACTGAGCCTGCAAGCTGCCCGTCGCAGCTGATGGCCCAGCTCTTCTGCCCCGCGGGACCGTCCAGCCCGGCCGCAGAGGCGCGGTGGAATTCGCGGAACCAGGTGATCCGTTCGGCATTCCAGCCGGCGGTGGTGCCCAGCGGCGGGGTGACCTCGTCGGCGTCGGCGTCCCGGAGGGCTAGTTCCAGGAGCTCCGCAAGAACGGCTTCGCCGACGTCGAGCAGCGCGACCGCGGGCACCGTCTTAGCCAATGGGGACATCGATCCACTCCGATTCTCCGGGCAACAGCGAGGCGCTGCCGGCTGACATGGCGGCCACGCGGGCCGCGGCCCGGGCCAGCTCATCCGGGTCGTCCGGCAGCGCAAGCCTCAGGACAGTAGTCTGCGCCTCGTAGCCGGTTTCGGCCATGACATAACCCGCGGCGCGCAGATCGTTCTCGAGTCGCCCGGCCACGGCGTGCCCCACCCGCACGGAACAGATACGCAAGCGGCGCCGCCGCAACAGCGGCGCGAGCGCCAGAGTGCTGGACACAGATTCGGAATACGCGCGCACCAGGCCGCCGGCGCCCAGGAGAATGCCGCCGAAGTAGCGCACCACGACCGCGGTGACGTCGCTGAGGTCGGCCACGCCGGGAAGGGTTTCCCGTTTCAGCAGCGCCTCAAGCATGGGGATGCCCGCGGTGCCGGAGGGTTCGCCGTCGTCGTTGGACCGCTGCACGTCCCGGTCGGGGCCGAGGACGAAGGCCGAGCAGTGGTGGCGTGCGTCATGGAATTCCCGGCGCAGGCGGCCCAGGACGGCCCGGGCGGCATCCTCGTCGGCCGTTCGGGCCAGGACGGTGATGAAGCGGGACCGCTTGACCTCGATTTCGTGGCGGAATTCGGACCCCGCGGCAAGGGTGGTGTAGATGGCCGTCCTGCTCTCGGGGTCATCCGCCGCATCTGCCACCGGTTCAGTTTAGTCTGGTGAGGTGTTGAAGATCGGGTTGACCGGCGGAATCGCCTCGGGGAAGTCAATGGTTGCCGCGCGCCTGAGCGAGCTCGGCGCGGTGCTTGTCGACGCCGACGCGCTGGCCCGGGAGGTTGTGGAGCCCGGTACGCCCGGGCTGGGGCGTGTGGTCGAGGCCTTCGGTGCCGCGATCCTGACGCCGGACGGCCGGCTGGACCGGCCCCGGCTGGGTGCCCTGGTGTTCGGTGACCCGGAGCGCCTGGCCGTGCTCAACGGGATCATCCATCCCCTGGTGCGGGAGCGCGCCGCGGCGGTTGTCGCCGCCGCCCCGGCGGGCGCCGTCGTGGTCCAGGACATCCCCCTGCTGGTCGAGACCGGGCAGGGGAAGAACTTCCACCTGGTGCTGGTGGTGGATGCCCCGGATGACGTCCGGGTCCAGCGCATGGCCGAACACCGCAACATGACCGTCGGGGAAGCCCATGCCCGGATGGCCGCCCAGGCGAGCCGGGAGGACCGGCTGGCTGCCGCGGACGTCGTGCTGGACAATTCGGGCACTCCGGAAGTACTTCGGCACGCGGTCGATGCGCTGTGGGAGGACCGGCTGGCTCCCTTCGCGCTGAACCTCAAGGAACAAAGAATCGTACCGCGGACGGGCGGGCCGGTCCTCGCACCCGCCGATCCGGCCTGGGCGGCCCAAGCCGGCCGCCTGATTGCCCGGCTACATAGCGCCGTTCCGCAGGACGTCCTGGCCGTGGACCATATCGGGTCCACCGCCGTCCCGGGACTCGACGCCAAAGACGTGATCGACCTCCAGCTCAGTGTCCGGAACCTCGACGACGCGGACCGGATCGCGCCGCTGCTGGCCCAGGCGGGATTCCCGCGCTGGCCCGGCATCATTTCGGACAACCCCAAGCCCTCCCATCCGGACCCCGCCGCGTGGGGCAAGCGGCTGCACGGCAACGCCGATCCCGGCCGGGCGGCGAATCTTCATATCCGCGCGGCCGGCTCGCCCGGCTGGCGTTACGCCCTGTGCTTCCGGGACTGGCTCCGCGCCGATGCCGGGGCCAGAGCCGACTACGTCGCCGAGAAGCGGCGGGTAGCCGGGCTGCACGAGGCGGACAAGTCCACTGCCGCCTACGCGGCGGACAAGGAAGGCTGGTTCACCGAATACGCTGCGCCGCGGATGGAAGCATGGGTCCTGCGCACGGGCTGGCAGCCGCGGCCGTACGGCGTCCAGGAAATGGACGACGGCGGAATGGACGACGGCGGTGCTGGCGCGGCCACCACTGCCACCCCTGCGCCCGCGGCGGTTCCAGCGCCCGGGCCGGCCCTGGTACCGCCCAAAGCTGAATGAGGATTTCCTGTCGGTGCCCGGCGGTAGATTAGATACATGAGCCTTGCCCAGGAAATCAACCGTGTCGTGGCACCCTTCGAGGTCATCAGCGAGTTCCAGCCCGCAGGCGACCAGCCGGCCGCCATCGCCGAACTGACGGAGCGCATCAGGAACGGCGAGAAGGACGTGGTGCTGCTTGGCGCCACCGGCACCGGCAAGAGCGCCACCACGGCGTGGCTGATCGAGCAGGTTCAGCGCCCCACCCTGGTGCTGGTGCAGAACAAGACCCTGGCAGCGCAGTTGGCCAATGAATTCCGCGAATTGCTGCCCAATAATGCGGTGGAGTATTTCGTCTCCTATTACGACTACTACCAGCCCGAGGCCTACGTCGCCCAGACGGACACCTTCATCGAGAAGGACTCCTCCGTCAACGAGGAAGTGGAACGGCTCCGGCACTCCGCCACCAATGCGCTCCTGACCCGCCGCGACGTCATTGTGGTGGCCACGGTGTCCTGCATCTACGGCCTCGGCACGCCGGAAGAATACATTGCCGGCATGGTGACCCTCCGCAAGGGAGCGGAGATGAACCGCGACGACCTGCTCCGGAAGTTCGTCGCCATGCAGTACACCCGCAACGACATGGACTTCCACCGCGGCACGTTCCGGGTCCGCGGCGACACCGTGGAAATCATCCCGATGTACGAGGAACTGGCGATCCGGATCGAGTTCTTCGGCGATGAGATCGAGAACATCCATACCCTGCACCCCCTGACCGGCGAAGTCATCCGGGATGAAACCGAGATGTACGTCTTCCCGGCCTCGCACTACGTGGCCGGGCCCGAGCGGATGAGCCGTGCGATCAAGAGGATCGAGGACGAACTCGCCGAAAGGCTCCAGGTCCTCGAAAGCCAGAACAAGCTGGTCGAGGCCCAGCGGCTGCGGATGCGGACCACCTACGACCTTGAAATGATGCAGCAGATGGGCTTCTGCAACGGCATCGAGAACTATTCGCTGCACATCGACGGACGCGACCGCGGAACGGCACCGCACTGCCTCATCGACTACTTCCCGGACGACTTCCTCCTGGTGATCGACGAATCGCACGTCACCGTCCCGCAGATCGGCGCCATGTATGAGGGCGACATGTCCCGCAAGCGGTCGCTGGTGGACCACGGCTTCCGGCTGCCTTCCGCGATGGACAACCGCCCGCTGAAATGGGATGAGTTCCTCCAGCGCGTAGGCCAGACGGTCTACCTGTCCGCGACCCCGGGCAAGTACGAGCTCGGCAAGTCCGACGGCTTCGTCCAGCAGATCATCCGTCCCACCGGCCTGATCGACCCCGAGGTGGTCGTCAAGCCCACGAAGGGCCAGATCGATGACCTGCTGGGCGAAATCCGGATCCGCACCGCGAAGAACGAGCGTGTCCTGGTCACCACCCTGACCAAGCGGATGGCCGAGGACCTCACCGACTACCTGCTGGGCCACGGCGTGAAGGTGGAATACCTGCACTCCGACGTCGACACGCTGCGCCGCGTGGAACTCCTGCGCGAACTGCGGATGGGTGTCTTCGACGTCCTCGTCGGCATCAACCTGCTCCGTGAAGGCCTCGACCTCCCGGAAGTGTCGCTGGTCAGCATCCTGGACGCGGACAAGGAAGGCTTCCTACGCTCCTCGACCTCCCTGATCCAGACCATCGGGCGTGCTGCCCGAAACGTCTCCGGCCAGGTGCACATGTACGCGGACCGGATCACCGACTCGATGGCCCACGCCATCGACGAGACGAACCGGCGCCGCGCCATCCAGGTTGCCTACAACACGGAGAAGGGGATCGACCCCCAGCCGCTGCGGAAGAAGATCGCGGACATCACCGACCAGCTGGCCAAGGAGGACGCGGACACCCGCGAGCTGCTGGCCGCGGCCGGCAAGAACCGTGGCAAGGGCAAGGGCGCCTCCCTCATCCGCGCGGACGGGCTCGCGGCCGCACCGGCGGAGGACCTCGTTGGGCTGATCGAACAGCTGACCGAACAGATGCACGCCGCAGCCGGTGAGCTGCAGTTCGAGCTCGCGGCCCGGCTCCGCGACGAGGTGGGGGACTTGAAGAAGGAACTGCGCCAAATGCAGTCCGCGGGACACGCCTAGGGTAAACTCAGACGCACGTAGGGGAGTATCCCAAGCGCTACGATCGTCAACACGCGCGGCATAGATGCCGTGCCGGGCGTAGCGGGCAGCCAGGCAGCGATTCGCGCTGGCGGTCGGAGAGACTTACACCGCTGAGCTGTACCCTACGAAAGGTAATTCCCCGTGCCCGACCTTCCCCTGTGGTTCGAGATCGGCTCGTTTGTCGTCCTGGGCGTCATTCTGGCCATCGACCTGCTGATGGTCCTCAAGCGACCGCACGAGCCCTCGATGAAAGAAGCCGGGTTGTGGGTCGCGTTCTACGTGGCCCTGGCCCTGGTGTTCGCCGGTGCCATGTTCGCCTTCACGGGCCCGGAATTCGGCGGCCAGTTCATCGCCGGCTGGGTGACCGAATACAGCCTGAGCATCGACAACCTCTTCGTCTTCATCATCATCATGGCGCGCTTCTCGGTACCTCGTAAGTACCAACAGGAAGTGCTCATGGTGGGCATCATCATTGCCCTGGTCCTGCGCGGCATCTTCATCATGCTCGGCTCGATCGTGATCGAGCAGTTCAGCTGGGTCTTCTACATCTTCGGCGCCTTCCTGCTCTGGACCGCCTGGAAGCAGGCCCAGGACGAGGGCGAGGACGAGGAAGACAAGGAAAACCCGCTGATCGCCCGGATCCGCAGGATCCTGCCGATGTCCGAGAAGTTCGACGGCGGCAAGCTGCGCACCGTGGTGGACGGCAAGAAGGTCTTCACCCCCATGCTGATCGTCTTCGTCACCATCGGCATGACGGACCTGCTGTTCGCCGTCGACTCCATTCCGGCCATCTTCGGCCTCACCCAGAGCGCCTTCATCGTCTTCACGGCGAACATCTTCGCCCTCATGGGGCTGCGCCAGCTGTACTTCCTGCTCGGCGGCCTCATGAACCGGCTCATCTACCTCAAGCACGCCCTGTCCGTCATCCTGGCGTTCATCGGCGTGAAGCTGGTCCTGCACGCCATGCACGTCAATGAACTGCCCTTCATCAACGGCGGCCAGCACATCGAGTGGGCCCCGGAGATTCCGACCTACGTCTCACTGGCGGTAATCATCGGCACCATCATCATCGCCGTCATCGCCAGCCTGATCAGCTCCAAGGCGTCCAAGTCCAAGCTGGACGCCCGGCTGGAAGAAGACGCCCACAAGAGCCTGAGCGACGTCGACTAGCACCGGGGCCGCCGGGTAGCCGGCCGGCATGAGAACGAACGGCGCTGAACCTCCACAGGTTCAGCGCCGTTCTGTTGTGCCCGGCCGCCAACAGCCGGGCCAGTGCCAGGTCAGCGGCGGGGGGACCGCGCCATCCCCAGCAGGCGCGCGAAGATCGCCTCGCCGTCGTCCGAGATGCCGTCATGGTGGTACTCGTCCGTCTCCCACACGTTCAAGCCCCGCACGCCGGCCGCCGTCTCCAGGGAAAGTTCACGGTCCACGTAGATATCGTCGCTGTAGACGGCCGCAGCGACGGGCACGGTGTTCAGGGCCAGCCGGTCCGGATCGTAAAGCGGCGCCCAGTCGTCCTTTTCGGCGAGGAGCCGTGCCACCTCCTGCAACGGGCGCAGGGCCGGGTCCTGTTCGAAGTACCAGGGGTAGACCATTTCTCCGGTCAGCAGCGGTTCGCCGGTGTCGGGGGAGAACTCGGGGAACTCCGCCAGCACACGCCAGGCGGCCCAGTTGGTGGCCCCGGCCTGGCCGTAGATGGACTCGTGCATCAGCGCGTACAGGGGATTGGCGGCCCGGGAAACGAGGCCCCGGACCTGGTCCAGGAAGGCGTCCGAGAGCCGGTCGCCGTCGGGTGTGGCCACGAAAGCGTCCTCGAGCAGGTGGTGCAGCGCATCCACCCGGGTATTGCCGCCCAGGAACGAGCCCACCATCTGGAACCGTTCCACGGTGAGCCGGCCGCCGTCGGGCAGGAACTCCTCCGTCTCCCGCAGATGCCTGGCGATCCGGGTGACGGCGGCACGGTCCTCCGGGTACCAGCCAAAGTATTCGGCGTTCCGGGCCGCGACCCGCTGGAACGTTGCCCGGTACACGCGGTCCGCGGAGCCGCCCAGCGGAGCAAGGCCGCCCGTCACGAGCACCGCGCGCAGCCCTTCCGGGGCGAAGGAGAGGTAGCTGAGCGCGCAGAAGCCGCCGTAGCTCTGGCCGTAGATGGTCCACGGGGCGGAGCCCAGGGCGGCCCTGATGGCCTCGGCGTCGGCGACGATCGAGTCGGCACGGAAGTGCGTCAGGTACTGGGCCTGCTCCGCGTGGGTGCCGCGCAGGGGCAGCGTGTTGCGGTCCACCGCCGAGGACAGGCCGGTGCCGCGCTGGTCCAGCATGAGGATCCGGAAGTCCTTGGCGGCTGCCTTGCTCCAGCCGCCCAGGGACGGGAACCGGTTTCCGCGCCCGCCGGGTCCGCCCTGCAGGTAGAGCAGCCAGGGGAGCTCGGCCGCCGCCTCCTCGCTGTGCTCTGTTGAGACGTACTCGCGGGCGAACACGGAGATGGTCTCCCCGCGCCGTCCCGCCTCACTGAAGTGGTCCAGGGGGACCTCGAAGTAGTGTTCCGCGGTCCGCATGCCGCGGTAGGTGTGGCGTGCCCGGACGCTGTGCCGGACGCTGGAGCGGGCCTCCAGCAGGGACGCTCCCATGAGCCCCGTCGCCGGAAGATCAACCACGGGCCGCCTCCCCGCGGGAGCCGGCCAGGGATCCGCCGAACGCCTCCAGGGCCGCCCCGGTCAGGCGGAAGGTGGACCATTCCTCCATTGGCGCTGCGCCAAGCTTCTTGTAGAAGTTGATGGAGGGCTCATTCCAGTCCAGGACGCTCCACTCAACGCGGGCGTAGCCGCGGTCGACGGCGGTCGCCGCCAGATGCTGCAGCAGTGCCTTGCCGTGGCCCTCGCCGCGTGCCTCCGGCCTGACGTAGAGATCCTCGAGGTAAATTCCGTGGACGCCCTCCCACGTGGAGTAGTTCAGGAACCAGAGGGCAAAGCCCCGCACGTCACCGGCCGTGTTCTCCGCCATCGTGGCGAAGACCCTCGGGTTCTCGCCGAAGAGTGCCTCGGAGAGCATCTCTGGGGTGTTCCGGACCGCGTCCGGTTCCTTCTCGTAGATGGCGAGATCGTGGATCATCTGCAGGATGGCAGGGACGTCTTGGGGCGTGGCGGGCCGGGTTACACTCATCATCCGAGTTTACCCGCGGTGTGATCGGTCACGGCGCCGCGACCGGGCGGCGGGTCTCCGGTCCCGGCAGCGCCCAGGCGGCAGGCCGCCGCCCGGGCAGGGGCCCTAGAGCCGGTTGACGTCGGTGACGCGGACGACGGCGGTCCCGGATTCATCCGAGGCCGCCAGATCCACCTCGGCGGAAATGCCCCAGTCGTGGTTGCGGGCGGGGTCGTCGAAGATCTGCCGGACCTTCCACGCGCCGGGCTCCTCGGTGATGATCAGCAGTCCCGGGCCGCGGGCGTCCGGTCCGGTGCCAATGTCGTTGTGCTCGTCGAAGTAGTCGTCCAGGACATCTTCCCAGCGCTCCGCGTCCCAGCCGGAACCGGCGTCGAGTTCGCCCAGGGTGGTGGCGGCTTCATCGGCGAACAGTTCCACGCGGCGGAACATTTCGTTGCGCACCATCACCCGGAAGGCCCGGACGTTGGAGGTCAGCGACGGCGGCGGGGGCGGGGGAGCGTCATGCGGGGTGGGCGCCGCGCCGGATGTCAGCTCCTCCCATTCGTCGAGGAGGCTGGAGTCCACCTGGCGGACCAGCTCGCCGAGCCAGGCGATCAGGTCCTCAAGGTCCTCCCGGAGGGCGTCCTGCGGGACGGTCTGGCGGAGCGCCTTGAAACCGTCGGCGAGGTAGCGCAGCACGATGCCCTCCGAGCGGGCCAGGCCGTAAAACTGGACGAATTCGCCGAAGTTCATGGCACGCTCGTACATGTCCCGGACCACGGATTTGGGTGTGAGCTCGAAGTCGCCGATCCACGGCGCGGCCTTGCGGTAGACATCGAAGGCCTCGCCGAGGATCTCCACGAGCGGCTGCGGGTAGGTGACCTCCTCGAGCATCGCCATCCGCTGGTCGTACTCGATGCCGTCGGCCTTCATCGCCGCGATGGCTTCGCCGCGCGCCTTCTTCTGCTGTGCCGACAGGATCTGGCGCGGCTTCTCCAGGGTCGCCTCGATCACGGACACGACGTCCAGTGCGTACGACGGGGACTCCGGATCCAGCAGCTCCAGCGCGGCGAGGGCGAACGGGGACAGGGGCTGGTTCAGGGCGAAGTTGGGCTGCAGGTGGACCGTGAGCCGGACCGTGCGGCCGTCGGCGCCCTGCTCTTCCGGCGGGATCCGCTCCACGACGCCGGCCGCGAGCAGCTCGCGGTAGATCCCCAGGGCCTTCTTCATGAGCTGGAGCTGCGCCGGACGGGTCTCGTGGTTTTCGGTGAGCAGCCGGCGCGCGGCCTGGAACGGGTCGCCCGGGCGTTCCATGAGGTTCATCAGCATCGCGTGCGTCACGGTGAAACTCGACGTCAGGGGATCCGGCACAGACTCGACCAGCCGCTTGTAGGTGGGCTCGCCCCAGGACACGAAGCCTTCCGGCGGCTTCTTCTTGACCACCTGGCGCAGCTTCTTCTGGTCATCGCCGAACTTGGCCGTGGCCTTGGCCATCGCCTTCACGTTCTCGGTGACGTGCTCCGGGGCCTGGACCACCACGGTTCCGGCGGTGTCATAGCCTGCACGTCCGGCACGTCCGGCGATCTGGTGGAACTCGCGGGAGTTCAGCAGGCGGGTGCGGACGCCGTCGTACTTGCTCAGGGCCGTGAGCAACACCGTGCGGATGGGCACGTTGATGCCCACGCCGAGCGTGTCCGTGCCGCAGATGACCTTCAGCAGGCCGGCCTGGGCGAGCTGCTCGACGAGCCGGCGGTATTTGGGCAGCATGCCGGCGTGGTGCACCCCGATGCCGTGCCGGACCAGCCGGTTGAGGGTCTTGCCGAAGCCTGCGGCGAAACGGAACCCGGCGATCAGCTCGGCAATCTTGTCCTTTTCCTCGCGGGTGCAGACGTTGATGCTCATCAGGTTCTGCGCCCGGTCGATCGCCTCCACCTGGCTGAAGTGGACCACGTAGACCGGGACCTGCTTCGTGGCGAGCAGCTCTTCAAGGGTCTCGTGGACCGGGGTCTGCTCGTAGTAGTAGTGCAGCGGAATGGGACGCTCCACGGAACTGACGGTCGTCGTCGGACGGCCGGTCAGTTCGCTGATGCCCTCCTCAAAACGGCTCACGTCGCCGAGCGTCGCGGACATCAGCAGGAACTGGGCCTGCGGCAGTTCGAGCAGCGGCACCTGCCACGCCCAGCCGCGCTGCGGGTCGGAGTAGAAGTGGAACTCGTCCATGATGACAGCGCCCAGCTCCGCAGCAGCGCCTTCGCGCAGGGCGGTGTTGGCCAGGATTTCGGCGGTGCAGCAGATGATCGGAGCGTCCTGGTTGACGCCGGAGTCGCCGGTGATCATGCCGACGTTCTCGGCGCCGAAGATCTCGCAGAGGGCGAAGAACTTTTCCGAGACCAGGGCCTTGATCGGCGCGGTGTAGTAGCTGCGCTCTCCGCGGGCCATGGCCTGGAAGTGGGCGGCGATGGCCACAAGGGATTTCCCGGACCCGGTGGGTGTGGCGAGAATGACGTTGGAGCCGGCGGCCAGCTCCATGATGGCCTCGTCCTGGGCGGTGTAGAGGGCAAGGCCGCGGGTCTCGGTCCACTCGACAAACCGGGTGTAGAGCTCGTCCGGGTCCAGGGCCGTCCTGCCGGGGACTCGGGCGGCCGGGGCGGGGAGCTGATCAACGAGTTTCATTGCTGTCCAGCTTAGTGCCCGCGCCGTGGCCGCGGCACCGGCGGAGCCTTGCGCCGCACGCAGCGGTCGCGTGCATCCTTGGCTGGCCTACGGGCCGGGACTACGCTTCGGATAGGACAGAATTGCCGGAAACTGGAGGTGCCATGAAGTGGGATCCTGAGAAATACGTGCAGTTCGGGGACTACCGGGACAGGCCGTTTTTTGACCTGACGGGACGGATTCATGCCGACGCGCCGCGGCACGTCGTGGACCTCGGCTGTGGTCCGGGCAACCTGACCGCGACGCTCGCGGACCGGTGGCCGGGCGCCCAGGTGATGGGACTGGATTCCTCGGCGGAAATGCTGGCGACGTCAAAGAAGCATGCGGCCGCGGCGGCCAATCTCTCCTACGACCTGGCCGACATCGCGCACTGGATGCCCTCCGGGGACACGGACGTGGTGGTCACGAACGCCGCCCTGCAGTGGGTGCCCGAGCACCGGAAGCTGTTGCCGGAGTGGCTCGACGCCCTCAAGCCGGGCGCCTGGTTCGCGCTGCAGGTGCCGGGGAACTTCAACGCCCCGTCCCACACCCTGATGCGGGAGCTGGCCGACTCGCCGGCCTGGGCCGGGCGCCTCGCCGGGGTCCTGCGCCACGACGACGTGGTGGGGGAGGCGGCAGAGTACCTGGAGATCATGCTCGACGCCGGGTGCGCCGCCGACGCCTGGGAGACCACCTACATGCAGCTGCTCCCGGGCGCCCACCCCGTGCTGGAGTGGGTCCGCGGCACGGGACTCAGGCCGGTCCTCGCGGCCCTTCCCGAGGAGGCAGCCCGGGAATTTGAGGCCGAATATTCGGCAAGGCTGGACGACGCGTATCCCGCGGGCCGGCACGGGACTGTGTTCCCGTTCCGGCGCACCTTCGCGGTGGCGCAAAAAACCGGGTGAGCGGAGTGTCCGCCGGTTGACACAAAGCACTCTGGAATGGGGCTTACAATGACGTGGCGGCATGGGGGCAGCCGTTAGGCTGTTTCCCATTCCGGGCCCTGGGCTAGTAATGGAGGTTCGGTGCTAATAGGCCTGATGGCGCGGCTGCTGTCCGCGCATAAGGGGCGCGTGCTGGCCATTGTTGTGCTGCAGCTCGTGCAAGCCACCGCCAACCTGCTCCTGCCCACCTTGAACGCCGCGATCATCGACGACGGCATCATCGGCGGGGACAAAGGGGAAATCCTCCATCTCGGCGGCTGGATGGCCGGCATCGCCGCCGTCCAGGTGATCGCTGCCATCGCGGCCGGATATTTGGGCGCCGTTGTCGCCATGGAGATCGGCGGCCAGCTGCGCGGCGAGCTCTTCATCAAGGTGCAGTCCTTCTCCTCCCAGGAAGTCAGCGTTTTCGGGGCCCCCAGCCTCGTCACCCGGACCACCAACGACGTCGCCCAGATCCAAAACCTCGCCGTCCTGGTGTTCATCATGCTCATTGCCGCGCCGGCGATCTTCATCGGCGGAATCGTGCTGGCCGTGCACCAGGACGTCGTGCTGTCCTGGATCGTGGTGGTGGTCATCCCGGTCCTTACGGTGATCATGACGGTGATCGTGCGCCAGCTGATTCCGCTGTACCGCCAGGGCCAGGGGCTCCTGGACCGGATCGGCCGGGTCATGCGTGAGCAGATCATCGGCGCCAACGTCATCCGCAGCTTTGTCCGGCAGGACCATGAAATCCGCCGTTTCGATGAAGCCAACAAGGACCTCACCCGCAACAACCTCAAATCCGCCCTCCTGGTCGCGGCAATGATGCCGATGATCATGTTCGTGGTGAACCTGTCGTCCGTGTTCGTGGTGTGGTTCGGCGGCCATCGGATCGACTCCGGCGAAATGCGGCTGGGGGCGCTGACCGCCTTCATCGCCTACATCCTGCAGATCCTGATTGCCATCATGATGGCGATGTACGTCTTCATGACCGCCCCGCGGGCGGCGGCATGCGCCGAACGGATCCGCGAGGTGCTGGACACGGAACCGGCCATCGCCGATCCTGCCACGCATGCCGGTGCCCGGGCCAGGGCCCGTGCCGGCCAGCCCGGCCATGGTGCAGACCACGGCCAGGCTGCGCATCCCCTCCATGCCGCGCATCCCCGCCATGCCGCGCCCGTGGGCCGGAGCGTCGAGTTCCGGAATGTGTCCTTCGCCTATCCGGGCGCCGAGGCGCCGGTGCTGGACGGAGTCTCGTTCACCGCGCGGCCCGGGACCACGACGGCGATCATCGGCGCAACCGGCAGCGGCAAGACGACGCTCCTGAACCTGCTTCCCCGGTTCCTCGACGCGACCGCCGGCGAGATCAGCATCGGCGGGCGCAATGTGCGGGCCATGCCGCTGGAGGACCTGCGGAGCCTGATCGCCGTCGTCCCGCAGCAGTCCTATCTCTTCGCAGGCACGGTCGCGGAAAATCTTCGGCTCGGCTCGCCTGCCGCGGACGAGCCGGAATTGTGGCAGGCGCTCGAAGCGGCCCAGGCCGCCGACTTTGTCCGCGAATTGCCGCTGGGGCTCGAAGCGCCGGTGAGCCAGGGCGGCACCAACTTCTCCGGCGGCGAACGGCAGCGGCTGTGCATCGCCCGGGCACTGCTCAAGAATGCCCCGGCATACCTTTTCGATGACAGTTTCTCGGCCCTGGACTACGGAACCGATGTCCGGCTCCGCGCGGCGATCGAGCCGCTGCTGCGGTCGGCGACTGTGCTGGTCGTGGCCGAACGCGTGTCAACGATCGTGGACGCCGGGCTGATCCTGGTGCTCGAGGATGGCCGCCTGGTCGCGCAGGGCACGCACAGCGAACTCATGGAGACCTCGCCCAGCTACCAGGAAATTGCCGCGTCCCAGCTGGTGTTGGAGGAAGCCCCGTGAGGCGCGGGGGCGCATCCCGCGCCGGGACCGCAGCAAGGGCCGCTGCGGCCGCTCCCGCGGAGCGCATCAAGTGGCAGTCCGCCGCCCGCCTCCTGCGCCTGCTGGTGCCGCTGAAGTGGCGGATGGCCGGTGTCATCGCCGCCACCTGTGCGTTCGTGACACTCAACGTGGCGGCCCCCAAGGTCCTCGGTGACGCGACCGACGTCGTCGTGGGGGGCTTCCTGGGCGGTTCGCTCGACGAACAGGAGCTGGCCGCCCGGCTGCTGGCGGTATCCGCCATGTACGCCGGGGCCTCGCTCTTCAGCTGGATCCAGGGGTCCCTGACCGCCACGGCCGTGCAGCGCCTCAGCTACGGACTCCGCGGCTCCGTGGAACAGAAGCTCCATGTGCTGCCCTCCAGCCATTTCGAGGAGCAACGCCGCGGCGACGTGCTCAGCCGCGCCACCAACGACGTCGACAACATCTCGCAGGCCCTCAACCAACTCCTCAACCAGCTGATCCTGTCCGTCCTGATGCTGACCGCCGCACTGGCCATGATGCTGTGGCTTTCGCCGCTGCTGGCCCTGATTGCCGTCCTCTCCGTGCCGGTGTCCACCCTGATCACCGTGTTGGTGGCCCGGCACTCCCAGGCACACTTCAAGGAGCAGTGGAGCAGCACGGGCGCACTGACCGCCCAACTGGAAGAAACCTTCACCGGGCACGAAGTGGTCAAGGCGTTCGGCCGGCAGGAGGCCTCGGCGGAGATCTTCCGGGAGTACAACGAAAAGCTCACGCGCTCGAGCACCCGGGCCCAGTATTTGTCCGGCATCGTGCAGCCGCTGTTGGTGTTTGTCGCCAACCTCAACTACATCGCCGTGGCCGTGGTGGGGGCGCTGCAGGTTACCGCCGGGGCCATGACCATCGGCGGCATCCAGGCCTTCTTCCAGTTTTCCCGCCTCTTCAGCCAGCCCGTGGGCCAGATCGGCGGCATGCTGACCCTCCTGCAATCCTGCCTCGCCTCGGCGGAGCGCGTCTTTGAGCTGCTTGACGCCCCGGAGATCCCGGCGGACGCCGCCGTGCCGGCCGTGTCAGCCAACGGCGCCGGCAAGCTTCGCGGCAGCGCAACCCTGCGAAAAGTCCATGTCCCGCGCAGGTCGCACAACGGACGCAAATCCGATGCCACGCCCGGGTCCCCTGCGGCGCTGGTTCCGGAGACGCTGGTTCCCGGTGCCGTGGCGGGCCGGGTCACGTTCGAGCACGTCACTTTCAGTTACAGTCCCGGCACTCCCGTGGTGAAGGACCTCTCCTTCACTGTGGAACCGGGACAGACAGTGGCAATCGTGGGACACACCGGGGCCGGCAAGACCACCGTGGTCAACCTCCTGATGCGCTTTTACGAACTGGACTCCGGACGGATTCTGGTGGACTCGACCGACATCGCCACCATCCCGCGGGACGATCTGCGCAGCGCCTTCGGTACCGTCCTGCAGGACGCCTGGCTGTTCACCGGCAGCATCCGGGAGAACATCGAATACGGCCGCCCCGGCGCCGCCGACGCCGACATCCTGGAGGCGGCCCGGGCCAGCCACGTGGACCAGTTCGTCAGGTCCCTCCCGGCCGGCTACGCCACGATGCTCGGCAACGACGGCGATTCCCTGAGCCGGGGCCAGCGTCAGCTCGTCTCGATCGCCCGGGCGCAGATCGCGGGGCGCAGCATCCTGGTCCTGGACGAGGCCACGAGTTCCGTGGACAGCCGCACCGAGGTGCAGATCCGCCACGCCATGGAACAGCTGCGGCAAGGTCACACGAGCTTCGTGATCGCGCACCGTTTGTCCACGGTCCGTGACGCTGATCTAATTCTCGTCATGGACCACGGACGAATCGTTGAACACGGGACCCATCAGCAGCTGATGGCCAGGCGCGGGCTCTACAAGGATTTGTACGAGGCGCAGTTCGCCGGCCGCGAACACGTGCGCACCGTCTGGGAGGCCGAACAGTGAGTCCCGTGGATACGGCGGGGGAGCGTTTTCCCGGCTCCTGGCGGACCAACCCGGCCAGCTCCGTGCCGCTCTTCGAACAGCTCCGGCTCTACGTCATTGAACGCGCCGACAACGGCACGCTCGCACCCGGCACCCGGCTTCCGGCCGTGCGGAGCCTCGCCGGCGAGCTCGGCGTGGCACCGCACACCGTGGCGCGGGCATACAAGGAACTCGAGGCCGCCGGCGTGGTGGTGACACGGGGCCGGAACGGCACGGTCGTCTGCGCCCGCGACGCCGCCTGGAGCTCGCTGTCCGCCGCCGCCACCGAGTTCGCCGCGGCCGCTAAGGCCCAGGGCGCGAGCTTCGCCGAGGCCGTGCAGCTGCTGGCCGCCGCCTACGACCGCCACTAGCACATCCGGAAGGGCCCGCGGCGCGCGGAATAGTTTTTCGAAGAAGTTTTCGATTAGCATTAGATTCGTGCCTAAAGCTGTAGCTGAAGATCCAGCCGTTGAAGTCCAGTCCGCCATCGAACCGCTGGCAGCCCGGGAAGCCGCCCCGTCCCGTCCCGCGCTGAAGCGCCCGGACATGACGCGCCTTGTGGTCAAGGGTGCGCGCGAGCACAACCTGCGCAACGTGGACCTGGACCTTCCCCGTGATGCCATGATCGTTTTCACCGGCCTGTCCGGCTCCGGAAAGTCCTCCCTGGCGTTCGACACCATCTTCGCCGAGGGCCAGCGCCGCTACGTCGAATCCCTCTCCGCCTACGCCCGGCAGTTCCTGGGCCAGGTGGACAAGCCCGACGTCGACTTCATCGAGGGCCTCTCGCCCGCTGTGTCCATTGACCAGAAGTCCACCAGCAAGAACCCGCGGTCCACGGTGGGCACCATCACCGAGATTTACGACTACATGCGCCTGCTCTGGGCCCGCGTGGGGCGGCCGTACTGCCCCATCTGCGGTGAGCCCGTGACCAAGCAGACCCCGCAGCAGATCGTGGACCAGCTGCTTGAGCTCACGGACGGGACGCGCTTCCAGGTGCTGGCGCCCGTGGTCCGCGGGCGCAAGGGCGAATTCGTCGACCTCTTCAAGGAACTGACCGCCAAGGGCTACTCGCGGGCGCGGGTGGATGGCGAGCTCGTCCAGCTCAGCGATCCGCCGAAGCTGGGCAAGCAGTTCAAGCACACCATCGAGGTAGTCGTGGACCGCCTGGTGGTCAAGGAAGGCATCAGCCAGCGCCTGACGGACTCCGTTGAAACCGCCCTCGGCCTGGCCGAAGGACGGGTCCTGGCCGAGTTCGTCGACCTCGAAGCCGAGGATCCCGGGCGGATCAGGGCGTTCTCCGAACACCTCGCCTGCCCCAACGAACACCCACTGGCCATCGACGAGATCGAGCCGCGCTCCTTCTCCTTCAACAATCCGTTCGGCGCCTGCAGCGCGTGCAGCGGTATTGGAACCAGGCTCGAAGTCGATGAGGAACTCATCATCCCGAACCCGGAGCTCTCCCTCGCGGAGGGAGCCATCGCGCCGTGGTCCCTCGGGACGGCGACCTCAGAGTACTGGGGCCGGCTGCTCAGCGGACTCGCCGAGGAACTCGGCTTCTCCATGACGACGCCATGGGAGAAGCTCGACGCCGACGTCCGGCAGACCGTGCTGCAGGGCAAGGACCACAAGGTTGTTGTCCAGTACCGGAACCGCTTTGGCCGGGAACGCAAGTACAGCACCGGCTTCGAGGGCGTGATGCAGTACGTGCACCGCAAGCATGGCGAGACCGATTCGGATTCGGCCCGCGACCGGTATGAGGAATACATGCGGCAGGTCCCGTGCCCGGCCTGCAACGGCGCCCGGCTGAACCCGGCGTCGCTCTCGGTCCTTATCAACGGCAAGTCGATCGCCGAAGTCGCCGCGCTGCCCATGCGCGAATGCGCGCACTTCCTGGACAACCTCGTCCTCACCGGCCGCGAAGCCCAGATCGCCCACCAGGTGCTCAAGGAAATCCAGGCCCGGCTGACCTTCCTGCTCGACGTCGGGCTCGAGTACCTGAACCTGGAACGGCCCTCCGGGACGCTGTCCGGCGGCGAGGCACAGCGCATCCGGCTCGCCACCCAGATCGGTTCCGGCCTGGTGGGCGTGCTCTACGTCCTGGACGAACCCTCCATCGGCCTGCACCAGCGGGACAACCGCCGACTGATCGAAACGCTCACCCGGCTCCGGGACCTCGGCAACACCCTGATCGTGGTGGAACATGACGAGGACACCATCCACGAGGCCGACTGGGTGGTGGACATCGGACCGGGCGCCGGCGAGCACGGCGGCATGGTGGTCCACTCCGGCTCGTACCAGGCGCTGCTGGAAAACACCGATTCGCTCACCGGCGACTACCTCGCGGGCCGGAAGAAAATCGAGATCCCCAAGAAGCGGCGCAAGTACGACAAGAAGCGCGAGCTCAAGGTGATCGGCGCCAAGGAGAACAACCTCCTCAACATCGACGCCAGCTTCCCGCTGGGCCTCTTCACCGCCGTCACCGGCGTCAGCGGCTCCGGCAAGTCCACCCTGGTCAACGAGATCCTCTACAAGGTCCTCGCCAACAAGCTCAACGGCGCCAAGCAGGTGGCCGGCCGGCACAAGTCTGTCCAGGGCCTCGAGCACCTGGACAAGGTGGTCCACGTCGACCAGAGCCCCATCGGCCGCACCCCGCGCTCCAACCCGGCCACCTACACCGGCGTGTTCGACCACATCCGGAAACTCTTTGCCGAGACCACCGAGGCCAAGGTCCGCGGCTACCTGCCGGGCCGGTTCTCCTTCAACGTCAAGGGCGGCCGCTGCGAGGCCTGCTCCGGCGACGGCACCCTGAAGATCGAGATGAACTTCCTGCCGGACGTCTACGTCCCCTGCGAGGTCTGCCACGGTGCCCGGTACAACCGCGAGACCCTGGAAGTCCACTACAAGGGCAAGACCATCGCCGACGTGCTGAACATGCCCATCGAGGAAGGCGCGGAGTTCTTCGCGGCGTTCTCCCCGATCGCCCGGCACCTCAACACGCTCGTCGACGTCGGTCTGGGCTACGTCCGCCTCGGCCAGCCCGCCACGACGCTCTCCGGCGGCGAGGCCCAGCGCGTCAAGCTCGCGGCCGAGCTCCAGAAGCGCTCCAACGGCCGCAGCGTGTACGTCCTGGACGAGCCCACCACCGGCCTGCACTTCGAGGACATCCGTAAGCTCCTCATGGTGCTGCAGGGCCTCGTGGAGAAGGGCAACACGGTGATCACGATCGAGCACAACCTCGACGTCATCAAGAGCGCGGACTGGATCGTGGACCTGGGACCCGACGGCGGTTCGGGCGGCGGCCGGGTGATCGCCTCCGGTACGCCGGAACAGGTGGCCAAGTCCAGCGAGAGCCACACCGCCGCGTTCCTCGCCGAGCTCCTCGCCTGACCCCTGCGCCTGAACACTGCGCCTGAATACTGCGATTAGCCTCCCCGCCTGACTCCCGGCCGCCCCGGGACTGGGCGGGGAGGACATGCCGTGCGGCGCCGGTTCCCATCAGCAGTCGTCGGAAGTATGCGGCTGATGTATCCGGCTGGTGTATGCGGCTGATGTATTCGGCGGACGTATTCCTGAAGGAGCATGTGAATTTCTGGCTGCCGCACACTCGTGAGAAACTAAGCCGGTGACGCATACAACAGTGCCCGTAATCTTCGACCTTGACGGCACTCTTGTCGATCCCGCCGGCGGGATTACCGACGGAATCGCCGCCGCCCTCACGGAGCTCGGCCTTCCCGTTCCGGCGAAACCCCTACTGGATGCCATGATCGGCCCCAAGCTGAGCCACTCCCTCACGGAAGTCGCCGGGGTCCCGGCCGACCAGCTGGAAGACGCCATCCGCATCTACCGCGCGCACTACAAGTCCACCGGCATCGCACAAAGCCGGCTTTATCCCGGCATCCGCACCCTCCTCGAGGACTTCGTGGCCGCCGGCCGCCCCATCGCCGTCGCCACCCAGAAGCCGGAAGGGCTTGCCCGCACCGTCCTGGCCCACCACGGCATCGCCGGACTCTTCCACAGCATCCGCGGCTCCGCGGCCGACGAGGCCGCAACGGGTGCCGGAGCGGCCTCCGCAGGTGAAGGCTCAATTCCTGAAGGGAAGGCCGAAATCGTCGCGGCCGCCCTCTCGGACCTGGCCGCGGCGGACCCCGCTGCGGCCCGCCGGGCCGTGATGGTGGGGGACCGGGCACAGGATGTGGCCGGGGCGGCCGCGAACGGACTGGACTGCATCGGCGTAGGCTGGGGTTTTGCGCCCGACGGCGAACTGCACGAAGCCGGAGCCGTCGAGATCGTCCACAACACCACGGCGCTACACGCGACGATCACCAGACTCTCCGAACGCCCGGGGACCACAGCCCTGAACGAGGTGCACACCGATGGCAATGTTTGACGCAATCCGCTGGACCACGCGCGGGCTGATATCCACCACGTGCCGTCCCACGGTCATTGGCCTGGAAAACGTGCCCACGGACGGGCCGTTCATCGTGGCGCCGAATCACCTCTCCTTCCTGGACAGTGTGATCGTCCAGGCCCTCATGCCGCGGCCCGTCGCGTTCTTCGCGAAGGCCGAGTACTTCACCACCGGCGGCTTCAAGGGCAAAGCCATGAAGTCCTTCTTCGAAGCCGTGGGCTCCATCCCCGTAGAGCGCGGCGAGCAGGCCGCGAGCGTCCAGGCACTCAAGACCCTCCTGGACATCCTCGACTCCGGCAAAGGCGTGGGCATCTACCCCGAAGGCACGCGCTCCCGGGACGGCATCCTCTACCGCGGCCGCACCGGAGTCGGCTGGCTGGCCCTCACCACCGGGGCACCCGTGATCCCGGTGGGCCTGATCGGTACGGAGCACCTGCAGCCCGCCGACAGCAAGTCCGTCAAGCCGCAGCACTTCACCATGAAAGTGGGCGAGCCGCTGTACTTCGAGAAGACCGGCCCGGACCACTCCCTGCCGGCGCGCCGCCAGGTCACGGACCGCATCATGGACGCCATCGCGGAACTGAGCGGCCAGGAACGCTCCACGAGCTACAACCAGAGCAAGACGGTCGAGTAGCGCCGGCCGGTGCCACGGCACCTCCGCCGGCTCAGTAGACTTGATGTGTGGCAGATCCAGCGAGTTACCGACCCCAGACGGGTGAAATTCCGACCAATCCGGGCGTATACCGCTTCCGCGATCCGCACGGCCGGGTCATCTACGTCGGCAAGGCCAAGAACCTCCGGTCCCGGCTGAATTCCTACTTCGCCAACCCTGCCGGGCTCCTGCCCAAAACCTACGCGATGGTGCACACGGCCAGCAGCGTCGAGTGGACTGTGGTGGGCAGCGAGCTCGAGTCACTGCAGCTCGAATACACCTGGATCAAGGAATTCACGCCGCGCTTCAACGTGATGTTCCGGGATGACAAGACCTACCCCTACCTGGCCGTCACGATGGGGGAGAAGTACCCGCGCGTCCAGGTGATGCGCGGCGACCGGCGCAAGGGAACCCGGTACTTCGGCCCGTACACCGCCGGCGCGATCCGGGACACCATGGACACCCTGCTGCGCGTGTTCCCGGTGCGGAGCTGCAGCGCCGGGGTGCTCAAGCGTGCCGAGGCCAGCGGCCGGCCCTGCCTCCTCGGCTACATCGACAAATGTGCCGCGCCCTGCGTCGGGCGGATCTCCGCCGAGGACCACCGCGCCCTCGCCGAGGACTTCTGCACTTTCATGGGCGGCGAAGCCAAACCGTTCGTCAACCGGCTGGAACGGGAGATGGCCGCGGCCGTCGCCGAGCTCGACTACGAACGCGCGGCCCGCCTCCGGGACGACATCGTGGCGCTGAAGAAGGTCTTCGAACGCAACGCCGTGGTCCTCGCCGAGGGCACGGACGCCGACGTCTTCGCTCTCCATGAAGACGAGCTTGAGGCGGCCGTCCAGGTATTCCACGTCCGCGGCGGCCGGATCCGCGGCCAGCGCGGCTGGGTGGTCGAAAAAGTCGAGGACTCCACCACCCCGGAGCTGGTCGAACACCTGCTCCAGCAGGTCTACGGCGAGGAAGCCGGGCTCCAGGGCAGGCTGCCCCGGGAAGTCCTGGTCCCCGCCGAACCGTCCAACGCCACGGAGCTCGCGCAGTGGCTCAGCGGGCTGCGCGGGGCCCGGGTGGACGTCCGGGTGCCCCAGCGCGGAGACAAGGCCGCGCTGATGTCCACGGTGCGGGAAAACGCCGAGCACGCCCTCAAGCTCCACAAGTCCCGGCGCGCCGGCGACCTCACCATGCGCTCCCAGGCCCTCCAGGAACTCCAGGAGGCCCTCGAACTGCCGGTAGCCCTGCTCCGGATCGAGTGCTTCGACATCTCGCACGTCCAGGGCACCAACGTGGTCGGCTCCATGGTGGTGGTCGAGGACGGGCTGCCGAAAAAGTCCGACTACCGGAAGTTCGCCGTGACCGGCGCTGCAGCGAACGACGACACCGCGGCCATGCACGACGTCCTGACCCGCCGTTTCCGGCACTACCTTCAGGAACAGGCCGAGCTGGCGGCAGCCGCGGCCAAACCTGCACACCAGGCCGCGCTGGAAGCGGCAACTGCCGCGGCTGTCGCTGACTCCACGACGCCGGCTCCGCGGAGCAAGTTCGCCTACCCGCCCAACCTCGTCGTCGTCGACGGCGGCAAGCCGCAGGTCAACGCCGCCGCCCGGGCACTGGCAGAACTCGGCATCGAGGACGTGTACGTGGTCGGCCTCGCCAAACGGCTCGAGGAAGTCTGGCTGCCGGACAGCGATTTCCCGGTGATCCTGCCCCGCGCCTCGGCCGGCCTGTACCTGCTGCAACGGATCCGCGACGAGGCCCACCGCTTCGCCATCACCTTCCACCGGCAAAAGCGGGGGAAGGCCATGACGGTCTCCGCTCTGGACGGCGTGCCCGGGCTGGGGGAGTCAAAACGCAAGGCACTCCTGGCCGAGTTCGGGTCCGTCAAGGGCATCAAGGCCGCGACGCAGGAGCAGCTCACCGGCGCCAAGGGGATCGGTCCCTCCCTGGCCGCCGCAATCGTCCGGCACTTCACCGACGACGGCGGCGACGACGCCGTCACGGTCCCGGCGATCAATATGACCACCGGTGAAATCCTCGACGCCTAGCCGGTGCCGCCAGACTTAGCTAGCGCCGCCAAACTTAGCTAGGGTAAGGACTTGGGAAACGGCACGGCCGCGGCATCACCGCGGCCCGCGCCCAATCCCGACCGCAAGAGCAGAACGCACAGGCAGAGATGGGGCTTCACTGATGGCAGAGTCGACGGCAGGATCCGGCACGGATGCGGACGGCATGACACCGGTCAAACCCGTGGAGGCGGAACTGCTCGTAGTGACCGGAATGTCCGGAGCCGGCCGCAGCACCGCCTCGGACGCCCTGGAGGACCACGGCTGGTACGTCGTGGAAAACCTCCCGCCGCAGATGCTCGGCACACTCGCCGAACTGGTCTCGCGGACCCCGCACTCACTGTCCAAGCTCGCCGTCGTGATGGACGTCCGGAGCAATGAACTGTTTGCCGACATGCGCGCGGCCCTCCGGGCCCTGGAAGCCACCGGCGTGACCTTCCGCGTGCTGTTCCTGGACGCCAACGACGACGTCCTGGTACGCCGCTTCGAGCAGGGCCGCCGGCCCCACCCGCTCCAGGGCGGCGGCCGGATCCTCGACGGGATCGCCGCCGAACGCGAACTTGTCCGTGAGCTGAAGGACACCGCCGACATCGTCCTGGACACGTCCTCGCTGAACGTCCACGGTCTGGCCACGGCCATCACCGAGCTGTTCAGCGAAACCGGGCCGGTCGCGCTGCGGCTGAACGTCATGAGCTTCGGCTTCAAGTACGGGCTGCCGGTGGACGCGAACTTCGTCGCCGACGCCCGCTTCATCCCCAACCCGCACTGGGTCCCGGCGCTGCGCCCGCACACCGGGCTGGACAAGGACGTCAGCGACTACGTGCTGGAGGCCCAGGGCGTCAGCGACTTCGTGGAACGCTACGTCCTGGCCCTCGAACCTGTCCTGGACGGGTACCGGCGCGAGAACAAGCACTACGCCACGATTGCCGTGGGCTGCACCGGCGGCAAGCACCGTTCCGTGGCCGTCGCCGTCGAGCTCTCACGGAGGTTGGCGCAATACCCGCGCGTCACCGTGACGACGACGCACCGGGACCTGGGCCGCGAGTAATGGCGCTGCTGACCGGCCCGCTGCCCCTCGTCCCCCCTGCCAGCGCGGCTTTCGCGAGCCAGCAGGACAAGGGACCTTCCGTCGTCGCGCTTGGCGGCGGCCACGGCCTGTCGGCCTCGCTGTCGGCCCTGCGCCTGCTGACCTCCGAACTCACCGCGATCGTCACGGTCGCGGACGACGGCGGATCCTCCGGCCGGCTCCGTGAGGAGTACGGCGTCCTGCCGCCCGGGGACCTCCGCATGGCGCTGTCCGCGCTGTGCGACGACACCGACTGGGGACGCACCTGGCGCGATGTCATGCAGCACCGTTTCGCCCCCGGCAAGGGCCGCGGCGGGTCCCTCGATGAGCACGCCATGGGCAACCTCCTGATTGTCACCCTCTGGGAACTCCTGGGCGACACCGTTGCAGGCCTGAAGTGGGCCGGCGCCCTGCTCGGCGCGCGCGGCGAGGTCCTGCCGATGTCCAGCATCCCCTTGACGATCGAAGGACAGGTCCGGGTCACTGCCCCCGACGGCACCACGGCGCTGCAGACGCTTTCCGGACAGGCCAAGTGCGCGGTGGCGGGGTCCCTGGAACACGTCCGGCTCCTGCCTGAAAACGCCCCCGCGTGCATGGAGGCACTGACGGCGATCGAACTGGCCGACTGGGTGATCCTGGGGCCGGGCTCCTGGTACACGTCCGTGCTGCCGCACCTGCTGCTGCCGGAAATGCGCGAGGCACTCTGCAACACCGCCGCCCGCCGCTGCCTGACGATGAACCTCGCCACGGACACCAAGGAGACCGCCGGCATGAGCGCCGCCGACCACCTTCGGGTCCTGCGCGAATACGCTCCCGACTTCACGATCGACGTCATCCTGGCCGATCCGGCGTCGGTCCAGGACCTGCCCGATTTCGAACGGGCGGCCGGAATGCTCGGAGCCGAGGTGGTCTTGGGTAAAGTGGGGGCGTCTGGTCGCCGTCCGGTCCATGATCCGTTGCGGCTGGCGACGGCGTACCACGATATTTTCGGGAACAGTTAGGAAAGGTGCCATGGCACTGACAGCATCAGTCAAGGAAGAACTTTCCCGTCTGGATATCAAGAAGTCATCAGTCCGCAAGGCCGAGGTATCGGCCATGCTGCGCTTCGCCGGCGGGCTGCACATCATCTCCGGCCGGATCGTGATCGAGGCCGAACTCGACCTCGCCTCAACCGCACGTCGCCTGCGCGCCGCAATCGCCGAGGTCTACGGCCACCAGAGTGAGATCATCGTCGTCTCCGGCGGTGGGCTGCGCCGCGGCAGCCGCTACGTGGTCCGCGTGGTGCGCGACGGTGAGGCCCTGGCCCGCCAGACCGGGCTCCTGGACGCCCGCGGCCGCCCCGTGCGCGGCCTTCCGTCAGTAGTCGTGAACGGCTCCGCCGCCGATGCCGAGGCCGTCTGGCGCGGCGCCTTCCTGGTGCACGGCTCGCTCACCGAGCCCGGCCGCTCCTCCGCCATGGAAGTCACCTGCCCCGGGCCCGAGTCGGCCCTGGCCCTCGTCGGCGCCGCCCGCCGCCTCGGCATCCAGGCCAAGGCCCGCGAGGTCAGGGGAGTGGACCGCGTGGTGATCCGCGACGGCGACACGATCGCTGCGTTGCTGACCCGGATGGGCGCCCATGACGCGCTCATGGTCTGGGAGGAACGCCGCATGCGCAAGGAAGTCCGCGCCACGGCCAACCGGCTCGCCAATTTCGACGACGCCAACCTGCGCCGCTCCGCCCAGGCCGCAGTTGCCGCAGGGGCACGGGTGGACCGCGCCCTGGAAATCCTGGGCGACGACGTCCCGGACCACCTCAAGTACGCCGGCGAGTTGCGGGTGGCGCACAAGCAGGCCAGCCTGGACGAGCTGGGCCGCCTCGCCGATCCCGTCATGACAAAAGACGCGATTGCCGGCCGGATCCGCCGCCTGCTGGCCATGGCGGACAAGCGGGCCCAGGACCTGGGCATCCCTGGCACCGAGGCCAATGTGACGCCGGAAATGCTCGACGACTAGGCCACCCCTAGAATCGACAGCAGGGCCCGGCGTTGGGTCCGCCACAATCTTCCGGATGTCCCGCATCCGGATGCACAATCCGAGAGTTACCGAACCGGACGTCCCGTCCACGACATTGGAGGATTTTGTGACCGAGTACGTACTGCCCGAGCTCGACTATGACTACGCAGCGCTGGAACCGCACATCTCTGCGAAGATCATGGAGCTGCACCACAGCAAGCACCACGCAGCCTATGTGGCCGGCGCCAACAACGCCCTCGCCCAGCTGGCCGACGCGCGCGAGAAGGGCGACTTCGCCAACATCAACCGCCTCTCCAAGGACCTCGCGTTCCACACCGGCGGCCACATCAACCACTCCGTCTTCTGGAAGAACCTCTCCCCGGACGGTGGCGACAAGCCCGAGGGCGAGCTCGCCGCGGCCATCGATGACGCCTTCGGCTCGTTCGACGCGTTCCGTGCCCAGTTCAGCGCCGCGGCGCTGGGCCTCCAGGGCTCCGGCTGGGGCTTCCTGGCCTACGAGCCGATCGGCGGCAACCTGGTTATCGAGCAGCTCTACGACCAGCAGGGCAACGTCGCACTCGGCACCACCCCGCTGCTGATGCTGGACATGTGGGAGCACGCCTTCTACCTGGACTACGTCAACGTCAAGGCCGACTACGTCAAGGCCTTCTGGAACATCGTGAACTGGGCCGACGTCGCCAAGCGCTTCGACGCCGCCCGCAAGAACGCGACGGGCCTGATCACCCTGTAGGGAACCGCTGGACGTGACGGAAGCGACTTCCGTTTGTAACAAACCTCACATTACGGGCTGTTCCGCCCGAATTGTGGACGGACTGCCCCCGCACTTGCGGGGGCAGTCCCGGTTAAACGTAAGATGGATCACGGAAGGCGGTTAGCCTTCAGCAATGTGGCTGGTCGTCCTCCGGTAATTATCTCTGCCCAATGGCGTGCGGGATCTGTTAGTTGGCTTGAACGCCTTCTCAACTAGTCGTGCTCGCAGGAGCACCAAGGAGACTGAAAACGTGACGACCCGTATTGGCATCAACGGCTTTGGCCGCATCGGCCGCAACTACTTCCGCGCAGCCCTCGCACAGGGTGCAGACCTTGAGATCGTTGCGGTCAACGACCTCACCAGCCCGGAAGCCCTCGCTCACCTCTTCAAGTACGACTCCGTGGGCGGCCGCCTGGCCGAAACCATCGAGGTCAAAGACGGCAACATCGTCGTCGACGGCAACATCATCAAGGTCCTCGCCGAGCGCGACCCCGCGAAGCTGCCCTGGGGCGAACTCGGCGTCGACATCGTCATCGAGTCCACCGGCTTCTTCACGAAGGCCGCAGATGCGCAGAAGCACATCGACGCCGGTGCCAAGAAGGTCCTGATCTCCGCGCCCGCGTCGGATGAAGACATCACCATCGTCATGGGCGTCAACGACGGCCTGTACGACAACGCCGCGCACCACATCATCTCCAACGCCTCCTGCACCACCAACTGCCTCGGCCCGCTGGCCAAGGTCATCAACGACGCCTTCGGCATCGAGCGTGGCCTGATGACCACCATCCACGCCTACACGGCCGACCAGAACCTACAGGACGGCCCGCACAAGGACCTCCGCCGCGCCCGCGCCGCCGCCATCAACATGGTGCCCACCTCCACCGGAGCGGCCAAGGCAATCGGCCTGGTTCTGCCGGAGCTCAAGGGCAAGCTCGACGGCTACGCCATCCGCGTTCCCGTCCCCACCGGCTCCGCCACCGACCTGACGGTCACGGTCTCCCGCGAGACCACTGTCGCCGAAGTCAACGCCGCCCTCAAGGCAGCATCCGAGACCGAGGAGCTCAAGGGCCTGCTGACCTACACCGACGAGCCGATCGTCTCCTCGGACATCGTCGGCGACCCGGCGTCGTCCATCTTCGACTCGGGCCTCACCAAGGTGATCGGCGACCAGGTCAAGGTCGTGTCCTGGTATGACAACGAATGGGGCTACTCGAACCGCCTCGTGGACCTCACGGAGCTTGTCGCGTCCAAGCTGGGCTAGGGTAAGACTCATGACATTCCACACCCTCAACGAACTGATCGCTGATGGTGTCCGCGGGCGGTACGTTCTGGTCAGAAGTGACCTGAACGTGCCGCTCGACGGCTCTACAGTGACTGATGATGGCCGCATCAAGGCCTCCCTTCCAGTGCTGGCGAAGCTCACGGACGCCGGTGCCCGCGTGCTGGTCACAGCACACCTGGGCCGCCCCAAGGGCGCCCCGGAGGAGAAATACTCGCTCAAGCCCGCAGCCTCGCGGCTGGCCGAGCTTGCCGGGTTCAAGGTCTCCCTGGCCGGCGACACCGTCGGCGCGTCCGCCACGGAGCTGGCCTCCGCGCTTCAGGACGGCGAAGCGCTGATCCTGGAAAACGTCCGCTTCGACGCGCGGGAGACCTCCAAGGACGACGCCGAACGCGGCGCCTTCGCTGACGAGCTCGTCGCCCTCACCGGCGGCAACGGCGCGTTCGTCGATGACGCCTTCGGCGCCGTGCACCGCAAGCACGCCAGCGTGTACGACGTCGCCACCCGGCTGCCGTCCTACCAGGGCGACCTGGTCCGCACGGAGGTCGAGGTGCTGCGCAAGCTCACCGCCGACACCCAGCGGCCCTACGTGGTGGTCCTCGGCGGCTCCAAGGTTTCCGACAAGCTCGCCGTCATCGACAACCTCATCGGCAAGGCGGACACGATCCTGGTGGGCGGCGGCATGCTGTTCACCTTCCTCGCCGCGGCCGGCCACAAGGTTGCGGGCAGCCTGCTCGAAGAGGACCAGATCCCGGTGGTCCAGGACTACCTGAAGCGGGCGGCCGACGCCGGCACCGCGTTCGTGGTGCCCACCGATGTTGTGGTGGCGAGCAAGTTCGCCGCCGACGCCGAGCACGAGACCGTCGCTGCCGACGCCATTGAGTCCAGCAGCTTCGGGGCCAAGGGCATCGGGCTGGACATCGGTCCGGATTCGGCCGCGGCCTTCGCCGAACACATCAAGGGCGCCAAGACCGTGTTCTGGAACGGGCCCATGGGCGTGTTCGAATTCGCGGCCTTCGCCGGCGGCACCCGGGCCATCGCCCAGGCGCTGACCGAGACAGACGCGTTCACGGTGGTTGGCGGCGGCGACTCCGCCGCGGCGGTCCGGACACTCGGCTTCGCCGATGACCAGTTCGGCCACATTTCCACCGGCGGCGGCGCCAGCCTGGAGTACCTTGAAGGCAAGGAACTCCCCGGCCTGAGCGTCCTCGACCGCTAGACCCTCCAGCCGGCAGGGCCCCTGTCCCCGGACGGGGCCCTGCCGGCTGTTCCACTGCTAAGAACCTTTTGGAGACCACGTGACTACGTCAACCAACGGCAAATTCGACCGCACGCCCTTCATCGCCGGCAACTGGAAGATGAACATGGACCATGTCCAGGGCATTACCCTCCTGCAGAAGCTGGCGTGGACCCTGTCCGACGCCAAGCACGACTACAGCCGGGCGGAGGTTGCCGTTTTCCCGCCGTTCACCGATCTCCGCGGCGTCCAGACACTGGTCCAGGGCGACGAACTCAAGGTTGTCTACGGTGGCCAGGATCTGTCCCCGGCCGACTCGGGCGCCTACACCGGCGACATCTCCGGACAGTTCCTCGCCAAGCTCGGCTGCAGCTATGTGCTGGTGGGCCACAGCGAACGCCGCACCATCCACAACGAGTCCGACGAGGTGCTGAACGCCAAGACCAAGGCAGCCTTCCGGCACGGCATCACCCCCGTCCTCTGCGTCGGCGAGGGCCTCGAGATCCGCCAGGCCGGCACCCACGTGGACCACACGCTCGTCCAGCTGCGCGCCGGCGTCGAGGGCCTCACCCCGGAGCAGGCCGCCGAGCTCGTCGTCGCCTACGAGCCCGTCTGGGCCATCGGCACCGGCGAAGTTGCCGGTCCGGAGGACGCACAGGAAATGTGCGCAGCCATCCGTGCCGAGCTTTCCACCCTCTTCGGAGCCGACGTCGCTGCCAAGACCCGCCTCCTCTACGGCGGCTCGGTGAAGGCCAACAATGCGGCCTCAATCCTCAAGGAACGCGACGTGGACGGATTGCTGGTCGGTGGTGCCAGCCTGGACGCCGCCGAGTTTGCTAATATTGTCAGGTTCGAGAGTCACCTGCTGACGGATTAGTCCGGACACAGTTTGGCCCCCGTAATCCAATTCTTCTGAAAGGCCGTCGTGGACGTTCTTCATGTCATTCTGCAGGTCCTCCTTGGCATCACCAGCCTCCTGCTGACGTTGCTCATCCTGCTCCACAAGGGACGCGGAGGCGGCCTGTCCGACATGTTCGGCGGCGGCATGAGCTCGGGCCTGAGCTCCTCCGGCGTCGCGGAACGGAACCTCAACCGTTTCACGATCATCCTCGGGATCACCTGGGGCGTTGTGATCGTCGCCCTGGGCCTGCTCATGCGGTTCAGCACGGGCGCCGATTCCTAGGACGTCCGTCTCGATAACTTCATAAAGGGTCCTTAAGGCCCTCCCGGCATCGGGAACTCCCACTCTAGACTGGCGTCTTGCACTCGTCCGCCAGCCAAGTAGCAAGGAGTTCCCGATGCTGCATTCTGCTTCCGGATTCAAGGGAATCCGTGTGGGCGCTACCGAGGGGGCAACTCCCCGCCACGAGCCAATGAACGGGGCCGGCGTACGCCAGCCCCGTATTCGTGTCTCATTCCGGTGCGCCAAGGGCCATGAAACCACGCTCGTGTTCGCGCAGCTGCCGGAGGAACAGATCCCGGGAGTCTGGGACTGCCGGCGCTGCGGCGGGACCGCAACCCGTGACGAAGCGAAGTTTGGCCTCGAGGAAGCGCCGATGGAGGGCTTCAAGACGCACCTGGAATACGTTAAAGAACGGCGCTCCAGCCAGGACGCCGAAGACGTGCTGGCTGGAGCGCTGGAACGGTTACGCTCCCGACGGTCCCTTCCGGACGAGTTGCTCCGGGACCCGTGAGGCCGCGTTCTCGTCAATCAGCCACAGGGTTTCCTGGCGGCCGCGCGGCCCTGCCGCGGGAACCTGCACGGGATTGGCACCGGCCAGGGCCAGTCCCACCGCGCCGGCCTTGTCGTCACCAGCCACCACCATCCAGACCTCGGATGCCGTATTGATCGCCGGCAGCGTCAGCGATACCCGGGCCGGCGGGGGCTTGGGGGAGTTCTGGACCCCTACTACAGTCAGTTCCTTCTCCCGGATACCGGCTTGCTCCGGGAAGAGCGACGCGACGTGCGCGTCCGGCCCGACGCCGAGGAGGACGATGTCCAGGCGCGGGAGCCGCGCCGGGTTTTCCGGCCTGTCGTCGGACATGTCCGCGGCGTGCTCGGCGGCGGCCGCCTCGGCGAGGCGGCGCGCATAGTCCGCGGCCGCCTCATCAGGGCTTTCGAAGTCGTCGGTGGAACCGGGGACGTGGACACGCGCCGGATCAACGCTGATATGGGACAGCAGGGCCTCCTGCGCCTGACGGGCGTTGCGCTCGGCGTCGTCCGCCGCCACAAAGCGCTCGTCACCCCACCAGAAGTTCACCTTGGACCAGTCCACGGCCGACGCCGCCGGTGATTCGGCCACCGCCTTGAGCGAACCGATGCCCATGCTGCCCCCGGTAAGCACCACCGTGGCCTCGCCGTGCCGGTCCTGGATATCCACGAGCTTGGTGATCAGGCGGGCTGCGATCGCAGCCATCAGGACGGTCGAGTCTGGATGGATGCTTACTCTCGGATCAGCGCTCACTGGGACGGACACTCCTTAGATTGGTACGTGGCAGTCCCATAGTAATCACTTCGCCGAACACTTCGTCCGGATCCAGGCGGCGGAGTTCTTCTGCCAGGCAGTCCTTGAGGCTGCGCCGGGGCAGGGAGATCCGCTGCGCGGGCTGGCCGGGCTGGGTCAGCTCCGCGATGGTCAGTCCGGGACGGAAGAGCTGGATGTCACCGCCGGGCCGGGTCAGCCGGACACGCCGGATCCCGGTGCCCGCCGGGTCGGCCACGATTGTGACCGGAACGTCCAGGGCCAAGGTCAGCCAGGCCGCGAGCAGCACGGTGCTGGGGGAGTCCGAGGCGCCCTCGACGGCGACGGCCGTCACCGGGGAGTCGTCCACCTGGTCCAGCACTGCGGCCAGCTGGATGCGCCAGTTGGTCAGGCGGGTCCAGGCCAGGTCTGTGTCGCCGGCCTTGTACGTGCGGCGGATGTTCTCCAGCGCCGCGACCGGGTCCGCTTCATTGGCCGAGTCGGTGATCCGGCGGTGCGCGATGCCCCCGATCGAGGTCTGGCACGCGTTCCGGGGGGCACCGTGCGGCCACCAGGCCACAATGGGCGCATCCGGAAGCAGCAGGGCCGCGACCAGGGATTCGCTTTCCTCGGCGAGTTCGCCGTAGCCGCGGAGCAGGATGACCTCGGAGGCCCCGGCGTCGCCGCCGACCCGGATCTGGGCGTCCAGCCGGGTCGGAGCCGAGGCCCCGGCGTCGGCGAGGACGATGATCCGGCACGGGTGTTCCCGGCTGGCCTCGTTGGCGGCCTCGATGGCCTCCTCCTCGAGCCCGGAGCGGGTGACCACCACAAGGGTCAGCACCCGGCCCAGGGCGATCACGCCGCCCTGCTCGCGCAGGGCCATGATCTTCTTGGAAATCTTGGAGGTGGTGGTGTCGGGAAGATCTACGATCATGGCCTTCTCCAGGTTCGTCCGTCGCGGGCAAGGAGCTCGTCGGCCGAGGCGGGGCCCCAGCTGCCGGGCGGATAGGGCTGGGGCTGTTCGTCAAGGCCGGCCCAGTAGTCCTCGAACGGGTCAAGGATCTTCCAGGACAGTTCGACTTCCTGGTGCCGGGGGAACAGCGGCGGCTCGCCCAGGAGCACATCGAGGATGAGCCGTTCGTAGGCTTCCGGGCTGGACTCGGTGAAGGAGTGGCCGTAGCCGAAGTCCATGGTGACGTCGCGGACCTCCATCTGGGTGCCCGGGACCTTGGACCCGAACCGGATCGTGGCGCCCTCGTCGGGCTGGACCCGGATCACGACGGCGTTCTGGCCGAAGTCGTCCTCGCTGTGATCGCGGAAGAGCAGGTTCGGTGCGCGCTTGAACACGACGGCGATCTCCGTCACCCGGCGCCCCAGGCGCTTGCCGGCGCGCAGGTAGAACGGCACGCCGGACCAGCGCCGGGTGTTGATGTCCACCCGGATCGCGGCAAACGTCTCGGTCTTGGAATCAGCCGGGATGCCCTCTTCCTCCAGGTAGCCCAGGACTTCCTCGCCGCCCTGCCAGCCGCCGGTGAACTGACCGCGGGCGGAGTGGGTGGAGAGGTCATCGGGGAGCCTGACTGCGGCCAGGACCTTTTCCTTCTCGGCCCGCAGGTCATCGGCGTTGAACGAGATGGGCTCTTCCATCGCCGTCAGGGCAAGGAGCTGCAGCAGGTGGTTCTGGATGACGTCGCGGGCCGCGCCCACGCCGTCGTAGTAGCCTGCCCGGCCGCCAGTGCCGATGTCCTCGGCCATGGTGATCTGGACGTGGTCAACATAGTTGGCGTTCCAGAGCGGCTCGAACAGCTGGTTGGCGAAGCGCAGTGCCAGGATGTTCTGCACCGTCTCCTTGCCCAGGTAGTGATCGATCCGGAAGACCGCGTCCGGCGGGAACACCGATTCAACGATGTCGTTGAGCTGGCGGGCCGACTCGAGGTCGTGGCCGAACGGCTTTTCGATCACGACGCGGCGCCAGTTGTCGCCTCCGGCCTGGGCCAGGCCGTGCTTGGAGAGCTGGCGGCAGACCTGTTCGAACGCCTTCGGCGGGATCGAGAGGTAGAACGCGTGGTTGCCCCGCGTCCCGCGCTGCTCGTCGAGCTCATCGATCGTCTCGCCGAGCCGCTTGAACGCGTCGTCGTCGTCGAACTCGCCCTGCACGAAGCGGATGCCCTCGGAGAGCTGCTTCCAGACCGTCTCATCGAACGGTGTCCGGGCGTAGGCCTTGACGGACTCCTTGACTTCCGCGGCGAAGTCCTCGTTCTCCCACTGCCGGCGGGCAAAGCCCACCAGGGCAAAGCTCGGCGGCAGCAGCCCGCGGTTGGCGAGGTCGTACACGGCCGGCATGAGCTTCTTGCGGGCGAGGTCCCCGGTCACGCCGAACAGGACCAGCGATGACGGCCCGGCAATACGGTTCAGACGGCGGTCACGGGGGTCCCGGAGCGGATTGCGCCCCCGGCCGGCCGTGTTCCTGCCGCCGTTGTAGGTTTCTGGCATGGTTGCGTGGGTGCCTTAGCTTTTGGTGGAAGATGCTGCCTGGCCGGCAAGGGACGTGACGAGCTCCTGGAGCTGCTTCACACCCGCGGCGCGGTCGGTCAGGTGCAGCCGGAGGACCGGACGGCCGTGTTCGGACAGGACCTGGGCATCGCCTGCGGCCTGCGCCGAGATCAGCTCGCCGAACGTAAACGGCCGGTCCGGAATGGCGAGGTCCGTCGCGGAAGCGGCCGTAACCTGCAGGAAGACGCCGATCGCGGGTCCGCCCTTGTGGAACTGGCCAGTGGAGTGCAGGAACCGCGGGCCCCAGCCGAACGTGACGGGGCGGCCGGTGACCGCGGCCAGCTCGTCCCGGACGCCTTCGAAGCTGGCGTAAGCGAGCCGGTCGAAGTAGGCCTGGACGCTCAAGTAGTTGTCCGGGCCGAGTTCGGCGAGCAGGGCGCTGACGGCCTCTGCCGCGGTTGCTGCGTCGCGGAGCCATTCACCGCCACGGACCTCGATGGCGCCGTCGGTGAAGTTGGCCGGCGTCGGCTCGGGCTGCGCGTCCAGCAGGCCGCGTGCGGCAATTTTGGCTGCCTCGACGTCGGGCTGGTCGTACGGGTTGATGCCCAGCAGGCGGCCGGCGACGGCGGTGGCGAACTCCCACACCATCATCTGGGTGGCGAGGCCGCCGGCAATGGCGACCTCGTTCTCGCCGAGCTGCACGTCGGCGTCGGCAGCGACGAGCCGGATGACGAGGACGTCCGGAGCGTTCAGCGTCGCCTCCGGGGAGGCGGGACCGGCGACGACGGGCAGCACACCGGTGCCCAGCTTGCCGGTGGATTCGGCGATGAGCTGTTCGGCCCAGTCGGCGAAGCCCACGATCCCGGATCCGTCCTCGGCGATGACGATCTTGTTGCGCAGCGGGCTGGTGCCGCCCAGGGCGGTGCCGAGGGCCAGCCCGATGTTGTCCTCGGAGTCCTCGTTGAGGATCTCGGCGGCTTCCTCGGCCTCGTCCAGGAAGGCCTGGATGTCCACCCCGGCCAGCCCACAGGGGACCAGACCGAAGGCGGTCAGGGCCGAGAAGCGGCCGCCAACGTTGGGGTCGGCGTTGAAGACGGCGCGGTAGCCGGCTTCACGGGAGGCCTTGTCCAGCGGTGAGCCCGGGTCGGTGACGATGATGATGCGGCTCTTCGCGTCGATCCCGGCATCGGTGAATGCCTGCTCGAAGATCCGGCGCTGGGAATCGGTCTCCACGGTGGAGCCGGACTTGGACGAAACGACAATGGCCGTTTCGGCAAGCCGGTCCGCCAGGGCGGCACTGACCTGTTCGGGGTCGGTGCTGTCCAACACAGTCAGCTCGACGCCAGCGGTGCCCGCGATGACTTCAGGCGCCAGCGAGGACCCGCCCATGCCGCAAAGGACAATGCGCGTCACGCCGTCGGCCTTCAGCGCGTCACGCAGTGCCAGGATGTCGCCGACCAGCGGCTGGGAGACGGTGGCCGCCTCGACCCAGCCCAGCCGGACAGCGGATTCCTGCTCTGCGTCCGGACCCCACAGGGTGTGGTCCTTCGCGAAGATCCGGGTGGCAACGCGGTCTTCCAGCAGTGCCGGGAGGTGCTGCTCATGTGCCTGGCGGGCTGCGCCGGTGGCGTCGTAGCTGAGTGTGCTCATAGTGGGTTAGGAAGCCTTCCGTGCAGAGGCCAGGGCGCCTTCGACGTCACCCAGCAGTTCCTTCCAGCTGGCCACGAACTTGTCCAGGCCTTCGGATTCGAGCAGTGCCACGACGTCGTTGTAGGAAATCCCGAGGGCGTCGAGGGAGTTCAGGGTGGCGTTGGCGTCGTCGTAGCCGCGGATGACAGTGTCGCCCGTGACGGTGCCGTGGTCGAACGTGGCATCGAGCGTCTTCTCCGGCATGGTGTTGACCACGCCGGGGGCAACGAGCTCGGTGACGTAGAGGGTGTCCGGGTACGCCGGGTCCTTCACGCCGGTGGAGGCCCACAGCGGGCGCTGCGGCAGGGCGCCGGCCTCGGCCAGGAGGGCCCAGCGTTCGGTGGAGAAGAGCTCTTCGTAGACCTGGTAGGCCAGGCGGGCGTTGGCCAGGCCGGCCTTGCCCTTGAGTGCCGCGGCTTCCTCGGTGCCGATGGCGTTGAGGCGCTTGTCGATTTCGGCGTCGACGCGGGAAACGAAGAAGGACGCGACCGAGTGGATCTTGGACAGGTCGTGGCCGTTGTCCTTGGCCTGCTCAAGGCCGGACTGGAAGGCGTTGATGACGGCCCGGTAGCGTTCCAGCGAGAAGATCAGGGTCACGTTGACGCTGATGCCCTCGGCCAGGGTGGCCGTGATGGCCTCGAGGCCTTCGAGGGTCGCCGGGATCTTGATCAGGACGTTGTCCTTGTTGACCTTCTTGTACAGGTGCTTGGCTTCGGCAATGGTGCCGGCCGTGTCCCAGGCGAGGCGGGGGTCCACCTCGATGGAGACGCGGCCGTCAACACCCTTGGTTGCCGCGGCGACGGGGGCGAACAGGTCGCAGGCGTCGGCGACGTCGGTGGTGGTGATTTCGAAGACGGTCTCTTCAACGGTGGCGCCGGCGGCGGCCTGGGCTGCGATGACGGCGTCGTAGTCGTGGCCGGTGGTGATCGCGGCGTGGAAGATCGACGGGTTGGTGGTGACGCCGACGACGTTCTTCTCTTCGATGAGCTTGCGCAGGCTGCCGGTCTGCAGGCGGCCGCGGGAGAGGTCGTCAAGCCAGATCGAGACGCCGGCGTCGGAAAGCATTTGGGTGGGAGTAGCGGTGGGGGTAGTCATGTCATAACTCCTGGAAATCATGGGTTCCGGGGGACAGGGTCCCCCGGAACCGTGGTGGTGGATCAGTTGGTGAGACCGGCGAGGGATTCCTTCGCCGCGGCGGCGACTGCTTCGGCCGTGATGCCGAACTCCTGGAAGAGGCGCTTGTAGTCGGCGGACGCGCCGAAGTGCTCCAGGGAGATGGAACGGCCTGCGTCGCCGACGAATTCCTTCCAGCCCAGGGCCAGTCCGGCTTCGACCGAGACGCGGGCCTTCACGGCTGCGGGGAGCACGGCCTCGCGGTAGGCGGCGTCCTGCTTGTTGAACCACTCCACGCAGGGCATGGACACAACCCGGGTGGGGATGCCCTCGGCCTGCAGCGCCTCGCGGGCATTCACGGCAAGCTGGACCTCGGAGCCGGTGCCGATCAGGATGACCTGCGCCTCGACGGTCTTGCCGTCCTTCGAGGCTTCGGCGAGGACGTAACCGCCCTTTGCGACGCCGGCGGTGGAGCCGAACGTGTCACCGGTGGCCTCGGACGTGCCGCGGTCCCAGGTGGGGATGTTCTGGCGGGTCAGGACGATACCGGCCGGGTTTTCGTGGTTTTCCAGCATGGCCTTCCAGGCCGCGGAGACCTCGTTCGCGTCGCCGGGGCGGACAACGTCCAGGCCCGGGATGGCGCGCAGGGACGCGAGCTGCTCGACGGGCTGGTGGGTGGGGCCGTCCTCGCCGAGGCCGATCGAGTCATGCGTCCAGACATACAGTGACGGCACGCCCATCAGGGCGCCGAGCCGGATCGCGGGGCGCTGGTAGTCGGAGAAGATCAGGAACGTGCCGGAGAACGCCCGGGTCCGTCCGTGCAGGGAGATGCCGTTCACGATCGACGCGGCGGCGTGCTCACGGATGCCGAAGTGCAGGACCCGTCCGTAGGGGTTGCCCTTCCAGGCGCCGGTGGACCGGGACGCCGGGATGAACGACGGCGAGCCTTCGATCGTGGTGTTGTTGGACTCGGCGAGGTCCGCGGAGCCGCCCCAGAGTTCGGGCATGACCGGGCCGATCGCGTTCAGGACCTTGCCCGACGCGGCCCGGGTGGAGACATCCTTGCCGGCTTCGAAGACCGGCAGGGCGTCCTCGAATTCGCCCGGGAGCTTCTTCGCCTCGACGCGTTCCAGCAGCGCCGCGGCGTCGGGGTTGGCTGCCTGCCATGCCTCGAAGGAGGCCTGCCACTCGGTGCGGGCGGCCGCGCCGCGCTCCTGAACAGCCCGGGCGTGGGCCAGGACGTCCTCGTCCACCTGGAACGCGCGTTCCGGGTCGAAGCCCAGGACCTTCTTCAGGGCCGCGACTTCCTCAGAGCCCAGGGCCGAGCCGTGGATCTTGCCGGTGTTCTGCTTCTTCGGCGCAGGGTAGCCGATGATGGTGCGCAGCGAAATGATGGACGGCTTGCCCGTTTCGGCCCTGGCGGCGAGCAGTGCGGCGTGCAGTTCCTGCACGTCTTCCTTGTATTCGCCGGTCCGGGTCCAGTCCACGCGCTGGGTGTGCCAGCCGTAGGCCTCGTAGCGGGCCAGGACGTCCTCGGTGAACGCCACATCGGTGTCGTCCTCGATCGAGATGTGGTTCTCGTCGTAGATCACTACGAGGTTGCCCAGTTCCTGGTGCCCGGCAAGCGAGGACGCCTCGGAGGTCACGCCTTCCTGCAGGTCGCCGTCGGAGGCGATGACCCAGATGGTGTGGTCGAACGGGCTCGTGCCGGCGGGAGCATCGGCGTCGAACAGGCCGCGCATCCGGCGCTGGGAATAGGCGAAGCCGACGGCGGACGCCAGTCCCTGGCCCAGCGGGCCGGTGGTGATTTCCACACCCTTGGTGTGCTTGTATTCCGGGTGGCCCGGGGTCAGCGAGCCCCAGGTCCGCAGCGCCTCCAGGTCCTTGAGCTCCAGCCCGTAGCCGGAAAGGAACAGCTGGATGTACAGGGTCAGGGACGTGTGCCCCGGTGACAGGATGAACCGGTCCCGGCCCAGCCAGTCAGGGTTCGCCGGGTCATGGCGCATCAGCTTCTGGAACAGCAAATACGCGGCCGGAGCCAGGCTCATTGCCGTTCCCGGGTGGCCGTTCCCGACCTTCTCCACCGCATCCGCGGCCAGCACCCGGACCGTGTCTACCGCACGCTGGTCCAAGTTAGTCCATGACAGTTCTTGCTCTTCCAAATGTGGCACGAAAACCGGGCCCCTCTCTGTGCTGACGGCCGGCGGTACGCTCTAGGGTCCGCCCCGGGCACAGTTCGGTGCCCGCTGCGGTTCGTACCAGCCGTTCACCATCGAAACGTTGATCTATCATTCAGACGCAGATGCAGAGCCGACTGTTCCGGCAAATTGCCTGTACGCGTGCCCGTGTGCGCTGATCTAAGGACAGCCTAGTCCCATTCCACTTGGTGGTCAGCGTATATCTCACCAATTGGACCTGATTTCGCTTATATGAATCACCTCCCGCGGCTGCCGGCGTGAGCCGGCGTTTACACGCCGGAATCATGGGGCGTATTTGGGCGGCCTTGGCGCCCGGAGCTCCACGGTATGATGGGTGGTGGCCTTCGACTGGGGTAAAGACACGGGCGCGCGTTCAGCGCTGGGCCCGATCTGCAGCTGCACGCGTTGCGAAATCCACCCGGAGCTGCCCAGCTAAGAGAAACCTGCACAGCCAGACAGAACTGCCAGACAGAACAGAGTGACTGCCACCGTGAGCACAACTAATACGCCGCTGAACGCCTCCCCGGCCTCGGGAAGAATGGGCTTCGGCCGCAAAGCCAAGGCCTACCTGGCGCTCACGAAACCCCGCGTCATCGAGCTCCTGCTCGTCAGCACGCTGCCCACCATGATCTACGCCGAACGCGGGTTCCCCTCGATCGGCCTGATCCTGGCCACGCTCGTGGGCGGGGCATTCGCGGCAGGCTCCGCGGGCGCGTTCAACTGCTACATCGACCGCGACATCGACAAGCTCATGCACCGTACGGAGAACCGGCCTCTGGTCACCGGTGAGGTCACGCCCCGCGAAGCACTGGTGTTCTCCTGGCTGCTGGGCGCGGCGGCGATCGCGATCCTCTGGTTCGGGGCCAACCCGCTCGCCGCGTGGCTGGGGCTCGGCGCCATCGTCTTCTACGTGGTCATCTACACCATGATCCTCAAGCGGCGCACGGCCCAGAACATTGTCTGGGGCGGGGCCGCCGGCTGCTTCCCGGTCCTGATCGCCTGGGCCGCTGTCACCAACACCGTTGAGTGGCCCGCCGTCGTACTGTTCATGGTGATCTTCCTCTGGACCCCGCCGCACTACTGGCCGTTGTCCATGCGCTATGGCGAGGACTACCGCAACGCCAACGTGCCGATGCTGGGCGCCATCGCCGGGGCAAAGGTGGTCTCCGTACAGGTGGTCCTCTACGCCTGGGCCATGGTGGCGTGCTCGCTGCTGATGATCCCGGCCGGCGGCGCGGGCTGGGTCTACACCGTGACCGCCGTCGGCGCCGGCGCCTGGTTCCTGTACGAGTCCCACGCCCTCTACAACCGGGCCCAGGCCGGCGACGTCTCCAACAAGGGGGCCATGAAGGTCTTCCACGGCTCCATCAGCTACCTGACGCTGCTCTTCATTGCCCTGGCGGTGGACCCGTTCGTCGGCTCCGCCCTCATGGGCGGCTAAGGCCTCCCCGTTCGTTTGCCTGACGCTCCCTCACCGCTGGTGGGGGAGCGTCTGCTGTATTGCCGGGGGATATCCTGACAAACCGAACAAGTACCGCAGTCGAACGCAGGACCAACACAGACCAACGCGGTCCAGGCAACGCAACCCCAGGAGAGCCAGTGATCAACAGAAGCGATGTACTCCAGGCAGGGAGCCGGATCAGCGGCTACGTGCGCCGCACGCCTTTGTTCCGCGGAGGTACCGCTGAGGCTCCTCTGTGGTTCAAATGCGAGTTCCTGCAGCACACGGGCGTTTTCAAGGCCCGGGGCGCGTTCAACCGCCAACTTGCCGCCCGGGAGCGTGGCGAACTGGACCCCGGCCTCGGAGTGGTGGTGGCCTCCGGCGGCAACGCCGGCCTGGCGAACGCCTATGCCGCGGCGGCGCTCGGCGTTCCGGCCACGGTGTTCGTTCCGGAGACCGCGCCGCGCGTGAAGGTTGAGCGCCTGCGCGCATACAACGCGACCGTCCGGCAGGTCGGCTCGGAGTACGCGGAGGCTTTCGCGGCCGCCATGGAATACGTGGCCGAAACCGGCGCCCTGTTCTGCCACGCCTACGACCAACTGGAGATCGCGGCCGGCGCCGGCACCATGGCCGAGGAGATTCTGCAGGACGAGCCGGGCATTGACACGATCGTCGTCGCGGTGGGCGGCGGCGGACTCTACGCGGGAGTGGCTGCGGCGGCCGAGGGCCGGGCACGGATCGTCGCGGTCGAACCCCGCACCATCCCCACACTGCACGCGGCCCTGGCGGCCGGCCACCCGGTGGATGTGTCCGTTTCCGGGGTCGCCGTGGATTCCCTGGGTGCACGGCGCGTGGGCGAGATCGCGTTCGACATCGCGTCCCGCGTGCCTCCGACGTCTGTCCTGGTGGACGATGCTGACATCATCGCCGCCCGGTCACTGCTGTGGAGCGACTACCGGATCCCGACCGAATACGGTGCGGCGGCGGCACTGGCTGCCCTCAGCACGGGGGCGTACACGCCCGCCGAGGGGGAACGCGTGGCAGTGATCGTCTGCGGAGGGAACACGGATCCTTGCACGCTGGAGAGCCGTCCCGATGCCGGCGCAACGGGTTCCGGTGTTTAGGCCGCCGATGATCCACGGCCGGGCGTAGCCAAGGCTTCCGGGGACCTGTTGCTGACGGCCCGCGGCTGGGCCGGCTGGGACTGATTGCGATGCTGCTTGGCCGGCTGGGACTTGTCCGGGTAGCGCTGGTCGAAGCGGGCCCGCGCCACGCGGCCCAGCCTTTCGACGGTGTGCCAGCTGATGACCGCGATGAGCAGGGTCAGCAGGATTGCCGAGACCGCGACGACCGGGGGGAGGTCCGCCGTCGAGCCGCCGTTGATCCAGAGAATGACGACGTAGTTCCACAGGTACGCGGCGTACGACACCGTTCCCAGCAGTTGCAGGGGCCGCGTCCAGGTCGGCATTGCGGAGGTGCGGGAGGCCGCCAGCGCCACCAGGACGGCCGCGGCAGCCATGGCGAGGGGGCCGCCAAGGAAGATGAAGAGCGGGCTTTCGTTGGCCTTCGGGAAGAAGACCAGCGACGCCAGGACGGCCACTGAAGCCAGCAGGGCCGTACGCCGGAGCCGGCGGCCGGTGAACCAGCTGAACACGTGGACCCTGTAGAGCCGCAGGGCAGAACCGATGACCAGCCCCAGGCCCCATGTTGTCGGCAGCGCGTAGACCAGGGAGTGGAGTTGCGGGGCGAGGATCAGCATCGCCAGCACGCTGGCGGCCATAAGGAACAGGGCGACGGCGGCAGAGACGCCAATCAGCCGCCCCTGGCGGTTGCGCCGCAGGGCGAGCACAAGCAGCGCAGGCCAGATCAGGTAAAACTGCTCCTCGACGGCCAGCGTCCACAGCGGCCCGATCGCCATGCTGACATCGAAGGGCAGCGGCAGGTCCTTGAGATAACCAAGGCCGGCGAGGACGGTGTACCCGACGATTCCCTTGGACCTGTCCCCGAGGACATCGGTGGCCAGTTCCACGATCGCGTACACGCCAAGCAGGGAGATCAGGGCCGGCACCAGTCGGAACGCCCGGTGCGCGTAGAAGCGGCCGTAACGAATTTTCCGGTGCCGCTCGATATCCCGGAGCAACACGTTGGTGATGAGGTAACCGCTCAAAACAAAGAAGGCAATGACACCAATGATGCCGGCGCCCTGAAAAATCCCCGGCCAGGAATGTCCCAGCAGGACGGCGCCAACAGCGGCACCTCGAAGAACGTCCAGGCCGTCCAGGCGTGGTCGCCCTGTAGTGTGTTGGGCCGCCTTGGCGGGCCTTTCGCCGACTAGTAACGCCACATGTCCTCCGGTGCCTTTATCTGGCCGGTTCCGATTCCAGCTGAATCACGGCAAAACCGACGCGTCCTCTTTCTCTGAATGCGATTGCGGCGCCTCTTGCGCCGTGTTCAAGTATTCCCGGCTTGGCTGGACGAAACCTGACTCCGGCCCTGCGGCCGCCCGGCGATCGGAGCCCCGGACGGTTCGGGAACGGGGCCGCCGATGCCGGCGCGCGGGCCTCTAAGCCCAAGGATTACAGGGTCCAGTATTCCGAAGGCCGTCCTGCCTGGACAAGTGGCTGGTGAGTAAATGGCGCTGGAATGTGGGCGAAGTCTCGCCTTCGGCCGGCTCCCGGACGGTCTCCATGCAGCCCTGCGGGTGCCGTTCGGGGCTGCTCCCGACGCCGGCCGAGGGGTGCCCTGCCAGTACCCCTAAGACCACGGCACCCCACAAGCCGGGCGTCCGCGTTTCAATTGGATCCTGCCCAGCCACTCCATCCAGAGGAACACCGTGCCACACCGCGAAACTACTTTGGCCCCACCGGCATCTGCCCCCGCTGCGTCCTGCTCCGCACGCCCGAGGGTCACGCTGTTGCTGGCCTCGCTCGCCTTCTTCCTCATCACGTTGGACATCCTGATCGTCAACGTCGCGCTCACCAACATCGGCCGGGAACTCGGTGGCGGAACAACCGGGCAGCAGTGGGTGATCGATGCCTACACGATGATGTTCGCCGCGCTGCTGCTGTTCGCGGGTAACCTGGCGGACCGGATCGGCGCGAAGAGGGCACTGGGAGGGGGCATAGCGCTATTCCTGCTGGCTTCGGTTGCCTGCGCGCTGGCACCGTCCTCAGTGTTGCTGATCGCCGCCCGCGCAGCGCAGGGGGCCGCGGCGGCGGTCATGCTGCCGGCGTCGATGGCGCTGGTGCGCCAGGCTTTTCCCGATCCCCGGCGGCGCGCGCATGCGCTGGGGATCTGGGCTGTGGGCGGTGCAGTCGCGGGGGCGGTGGGTCCCCTGGTGGGCGGGCTGCTCACCACCGTGAACTGGCGGCTCGTGTTCGCGATCAACCTTCCGGTCTGTGTTGCCATGCTCGTGCTGCTGGCTGCTGTCGCTGCGTCGCCCGTGAAGCCGGCGCCGTTCGATTGGGCCGGGCAGTCGGCGGCGATCATCGCGTTGACGGCGCTGATGTACGGCCTCATCACCGGGGGTGCCGAGGGCTTCGGGTCCTGGCCGGTAATGGCGAGCCTGGTCCTGGCCGCCACGGGCATCGCGGGATTTGTCCTGATCCAGGCGCGGGGACGGCACCCGATGATGCCCCTGGGGCTGTTCCGTTCCGCGGGGATGCGCATCGCCGTCGCGGTCGGATTTGCCTTCATGGTGGGCCACTTCGGCTCCGTCTTCGTCATCAGCCTCTACCTCCAGCAGCACCTGGGACTGACGCCCCTGCAGGCAGGACTGGTCTTCCTGCCCTCGGCAGCCTTCAGCGTCGCCGGCAACATCGCCAGCGGAACGCTCGCGAACCGTTTCGGGCCCCGGGTCCCTGCCGTACTCGGACTGGCCTCGATGGTGGCCGGACTGGTTGCGATGCTGGTCACGGCGCCGCTGGGATCCCCGATGCTCCTGGCAGTCCTGCTGATCCTCACCGGCTCCGGCGGCTCCATTGCGATGCCTCCGGTCACGTCCGTGGTGCTGGCCAGCGTGCCGGCCGGGCAGGCGGGCACCGCCAGCGCGGTCTTCAACACCTTCCGGCAGGTCGGCGGGGCCGTGGCCATCGCCGTTTTCGGCGCCCTCATCGCCGAGCCGGGCGGGTTCGTTCATGGCATGCAGCTCAGCTTCACGGTCGCGGCTTCCCTGCTGCTCGTCACAGCAGTGGCAGCGCTGTTCCTCCGCCCGCCGGCAGTTCCTGCGGTGTGATCTGCGGCGTGATCAGAGGTTGTGCGCCAGCAGTTCGAGGCCGATCACCAGCAGGCTCAGCACAACTTCGGCGAACATGATGGCGGCCTTGTGATGGAGCGGGATATCGAGGCGCCGGATCGCGAGGAAGCCGACGACGGCCAGGGAGAGGACGAGAACGACGATCGCCCACCCGAGGGCCGCAGCAGTTGACAATAGCCCAAAGCCGGCGGCCGTCAGCAGAAGCAGCGGAGTCACCAGGACACCGAGGCCGTCGGCGCTGACGGCCATCATGTGGTGCAGTTCCTCACCGGTGGGCAGCTTCGAGTGGACGGTCAGGTGACTCAGGAGATCGGCGACGAAAATCCCCAGCAGGGACCCGATCACCACGATGCTGAGGGTGGCCGCCGCGGCCGCGGGCGAGGTCTCGTCCGCGTGGCTCCGCAGCGCCAGCACCACGGCAAGGCTCGTGAAGATGATGTACACGCGCTCTTTGAGGCTCGCCGCGCGTTGCCGGGCCGAAGGTGAAGGGGGCACGGTCGGTTCTGTCGCTTGCATTGAGAAGGCCTTCCGGTCAGCGACACGGAAGTGAACGAAAAAGAGCCCACTGCCGCAGCGGTCGATGTCCATGCCATCTCATAGTCCACCCGGAAATCCCGTCAGGACCAGCCCCAGGACGTGAATGCCGTAGTGAACTCCGCCGCCGCGGCGCCGGCGGCTATTCCACGGGGCTGTAGCGGGCCAGGTCCGCGGCGTTGGTGGCCGCGCTCATCAGCAGGGCCGCCGCCAGCATGTGCGCGCCGACCAGCAGCGCCGGGATGCCGTTGTAATACTGGGTGAAGCCGATGACGGCCTGCAGCACGGTGACGCCCAGCAGCATGAACACGGCGGAGCGGAACGGGCCCGGGATCCGCCCGCGGACCACCAGGAACAGCCCGAACAGCGCGCCGGCGGTCACGAGGTAGGCGGGGACGGCGTGGATGTGCGCGAACAGGTCCCAGTCGAGATCATTGCGCGGGGCATTGGCGTCGCCGGCGTGCGGGCCGGCCCCGGTCACTACCACGCCGAGGCAGACGGCCACTGCAGAGAAGAACGCGACGGCGGCCATCACCGGGCGTGCGGCGCCCGGCAGTGCGGGCAGCTGCACGGTCCTGGCCTTGCCGGTGCGGCCGTAGGCCCGGTTCACCAGCAGGGTTGCGAGGACCACGAGGGCCATGGAGACGAGGAAGTGCAGGCCCACGACCCACGGGTTCAGCTGGGTCAGCACGGTGATGCCGCCAATGACGGCCTGCGCCGGGATGCTGGCGAGCAGGCCCAGGGCGAGCAGGAACAGATCGCGGCGTTCCTTGCGGATGTTCCAGAGGTACACGAGCATCATCACGGCAATGGCCGCCAGCGCGAAGGTCAGCAGCCGGTTACCGAATTCGATGATGCCGTGGAACCCCATTTCCGGCGTGGTGGCGAGGGACGCTTCGGTGCAGCGCGGCCACGTGGGGCAGCCCAGGCCCGAGGCGGTCAGCCGGACGGCGCCGCCTGTCACCACCAGGACGATCTGCCCGATGAGTGACAACACGGCCAGCCGCCTGATCGTGTTGTCGACGCTGGTGGGCAGCCGGGAGGTGAACCCGGACATGATCCGGGGGGTGCGTGACGCCGTGCTCACAGATTTCTCAATTCCACTTGAACCAACGGATTGCTGCGCCGCCGGCGATCGCCGTCCAGAGCAGCAGGACAAGTACGGCGCCAAGGTTGACGCTGCCGTACAGGAATGCATCCCGCAGCGCCTGGCCCAGCGCGCCGGAGGGGAGGAAATGCACCACAGCCTGCGCCAGCGCCGGGAGCCGCTCGCTCGGGATGACGATCCCGCCCAGCGCCCCGAGGAGGATCCAGAGCAGGTTGGTAATGGCCAGGGTCGCCTCGGGCCGGACCGTCCCGGCGACCAGCAGCCCCAATGCCGTGAAGGCTGCGGCCCCGAGGACCAGTATGGCCAGGCCCGGCAGCCAGCCCGCAGGATTGGGCTGCCAGCCGAGGACAAAGGCCACGGCAGCCACGACTAGCACCTGCAGGAACAGCACGGCCAACACGGCCAGGATCTTCCCTGCAATGAGGCCGGTGCGGCCCAGGGGAGTGGTGGAGAGGAAGCGCAGGACCCCGTAGCGGCGGTCGAAACCGGTGGCGATGCCCTGCCCGGTGAAGGCGGTGGACATGGCACACAGGGCCAGGATGCCCGGGACGGCGACGTTGATGCGGCTCGATCCGAGTCCGTCCAGCAGCGGGGTCACGGTCAGGCCGACCATGGCCAGCAGGGGCAGCACGATCGCGAGGATCAGCTGCTCGCCGTTCCGCAGCATGGTGATGGTCTCGTACTGGCCCTGCAGCAGGATGCGGCGCAGCAACGGCGCGGGGGCGCTGCCGTGCTGGGTGCCGGGCGCGCTGCCGCGGCGTGCGCTCTCCAGCGGGGCGCCGCTTGAAACGCTGGTCATCGGATCTCCCTTCCGGAGATGTCCAGGAAGACGTCTTCGAGGCTGCGGGCTTCAAGGCTCAGGGAACTGGGCATGATTCCACGCGCGGCCCACCACCCGGTGATCGCGGCGAGGTCGGCCGGGGTCAGCGCTCCGGTCGCGGCGTAGCTGCCGGCCCGCGCCTCGGTGACGTCGACGCCGTCGGGTAGCACGCCGGTGAAGTCCAGGCCGGGTTCGGTTTCGAAAAGCAGTGTGCGGATGTGCTGCCCGGAGTCGCCGGCGGGCAGCTGGTGCTGGAGGAGCTGGGCGACGGTGCCTTCTGCGACGTTGCGGCCGGCGTCGATGATGTAGACGTAGTCCGCGAGGCGTTGGGCGTCGTCCATGAGGTGTGTCGTCAGGACGATTCCCATGCCGCTGTTGCGCAGTTCTGAGATGAGGTCGAAGACCATTTGCCGCGACTGCGGGTCCAGCCCGGCGCTGGGCTCGTCGAGGAAGAGGACCTCGGGGTTGCCGACCAGCGCCGCGGCCAGGGCAAGGCGCTGCTTCTGCCCGCCGGACAGGCGCCGCACGTTGGTGCGGCTGAAGGTGTCGATCCCGAGGCGTCCGATCAGCTCATCGACAGGCCACGGGTCCTGGTACATGCCGGCGATGTGCCGCAGCAGGGGGATGGGCCGGGCCGACGGCGGGAGGCCGCCGTCCTGGAGCATGACGCCCACGCGGGCTCGGAGTCCGGCCCCGGCCGCATCGGGATCCTCGCCCAGTAGGCTGATAGTGCCGGCGGTCCGCTTTTGGAGGCCCTGGGCGCATTCAATGGTGGTGGTCTTGCCGGCGCCGTTGGCGCCGAGCAGGGCTGTGACTTGCCCGCGTTCGGCAATGAGGGACAGGCCGCTGACCACGCGCAGCATCTTGCCGTCGAGAGTGGGCAGTGGACCAACATCCTTGACTAGCCCGCTGATGGTCAGAACGGGGGATTCGGGAGATCGCACCACAGCATTCTACGCGATGTAGTACGGCCTTTCCCCGGCGGGGGCGCTGCCGGGGAGGCAAGCCATGCCTTACTGGAACCCGGGAGTAAATTACGACATGATTGTGTTGTGTATTCCATGAGCTCATCCGCGTCCGCAGTCCCGTCCGGGCGCGGCGCCGCACGCGCCGGGTCCGCCCGGGCGCACGTGGCGGCTGTGCCGGACGTTGTGCCCGCAGCCGGCGGCAGCCACACCCACGACGCCGAGGAGCGCACGCGTGACCGCGTCCTCAACGCCGTTCTGGAACATGGACCCATCAGCGCAGCCGAACTCGGCGACCTGCTGGGCTTCACCCCCGCCGCCGTCCGCCGCCACCTCGACCACCTCGCCCGCAGCGGAGTCATTGAGGTCAAACGGGCTGCCCGCGCCGGCGCCGGCGCAGGACGCCCCGCCCGCCGCTATGTCCTGAGCTCCCAGGGCCAGTCGAACCTCGGCAACGACTACCTCGACATCGCCACCGTGGCCCTGCGCCGCCTCGGCGAGGCAGCCGGGCCGGAGGCCGTGCGGCAGTTCGCCGTCGAACGGTTCGCCGATATGGAGCGGCGCTACGCACCCGAGATCGAGCAGGCCGGACCGGACATCACAGCCCGTGCCCAGGCTCTCTCCGAGGCGCTGAGCCGCGACGGTTTCGTGGCCTCCGCGCAGTCACTTGAAGCCAAGGCGCCGCTTCCGGCCGCGCTGTCCAGCGTCCAGCTCTGCCAGGGGCACTGCCCCATCCAGCACCTGGCGGCGCAGTTCCCCGTCTTCTGCGACGTGGAGACCGAGGTTTTCGCCCGGCTGGTCGGCGTCGATGTGCGCCGGCTGTCCACTCTTGCGCGCGGCGGCCACGTCTGCACCACCCACATACCTACGGGCCGTCCGGCCGCCGTCGGGACTCCTGGTCCCGCAGCCCCGGTCAACCCGGACGAAGTATCCAACCATCTGCAAGAAAGGCCGTGATGACGGACCAACTATCAGAGAAGAAGGTTGCTGACTCTACTGTGATTTCGGAGATTCTGGAAAAGAATCCCGAGCTCCACGGAATCGGCACCTATGAGTACGGCTGGGCCGACAAGAACGACGTCGGGGCCAACGCCCGCCGCGGCATCGATGAAGACGTTGTTCGCGACATTTCGGCCAAGAAGAACGAGCCGGAATGGATGCTGGACCTGCGCCTGAAGGGCCTGAAGTACTTCGACCGCAAGCCCATGCCCACCTGGGGCGCGGACCTGTCCGGCATCGACTTCGACAACATCAAGTACTTCGTGCGCTCCACCGAGAAGCAGGCCGCAACCTGGGAAGACCTCCCCGAGGACATCCGGAACACGTACGAGAAGCTCGGCATCCCGGAAGCCGAGCGCAGCCGCCTCGTCTCCGGCGTCGCCGCGCAGTACGAGTCTGAGGTTGTCTACCACCAGATCCGCGAGGACCTGGAAGCCCAGGGCGTCATCTTCCTGGACACGGACACCGCGCTGCGTGAACACCCGGAGATCTTCCAGGAGTACTTCGGCACCATCATCCCGGTGGGCGACAACAAGTTCGCCTCGCTGAATACTGCCGTCTGGTCCGGCGGTTCGTTCGTGTACGTGCCCAAGGGCGTCCACGTGGACATCCCGCTGCAGGCCTATTTCCGCATCAACACGGAAAACATGGGCCAGTTCGAGCGCACGCTGATCATCGCGGACGAGGACTCCTACGTCCACTACATCGAAGGCTGCACCGCGCCGATCTACACCTCGGACTCGCTGCACTCCGCCGTCGTGGAAATCATCGTGAAGAAGGGCGCCCGCGTCCGCTACACGACCATCCAGAACTGGTCCACCAACGTATACAACCTGGTCACCAAGCGCGCCATCTGCGAAGAGAACGCCACCATGGAATGGATCGATGGCAACATCGGCTCCAAGGTCACCATGAAGTACCCGGCCGTCTACCTCGTGGGCGAAGGCGCCAAGGGCGAGACCCTGTCCATCGCGTTCGCCGGCGAAGGCCAGCACCAGGACACCGGCTCCAAGATGGTCCACATCGCGCCCAACACCAAGAGCTCGATCATCTCCAAGTCCGTGGCCCGCGGCGGCGGCCGCGCCGCCTACCGCGGCCTGGTCCAGGTCCGCGAGGGCGCCAAGCACTCGGCCAACACGGTCCGCTGCGACGCCCTCCTGGTGGACACCATCAGCCGGTCGGACACGTACCCGTACATCGACATCCGCGAGGACGACGTCACGATGGGCCACGAGGCTACGGTCTCGCGGGTCAGCGAAGAGCAGCTGTTCTACCTGATGTCCCGCGGCATGCGCGAAGACGAGGCCATGGCGATGATCGTCCGCGGCTTCATCGAGCCGATTGCCCGCGAACTGCCGATGGAATACGCCCTTGAGCTGAACCGCCTGATTGAACTGCAGATGGAAGGATCGGTCGGTTAATGACTGACATCACTACTGAAAAGGCCCGCATCGGCGCGCCGTCAGCCCAGCCGTTCATCAACGGTTTCACCGAGGAAGGCGAAAGCCTTTCCCCGCTTAACGTCGCGGAATCCAAGTCGCCGCTGGCCGGCGAAGCCGTCAAGCGCCACTCGCACGGCGGCGGAGTCGGTATTCCGGACAGCTCACGCGCCGGCCGGCTGACCTCCTACAAGCTGGCGGACTTCAAGCCGCTGACCGGCATGGAGGAGGACTGGCGGTTCACCCCGCTCAAGCGCCTCCGCGGCCTGCACACCGAGGTCCTCAACGGCGCCGCGCCGTCCGTGAGCGTCACCGCTCCGGACAGCGTCCGGGTCGAGACCGTCGGCCGCGAGGACCGCCGGATCGGCTCCGCAGCCATCCCCGAGGACCGCGTCTCCGCGAACGCCTGGGAGAACTTCACCGAAGCCACCGTCATCACCGTGCCCTCCGAGGTCCAGGTCGACGGCGAGGTCAGCGTCCTGCTGACCGGCCAGGGCACCGAGGCTTCAGCGCAGCACGTCGTGATCATCGCGGAAAAGTTCTCCAAGTCCGTGGTGGTCCTAGACCACCAGGGCACCGCCGTCGTCTCCGAAAACATCGAAATCCTGGTCGAGGACGGCGCGCAGCTGACCGTCATCTCGCTCCAGGAATGGAACGACGACGCCGTGCACGCGTCCTCCCAGCAGGCCAAGCTCGGCCGTGACGCGAAGTTCAAGCACATCGTCGTCAGCCTCGGCGGCGACCTTGTGCGCGTCACCCCGTCGGCACGCTTCACCGCTCCGGGCGCCGAAGTGGAACTGTTCGGCCTGTACTTCGCCGACGCCGGCCAGCACCTGGAGCAGCGCCTGTTCGTGGACCACGCCGTGGCCAACTGCAAGTCCAACGTCCTGTACAAGGGCGCCCTGCAGGGCCGCAACGCGCACACCGTCTGGGTGGGTGACGTCCTGATCCGCAAGGAGGCAGAAGGCACCGACACCTACGAGGCCAACCGCAATCTGGTCCTGACCGACGGCGCCCGCGCGGATTCCGTGCCGAACCTTGAGATCGAGACCGGCCTGATTGCCGGTGCCGGACACGCCAGCGCCACCGGACGTTTCGATGACCAGCACCTGTTCTACCTGATGGCCCGTGGCATCCCGGAAAAGGTGGCCCGCCGTCTGGTGGTCCGCGGCTTCCTCAACGAGATCATCCAGAAGATCAATGTCCCGGCCATCGAAGAGCGCCTCACGGAAGCCGTCGAGCGCGAACTCGCGGCAACCGACAACTAGTGCCCAACACTAAAGAACACGGGAACACGGAACACATCAATGACTGAACAGCCAAAGGGCGAGCTAGTCTGCAACGCCAGCGAGATCCAGGTCAAGCAGGCGCTGCGGATCCTGATCGACGACTACCCCGTAGCGATCGTGAAGGACTCGATGGGGGAGATCCACGCCATCGGAGACACCTGCTCGCACGCGGACATCTCCCTCTCCGAAGGAGAAATTGAAGGCTGCAAGATCGAATGCTGGGGCCACGGTTCCCAGTTCGACCTGCGCAGCGGCGAGCCGCTTCAGCTGCCAGCCTATGATCCTGTTCCCGTGTTCGCGGTGACCGTCCAGGACGACGAGGTCTACGTTGACTTCACCAACGTCCTAAACGGCGCCGAGGCCCCAAACTTCAGCTAGCTGCCTGCAGCCGGCAACCCGCATAAAAAACTTATCGCCAAGAAAACGCACAGTGCCGGAGGGCACCGTGCAGAGGAGAACAAGACATATGTCGACTCTTGAGATCAAGGACCTGCACGTCAGCATTGACACCGAGCAGGGCACGAAGGAAATCCTGAAGGGCGTCAGCCTGACCATCCGGACCGGCGAGACGCACGCCATCATGGGTCCGAACGGTTCCGGCAAGTCCACCCTGGCTTCCACGATCGCCGGGCACCCCCGCTACAACGTCACCTCCGGCACCATCACGCTCGACGGCGAAGACGTCCTGGCGATGACCGTCGACGAGCGCGCCCGCGCCGGCCTGTTCCTGGCCATGCAGTACCCGGTGGAGGTGCCGGGCGTGAGCATGACCAACTTCCTGCGCACCGCCAAGACCGCGATCGACGGCGAAGCCCCCAAGCTGCGCACCTGGACCAAGGACGTCAAGGAGGCCATGGCGCAGCTGCGCATCGACGCCGACTTCACCCAGCGCAACGTCAACGAGGGCTTCTCCGGCGGCGAGAAGAAGCGCGTCGAAATCCTCCAGCTGGAGCTCTTCAAGCCGAAGTTCGCCGTCCTGGACGAGACCGACTCCGGCCTGGACGTCGACGCGCTGAAGGTTGTCTCCGAGGGCGTCAACCGCGCCCACGCCGGCGGCAACATGGGTACCCTGCTCATCACGCACTACACCCGGATCCTGCGCTACATCACGCCGGACTTCGTGCACGTGTTCGTCGACGGCCAGGTTGTTGAAGAGGGCGGCCCGGAGCTCGCCGACCGCCTCGAAGAAGAAGGCTACGACCGCTACGCCACCGGCGCAGGGGCAGCCACCATCGCTGCCGCTTCGGCTGCAGCCCAGGCATAGTTAGGAGTCCGCCATGACCGAACTCAATGTGGCCCGCACGGGCCTCGAGGACGTGGAGGAGGCGCTCAAGGACGTGATCGACCCCGAACTCGGGGTCAACATCGTTGACTTGGGCCTGCTCTACGGCCTGAAGTACTCGGACGACGACGGCGCCCTGCTGATCGACATGACGCTCACCACCGCCGCCTGCCCGCTGACCGATGTCATCGAGGAGCAGGTCGGCAAGGCCCTGGACGGAGTCGTCGACGAATGGCGGCTCAACTGGGTGTGGATGCCGCCATGGGGTCCGGAACGGATCACCGAGGACGGCCGCGACCAGATGCGCGCGCTGGGCTTCAACATCTAGATCCCCGCGCACACCTCCACACCAAGGGCCCAGGCCCTTGTTGTGAACGACGACGGCGGCCCCACCTCACCGAGGCGGGGCCGCCGTCGTCGTACACCCGCCGTTCCCATATCGCCGCGGCGGTGGTCTGATAAAGACAAGGAGTCCACCACGCTTCGCAACCCGGCCCACAGTCAACAGGAGGCACACCGCAATGGATGCCACCCCAGCGTCGCGGCCCGCCGCCGCCGTCGGGGATTATGTGGTGGTCGAGGACAGCGGCGAGTTTTCCTACTACCGTTCCAGGGAAGACCTCCTGGCAGACTTCGAATACGTCGGCGAGGCTCCCTGCATCATTGACCGCGGCGCCACCACGTACCGGCTCGAGCTGGACGAACACCGCCACCTGCGCCTGGGGCCACCCCTGGGGTCGGTGGAATTGCACTGGCTCCGCCAGGCCTTGGCCGACGCCCGCGAAGTGCATCCCGAGGGGCACCGGCTGCAGCGCGCCGACACCACCGGGCTCGCCGGGCTCGTGGCCGGACTGTTCGAGACACTCCAGCTGGAACGCGGAACGGACGCAGAGCTGGGGCTGTGGGGCCTGGACATCGACGGCCTTGCGACGCGGCGCAACGCGCTGGCCGACGTCGACCACCTCCTGGCCGGGAACAACCGGCTGGACACAGTCCGGGTGACCGACCCGTTCGGTCACCAGTACCGCCCTGTCTGGCACCCGAAACACCGGCACCTGGGCCACGCCGGATTCCTCAGCTACGTCGAAGTCCCGGTCCGGAGCAGGCCGCCACGCGGGTGACTGCAGGGGGACAGGATGCGGCTGCGCGGTCAGGGGTTTGCCGAGGTTAGGGGTTTGCCACCGCAAACGTGTCGCACTTGTTGATGTCCCCGGTCTTGTAGCCCTGGTAGAACCACTTCTGCCGCTGGGCACTTGACCCGTGGGTCCAGGCCTCCGGTGAGACGCGGCCCGTGGCGGCCTTTTGGATGCGGTCGTCGCCCACGGCCGAGGCGGCCGACAGAGCATCCTGGATGTCCCGGTCCGTGAACGGTTCGAGGTAGGGCTGACCGGTCTTGGGGTCCGGCTGCGTCGTTGCATAGTGCGCCCACAGCCCCGCGTAGCAGTCGGCCTGGAGCTCGACCCGGACCGCCCCGGAACCCGGTCCTTGGGGATCCTGCTGAGCCCGGTCGAGGTTGCCCAGAAGGTTCTGGACGTGGTGACCGAACTCGTGGGCCACCACGTACTCCTGTGCCAGCGGCCCGCCGGAGGAGCCAAACCGGTCGACGAGTTCCTGGAAGAAGCCGGGATCGAAGTATGCCGTGGTGTCGACGGGGCAATAGAACGGCCCCACGTCGGAGGTGGCGGCGCCGCAGCCGGTGTTGGTTGCACGGGCGAAGATCACGGCCTTCGGCCGCGGGTATTTGGTGTTGTACTGCGCCAGATATGCCGGCCAGAAAGCGTTCAGGCTGTTGACCGTGCCGGTGATCCTGCAGTCGAGCCGGGCGTCGGCGTCGGCGCCGGTCTGGCAGGCGGGGGCAGAGCCTTGGCTTTGTGACTGGGGGTCCTGGACGGTGCCGGCCAGCCCCTCGAGCAGCTGTGGATTGATGCCAAAGAGGGCTGCCAGCAGCAGGATGATGCCGCCGCCGATCCCACCGCCGATCATGGGGCCGCGGCCCATCCCGCGGCGGTCCTGGACCTGTGACGGATCCAGCGGGGCGTTGTCGTTGAAGCTCATGCTGTCACAATATCCCGCACGGGCCGCGGCGGCGCCGGGCAACGGTAAAGTTGGTTTGATGCCTTTTCTCGACAGACTCCAGCGCTGGGCCGATGACCGTCCCGACGAGACCGCCGTCGTCGTGGCCGGAGAGCACCTGAGCTGGTCCGGCCTGCGGGACCAGGCAGCGGCGCTGGTACCTGCGGCGCCGGCCGTCACTGTGATGTCCGAACACAATTCCGTCCGCTTCGCCGTAGCGTTCACGGCCGCCGTCGCCGGGGAGCGGCAGTGCGCCGTGTTGGATCCGGCCTGGCCGCAGCAGATGCAGGACAACATCGCCGCCCGCATCGCCGGGACGGAACCGGAGCCAGCGGCAGCGCCGGACCCGGCCACGCCGGCGCTCCAGCCGGCTCGGGGGACCGAGCTGGTGGACGGCCCGCCGGAGACCTCGTTCCTGATCGGCCTGACTTCCGGGACCACCTCGGTCCCCAAGGCGTTCACCCGGTCGCGGCGGTCCTGGCAGGAATCCTTCGACGCCTCCATTGAATTCTTCGGGCTGACGCAGGAGGACAAGTCCCTGGCCCCCGGCCCGCTCGCGGCAAGCCTGAACCTCTACGCCCTCGCCGAATGCCTGTACGCCGGGGCCGAATTCCACACCCTGGAGCACTTCGACGTCGGCGCCGCCCACGCGGCGGTGAGCCACGACGGCATCACGCGCCTGGTGCTGGTCCCCACCATGCTCCGGCTGCTCAGCGAACGCGGCCTGGCCGGCGGGGTCGATGCCTCCGGCATTCGCAGCATCATCTGCGCCGGGTCCAAACTGGACGCCCGCACACTGGAGGCGGCCCGGCGCTGGGCGCCCAATGCCACCATTTTCGAGTACTACGGCGCCTCCGAGCTCAGCTTCGTCTCCGGCGCGGGACTGCGTCCGGGCCAGCCCGTGGAGCCGGGCGGGACCGGCATCGGGAAGCCGTTTCCCGGCGTCGACATCCGCATCCTGGACGATCACGGGGCCGGGCTCCCGGACGGCAAGGACGGCAACATCTGCGTCCGCAGCGGCATGGTCAGTAACGGCTATCTCTGGGGTGACGACGGCCAGGCCCTGCGCTGTTTCGACGGCTGGTACACCGTGGGAGACCAGGGGTTCCTCTCCGGAGGGACCCTGCACATGCTGGGCCGCCGCTCCGACATGATCATCACGGCCGGCACCAACGTCTACCCGCACGAGATCGAAATGGCCCTGGCATCCGTCCCCGGCGTCGCCGCCGCCGTGGCTGCCGGGATGACCGACGACGTTCGCGGCCAGCGCGTCGTGGCCGGCGTCGTCCTCTCGCACGGTGCGCTCACCGCCACCCAGCTCCGGTCCGGGATCGACGACGTGCTGGCACGCAACAAGCGCCCCCTTGAGTACTTCGCGCTGGCAGAACTGCCCCTGACAGACCGCGGCAAGATCAGCCGCCAGCTGCTGCTCGACTGGGTGGCCGGGAACGATCCCAGGATCCGGCGCCTTGGCTGAGCGGCACGGAGACGCCCGACCGTCCTCAGCCAGGCCATCCCCACCCGGCCTGCTGTTCCCCGGGCTGTTGCCGGATGACCGGCAGCCGGTGATCATCGCGGCGCGGCGGACGCCGCTTTGCCGGGCCAACGGTGCCCTCAAGAACCTGCGCGCCCACGAACTCCTTGCCCCAGTGCTTCGCAGCCTGCTTGCCGACGTGGGCGAGGGTACCGGCCGCGCCGGGGGCGCCGCACCGGAGTCCGTTACCGACGTCGTGATCGGCAACGCCGTGGGCGGCGGCGGGAACGTGGCCCGGCTCGCGGCGCTGGAGGCCGGCCTGCCCGTCACCGTTCCGGGCGTTACAGTGGACCGGCAATGCGGCTCCGGCCTGGACGCGATCGTCCTGGCCTCGAGGCTGGTCGCGGCCGGCGGCGGTGGCCTCTATCTCGCAGGCGGCGTGGAGAGCATCAGCACGGCACCGCTGCGGGCCCACCGCAACGAAGACGGCAGCCCGGACTACTACACCCGGGCCCAATTCGTGCCGCTGAGCCTGGGCGATCCCGACATGGGCGTGGCGGCTGAGAACGTCGCCGCCCACTTCGGCATCAGCCGGGAACGCCAGGACGCCTTCGCGCTCCGCAGCCACCAACGTGCGCTGGCCGCTGCCGCCGCCGGGCGGTTCGACGCCGAAATCGTGCCGCTCGCTGCGGATTCCGGAGCAGCCACGGCAGCCGACGACGGTCCGAGGCCGAGCCTTGGTCCCGCCCTGATGGCCCGGTTCCCGTCCGTATTTGCCAGCGGGGGCACGGTGACGGCAGGCAACTCGTGCTTCGACGCTGACGGCGCGGCCGCCGTCGTCGTCACGTCCATGGAACGGGCCCGGCAGCTGGGCGCTGCGGACGGGCTGCTGGTGCTCGCAACCGACACGGCCGGGGTGGCGCCGCAGCTCCTGGGCATCGGCGCGGCCGCAGCCGCCGAACGGCTCCTCACGGCCCACGGCGTGACGGCGGCGGATATGGGCCTGGTGGAATTCAACGAGGCCTTCGCCTCCCAGACCCTCGCCTGCTTTGACCAGTTGGGCATCGACCCGGAACAGGCGAACCTCGACGGCGGCGCCCTTGCCCTGGGTCACGCCTATGGAGCCTCGGGCGCGGTGCTGGTCACAAGGCTGCTGGCCCAGGCGCGCAGGTCCCCGGAGCCGGGCCAGCTTGCCCTCGCCATGATCAGCATCGCAGGGGGAATGGGCACGGCCGCGCTGATGGGGTACACCCGCCTCACCTAACCCGCCCCACGGAACATGCCCATTCTTCGCCGCTACCAGTGGACATATGAGGCACATGTCCAGTGGACGACCCCGGCGGGACAGCCGCTCGCTCCGCGGCCAACCTGATCGGGACATGTCCCTTCCTTGGTGCGAAGGGTGCGCACTGCGGGTATATGTCCAGTGGCTGCGGCCACGGGAGGGCATGCGCGGATGCTTGCCAGGGATGTTTAGGGCACACTGGTGCCGTGAGCGGAATCCAGTGGGTGCTGCACGTCGATCTCGACCAGTTCATCGCGGCGGTCGAAGTGCTCCGGCGGCCGGAGCTTGCGGGCAAGCCGATCATTGTCGGCGGCCGGGGCGACCCCACGGAACGAGCCGTGGTGTCGACCGCATCCTACGAAGCCAGGGAATTCGGCGTGGGCTCCGGAATGCCCCTACGCATCGCGGCCCGGAAAGTGCCCGACGCCGTGATCCTGCCCGTCGATCACGAAGCTTACCTCGCGGCGTCCGAAACGGTGATGGCTACCCTGCGCGAGCAGCCCGGCGCCACCGTGCAGGTCCTGGGGTGGGATGAAGCCTTTGTAGGCACTGAGACAGAGAATCCGGAAGCCTACGCCCGGCAGGTGCAGGCCGCCGTCCTGGAGCGAACGCAGTTGCATTGCAGCGTGGGCATCGGCGACACCTTGGTCCGGGCCAAGGTCGCCACCGGTTTCGGCAAGCCGGCCGGCGTTTTCCGGCTCACTGCCGGGAATTGGCTGGACGTCATGGGCAATCGCCCCACCAAGGACCTCTGGGGCGTCGGAACCAAGGTGTCGGGCCGGCTGGCCAAACTTGGGATCAACACAGTCGCCGAGCTCGCCGCATCCGACCCCCAAGACCTGGTCCCGGAGTTCGGGCCCAGGATGGGTCCTTGGTACGCGGAGCTCGGACGCGGGGACGGAGCCAGCGTCGTGGACGACACCCCGTGGGTTGCCCGCGGGCACAGCCGGGAGACCACCTTCCAGCGGGACCTGACCGAGCCAGCCCAGGTGGACGACGCCGTGAGGGAGCTGACGGCGCGTGTCCTCGAGGATGTTGTGGCCGAAGGGCGGCCCGTGGTTGGGCTGACCCTCAAGGTTCGGTACGCGCCGTTTTTCACCACGACCCATGCGAGGAAGATTCCCCAGACATTCGACCGGAGCAAAATCCTCGCGCGGACCCTGGACCTCGCAACCGGAATCGAAGCGGGCCGGCCAATCCGGCTCCTGGGCCTGAGGGCCGAGATGGCAATGCCCGACGACGCCCGAAAGGGACACACGCCGACGCGCGGCGGTTGGTGACGGCGTCGCATTCCCAATGCCTGGACTCCGAAGCCAGGCCAGGGCACCGAGGGCTAGTCCTCCGGGTCCTCCGGTTCGCCCAGCCCACGGGCGGCCAGCGCTTCACCGGTCTGCCGGGCAAAGGCGACTGTGGTGATAAAGACCGGAATCACTAGTGCCCGCGGGTTGCGCTCGAGTCCGCGGGCCCGGGCAGAGTCGCGCACGTCGGCGTAGGCCCCAGCCACGAACGGGATGCTGCGGAGCATGATGGCAATGGTCAGTGCGAAACGTTCCGGGTCCGCCCCGAGCCGCCGGAAGGGCCGGGCCAGGGAGGCCACGCCGTCAAGCAGCGCCTGCACGGGGGTGGTGGCGGTCAGAATTGAGGCCGCGACAACGCAGACGAGGACGTTCAGCACGATCCGCGCGGCGGTCGGGGCGCCGAGCTGCCACCACTGGAAGAGGCCGATGGCCAGCAGGACCGGCAGGACCGGCTTCACCGCGCGAAGCAGCCGGGCGGGACCTGCCCCGCTGAGCAGGAACAGCCCGCACAGCAGCACCAGCACGACGGCGGACACGGCCCAGTCGGCGATCAGGAACGAAGTCATTCCGCAGCCAACCACCAGCACGAATTTGAGCCACAGCGGCGTTCGGTGGATCACGGACGAGCCCGGCGCGTATGTGGCCAGGAGGAAACCGTGACTGCTCACGACTGCTCCAGCCGGGTCTGCTCCGCGACGGTCCGCTCACCCGCGCGCCCGTCCCGCCCGTCCCGGGCGGTTCCGGCCTCGCCGAGCCCGGCACCGGGCACGCCACCGGGCCCGCCCCCACCCATGGGCAGGCCTGCGGCGCTCAGTCCGCGGTAATGCGCGACGGCGGCGGCCGGTTCGCCGTCGAACACGACCTTGCCGGCGTCCACCACCAGCACCCGGTCCATATCCCCGGCGAGCTCGAGGTCGTGGGTGGAGAGAATGACCTGCTGGCGGAGTCCGGCCAGGGTGCGTCGCAGCAGTTCGCGGTTGCGGAGGTCCAGCAGCGTGGACGGCTCGTCCAGGACCAGCACGTCCGGGTCCACAGCGAGGACCGCGGCCAGCGCCAGGAGTTGGCGTTCGCCGCCGGAGAGCTCGTAGATGCTCTGGTCCGCCAGCGGCAGCAGGCCGAACCGATCCAGGACAGATTCAGCGTGGGCCCGGCGCTGCGCGGCGTTGCGGATGGAGCGGCGCAGGGACAGTTCCACGTCCTCGCGTCCCGTGGGCATCACGAGCTGGGAGAGCGGATCCGTGAAGACAAAGCCCACGCGGCGGCGGACCTCCCGCACGGCGCGGACGGTATCGGCGCCGTCGACTGCCACCGTGCCGTCGCTCGGTGCCACGAGCCCGTTGAGGAGCCGCAGGAGGGTGGACTTGCCTGAGCCGTTGGCCCCGATCACCCCGATCCGGAGTTCGGCGAGGTCCAGCGACAGTTCCTGGAGCAGTGTCTTGGGTGCGGGGCGGCCGTCAACCGGCACGCGCACCGTCACCCGGTCCAGGATGATGTTGCTCACGGGCGGGTGTCAGCCGTCCGGACGCGGCGCAGCAGCAGATCCGGGAAGGCCTTGTGCAGTGCAAGGGCGACGCTGACGGCCAGGACGTTCTTGATGATGTCGCCCGGGTAGAACGCGAGGTCGGCGATGAAGGCCTTCGAGAAGTCCAGCTTGGCGTTGACCATCATGCCCAGGATGCCGAGGCCGTGGATGAAGATGATGCTGCTGACCATCGCGGCGGCGAACAGGAGGACTGCGCGCAGTTTTCCTGTTCGGTTGGCGGTGCGTGCGAGCACGACGGCGGCCAGCCACCCTACGGCCGTGGCGGCCAGCAGGAACCCGATGATGTAGCCGGCGGAGGGTCCGGCGAGGACGCCCAGCCCGCTGCGGCCGCCGCTGAAGATCGGCAGGCCCGCGAAGCCCAGGAGCAGGTAGAGGCCGACGGCGGCGAAGGCCCGGCCCGCGCCCAGCGCCAGCCCCGTGAGCATGACCGCGAGGGTCTGCAGCGTGATGGGTACGCCGAGCCCGCCGACAGGAATGGCGGCGATCAGCGCGGAGGCGGCCACGAGGGCGGCAAAGACGGCGATGAGGCCAAGATCGGTGGCATTCCAGCGGACCCGGCGGCGCGGGGTCTTGGCTGTGTCGGGATGGCGGGTCTGGGTCATGGTGTTCCTGTCAGATGCTGCGGCGGAAATCGGAATCTTGATATTGACTGTACGGTCGCCGCGGATCGGGTTTTTTGTAGGCGCCCCACTAACCGGCGGGCCCATTGCTGGAGGGCGCCGCCAATGATGGCTGCCCCGCAGCCCCCGCCAGCGCCAATTGGCACCGGGGGAGCCCATGTCAGGGAGCCGGGGCCGTGCCGGTAGACTTGTAGAGGCCGTGCTCTCGCACCGCCCTGTCCCGGCTCCGCCCAGACTCCACCCGTCGTGCCGCGGCATTCCCTGTTGTGAAAGGCCTTAGCTGCATTGATTACCGTCCAGGATCTCGAACTGCGCGCCGGCGCCCGCCTCCTCATGGACCAGGTGAGCTTCCGGATCGACAAGGGAGACAAGATCGGCCTGGTCGGCCGTAACGGTGCAGGCAAGACAACGCTGACCCGGGTGCTCGCGGGCGAGGGCCTGCCCGCCGCGGGCAAGGTAACCCGCACCGGCGAAATCGGCTACCTGCCGCAGGATCCGCGCACCCCTGACATGGAGCAGCTCGCACGGGACCGGATCCTGTCCGTCCGCGGCCTGGACATTGCAGTGGGCAAGCTCCGCGTCGCCCACGAAGAGATGGCCAGCGAGGACGCCGCGGTCCAGCAAAAGGCAATGAACCGCTATGACCGGCTGGAATCCGAGTTCCTGGCGGCTGGCGGCTACGCGGCCGAAGCCGAGGCGGCGGCGATCTGCTCGAACCTTGCCCTGCCGGACCGGCTGCTGAACCAGCCGCTGAAGACCCTCTCCGGTGGTCAGCGGCGCCGCGTGGAGCTCGCGCGCATCCTGTACTCGGATGCCGAGACCATGCTCCTCGATGAGCCCACCAACCACCTCGACGCCGACTCCATTTCCTGGCTCCGCGAGTTCCTCAAGAACCACCAGGGCGGCCTGATCGTGATCAGCCACGACACCGAACTGCTCGAAGCGACGGTGAATAAAGTCTTCCTCCTGGACCCCAACCGCGCGCAGATCGACTTCTACAACATGGACTGGAAGCGCTACCTCACCCAGCGCGAAACGGACGAGCGTGCCCGCAAGCGGGAACGCGCCAACGCGGAGAAGAAGGCACAGGTCCTCATCGACCAGGCCAACAAGATGCGGGCCAAGGCCACCAAGGCAGTCGCCGCGCAGAACATGGCCAAGCGTGCCGAGCGTTTGCTCGGCGGCCTCGAAGCCGTGCGTGCGCACGACAAGGTAGCCGCCCTGCGCTTCCCGGATCCCTCACCCTGCGGCAAGACCCCGCTGACGGCGGACGGCCTCAGCAAGTCCTACGGCTCGCTCGAGATCTTCACCGACGTCGACCTCGCGATCGACCGCGGTTCCAAGGTGGTCATCCTGGGCCTCAACGGTGCCGGCAAGACCACGCTCCTGCGGATGCTCGCCGGCGTCGACAAACCGGACACCGGCGAAGTGGTGGCCGGCCACGGACTGAAGGTGGGCTACTACGCCCAGGAGCATGAAACGCTCGACGTCGACCGCACCGTCCTGCAGAACATGCGTTCCTCCGCCCCCGACATGAACGACGCGGAAGTCCGCAACATCCTGGGCTCGTTCCTGTTCTCCGGCGACGACGTCGACAAGCCCGCCGGGGTCCTGTCCGGCGGTGAGAAGACCCGCCTGGCGCTGGCCACCATTGTGGCCTCGAGCGCGAACGTGCTGCTCCTGGACGAGCCCACCAACAACCTCGACCCCGCCAGCCGCGCCGAAATCCTCGGCGCCCTGAGCAACTACACCGGCGCCGTCGTCCTGGTCAGCCACGATGAAGGTGCCGTCGAGGCGCTGAACCCGGAGCGCGTCGTGCTGCTGCCCGATGGCATCGAGGACCACTGGAACGAAGATTACCTGGACCTGATCACGCTGGCGTAACCAATCCAACTGACTCGCACTTGAGGCCGTTTTCAGTGCTCAAAACGGCCCCTGCTGCGAGTCAGTTGGGTTAGCGGACCCGCATCTCTTCCGCGTCCGTGATCCGGTGCAGGTCTTCGTAGCCGATGGAGAACATCGAATTGTGGTCGCCTGCGCCTGCCCAGAGCACCGGGTGGGCTGCCAGTGACGCGTCCAGCAGAGTCCGGATTTTCTCCGGATGGCCAACCGGGGCCACGCCGCCCACGTCCTGGCCGGTGTGTTCCAGGACGAATTCGGGGGAGGCCCGGCGGATTCTCCCGCCGCCCAGTTGCTCAGCGACCTTGTGGACGTCTACTTTGGCCGCGCCGCTGGCCAGGATGAGCAGCGGCGTGCCCTCGTGGTCGAAGATGAGGCTGTTGGTGATCGCGGCGACGTCGCAGCCCAGCGTGGCGGCCGCCGCGGCAGCCGTCGGTACTTTCGAATCGAACACCGTCACGGTGTCCGCGACGCCCAGTGAGGTGAGGGCGCGCTTGACGTTCGCCACAGACCCGGGCAAGGAATCAGTGCTCACTGCTCAGAACCCCTGGGCGTCGAGGATGGCGTCTTCCTCTTCTTCCGCGGTCGCGTTCTTGCGCTTGCGGGGAGCGGGACGGCGCCGCACGGCCGGGCCGCTGGAGTGCAGGAACACGCCCTCTGCGGCGTCAGCCTCGGCGTCCTCCGCATCGATCGCGGCGTTCCTGGCCTGCTGCCGGGCCGCATAACCGAACCCGACGAACATCAGGATGCCGAATGCGAACCACTGCAGCGAATAGGAAAGATGCGTGCCTTCGTCAGTGGAGGGTTTGGGGAACGGGAACGGCATGTCCAGGACCGACGGTGACTCTGAGGCCAGCTGGCCGTAGGCTCCCGTGAGCAGCGGATAGCCCAGCTGGGTGGAATAAGTGGCGAGGTCGATCGAGGCCAGCTGCCCCTCCGGGGCGCCGCGCTGCAGCTCGGGTTCGGCCGGCTTGAGCCGGGCGACGACTGTGACCGGGCCCTGCGGCGGCGCAGGAACCGAGTCCGGCCGGCCTGGGGTGTTGTTGCCGATGGGCAGCCAGCCGCGGTCAACCACGACGGTTTCGCCGGATTCGAGCTTGAACGGAACCACCACCTCATAGCCGGGCTGGCCGTTGAGCGGGCGGTTGCGGACGATGCGCTGGCCGGCGACGTCGTAGCTGCCTTTGAGCTCCACCTGGGTCCACTCGCGCTCCGGATTCAGCCGGCTGAACTGGTCGCGGACATCGGCGAACGGCACGGGCGTTGCAGAGTAGTTGGAAACCACCCTGTTGATTTCGGCCAGCGTCTCGGCGCGCCGGTCCATCTGCCACCGGCCCAGTCCGACGCAGCCCGCGGCGAAGATCGCGGCCAGCAACAAATACCCCAGCCATTTACTGGAGAAGAGAAAGCGGTACATTCAGCCGATCCTGCCTGACGGGTCGAGGGGGACTGCGTCTTGGTCGATGGGGGCGGCGTCCTCAGCGAAGGCCACCGTCTCCTTCCATAGCCCGCGCGTCTGGAGGTAGTCCTCAAGCCAGGCACGGTGCTCACCACATGCCAGCCAGATCTTGCGCCGCTCCGGGGTGTGGATCTTGGGGTTGTTCCACAGCAGCTGCCACTCCGCCGCCGTGCGGCAGGCCTTCCGGGAGCAGACGGTGCCGGGGCCTGCGGGGGTGTCCCCGCCGCCCCCGGCCAGGTCAAAGAGGTTCATGAAGCTGCCCGTCCGTGGTCGTCGTCGTCGTTTTCATCATCGATCAGCTCGCCTTGCAGCAGCGTCCCCGAGGCGTCATCGCCGGCGTAGGGTTCGGCCGGCCCGGCGGGAGCCGGCGCATCCAGCTCTGCGAGCGGAGCGTAGTCCAGGAGGGAGTCACTGTGGATTTCCGCTTTGTCGCTGCCGTTGGCGATCACCACGGCCACCCACGGCAGGAAGACGGCCCCCAGCACCGGAATGAGCCTGAACCAGCCATCCACGGCAAATATCAGGATGAGGCAGACCATGCGGATGCCCATGGCGACGGCGTACTTGACCATCCGCTGGTGCATCTCGTCCGAATGCGCAGCAGCGGCGTCTGTGATGCTGTGCACCTCGGTACCGCCGGACTCGGCGTCCGGCCTCCCGGGCACAGGGGCACCGGGTCGGTTTTTGAGTGTCACGGCTGTCAGATCACGCTCCCAAGGCTTACTCCAATTCTCTCACCATCGGCGGAGCCGCCCAAACGCATGCGAACCGGGCGCTAAGATCGGAGGCAGGAAAAATCCAGCCCCCAGCGCGGCCTCCCTGCCGCAGAATCCCGGAGCCCCATATGTCTGAAACACCCACCACCGGCCGCAGCGTTCTGATCACCGGCGGAAACCGGGGGATCGGCCTGGCCATTGCCGAGTCCTTCCTGGCCAACGGCGACAAGGTGGCGGTGACCTTCCGCAGCGAGTCTTCACTGCCCGAGGGCATCCTCGGCGTCAAGGCGGACGTCACAGACGAGGCTTCGGTGGACGCCGCGTTCGCGGAAGTCGAAGCCGCCCACGGTCCCGTCGAAGTACTCGTCGCCAACGCCGGCATCACGAAGGACACCCTGCTGATGCGGATGAGCGAGGACGACTTCACCTCGGTGATCGACACCAACCTCACGGGCGCCTTCCGGGTCATCAAGCGCGCGTCCAAGGGCATGATCCGTGCCCGCAAGGGCCGCGTGGTGCTGATCTCCTCTGTCTCCGGCCTGTACGGCGCGCCGGGCCAGATCAACTACTCGGCCTCCAAGGCGGGCCTGGTGGGCATCGCCCGTTCGCTCACCCGCGAGCTCGGCGGCCGCGGGATCACCGCGAACGTGGTCGCGCCCGGCTTCATCAACACAGACATGACGGCCGAGCTGCCCGAGGCCACGCAGAAGGACTACCTGACCAAGGTCCCGGCCGGCCGCTTCGCCGAGGCCTCCGAGGTCGCCAACGTGGTTCGCTGGGTCGCCAGCGACGAGGCGTCCTACATCTCCGGTGCGGTCATCCCGGTCGACGGCGGCCTGGGAATGGGCCACTAGCTCCGAATACAGCGGACGACGGCGGTATCCGCCGTCGTCCGCTGTCCTCTTTGCCGTCCTCTTCGCTGGGCCTTTTTGCCCTTGGCACCGGGACTCCGGGAGCGTCTAATGGGCTCACAGCCCCAGCCCATGCCATGGCAGGGGCGTGGACGCAGGAGGAAAATCATGAGTGATCTCAGCAAGTGGACGCCCTCGGACATGCTGGAACCGGTCCGCCGCTTCCTCGATGGTGATCTGTCCATAGCGCCCGGGATCAAAATCGAACAGTTCCAGGAGGGCAGCACGCTGGTGGTCCGGGCGGAGGTGCCCGGGATCGACCCCGACCAGGACGTTGACGTCTCGGTCAGCGAGGGCATGCTGCACATCGCGGTGCAGCGGGAGGAAAAGTCCGAGCACAAGAGCAAGGCCGGTTACCGTTCCGAGTTCCGCTACGGCCGGTCCGTCCGCAGCATTGCGCTGCCGCAAGGGGCCAAGGAAGAAGACATCACGGCCACGTACAAGGACGGCGTGCTGGAGGTCCGTGCACCGGCTCCCGAGGTAGTCACAGGGGAAACGACGACGAAGATCAGGATCGACCGCAGCTGACCCTGCCATCAGCGGGTTCCGGTCGCCTCGGGAACTACGCTGTCTGGGCTTCTTTGTGGACGCTCAACAACTGTAAAGGCACGATCCGCTGGCATGATGGATTGCAGACCCACAGTGTTTGGACGTTTGGAACAAAAGGAGCTCGTATGGGACTGCTGGACAACAAGACTGCGATCGTGACCGGTTCGTCGCGCGGAATCGGCGCAGACATCGCCAAGATCCTCGCCGGCGAAGGCGCGGCCGTCGTCGTGAACTACCGCCAGAAGGCGCCGCGCGCCAACAAGGTCGTCGCGGAGATCGAAGCCGACGGCGGCCGTGCGGCTGCCGTCGGGGCGGACCTCACCACCCAGGAAGGCGTCCAGGCCCTCGCCAGCGCCGCCATGGAGAACTTCGGCTCGCTCGACCTGCTGGTCCTCAACGCCTCCGGCGGCATGGAGACCGGAATGGAGGAGGGCTACGCGCTGAAGCTGAACCGTGACGCCCAGGTGAACATGCTCAACGCCGCCGTGGCGCTCATGCCTGAAGGCTCCCGCGTGGTCTTCGTGACCAGCCACCAGGCCCACTTCATCGGCACGGTTCCCACCATGCCCGAGTACGAGCCCGTCGCCCGCAGCAAGCGTGCCGGCGAGGACGCGCTGCGTGAACTCGTGCCGGCCCTGGCGGAAAAGGGCATCTCGCTCGTCGTCGTCTCCGGTGACATGATCGAGGGCACCGTCACGGCCACTTTGCTTGACCGGTCCAACCCCGGCGCCATCGAGGCCCGACGCGCCGAGGCAGGCAAGCTGTACTCGGTCAAGGAGTTCGCCGCGGAGGTCGCCAAGATGGCTACCGCCGACGTCGAGACCGGCCACACCGAATACGTTGGCGGCGCCGATTATTTCGGTAGGGCCGCAGACACGGCTGCCGGCACCGGCTCCAACTAGTAGCGCAGGCCCCCGGGCCGACCGAGATGGCACGTCGCGGCAATGTTTTTCGCAAACATTGCCGCGACGTGCCATCTCGCGGTTAACGCCTCAGACCCCCGCGATGTACCGCACGGCGTCTAGGTAGGGCAGGCTGATGGCGGCGTCAGCGGCCGCGCGGACGGCCGGCTTCGCGTTGAAGGCGACGCCGATGCCGGCGGCGCCGAGCATGTCGAGGTCGTTGGCGCCGTCACCGACGGCGATCGTGTGCTCCATCGGGATACCCTCGGCAGCGGCCCACTCGCGCAGGTACTTCTCCTTGGCCGCCCGGTCGATGACGTCGCCGAGGACCTTGCCGGTCAGGGCGCCGTCGACGATTTCGAGTTCGTTGGCGATCCAGTAGTCCAGCCCCAGGTCTTCGGCGATCGGCCGCAGGATCTGGTTGAACCCGCCGGACACCACGGCCACGGCATGGCCGGCGGCCCGGAACGCCGCCACCAGTTCGGCGGCGCCCTCGGTCAGCCGGACCTCGGCGCGGACGGAATCGACGACGTCGGCCGGCAGCCCCGCGAGGACGGCCACCCGGGCGTGCAGGCTCTGGGCGAAGTCCAGTTCCCCGCGCATGGCCGCCTCGGTCACCGCCGTGACTTCCTCGCGCTTGCCGGCATAGGCGGCCAGGAGTTCGATGACTTCCTGCTGGATGAGGGTGGAATCCACGTCCATGATGAGGAACTTCCGGGGCGCATTGCGCAGTGCCGCGGGAACCAGGGCCGTGTCCACGCCGTCGATCCCTGAGGCAGCCAGCGTGCGGCGCGCGCCTGTCAGGGAAGCAGCCAGTGAAGCGTCTGTTGTGCCGTCCAGTAAGCCGTCCTGTGAGCCATCCACTGTGCAGTCCGCCGCGTACACCTCGAAGCGGGCGTTTCCGGTGCGGTTTTCGGCCCCGACGCCCAGCCCCGCGGCGGTCAGGAGCGAACGCAGCCGCTGGATGTCGGGAAGGGAAAGTTTCAGGCCATAGCTGACTGCGGTCACGTTCGAACTCATGGCCTCAATCCTAGCGAGCACGCGCTGGACGACCCGAATTCGTTGCGCCCCGGCCGCCGCCGCGTGACGCTCCACGGCAGCCCGCAGCGCCGGTTATCAGTCCTCCGCTTTTTTGTCCTAGTGTCTACTCCTATGAGTGATGTTCTTGAAATGGCCGGCGTCAGCGTTGTACGTGGGGCTAAAACCCTCCTGGACAAGGTCGATTGGCAGGTCAAGGAAGGCGAACGCTGGGTAATCCTCGGACCCAACGGCGCCGGCAAGACCACTCTCCTCCAACTGGCAGGCGCCCGGATCCACCCGACGTCCGGAGTGGCGGGCATCCTTGAGGAAGTCCTCGGTTCCGTCGACGTGTTCGAGCTCCGGCCCCGGATCGGACTGTCCTCGGCCGCGCTGGCCAGCCAGATCCCCGAGCAGGAAAAGGTCCTCAACGTCGTCGTCACCGCCGCCTACGGTGTGACCGGCCGCTGGCGCGAAGGCTACGAGAAGAACGACGAGCGGCGCGCCTTCGGCCTGTTGAACGAGTGGGGCATCGGCCCGCTGCTCAACCGCCACTTCGCATCGCTGTCCGAGGGGGAGCGCAAACGCGTCCAGATCGCCCGCGCCCTCATGACCGATCCTGAGCTGCTGCTCCTTGATGAGCCGGCCGCCGGTCTGGACCTGGGCGGGCGCGAGGACCTGGTCCAGCGCCTGAGCGAGCTCGCCCGCGACGACGCCGCCCCGGCGATCGTGCTGGTCACCCACCACCTGGAGGAAGTGCCGCCGGGCTTCACGCACGCGATGCTCATGCGCGACGGCGGAGTGGTGGCGTCGGGTCCGCTGCCGGAGGTCCTCACGGCCGAAAACCTGAGCGAAACGTTCGGCCTGCCGCTGGACGTCACCGTCAACGCAGGCCGGTACACCGCCACCGCCAGCCGCTGACCGGGGCCGCTGACCACGCGTGGAGCTCCTCAACAGCGCCTTCATTTTCTTCGCCGGGCTGTGGGCGGGAACCATCAACAGCGTTGTCGGATCCGGCACCCTGGTCACGTTCCCTGTACTGATCGCCCTCGGCTATCCCCCCGTCACGGCCTCCATCAGCAACGCGATGGGGCTTGTGGCCGGCAATGCCACCGGCGCCTGGGGCTACCGGAGGGAGCTCGCCGGCCGCGGCAGGCAGCTGCTCCGGCTCCTCCCGGCCTCACTGCTGGGCGGCATCACGGGTGCCTACCTACTGCTTCATCTGCCGGAGAAGGTCTTCTACTACGCCGCTCCCGTACTGATCGTGCTTGCCCTGCTGATGGTGGTCTTCCAGCCGCGGCTCCAGCGTTGGGTGAAGGCCCGCGAGGAAAACCCGAGGCACGCCATCCGGGACCGGCGCCACGGCGTCCTGCTCGTGGTGCTGGTGTACCTGGCCGGCGTCTATGGAGGGTACTTCGTCGCCGCCCAGGGCATCCTGCTGGTGGGGATCCTGGGCATTTTCATGACCGGGACCATCCAGAACGCCAACGCGATGAAGAACATCCTGGTCCTGGGGGTGAACGTGATCGCCGCCGGCTCCTACCTCCTGTTCGCATTCGACCGGATCGACTGGGGAGTGGTCGGCCTGATCGCCGTGAGCTCCCTGATCGGCGGCATCATTGGCTCCAAGGTAGGCCGCCGGCTCTCCCCGGTGGTCCTGCGCGGGGTCATCTTCACCCTGGGCCTTGTGGCACTGGGATTCATGATCGCCAACCTGTTCAAATAGCCCCGCCTCTAGCCCCCGACCGTTCAAAGCGCCCCGAAATGACCTGCCCGTGACCTTTCACTTTCTTGAATCCGCCGACGACCCGCGGGTTTCCGACTACACCCAGCTCACGGACGTGCACCTGCGCAAACTCCGGGAACCGGCCGAGGGCCTGTACATCGCCGAATCCTCCCGCGTCCTGCGCCGGGCGCTGGCGGCGGGGCACCGGCCGCGGTCCTTCTTCCTCGCCGAGAAGTGGGCCGAGGACCTGGCGGATGTCTTCGAGCAGTACCCCGAGGTCCCGGCCTATGTCGGTTCCGCGGCGTTGCTGGAGGAAATTACCGGATTCCACCTGCACCGCGGCGCCATGGCCGCCATGCACCGGCCCGCCCCGGTGCCGCTGGCGGAACTGCTCGCCGGAGCCCGCCGGGTGGCCGTGCTGGAAGACATCGTGGACCACACGAACGTCGGGGCCATTTTCCGCTCCGCGGCTGCGCTCGGCGTTGACGCCGTCCTGGTTTCGCCGCGCTGCGGGGATCCGCTCTACCGCCGCAGCGTGCGGGTCAGCATGGGCACCGTTTTCCAGGTCCCCTGGGCACGGCTCGAGGACTGGACCGCAGGCCTGGCTGCGCTTCAGGGGGAGGGCTTCACCGTGGCGGCCATGGAGCTCACGGATGACGCCGTCGACCTCGACGAACTCGCTGCCCGCCAGCCGGAACGGCTGGCCCTGGTGCTGGGCACGGAGGGCGCGGGCATGAGCGCGGCAACCCTGGCCGCCGTCGACCTCGCCGTCAAGATCCCGATGCGCCCGGGCGTCGATTCGCTCAACGTCGCCGCGGCGTCGGCGGTTGCGTTCTGGGGCGCATGACCCAGAAGGGTCATGCGCACCCGCGTGTGCCGGGAGCCGGCACTAGGGTGTCAGTCGCGGCGGTCCTCACGGCGGTCGCCGCGGTCGTCCCGCCGGTCCTCACGGCGGTCGCCGCGACGGTTTATTCCGTGGGCGACAACAACGGCCCCGCCAACTGCGGCGGCGGTCCTGCGTCTGCGTCGTGCTGCCAGTGGCATGTCAGGCTCCTTCCTTGGCTTCTTCGGCGTCGGCCTCGAAGGCGGCGATGACGGCCTGGGTCGGGATCCGGCCGCTGGCCACGAGTTGGCCGCCGGCCTTGCGGACGGCCGCGCCGAACGGAGCCGCCCACTGGTTTTCCCAGACCAGCACCGCGGCGGAGTGGCCGGGCGCGATCGTCTCGGCCAGGTCCATGACGTCCTGCTCAGAGAGCACCATGGCCAGGTCGGCCTCGGCCATGCGCACCTCGCCGAGCTCGCTCGGGTCGAGGTCCGAGATTTCGGCCGTCTCAAGCGTGCCATCGGCGGTTTTTCTCAGGAACACCATGTCAAGCACCCTGATGAGGTCACGCTTGACCAGGTCCTCCAGGAACGGGGCGATCTGGCCCTTACCGAAGTCGGGCCCGGGGAACTCCACGACGAGCCAGTCCACCGGCCCTAGTTCATCCAGTGACTCAGCCATACTGATGACCTCCGTTTCTCAGTGGGTACAGGCAATCCGACGGACAGCCACAGTTCCATCCTGTGCCCGGGTGAGGTGCGTCGCCTCACCCTCACCGGGTGAGCTCACGAAAAACTACCCGGCAACAATATGAGGACCGGGGCGAAGCCCGGTTGCGCCGCGCTGACGTGCGCCAATGGTGTTCGTCAGTGCACCGGCAATCGGCTATGATTGATAGCTGGCCGTGCGGTACATTCCGTGGCCATCCCATTCATACCTGGCAACTGGCAAAATCCAGTTGTGCGAACAAAGGTCCAATTATGAAGTCTGATATTCACCCGAAGTACGAAGCTGTTGTTTTCAACGACCTGGCTTCCGGCGTCAAGTTCCTGACCAAGTCCACCGTGTCTTCGAAGAAGACCATCGAGTGGGAAGACGGAAACACCTACCCGGTTATCGACGTCGAAATCTCCTCCGAGTCCCACCCGTTCTACACGGGCAAGCAGCGCATCATGGACTCCGCAGGCCGCGTCGAGCGCTTCAACGCTCGCTTCAAGGGCTTCGGCGGCAAGAAGTAACTTTCTTCTTCCCCAAGGTCTTGCAGGAAGCCCGCACCGGCAACGGTGCGGGCTTCCTGCGTCTGCGGGCTGTTGTTGCGTCTGGGCTGATTCACCACTCGGCGGCCTTCCGGTGTCGCGGGTTCCCTGTGTCGCGGCTTCCCTGTGTCGCGGCTTGGCGGAAGCATGCGGCAGGATGGATGCCATGACATCTCATCCCGTGGCCACCGCTTCCAGTACTGACGACGACGGCGCCCGTCACCATGGCGAGTACAAGGTCCCGGGCGGCAAACTCGTCGTCGCCGACTTCGACGTCATGAACGGTGTCCTGGCGCGCGTCTCGCTGAGCGGGGATTTCTTCCTGGAACCGGACGAGGCGCTGCCGGAGATCAACCGGGCACTCACGGGGCTGCCCGTCGAGACAGGCGCCGCCGACATCGCGGCCGCCGTGACAGCTGCCCTGCCGGAGGATGCCGTGCTGTTTGGGTTTTCCGCCGACGCCGTCGCGATCACCGTCCGCCGCGCCCTCGCGAAGGCCACCGGCTGGGCGGACCACCACTGGAACATCATTGCCCCGTCCGTCCTTCCCACCCACGTCAACGTCGCCTTGGACGAGGTCCTGACCGAGGAAGTCGGCGCCGGGCGGCGCAATCCCACCCTGCGCTTTTGGGACTGGGAGGAGCCCTCCGTGGTGATCGGCAGCTTCCAGTCGGTCCGCAACGAGCTCCACCCCGACGGCGTCGCCCGGCACGGCGTCAGCGTGGTCCGGCGGATCAGCGGCGGGGGAGCGATGTTCATGGAGGCCGGCAACTGCATCACCTACTCGCTCTACCTCCCGCAGACCCTCGTCGACGGCATCAGCTTCGCCGACTCCTACCCGTTCCTCGACGCCTGGGTGATGGCGGCTTTGGAGAAGGTCGGCATCAGCGCCTTCTATGTGCCGCTCAATGACATCGCCACGGAACACGGGAAGATCGGCGGGGCCGCGCAGAAGCGGCTCGCCAACGGCGGGATGCTCCACCACGTCACCATGAGCTACGACATCGACGCCGAGAAGATGGTGGACGTGCTGCGGATCGGCAAGGAGAAGTTGTCCGACAAGGGCACCCGGAGCGCCAAGAAGCGGGTGGACCCGCTGCGCCGCCAGACCGGCCTGGCCCGAGCCGAGATCGTCGCCGCCATGATGGACGTCTTCGCCGAACGCTACGGCGCGACGCCGTCCGTGCTCACCGACGCCGAGCTTGAGGCCGCCCGCCGCCGCGTGGAAACCAAGTTCGGAACCGCGGAGTGGCTGCACCGGGTTCCTTAATAGCCTTCATTCCATCGATTGCTCCGCACCTGCCCTTTTGAACCGTCAAAAGGGCCGGTGGGTGGGGAGCAACCGATGATGTCAGGACCTACTCCGCCCGGTTCTAGGCGTTGGGGGCCTGTGCTTTTAGGGCCTGCGCCTTGAGGGCACGGTGCAACTGGCTGCGCTGTTCGATGATGATCCGGCGCAGGGCACGCGGCGCGTGGGGATGGGAGCTCAGCCAGCCGTCGGTGCGGACGATGACGGCGTGGGTGTCGGGTGTCCCGCCGTGGCCGTCCAGGTCCTGGCCGGCGGGATAGAACCCGCGGACAATCCGGCCGGCGATCTCGATGCTTCGGTCCGCCCAGATCTGTTCCAGCGACTCGAAGTACGGGTCGATGAAAGGGCTGAGCAGCGCGGCCTCACCGGTGTTGAACCCGGCGATGGTGGCGCTCAGGAGTTGGTTGGACAGCGCGGTGCCGTGGACCGCGGCGTCCCAGGCGGCGGCCTTGACGGAGGCTTCGGGGCGGGCGGCCAGGGCCGTGGCGTGCCCGGACTTGCCGGCCGCCGTGTTGTCCCGGGCGAGCTCCTGGTCGAGCTGGTCCTGTGTTGCCTGGCCGTTGGCCGCCAGCCCGTGCCAGAGGTTCCAGCGCAGTTCGGCGTCCACCGCGAGGCCATCGATCACGGTGCTGCCGTCCAGGATGCCGCGGAGCAGGTCTAGCCGGGCGGCGTCGTACCGGCTGGTCGCGGCCAGGGTCCGGGCCCAGGCCAGTTGCTGGTCGGAGCCCGGCGCCGCCGCCTGCAGCTGTTCGGCGGCGGTGGCGAGGAAGCCGCGGCGGACGGCGTCCCGCTGGCCGCGGGGCACGTAGTGTTCGACCGCCGTCGACGCGTTGCCGAGCACGTTGAGGAGGACGCCGATTCCCGGTTCGGCGGGCCCGAACCGTTCCACGGCGTCGACGTAGAGGGAGGCAGGTGTGACGGCATCGCGGGCTGAGTCCCACAGGGCAGTCCAGCACAGCGCCCGCGCCATGGGGTCGCTGAGCTTGTCCAGGGAGCCGCGCACCGTGGTCTCGGAGTCCGGGTCCAGCCGGACCTTGGCGTAGCTGAGGTCCTTGTCATTGACCAGCAGCAGGGCGGGCCGTGACTTGCCGGCGAGTTCGGCCACCTCGGTCCGGGGGCCGCTGACGTCGGTCTCGACGCTGCCCGTGCGGACCAGCGCGCCGGCGTCATCAAAGTCGTAGAGGCCGATCCGCAGCCGGTGCGGACGGGGCTCCTGCCGGCCGGTGGCGGGATCCACAGCGTCCTGCAGGATCGCGACCGAACTGAACGTGTCCCCGTGCCCGGTGATTTCACTGGACAGAATTTCACTGGACAGGGTGGAGATGCCGGAGGTCTGGAGCCATTGGCGGGCCCATTCGCCGAGGTCGCGGCCGGACGCCGCGCTCAGTGCCGCCAGCAGTTCGGCGAGGGTCGTATTGCCGTAGGCGTGGTCCCGGAAGTACTGGCGTGACCCGTCGATGAACGCCTCGAACCCGACGTAGGCCACGAGCTGCTTGAGCACCGAGGCGCCCTTGGCGTAGGTGATGCCGTCGAAGTTCTGTTTGGCCGCTTCCAGGTCCGGGATGTCGGCGACGATCGGGTGGGTGGTGGGCAGCTGGTCCTGGACGTAGGCCCAGGCCTTGCGGTTGTTGGCAAAGTTCACCCAGGCCGTGTCCCAGTCCGTGGTGCGGTCCACGCCGAGGGTGCCCATGTAGTCGGCGAACGATTCCTTGAGCCACAAGTCGTCCCACCATTTCATGGTGACGAGGTCGCCGAACCACATGTGCGCCATCTCGTGCAGGAGTGTGTTGGCGCGGGCCTGGTACTGCGAGTCGGCGGCCCGCGAGGTGAAGACGTAGCTTTCGGTGAAGGTCACCAGGCCCGGGTTTTCCATGGCACCGAGGTTGTATTCGGGCACGAATGCCTGCTCGTACTTGCCCCACGGGTAGGGGAAGTCGAAGAGCTCGTTGAAGAAGGACAGCCCGTTCCTGGTGAGGCGGAACAGGGCGTCGACGTCGAACGACGCGGCCATGGAGGCCCGGCAGTAGAGCGCCAGCGGCACGTGCAGGACCGTGCCGTCGGCCAGCGTGCCGCTCCAGGCGTCCTCGGCCTTGAAGTACGGTCCGGCGAGGACGGTGGTGATGTAGGTGGACATCGCCTTGGTGGGGGCGAAGTCCCAGCGGCTGGTGGCCGGGTCACTGGTCAGCTGGGTGCGCAGGACCTCGGCGCCGTTGGAGGACACCTGCCAGTCCGAGGGTGCCATGACGTGGAAGGTGAATTCGGCCTTCAGGTCGGGTTGCTCGAAGTTCGCGAACACGCGGCGGGCGTCGGCCGGTTCGTACTGGGTGTAGAGGTAGCACTGCCCGTCGGCGGGGTCGACGAAGCGGTGCATGCCTTCGCCGGAGGTGCTGTAGAGGGCCGTGCCGGTGATCGTGACCTGGTTTTCCCGTTGCAGGTTCTCCAGCCGGATCCGGGAACCGTCCACGACGTCCGCGACGGCGAGGCCCTTGCCGTTGAGGAAGACGCTGTGCACGCTGCCAGCGATGAAGTCCACGAAGGTCGAGGCCCCGGGTTCGCTGGCCGAGAAGTTGATGACGCTGCGGCTGGTGTAGCCGGCGACGTTCGGGTCCGTTGCCTGCCGGACGTCAAGGGAGACGTCGTAGCTGTGCGTGGTGATGAGGGCGGCGCGGGCCGCGGCCTCGTCGCGGCTCAGATTCTGATTCGACACCCAGCTATCTAATCACGGCTGCGTGTGTGCCGAATCACGCCGGCGGGAACATCAGGAAGGCGGCTGCAAGGCCCAGCACGGCGATCAGCAACCACGACGCCAGCGCGGCCAGCAGTGCGCGGGCGCCCGTGTGCAGCAGCTGGCCCACGCGGACGGCGGAGCCCAGCCCGAACAACGCCATGCCCAGCAACAGGTCCTGGAGCGCCGCGGCCGCTTCCAGGACGCCGGGGGAGAGCCAGCCGGTGGTGCGCAGGCCGGCCATGGCCACGAACCCGATCACGAACAGCGGGATCACCGGCGGGCGCTTGGCGCCGTCGGGTGCGGTGCCCATCCGGTGGTGGAGCCCGGCGGCGGCGACCATCGGCGCCAGCAGGATCACCCGGGTGAGTTTGACGACGACGGCGACGGCGAGGGCCGCGGCGCCCGCGGTCTGGGCTGTGGCGACCACCTGCCCGACGTCGTGCACCGAAGCGCCGGTCCACGCCCCGAAGACCTCCGGCCCGAGGCCCAGCGGCTGCGCGAGCAGGGGCAGCACCCCGATCGCCAGCGTTCCGCACAGCGTCACGAGGGCAACGGGCAGCACGGTTTCCTCCTGCCGGATGCGCCGCACGGCGGCCATGGCCCCGATCGCTGACGCCCCGCAGATGGCGAATCCCGTGGCCACCAGCAGCGATACCCGGGGAGGAAGCCGGAAGAGCCGGCTGATCCCGTAGGTGCCCGCGAAGGCGGCCAGGACCACGCCCGTCACCAGCAGCAGCGCAACCCAGCCCAGGCCCAGGACATCGCCGAGGCTGACCTTCAGGCCCAGCACCACGATCCCGGCCCGCATCAGGTGCTTGCCGGCGAAGTCGAGCCCGGGACGCGCCGGCCCAGCCGTCCACCCCGCCACACCCGGCAGGTTGGCCGCCAGCAGCCCGAGGACCACGGCAAGGGTCATCACCGGCAGCGCCGGGAGCACCAGATGCACTGCCGCGGCGGCGGCGACGGCGGCCGCGGCGGCGATCAGGCCCGCCGCGGCCTCGTACAAGGATCTCTTGGGGGGCACGCCCCTACCTTGCCGTACGCAGCCCCAAAAGCCGTAACCGCGGCCGTACCCCGGGGTGGCCTGCACGGACGGGTTTGCTCCAGTGGGATTGTGCTGGTGATTGTGCCGGCGGGATCGCGGCGCGGGCCGTCGAAATGATTTCGTAACGAAAAAGTGGTTGGCTAGTGACCATGTCTGACCTATTCCAGGATTACTCCGAGGCCGCCGGCCGCTCCGGCGCCTACGACGAGATGTTTGCCCCCGGCCAGCAGGCCCGGAAGTCCTACGGGCAGGTGGCCCTGGCCCTGCGCGAGCTGTCGCTGGCCGATGTCAGCGCCCGCGCCGACTCCATGGCCCGCACCTTCCTGGACCGCGGCGTGACTTTCGACTTCGCAGGCGAAGAGCGGCCCTTCCCCCTGGACATCGTCCCCCGGGTGATCCCCGCCGACGAGTGGAGCGTCCTGGAACGCGGTGTGGCCCAGCGGGTCCGTGCCCTCGAGGCATTCCTCAATGACGTCTACGACAAGATGGCCGTGGTCTCCGACGGCGTCATCCCGCGCCAGCTCGTGACCACCAGCGCGCACTTCCACCGCCAGGTGCACGGCTTCGAGCCGGCCGGCGGCGTCCGCGTCCACATTTCCGGCATCGATGTGGTCCGCGATGCCGCGGGCACCTTCCGCGTCCTGGAGGACAACGTGCGCGTTCCCTCGGGCGTCAGCTACGTCCTCGAGAACCGCCGGGCCATGGCCAAGGGCCTGCCTGAAGCCTTCGGCCAGCAGCTCATCCGCCCGGTCGAGGAGTACCCCCGCCGGCTGCTGTCGGCCCTGCGGAAGACGGCCCCCTCCGGCGTCGATGATCCCACCGTGGTGGTCCTGACCCCCGGCGTGTTCAACAGCGCCTACTTCGAGCACACCCTGCTGGCCGGCCTGATGGGTGTCGAACTCGTCGAGGGCCGCGACCTCATCTGCCGCGGCAACCGGGTCTACATGCGCACCACGGCCGGTGAGCAGCGCGTGGACGTCATCTACAAACGGATCGACGACGAGTTCCTGGACCCGCTGCAGTTCCGCGCCGACTCCATGCTCGGCTGCCCCGGCCTGGTCAACGCTGCCCGCGCCGGCGGCGTCACAATCGCCAACGCCGTGGGCAACGGCGTCGCCGACGACAAGCTGGTCTACAGCTACGTGCCCGACCTCATCCGCTACTACCTAAGCGAAGAGCCCGTGATCGCCAACGTGGACACGTTCCGGCTCGAAGAAAAGGAAGCCCGGGAGTACGTCCTGGACAACCTGGACGAGCTCGTGGTCAAGCCCGTCGACGGTTCTGGCGGCAAGGGCCTGGTAATCGGTCCGGACGCGTCCAAGGATGAACTCGACGCGCTCCGCAAGCGCGTCGTCGCCGATCCCCGCGGCTGGATCGCCCAGCCGGTCCTGCAGCTTTCCACCGTGCCCACGCTCAGCGGCGACAAGTTCGGGCCCCGGCACGTGGACCTTCGCCCGTTCGCCGTCAACGACGGCGAGGACGTCTGGGTTCTCCCCGGCGGCCTGACCCGGGTGGCCCTCAAGGAGGGCTCGCTGATCGTCAACTCGAGCCAGGGCGGCGGTTCCAAGGACACGTGGGTCCTGGCCGATTCCCCGCAGGTCCCGGTCGAAGTCATCCCGCGGCCCGCCATCGCGGTCCGTGAGCGGGTCTCCGTCTGGCCCGTGGAGAGCAACTGGCGTGACAGCCAGAAAGAGCAGCAACAGCAGCAGATTTCCCAGGCTCAGGAGGTAACCGCCAATGCTTAGCCGTATAGCCGAGTCACTGTTTTGGATCGGCCGCTACGTGGAACGGGCAGACGGCACCGCCCGGATCCTCGACGTCCACCTCGAGCGCCTCAACCATCTGCCCATGGAGGAACAGCGCAGCGTTGCGCAGGAACTCCTCGCCGTCATGGGCGCCCGTGCGCAGAATGAGGAGTTCGGCCTCCCCGAGCTGCTCAACGCCCTCGCCTACGACAAGCAGAGCGCCACGTCCATTGCCGGTTCGCTCGGCGCGGCCCGGGAAAACGCCCGCCGCGCCCGCGAGACCGTCTCCTCCGGGCTGTGGGAAAGCCTCAACACGACCTATTACGGGCTGAACCAGCACCGCAAGGACGTGGTGGGCACCTACCGCTTCTGCAACTGGGTCCTTGAACGCACGGCGATGGTCAGCGGCCTGGCCGACACTACCGTCAGCCATGACGAGAGCTGGCAGTTCCTGGTCCTGGGCCGGTCCCTGGAGCGGGCCGACATGACCGCCCGCATGCTCTCCACCCGCGATGTCCTCTCGGCCGGCATGTCCTGGGTGAACATGCTCCGCTGCGCCGGCGCGTACGAGTCCTTCCTGCGGACCCGCCGGGCGGCCTTCGGCGACCAGCACGCCGCCGAATTCCTGCTCCTGGACCGGTTGTTCCCGCGCTCCATCGTCTACGCCCTGCGCGACGCCGACGAGTGCCTGGCGAAGCTGGACCCCTCGGCCCAGCGCGTCGGGTTCATCAATGACGCACGCCGGATTGTCGGCCAGGCCCGCACGTTCCTGGAGTTCCACCGCACCGATGACCTCATGGCAGAGCTGCCCGAGCACATGGAGCGCGTGCAAAAGGCGGTCTCGCAGGCCTCGGACGCCATTTCCCGTAAGTACTTCAATCAGGCAGACGAACTGGCCTGGGTGGGAGAAGTTTCATGACCCGGCTGAACATCGTCCACAAGACGGCGTACAAGTACAACAAACGCGTCACCCTGTCCTACAACGAGGCCCGGATGACCCCGCTCACGGACCCGCAGCAGGTGGTCCTGGAATCCTCCATGAAGGTCTCGCCCTCGCAGGCGGCCCTGAGCAGCTACCGCGACTACTGGGGCACCCGCGTGACGGCCTTCGACATGCAGATGCCGCACGAGCACCTCGAAGTCCTGTCCACCACCACCGTTGAGGTGCACCGGGTCGAGAAGATCGCCGCCGAGGCCGACATCGTCGGATGGGACGTCCTGGCCGCCCCGGAGACGCTCAACCAGTTCAGCGACTGGATTCCCCAGTCCCAGCTCACGGGGCCCGGCTCCGAAGTGCTCGGCATCATTCCCGGCGTGGTCGAGGGAAAGTCCCCGCACGAGGCCGCCATGGCGGTCTTTGAGTGGATGCGCGGTGAGATGACGTACATGAAGGGCTCCACCGGCGTCACCACCAACGCCGAGCAGGCCTGGACCCAGCGGCAGGGCGTCTGCCAGGACCTGGCGCACCTCGCCATCGGCTCCCTGCGCAGCTGCGGGATCCCGGCCCGCTACGTGTCCGGCTACCTGCACCCGCGCTCGACGGCGGAGCTCGGCGAGACCGTGGCCGGCCAGTCCCATGCGTGGCTGGAGTGGTGGGACGGCGAATGGCGCAGCTGGGATCCGACCAACCACAAGCCGGCGGGGGACTTCCACGTCACCGTGGCCCGGGGCCGCGACTACCGCGACGTTCCGCCGCTCAAGGGCATCCTGTCCGGCGGCGGGGGGTCGGCCCTGACCGTCAGCGTGGAGATCACCCGCGTCGCCTGACCTGCCGGCACCCCCACGTTGCGCTGTCAGTTAGAGCTGCCATGAGGCCGGCAAAGTCAACTGGTGGGAGCAACGCCGGGGTTTAGGCTGCGTGCAGCAGCTGGTTCAGCCGGCTGGCTGGGGTTTCGAGGTTGAGGGTGGGCCGGGGCCGGCGGTTGAGTTTCGCGGCGACCAGCCGGAGGTCCTCGGGGGTGTGG